>NZ_JAGGOK010000029.1 GCF_018614615.1 Streptomyces sp. ISL-100 | reverse complement strand
GTCACGGCCTGGTCGTCCTCCGGCAAGCCCCCGGACCCGCTGGAGTGCCGGAAGAACACGCCGAGTCCGGCTGACCTCTGCCGGGACCGCCACACGGCCCGCCGCCCTCATGGGCGGCGGGCCGTTCCGTATGAAGCCACGCTTGACACAAACTCACTTCAGCTCGAAGACGAGCCCGACAACGTCGGTCGCACCGGTGTTCTTTGCAGCATGTTCTTGAGACTCCTGCCAGATGGTGTCGCCGGTGCGTAGCTCGACTTCTTGGGATTCACCCGAGGGCGAACTGAATGTCACTTTCCCCTCGCTCAAGCAGTAGATGAGGCAATCCGGATGCCCGTGCATCGCCGATTCGTCGCCCGGCTTCTGGCGCACCTCAAGCAGCCGCACTCGGTCGTTCTCGAACAAAACCTTGTACAAGTTCGGTGCTACCTGTACCGGATCTTGCGCCAACGTTGCCTCCATGGTGAGCGGACACTCCTGACGCCGTCTAGCCGATGGCTACCCAGGCTGTCCAGGGCCTTTTCGTGGACATCAGGCTCCTTGCGCGGGTGCCTCCACACAAGGAGACACACCGGTGATCCTCCAGGCGCAACTCTGACAGCTCCGCGCCGGGAGGGCGGTCCTCAGAGTCTTGCTTGAGCCCCGAGGCGGTGAGCCGATCCAGGTCCCCGGGAGGCCATCAGCCCCTTCAGGTCTTCTGACACCGCAGTGCCGTCATTTCCCATGAACATCCGCGAGCCCGGTGATCGCCAACCGCTGCTGAAACCCAGCGACAAACGCTGTCGCTGAAAGCGAACGAAGCCACTGCCGGCCTCGTTCCGTTTGCTCCTCCCCGAGGAGCTTGTGCTTGATGGCGCTCCCCTTGGCCGCCGCGAGCGTTGCCATGCGCTCAACGGTGGGGATGTCTTCCGGACCGCGCTTTTGTTCGGTCATGACAGAGCCCTTCCTAACCTCTCGCTCTCCAAGACACCGCGCCGACACGTCGGCGTCGGCCGCTCATGAGCCCGGGTATCTGCGGGGAGTCCCCGTAATCGGCTGGCCGCTGGACTTCGAGCCGCGTCTGGCAAGGGCCGCGGTCATGCCTTCACAAGGCCTGACGGTCTTTTCAGAATGTGAGGACCTGGTACCCCTTGCTGATCAGGCTGCGAAGGCTCGGATGGCCCTCGTACTCGTCCAGCATGGGGACCTCCGCCTGGCGGGCGCTTTCCTCGGCTTCGAACTGCTGGGCGCAGAACTTGCAGGTCCCCGCCACAACCGCGGTGACAGCCTGATAAGCCTGGTGGGCATCGTGCTTCGGGTCGGCGAAGACACCCGGCCACTTCGTACCCGCACCATCAAAGATGAGCCGTACGTCATCACCTGCTTCCATACATTCCTTGGCTGTGACGAGGGCGTTGTACGACCGGCCCAAGTCGGCATGCGTTTCCGTGTCAGCGAGAACGATGAGGGCCACCTTGCTCATTACGCACCATCCTTTGCTGTTCAGTCGCTAAGGGTTCTGAGAGCCCGCCTTCACTGACGCGCGTCAGCCTTGAGAGAGCTGACCTGCCGTCATCACCTTGGCGGGTAATGACGTCGAGGGCGACGGTGCCGGGGTGGTCACTTCCTCCGCCACTGGATCGTGGACAACGCGGCTTGTGCTTCCGTAAGGAGGAGCGGCACAGCGGCGAGATGGCAGGCCGCGGCCAGGGTGCACCAGGAGCAGACCCGGCGGTGCTTCATCAGCTGCTCGACGAACAGCACAACCGACATGCCCGCATCCGCGACGTCCTTTCCTGCGGCCGCCAGCGCGACCCACGGGTGCTCCCGATGCCGTCGGCGGTGCACCCCATCCCGGTGAGTACCAAGGTGCTGCCGGCGCTGGTCAGTCGGAAACCTGAAGGCATAGACGTGCGCTGTGGTCGTGCTACGTGGTCACGTCCTCGCGGCGGTGCTTCATCAGTCCCATCACTCGTGCCATGGCATACATGGGAGGCGCGGCCTTGCGGACGTCGCGCCGGGCCGTGGGTCCGGAGAGTGTCAGCATGCGGTCCATCTCGGCGACGCCGCGAAGCATCGGCACTACGCGACCTTGGTGTTCGCCCGCCGGAGAGCGGCCGGACAGCACATTCTCAAGGGCCGCGCGCAGGATCGGCTCGCGGTCGTCGGACCAAAGGACCCGGAAACCGACCCGGCCGTCTCTGCCCATCAAGTAGGCGGCGTTCGGCTTGGGGTCGAGCATGCGGTGGAGCGTCCCGTCGAGGTCGTCGACAGCGACGGGCCACAGAAGCTCGTCGCGGGCCTTGAGGTCGCGTGCGTGGTCCATTTCGCGATCGAGCCGGTCCGGCTGGGGGTATCGGTCACCGGGATGGGCTTCGCGTACGTAGAGCGTCACGAACGCCACGCGGTCACCGAATTCGGCGTGGAGCCGCTTGAGGGCAGGGTCGGCGGCCGCGGTCATCGGGCAGGTCACCGACCCCATGGTCAGCAGCAAGGGAGTGCGGCCCACGAAGTCGGACTTGGCGACTCGGCCACCGTCCACCGTGGGGAGGTCGAAATCCGGCATCTCTTCGCCTGGCTGCGGTCCTGCGTGGAACCGCATGTCTTCGACCACCAGTCGGGTATGGAAATGCGGGTATCGGTACGTCATCGTCTCCGGGTTCCTTCCGGGTGCAGGAGCTTGCGCCCTGGCCGGCTGCATGGCCCTTCGGCTCTACCGGGGCAACGCCGCCGTACCGAGATGGAATCCACCTGTACGGGGAGCATTACGGCTCCATGGGTCCTGGCCGGTTCGACGTGCCAGGAGTTGTGCCGCCGGTCGCAGTCGCGGTGGGTTGCGGCTCGGCTCGCCGCGTCCTTTCGAACGGCCGTCCAAGGAAGAACGGCACCAGCAGCAGCCCGAAGATCAGCGGGTGAACGAGTGCTTCGAAGAGCTGATCCGGCCCCTGAGGGTTGGTGAAGAACTCGAAGACGGTCCTACCGAGGATCTGGAAGTTGAGCACATACAGGGCCAGTCCGTAGGCGAGAGCACCGATCACCAGGGCGGGTACCTTGCGCAGCAGCGGGACGAGGAGTAGCGCGAAGCCCATGCCGAAGCCCAGCGAGAGTGCGATGTGGACCGTCAGGCCGAGTATCGCTTCGGTGGGGTTCGCAACCGGTACGTCCGAGGCGTGGAAGACGGTGGACATGACATACAACGGGGAGATCCCCGGCATGCCCTGGCTCACGGCGAACCACATGTTCGCCAGCAGGAATCCCATACCGGCGAAGAACCCGGCAGCCGCCCCGCGCGCGAGCAGGCCGCCCAGGTCGAGGGGACGGAGTTCGGGCTCGCTGATCACATGAGGCATGTGGGGCATGTGCATGTGCATGTGCGGCGCATGGGGCCGCTCTTTCAGGAGCGCCATGCTGACTCACCTTCTCTCTGAGAGGGAGGGTGGACGCCCGCACGGTGAAGCCCGTTGTACGGGAGCCACCTCCAAGGGATGCCGTATCCCGGGAACCCGGTCAGGCGCTGCGCCCATTCCGGTCCGGGTATTTTTTCTTCCCATGGCACGCAGCCAGGCTGTCCACTGAATGCCGTCGCAGACAACCGGGTTCCCCGCGGGACCCTTCTGATGCGCCCATGCTTTCTTGCGCCACCTGCGCCACCTGCGCGCACAACCCATGCCGCTGGCTCGTGGATGGATGCCTGACCGCGCAAGGCCGGGGTCCTTGATCTGGTCCGCAGGGCTGCGGAAGGCCCATCTTTTGCTCCGCCGTGCTTATGCTGCGCCCGTTGGTTTCCCTGCGACCGTTCGTACCACTGGGTTGGAGCCCGCATGGTCTCCGTGGTGCCCCTGCGGGTCAGCTTCGGCGCAGCCCCGCGAGGGCGTCTTCCACGGTCCGGTGGAAGGTGGGGTAGGCGTACATCATGTGCCGCAGCCGGTCGACCGGGACTTCGGCCTGGACCGCCACAACGAGTCCGTAGAGCACCTCGCCGCCCATGGGGCCGACGGAGGTGGCGCCGACCAGGACCCCGCGGTCGGTGTCCTCGACGAGTTTGATCAGGCCCTCGTTGCCCGTCTTGTGGATCCAGCCGCGCGCCGAGGACGGCACCTGTGCGGTGCCGGTGCGTACTTGCAGGCCCTTCTCCCGCGCCTGGGCCTCGGTCATCCCTACGGAACCGACCTCGGGGTCGGTGAAGGTGACCCGGGGCAGGGCGCGGTAGTCCGCGTCCGGGCCTGATTCGCCGAGGATGGCGCGGACGGCGATCTCGGCCTGGTACATCGCCACATGCGTGAACGCCCCTCGCCCGGTGACATCTCCGACACCCCACAGGCCGGGACCGGCACGCAGCTGCTCGTCCACCTGTAGGGCGCGGGAGTCCGGGTCGAGGCCGACCGTCTCCAGCCCGAGCCCCGCCAGGTTGGCGCGGCGCCCGGTGGCCACCAGGAGCCGCTCGGCGGTCAGCTCCTCGCGGCCGTCGAGCGTGAGGCCGAAGGTGTCGCCGTCATGGCGCATGTGGGTGGCCTGTGCCCCGGTACGTACGGTGATGCCCTCGGCGCCCAGGACATCGGTGAGCAGGCTGCTGGTCTCGGGCTCCTCGACGGGCAGCAGCCGTTCCGTCGCCTCGACGATTGTGACGGCAGTGCCGAAGCGTGCGAAGGCCTGGGCGAGCTCGAGGCCCACAGCTCCTCCGCCGAGCACGATCAGCGACTGCGGGCTTTCCTTGGCGGCGATGGCGTCACGGTTGGTCCAGTACGGCACCTGGTCCAGGCCCGGCACCGGGGGGATCTGCGGGCGGCTGCCGGTGGCGATCACGACCCCGCGCCGGGCGCTGAACGTCTGTCCGTCGACCGCCACCCGGCCGGCGCCGACCAGTCGCGCCCGCCCTCGGACGAAGTGCCCGCCCTTTCCGGTGAACCGGTCCACGGCCACCTGGTCATTCCAGTCGTCGGTCGCCTCGTCGCGGATCCGGGAGGCGACCGGTCCGAAGTCAGGGCTGACGTGTGCCTGCCCGGCCATGCCGGGGATGCGGCGGGCCTCGGCGAGCAGGTTCCCGCCGCGGATCATCATCTTGCTCGGGATGCAGGCCCAGTACGGGCACTCCCCGCCGACCAGCTCCGCCTCGACCCCGACGACGTCCAGTCCCTCCTCGGCCAGGCGCTCGGCGACGTGCTCGCCGCCCACGCCCATCCCGATCACAATGGCATCGGTCTGCTGCGCCATGTCTGTCTCCTTGCTGGTGGTGCGTCCGGGTTTCCCGGCGTATACCCGGAACCCGGACGGCGGTCCCGCGCCTTCCCTCCTTGGTCCCCCGCGCGGCGGCGCTGCCCGGGGGCGGGCCCCGCAGTTCTGCGGACCAGCGCGGGCACGGCAAAGGCACAAACGGTCTACCGTAAAAAAGGAGGCCTGGAATGTCGTCCCTGCCTGTTGGTCACGCAGAACGTGCACAAGCCATCGAACGCCTGAAGGCAGCGCATGCCGACGGCCTGTTGGATCATGCCGAATGCGAGCAGCGGCGCCGCCAGGCCCTGCAAGCCCGTACGCAAGACGAGCTGCGCCCGCTCCTGGCGGACCTGACCGGTCATACGACCGGAATCGAGCCGCCGGCTGCCACGCGTCTCGCCTCGGTACGTGACCGCATAGCCGACTGGCTGGTCAGGGCTCTCAGACGCGCGGTGTTCTGCTGGCTGCCGCCTCCTGGAGGACGCCGATTACGGGCTGGGGCGTCGCTGGGGCGAGCTACCGTGTCCGGATGGCGTCCCGTCCTGCTGCGGATCGTGGTTCGCAAGATCACTGTCCGAGTGGGCGGCGTTCCTTCCCGCGCTCTTGTCCGTCGCCGGGCGCTTGCTGAGCCGGGACGCGCCCCACACCAGAGTTCCGATCAGCAGCAGAAGCGTGAGCGGATAGAAGACCGGGCGCAGCGGGATCAGCACCGGCAGGAGCGCCGCGGCGGTGCCGCTGCCGAGGACGAGCAGGAAGGTCGGTACGCAGCAGGCGAATCCCAGCAGGAACGCCGGGAACACGGCGAGCAGCCGCGCGTACCGGGTCCGTCGGCAGGAGGCCGCCTGCCGGGCCGCGAGCCCGGCGACCGCGACATTGGACCCCACCAGCGCGGCCACGATCGCGCCGAGCAGCAGGTTGAGCGGGCTGAGGAACACCGCCACGTGCTGAGTGGGATGCACCGCGAGCACCGGCTCGAACAGGTACGGAGCCCGGGCTTGGAACAGCTGCTCCCAAGCGGTCTGGAACACCGGGACGCCCGTGAACCGGCCCGAGGACGACACCACCAGATCACCGATGGACGCCAGGTACGCGAGCAGCACCACAGCGGCCGCGACCAGCCCGACCCGCCGGTGGCGACGGACGGCAAGGGCGGCGAGCACGCGGCGGGGAGTTACCACGGTGGCGGTCACTGTGGCGTCCCAGGCGTCGCCGACCCTGGCGACGGCCGCCAGCGCCCTGTTCATTGCCGCACCTGGGTGTTCGGGTAGAACGCGTACCACGCGAACCACATGGAGTCGAGGAAGTCGGCCGGCTTCCACTGGTCGCCGACGCGCTGGAAGACCCGAGCGGTGTCGAGCTGGTCGTCCCATCGCGCGACCACCTTCGTACCTCCCACTGTGGCCTGCACGGTCTTCGCCTTGCGGACGAGGTCCTTGTGGATCGCAAGCCGCTGCTCACCGGCCCGTACGCCGATCACGACGTCCTTGTCCGGTAGGCGGTCGTTCATGGTCAGCACCGGGAAGAGCGTGCCTCCTTCGACGTAGTAACCGCTCTGTCGCGGGTAGGAGCCGTACGGATCGCTGCCGTAGTTGCGCAGGGCGCCGGTGTCGGTGGACAGCACGCGGGTGTCGGGATGCGCGGTCCGCCAGTCCTTCCAGGTGCTCCACACCAGGGGGACGGTGTCCAGCCGCTGCCCTTTGAGCGGTCCGCTGATGGCGGTGCCGAGCAACTGCGGCCACTCAGAGCCGGTCTGCCGGTCGTACATCAGCAGGTTGGAATTGACGAGTTTGCCGGTGGTGCCGAACGTCAACTCAGGCATGCCGGGCGGGCTTGAGAACCCGATCACCGTGCCGGTGAGCGGGCAATACGTGACCGCCAGCGGCTCTCCGGCCACGGTGTCGTTGACGATCTCGTGCCACACCAGCACCTGCTGGGGGTACGCCCGGAACTCGCCGCGGTACTCCAGCCCGAACACCGGCTCGTCGTCCTTGAGGAAGTCCGCGTCCCGTGCCGGGACGAACTTCGGCCGGTCGACGGAGGGGATCCCGTCCTTGCCCGGACCGCCGGAGACCGCGGCGCCGGCCAGTGTCTCCAGCGATGGATCCTGACCGGGCTGCACAGCCGGGGGCGAGTCGGCGGGGCGGTCGGAGATGGCCTGCCAGCCGACAAAACCTCCGCCCAGGAGCAGGCCGATGAGCCCCCCGATTACCCCGGCCCCTTTGAGGACCTGCCGACGGTTGCGCTTGGGACGCTGCTGGCCGTTCACCGGACATCACCCCTGACCACGCCCGGATACGAGTGATGTTCAGGGAACCCGCCGACCCGCGTCCACTCTTCCCCTGGACCCTCTGTTCTTGGAAGGCACGCATCCGCGCTCTGGTTGCGCTGCCGTACGCACACCAAGAACCGTTGGTACTCCAGGGAAGTGAGCAGGTCGCTGCAGCGGTGGTGTGCGGCTACGAGGAACGGCCGGGTAACAGCAGCTCGAACGCCACCACCGGGCCCCAGCCCGGCGCGCCAGCTTCTGTACGCCGGACGGGTCACACGAATTGCCACGTCATTCGGGCTGCTCCGTAGTGGAGGAAGGTGGCCGAGGAGGCACTCGGCTACGCACCCGCCCCCGTCCGGCCCGGACAGGGCGATCCCGGCCGCAGGAGCCCACGATGAAGCACACCTCCAAGGCGAGAACAGCGGCGATCACCGTTGCGCTGATCGCCGCTGTCTGCAGCGGATGCGGTGATGACGACGAGGAACCGGTCCCGCCCGCCTTCGTCCCGACCACGCCAACGAGTGCCGGTACCGCAAGCCCCGGAGGTGCAGCCACTGTGGCTGCGCGCTCCAGCAAGCTCGGCCGGATCCTGGTCGACGGGAAGGGCCGGACTCTCTATCTGTTCGAGGCCGACAAGTCGGAGAAGTCAACCTGCTCCGGCGCATGCGCGCAGGCCTGGCCGCCTCTGACCACCTCCGGCAAACCAAAGACGGCCCAAGGCGTCAAGCCGGACCTGATCGGCACGAGCCCCCGGGACGACGGCAGCACAGGAGTCACCTACAACGGCCACCCGCTGTACTACTACCAAGGCGACAAGAAGCCCGGCGACACGAACGGACAGGAACTCGACCAGTTCGGCGCCGAGTGGTACGTGCTCAATGCGGACGGCAACAAGGTCGAAGGTAAGGGAACAGGTGAAGACGGTGGCGGCTACTGACCCGGTCCTGACGGGCAGCGGCTTGATTGGCGTGCTCATTGTGACCGGCTGCTGTTGGGGTGGGGCGGTGCGCCATAGGCCTGGTCGATGGCGGCGGCCGCGTTGATCAGTCCGATGTGACTGAAGGCCTGCGGGAAGTTGCCGAACAGTTCACCGCTGCGCGGATCGATTTCCTCGGCGAGTAGCCCCAGGTCGTTGGCAAAGCCGGCGACGCGGTCGAAGAGGGCCTTCGCGCGATCGGGGTGACCGGCTTGAGCGAGGGCGGAGGCGAGCCAGAACGAGCAGAGCGCGAAGGCGCCCTCCTTGCCGGTGAGTCCATCGACGCTTGGATCCCCGGTTGTCCGGTAGCGCAACACCATCCCGTCCTCGGTCAGCTCCCGGGCGATCGCCTCGATCGTCGCGTACATGCGCTCATCGTTGGCCGGCAGGAATCCGTACAGCGGCATGAGCAGGGCGGCGGCGTCGAGCTCGTCGGAGTCGAACGCCTGGGCATAGGCCTGTCGGCGGTCGCTCCAGCCCCGTTCGAGCACCGCCGCGCGGATCCGGTCCCGTTCTGAAGACCAGGATTCGGTACGCGCGTGCCGGCCCAGGCGTGGGGCGAGCTTCACCGCGCGGTCGAGCGCCACCCAGCACAACACCTTCGACGACAGGTGATGGCGCGGTTCGCCACGCATCTCCCACATGCCGGCGTCCGGTTCCGTCCAGCGGCGCGCCGCAGTGTCTGCCAGCTCTGCGGCGAAACGCTGGATTTCCGGGTGCAGCTGTCCGAGCTGTTCCCTGTACAGGTGCAGAGCGTTCAGCAGTTCGCCGTAGAGGTCGAGCTGGCTTTGCGCCCATGCGGCGTTGCCGGCCCTTACCGGGCGGGAGTCCCGCCATCCGCGAAGATGGGGAAGTACGCGCTCGGTCAGGTCGTGCTCGCCGCCGACGCCGTACATGCACTGCAGCGACGATTCCGCTCCGGCGCTTCCGCCTGCGGAACTGGTCATGAAGGAGACGAAGTCAACCGCCTCGTCGGGGCACGAGCCGTGGTAGAGCGCCTCCAGGGTCAGGCTGGCGTCGCGGATCCAGGCGTAGCGGTAGTCCCAGTTGCGCATCCCTCCCACCGTCTCCGGCAGGGAGGTCGTCGGTGCGGCGACGATGGCGCCGGTCGGGCGGTACGTCAGCCCCTTGAGCACCCGGGAGGACAGCAGCACCAGGTCGTGGTGCGGGCCCTGGTAAATGTCATGCTCGGCTTCCCAGGACCGCCACGCTTCGACGGTGTCCGTGATCCGTGCCGTCACCCGCTCGGGAGCGGTCGGCTCGGGTGGGGCTACTTCGGGGGGTGCCCACACGAGGGAGAAGCCGAGTCGCTGACCGGCTGCCACTCGTAGCCTGGCGCGGGCACAGGCTTCGCCCGCCTCCAGCGGGACGGGGGAGCGCACGGCGATCTGGTTGGGGCCGCCGAACGTACGTGCCCCGCCGTCGGTGAGGCGCAGCAGCGGACGTACCAGCCCGTACTCGGGGCGGGGCACCAGGTCGATGTCGAACTCGACCTCGCCGAGCAGCCCCTCGATCTCGCGCAGCAGCTCGTGTGGTGGCCGCAGGCCCAGATGGTGGCCTCGCTGGCCTTCGGCGACGGCGAGCGCGTCGCGCAGACGCGCTGCGCCGGTGGCGGTGGTGAACGTGGTTTCGATGACGAGGGTGCCCGGCAGGTAGCGGCGTCGCACGTCGAACCGCCCTGTCGGGGTGATCGACCAGTGACCGGCTTCAGGGTCGAGCAGGCGCGCGAACAGCGCCGGGCTGTCGAAGCGCGGGAGGCACATCCAGTCGATGGAACCACGCCGGTCGACCAGGGCGGCGGAGCTGCCGTCGGCGAGCATTCCGTAATCGGCGATTCGAGTGGACATGGCTAGTCGAACCTTGGGGAGAGCGTCATGCCGCCATCGACGAACACCGTCGAGCCGACGATGTAGTCCGCCCGCTCGGAGGCGAGGAACGCCACCACGCCCGCGACATCCGAGACGTTGCCCCACCGCCCCAGCGGGATCTCATCCTGGACCGCCTTGCGCCGCTGTGGGTCGGCGACGACGTCCTGGTTGATCGGGGTCTCGATCGCCCCGGGCGCCACGGACACCACCCGGATGCCGTACGGGGCGAGTTCGCGCGCGATGCTCTGGGCGAACATCCGTTGTCCACCCTTGGACGCGCAGTAGTGGGAGTACTCCGCCCAGGGGATCGTCTCGTGGACGCTGGTGATGTTCACGATCGTGCCGCGTGAACCCCGCTCCAGCATGATCCGTACCGCCTCCCGAGAGCACAAGAACGTGCCGGTGAGGTTGACGTCGATGACCTTCTGCCACCACTCCAGCTCCATGTCTACGAGTCGGAACGGGCGTTCGACGCCAGCGTTGTTGACCAGAAGGTCGAGGCCGTCGAACGCGTCGGCCGTTAGGGCGAACGCGCGCCGCACCTGCTCCTCCTGCGTGACATCCATGGGTACGGTGATCGCCTTGCCACCGGCATTCTGGATCTTCTGGGCCATCGCGTCGGCGACCTTTGAGTCCCCCAGGTGGTTGATCGCCACGGCGGCGCCGTGGGCGGCAAGCTGATAGGCGATTGACTGCCCGATCCCGGAGTCAGCACCGGTCACCAGGGCTTTACGGCCGTCCAGCAGCCGTGCCTCAGGTGGCTCCATCGCGAACACGTCAGCCGCGGGGGTGCTGCTCACAGCGGTCTCCCAGTCATTCCAGCGGCGAGTACGTGAGCCCATTTACACAAGGGCGGCGTAGACCAGGGCGACCACCACGCCGTAGATCAGGTGACCCACGAGCAGGCCCATCGGTGTGCCCTTGCCGTATCCGATCCCCATGAACCCGGGAGCGCCCAGCCGGAAGCCGTCGCCGGAGCCGCGCATCCGCGGGTGGACCTCGCCCATCATGGGCATCGCGATCACGCCTACCGCCAGGCCGTGGATCAAGCCGACCACCAGGCCGGCGAGCCAGCTGGCCGAGCCGGTCCAGTGGAAGACGGCGGCGTAGATCAAGCCGAAGACCACGGTGCCCATGACGACAAAGTGGATCACCATGCCCACTGTGCGTGCGCGGCGTTCGTCTCCGGTCATCATTCCGCCGGTGATGAGCGCGATATCCATGGACGTCATTCCCATGGCACGGCCCATCATCATCGCGGCCGTCATGGCGACGGTGCCCACCAAACCGGCCAGCAGCGCCGGGCCAACTGCAAACTCCATTGCCCTCAGCCCTCTCGTCCAGGGGGCGGGGATATCACACCCCGCACGGTGGGAACCCGGTGTGGGCGGCGCTGACTTCCCCGACCAGCGCAGTCGTCGACATTCTTGGCAGCACGCCCGGTGCGGGGCCCGGCAGCAGCGGACCACGATGTGCGGTCCTTGCGAAGGAGCTTTTGCTCCTGCTCGGTGGCTGCCCGCCGATTGATTCCTCTGGTTGCCGCAGTCCGGCACGAGCACCACGGCCCGCTTGTCCGTGTCGCTTCGCTTGACCCTGCCCCTGGGGCACGGTTCTAGGCTCGTACCGCGGGGTGGTCATGCGTTCGGCGGCGGGAGTTCCCACGCTGGGGACGGGTACCTGATGGTGACGTCGTCGTAAACCGTCACCCTTCGGATCAAGACTTGACGGCCGCGGTCGAGGAAGGCAGATGTACAGGGCGGCGGGTCAGCCCGGAAGGAGTGCCATGAGCGCAACCGACTTTGGGGTTCTCATCGGAGCCGCCGGGCTGATCGCGCTGCTTGCCTGGTTCTTCCTGGGGCCCAAGAAGACGCGGGTGGCCGAACTCCAAGGTGGTGTCCAAGAGATCGGGATCACGGTGAAGGGCGGGTACTCACCGAATCTGATCCGCGTACGCCAGGGAATCCCCGTGCGTCTGATCTTCGACCGGCGGGAGAGCGGCGAGTGTACGTCCCGCGTGCTCTTCCCCGACTTCGCTCTGGCCAAGTCGTTGCCGGCGTTCGGCAAGGCCACCGCAGAGTTTGTCCCCCACAAGGCGGGCCGGTTCGGCTTCGCCTGCGGGATGAACATGGTGCACGGCACGCTCATCGTCGAGCCCACCGACGACGGGAGGGCAACCACCAGGGAACCGGCCGCCGGCGAGGAGGAACAGCCGGCCGAAACCGCTGTACCTGGCGGTGCCGGGGCGGAGGACGGTGAGGCCGCTGCGCGGCGCGCGGAGATCGCTGATCTGTCGCGGCGGGTGATTCTCGGGGCGATTCTGTCCGCTCCGGTGGTCGTGGTGGTCATGCTGCACGAGCTCTTCGCCGTTGCTGTGCCGGACGTACTCCTCAACCACTGGGTGCAGTTCGCGCTCATCACGCCGGTGATGTTCTACACGGGCTGGCCGATCCACCGGACGGGGTGGCTGGCCTTGAGGCACCGCTCTGCCGAAATGAACGCGCTGATTACCCTGGGGACCTCCGCGGCGTACGGCTACAGCCTCCTGGTCACGGTGGTGCCCGGCCTGCTGCCCGCAGAAGTGCGCGATGTCTACTACGAGGCCGTCGGCGTCATCCTCACCTTGATTCTCCTTGGCCGTCTGGTCGAGGCGAAGGCAAAGGCGGGCACCGGACAGGCGATGCGCGAGCTGCTGAACCTGCAGGCCAAGACTGCCCGGGTGGTGCGGGACGACGCGGAGGTGGAGGGTGCCGGTCGATGAGGTCGCGCAGGGCGATGCCGTCGTAGTGCGCCCCGGCGAGAAGGTGCCCGTCGACGGCCGGGTCATCGACGGCCGCTCCACCGTGGATGAGTCCATGGTGACCGGGGAGTCGATGCCGGTGACCAAGGGTCCTGGCGACGACGTCGTGGGAGCGACCATCAATCAGACCGGCGTCTTCCGTCTGGAGGCGACCAGGGTGGGCGCGGACACGCTGCTTGCCCAGATCATCCGGCTGGTCCAGCAAGCACAGGCGTCCAAAGCGCCCATTCAGCGGATCGCGGACCTCGTCGCCGGCTACTTCGTACCCACCGTCGTCTTCATCGCCATCACCTCGTTCGCCGTGTGGTTCGTCATAGGGCCTTCGCCGGCCCTGATACTGGGACTGGTCGCCGCCGTGGCGGTGCTGATCATCGCCTGCCCCTGTGCGCTCGGCCTCGCAACGCCGCTGTCCATCATGGTGGGCACCGGCAAGGGCGCAGAGGCCGGCGTCCTCATCCGCTCCGCCGAGTCGCTGGAGACGGCTCACCGGCTCGACACGATCGTGCTGGACAAGACCGGGACGATCACCAAGGGCGAGCCCGCACTGACCGACGTCGTCCCGGCGGACGGTTTCGCCGAGGAGGAGGCTCTTCGCCTGGTCGCCTCCGTCGAGCACGCCTCCGAGCACCCCCTCGGCCAGGCCATCGTCCGCGGCGCGGCCGACCGGAACATCCGCCTGGCTGAGGTGACCGACTTCGACTCGGTCACCGGCCAGGGCGTCACGGGCACCGTCGACGGCCGCCGTGTGCCGGCGGGGAAGCCCAGTCTGCTCACCGAGGCCGGTATCGATACGGAACCGCTTCAGGGGGAGGCGGAGCGGCTGGCCGCCGAGGGCAAGACCGCGGTATTCGCGGCGGTGGACGGGCGGCTGCTCGGCGTGATCGCGGTTGCCGACACCCTCAAGGAGGACTCGCCCACTGCCGTCGCCGAACTGAAACGTCTCGGCCTGGAGATCATCATGATCACCGGTGACAACCGGCGTACCGCCGAGGCCATCGCTGCGGAGGTGGGGATCCGGACGGTCCTGGCCGAGGTGCTGCCGGAGCACAAGGCCGACGAGATCCGCCGCCTGCAGAATCAGGGCGGACGCGTCGGCATGGTGGGGGACGGCATCAACGATGCCCCGGCACTGGCTCAGGCGGACGTGGGCTTCGCCATCGGCACGGGGACCGACGTGGCCATCGAGGCGGCCGACATCACCCTTGTCTCCGGTGCCCTGAGCGGCGTGGTCACCGCGGTAACCCTCAGCCGGGCCACCCTGAGAAACATCCGCCAGAACCTATTCCTGGCCTTCTTCTACAACTCCGTCGGCATCCCGCTGGCCGCGGGCGTCCTGTACCCCTTTACCGGATGGCTTCTGAGCCCGATCATCGCCGCCGCAGCGATGGCTTTGTCGTCCCTGTCCGTCGTTGGCAACGCCAACCGCCTCCGCGCAGTCGCCGCTCGGTCACTTCCCTCGGTCGCACTGCGGTCTGCGGAGGGAAAACCCTCCGTCGGGATGCCTGCTTCGTGACGGGCGGGATTGGTCACCGAGGACTCGCAGGTACGGGCTGATCGCGCGCCTCAGCGGGCAGCGCCCTGTGCGAGTGCTGCTGCAAGGTCACGCAGGTCCTCAGCCGTGTACGTGGGAGACAGCATGGCCTCGGGATAGGCCGATGCGCCGCGCCGCAACCATGCGCCGCCCAGTCCCGCGCGCTGCGCGCCGTCGATGTCCCACGGGTGGACGGCGACGAGTACGGCCTGATCCGGCCGCACCCCGGTGTGCTCCACGGCGTACTGGTAGGCGGCGCGTGCGGGCTTCCAGCACTGCGGCCCGCTCACGTCCAGCTGCGCTTCGAAGCAGTGCAGTAGTCCGGCTCGGGAGAGGAGCCGCTCGGCGAGCGCGGCGCGGCCGTTGGTCATGGTCACCAGGCGGAATCCCGCCTCGTGAAGAGTCCGCACGCCGTCCGGGACATCGGGGTGCACCTCAAGCTCGGTGAACCCGGCCAGCACATGACGTGCCGCTTGCTCGACGTCTCCCGACCATCCCGGGACTCTGGGCAACAGCGCCCGGATTCCATCCTGGGCAACGACCGAGAAGTCCGCATAGGCTCCGGCAGCGGTGAGTGCGAAGCCGTCGCGCAGCCGGCGAACCATAGGCGGAGAAGGTGTGGGGGAGCGCCGATCTCTTCGAAGCGTGTCCGTAGCGGACTCATGTCGCTGAGTGTCTCGTTGACGTCGAAAACGAGCACCTGAGCGTTCCGGCTCGGCATTGTCTCCTCCATGGGGCAACCGACGAAACGCGCTGATCAGGGGCGATGCCGCCACCACAGCTACCGGTTTCCCGCGGACCTTAGATCATTTCCCACCAGCCCCGCGGATCGAAGGTTACAGGTGGCACCGCATCGCCTTGAGGCGTGGCGACCTCGTTCCCCGGCAGATCCGAGGACACCACTCCTCGGCCCGTACAGTGCGCGTCCCCCGCACGCGGCGGGCTCAGAGATCAGAGCAGCGCCTTCATGCGCAACCGCACGGCCGTCCAGCCGGTGCCCTTCAGAAGGAGGCCCGTGAAGCGGACTACGACCAGTTCGGCACAGGCGGTAGCACTCTCCAGAGACGTGAGGGTTGTAGCAAGGACGTACGTGGCTAGCCGCCGCCTGTCCACGGCTCTGACCAGCAGATTCTGATCATAGGAAACTTTACCGACCTTGCTCTCTCGTTAGAGTATATTTACTCGGCGGCTGGCTGGCCCGCGTTCGCGTGCCCCGTCCGGCTCGGGGGGTCCATCCCGCGATCAGTCGCGCCCTGCGGCGAACCATTTGGCTAGACGGAATGGATACACGTTCATGCCTACACCCGATATTTCAGTGATTATCGGTGCATACAATGCGATGCCGTACCTGACTGAGACCCTGACTTCAGTGGTCGGGCAGAGCATCGGCCGCGACCGGCTGGAGGTCATCGCGGTCAATGACGGCTCGACGGACGGCACAGGTAAGGAACTTGAGCGGTTCGCCGAGCTCTACCCGGGTTTGTTCCAGGTGTTCCACCAAGAGAACTCCGGGGGCCCTTCCGCTCCACGCAACGCGGGTCTGGATCAGGCGCGTGGACGGTACGTCTTCTTCCTGGACGCTGACGACTATCTCGGCGAGGAAGCACTGGAGCGCATGTTCCAGATGGCCGAGGCCAACGGCACCGATGTGGTGCTCGGCAAGATGGTCGGGGTCAACGGACGTGGCGCGCCGGCGTCGATGTTCGCCCGTAATCAGCCGCGTACCGACGTCTTCAATTCGCGGGTGTACTGGGCTCTCAACCCGCTCAAGTTGATTCGCCGGGAGCTCGTCGAGCGGCACAAGCTGCGTTTCCCCGTCGGCTACAAGGTCTGCGAGGACCAGCTCTTCACAGCCCTCGCCTATCTGCGCGCCGACGGCATCTCGGTCGTGGCCGACTACGAGTGCTTGTTCATCGTCAAGCGCGACGACGGTCAGAACATCACTGTGACCACGCGGGGTGCGGAGCAGCGCATCCGGACGCTTGGGATGATGGTCGATCTGGTCGAGGAGAACGTGCCTGCGGGCCCTGACCGTGACACGTTGATGAACCGGCATCTGACCATCGACTTGCACCACGCCCTGATCCATCTGGCCGAGGAGAGCGACCGGCAGGTTCAGGAGTCAGGATTCCACGAGCTGCGGGAGCTGCTGACGCGCTCCTACCCCGGCTCTCTCCGGGATCGAGTCAACGCGATTACGCGGTTGCGGTGCGAGCTGATCCTGCGGGGCCATCTTGATGAGCTGGTCGCCATGGAGCGGCTCGGGCTCGGTATCCGTTCCGCAGGCAAGCACCCCGACATCCTCGTGGAGAGCGGGCGCGCGTATGCCCGGCTGCCACATTTCCGGGATGGCGTGCTGGACATTCCCGACCATGTGTATGACGTTACGCGGGACCTTTCGGTCCGTCATCGGCTCGATTCAGTGAGCCTGGAGGACAGCCGGATGACCCTGACCGGTCACGCCTTTCTGCAGGACGTCCTCGCCGTGCCCTACAGCACGGAACTCGTGCTGCGTGAGCGGAACTCGGGGGTCGAATACCGAGTCCCGGCTGAGGCTGTGGCCACTGCCCCTCCTGACAACATAGCCGAGAGTGGGCAGCAGGCTGCGCCTCCTGGAGGCTTCACTGTGACCGTCGATCTTGCTTCAGTTGCCGACGGTGGGCGCCTGCGGAAGGGGCTCTGGGACGTCCTCCTCGCTCTCGATGCCGCAGGGGTCTGCAAAGAATTCCGCATCGGTCATCAACGGCTGCCCGCAGTCAGCACCAAGCCAAAAGTTCATGTCGTCGCAGGTGCTGACGGCATCTTCGCAGCGGCCCTGTACTACACCCAGCCGTACGGCAACTTGACCGTCGATGTCGGTGAAAACAAGCACCGCGTGCCCCGCCGGCTCCTCAAGACCGAAGTCACGTGGATGCCGGCAGACGAACTGCACGTCCGGGGAGACTGGACGCTCGCAGCGTTCCCTGCTTCCGCGCTCGGCGTACGACTGGAGAATCAGGACGGCGAAAGCGTCGAATTCCTGGGATCCAGTGTTCCGACCGCCACAGGTTTCGCCGTCTCCATTCCCGTGGCTGGGCTCGCACACGGCACGTGGCGGATGGCCGTCCGGCTTGCGGTCAGCGGACGAGACACCAGAGCCTGGTCGATCGAGGTCCCGGCCACGACGCCCCTGCCGCCAGTGCATCGAGACCTGATGAGATACGTGAAGCCGGAGGCGCACGACGGGCAGCTCGCCCTGCAGGTAGACCGGCTTCGGCTGCGCGGCGCGTTGCGCCGCCGTCTGGCGGCGGTAGCCCGGAGATCAGCGAAACGCCTTTCCGGGGATCACAACCGGTAGGACGCCTTCTGGGGCAGGCAGCTTTCCGGAGACCTGGGAGGGAGCCGGCCCCGTCCACCCAGGTGAGCCACCTGACCACTGGCAGTTCGGAGTTGTACGCAGCGACAGCGATACATACCCGGCCGGGGGCAAATGATCAAGGCGCGAGTCGTCGCCGGCCCGCGCACAGAGAACCGCCCTTGTCCGCCATCTATGGACGGCGCACAAGGGCGGTCGGTGCTCAGTGCCCGGCGGTGAGCCGGCCGGCGAGTTTGTCGTGCATCTCGGCGCTGGGCTCGTTCAGGCCGACGATGGTGACCTTCTTGCCACGCTGGGCGTACTTGGTCTCTATGGCGTCCAGGGCTGCCACCGAGGAGGCGTCCCAGATGTGGGCGTCGGTGAGGTCGATGACGACGTCGTCCGGGTCGTCCTTGTAGTTGAACTGGTAGACCAGGTCGTTGGAGGAGGCGAAGAAGAGCTCGCCGGTGACCGCGTAGACAACCTGCTTGCCGTCCGGGTCGACCACACCTGAGACCTCGGCCAGGTGCGCGACGCGCTTGGCGAAGATGACCATGGCGGTGATCGAGCCGAGAACGACGCCGATGGCGAGGTTGTGAGTGGCGACCACAGCGGCGACAGTGACCACCATGACGGTGGTCTCGCCGACCGGCATGCGCTTGAGCGTCTTGGGCTGGATCGAGTGCCAGTCGAAGGTCGCCATGGAAACCAGGATCATCACCGCGACCAGCGCCGCCATCGGGATGGTCGAGACGACCGGCCCGAACACGACGACCAGAACCATCAGGAAGACACCGGCGAGGAACGTGGAGAGCCGGGTTCGGGCGCCGGACGTCTTCACGTTGATCATGGTCTGGCCGATCATGGCGCAGCCGCCCATGCCGCCGAAAAAGCCGGTGACGATGTTGGCGATGCCCTGACCGATGGACTCGCGGGTCTTGTTGGAGTGCGTGTCGGTGATGTCGTCGACGAGCTTGGCGGTCATCAGCGACTCCATGAGCCCGACCAGCGCGAAAGCGAGGGCGTACGGGGCGATGGTGGTCAGCGCGTCCATCGTGAACGGCACGTCCGGCAGGCCCGGAACCGGCAGGGACGAGGGCAGATCGCCCTTGTCACCGACGTTCGGCACCGCGATGCCGGCGGCAACAGTGATCACGGTCAGGATGACGATGGAGACCAGGGGGGCCGGGATGACGGTGGTGACCTTGGGGAAGAAGATCATGAGCGCGAGGCCGCCGGCGATCAGCGGGTAGACAGCCCACGGCACGTCCCGCATCTCGGGCACCTGGGCCATGAAGATCAGGATGGCGAGGGCGTTGACGAAGCCCACCATGACGCTGCGCGGTACGAAGCGCATCAGCTTGGCGACACCCAGGGCCCCGAGAACAATCTGGATAATGCCGCCAAGGATGACCGCGGCGATCAGGTACCCGAGCCCGTACTCGTGGTTGAGCGGGGCGATGACCAAGGCAATCGCGCCGGTCGCGGCGGAGATCATGGCCTTGCGACCGCCCACGATCGAGATCACCACGGCCATGGTGAAGGACGCGAACAGACCGACGGCCGGGTCGACCCCGGCGATGATCGAGAAGGAGATCGCCTCGGGGATCAGAGCCAGGGCGACCACGAGGCCGGCCAGCACCTCGGTGCGGAAGACCTTCGGGGAGGCGAGCCAGTCGGGCTTTGACATGCGCAGCTTGGGAACTACGGACAGCGGTGAAGACATGCAACCGTTCCTGTTCGGGCGCACACACCCATCCGCTGGATGCCCACGCGTCGTACTCGACTCCACACCGAGGGGCGGAATCCCCGGCGGCCCGGCCTCGATGGGGGCCCTGCCGGATGGAAGAGCAGCCGCTGTGGCTGCCGATCGGGCATCATTGCCCGGA
Source organism: Streptomyces sp. ISL-100 (assembly GCF_018614615.1). Lineage (GTDB taxonomy): Bacteria > Actinomycetota > Actinomycetes > Streptomycetales > Streptomycetaceae > Streptomyces. The sequence continues at coordinate 198,783 of NZ_JAGGOK010000029.1, read as the reverse complement.
AGTCTGCGGGTGGAGACGGGCCCGATCAGGGCCCCCTCTGGCGGGGCTGCCCTTGCCGCACCTGCACAGCGCGGGCGCCCTCACCAAAGAGTCTACTCTGACGTGAGGGCAGAGTGCGAGTTGTGGCTTGTGAAATGCAGGTAAACAGGCCCTCGGACCGTGTGATTCCAGACACGTATGCTGGCGCACTTCAAGTGTTCGTAGTCCGGCGGAACGCAGAAGGTGAAGGCACGGAGAATGACTGAGCGGCAGATGCAGATCGGCGAGGTGGCCGAGCGGACGGGCTTGTCGCTGCGCACGATCCGGCACTACGAGGAAGTCGGCCTCGTCATCCCCTCCGCGCGCAGCAAGGGCGGCTTCCGCCTCTACACCGAGGCCGACGTCGATCGCCTGATGGTGATCCGCAGGATGAAGCCGCTGGACTTCTCCCTGGAGGAGATGCGCGACCTGCTGGAGATCACCGACCGCATCGCCGCGGTCGACGACCCTCCGACGGGCGAAGAGCGGGACCGGCTGCGCGAGCGCCTGGACACCTACCGCAGGGTCGCTGACGCCCGCTGCGAGACGCTGCGCGCGCAGCTGATGGCAGCCGAGGACTTCGCCAGCACGCTCCGCCGGAGGCTGGGGGCACGGAGGTGACGACGTGCACGACAGGCGAGTGCTCGCTTCCGGGCGACGCTCTGCGCTGCGCCCGGACAGCCTCCTGCCTCACCAAGGCGTAGGGCTGCTTCAGTAACACCACCGGGTGCCGTCGCTCGGCTGCTGAATCCAGCTGTACGTGCCGCCGTCGGCGGGGCCGCGCGGAAAGGCCGCCGTCAGCGCATCCGCCCGGTAGGTGCGCACCCGCTCGGGTTTGCCGCGCTGGTCGGTGCACTCCGTGTTGTGCGTGCGCGTCAGCGAGTCGGCACCGCATGGTCGGCGAGCAGCACTACTGCAACGAAACAGTAGAGTAGTGGGCCAAGCCGCCCGTGATCCGCACGCACAACCGCCCTTTTTTCGCATGCCTTTACGGACCAGCCGGCCTACAGCGAGCCGCATACCGTTGCCCTACGTGAGGGTGGACGGGCGGCGATCGCCTGCAACTCTGGCGCTTCGTGACCGCCCCGGGGAGCCGGCTGGAGGACAGATGGCGGTCCGCCCGGACACGTCCTGACGGAAGGCCCAAGCCATCTCCGGTTCGGTCACGCTCCGGAGGATCCGGCGCACCGGCGGGGTGCACATCAGGGTGACGGCGACCGCGGCCATCAGCGAGACGGCGACCTTGCCGAGGGGGTCGCTCAGCCATGTGTACGTGTCGAAGATCCCTACGTACTTGGCTCCCTTGATCACGAATCCGTGGAGCAGATAGCCGCAGATCGTTCCCGCGCCGAGAACCGTGAACCACATGTGCCGACGAGGCACCCAGGACAAGAAAGCGGCCGTCAGCAGCAGGGAACAGCCGAAGAGCGCGAAGATCATGACCGGGCCGAGCCACCACGGGCCGTCGAGCTCCTGGGCGCTGTTGGTACGGAAGAACCAGCTGGTCTTCATCCGGGTCGCGGCCCAGTACGCGAACAGCAAGGCACCGACGAAGAGCGGCACGGCCAGCAACCGGACCTCACGGCGCCGCACGATCTGCAAGTGCTCGGGCTTGAGGCACAGCCCCAGCACAAAGAACGGCAGGAACTGCAACACCCGCTGAAGGTTGAGGTCGGCGCCCACGTCAGGGGTGACCGACCCGAGCGCGGCGAGGCCGAGCACTACCGGCATCGGGTGGCGCAGAAGGCGCCACACCGGAGTCGTCAGCCGCCAGATGAACAGCGCGGCCAGGAACCAGGTGAGAAAGAACGGGTCCAGCAGGCTGATCGCGTGATCGGGTGCGTCATCGACGTACCGCTTGAACAGCGAGTACGCCACCTCGAAGACGACGTATGGCACGGCGATGCCGGTCACCAGACGTTTGATCTGGTGGGGACGGGCGGCGAAACTGCGCGAGAGATAACCGGAGATGACGATGAAGGCCGGCATGTGGAACGTGTAGATGAAGATGTAGAGGGCCTTGGTGGCGCGGCTGCCCTCCAGCGCCTCCCAGGAGTGCGCCACGGCCACCAGCACGATCAGCAGGTACTTCGCGTTGTCGAAGAACGCATCCCGTTTACCGGCCGCAGCCGGCTGCCCTCTTCGCGGCTGCGGCGGCTGCTGTACGGCCACGGCGGCCGAGGACGACACGTCCGCTTGGGGCTCGTTGCGCCGGAGCGCCGACTCCGCCACCGCCGGGCCGCCGACCGCAGCCTTGCCGAGTTTGAGACCGAATCCGTCGGACTGAGGCACGTCGTTCAAGAAATCTCTACTTTCGCGTAACAGTAGGGATGCTTCAGTAGATTTCGCTTCGCAAGCCGTTTAGATGCGATGGTCGCGGAGGGCCCAGACAGTAGGAACGGGCGCTTGAGGAAACGCCTCACCGATGCTCGGCGAGGGAGTGACGGCCCTCACGACATGGACCCTACCAGGCACTTTACTTGCGCTTTACGCAGCGCATGGTCGCGGAGCCGCAGTACCGCAATGCCCGGGGGGCGACCGATCCCGGGAGGCCCGAGACGACAGACCGAGCCTCCTGGCCGCCGAACCGCACCTCGCAACCCTGCCACAAGGTGAAGTTGTGCGGCTACTGACGGACAAGCTGCCACGCCTCGTCCAGGCGGCTCCACCCGGGTCCAGAAAGAGGCGTCCCAGGTCGGGGCTTACTCGTGTGCGGCGAGGAGAGGGGCAAGAAGGGCGTCAGGGAATTCACGTTCGAAGGAGTTGACCTGCCAGCGGTCCGGGAAGTGGGCGAGCTGGGCCTTGTCGCGGACCCTGGTCAGAGCCTCGCCCTGGAGAGCCGGGAGCGGTTGAGTGCCTCCGCACCGGCCGCGTCGGTGCTTCGGGCCAGGTGGTACGGCAGCATCTCCAGCCGTACGGGGGCGGTGAACTCGCCGTCCATGCACGCGGAGACGACATCGAACTGCATCGGCCCCACGACGGCCGACACCGGCACCTGGTCACCGCGCACCTCGGACACCAAGACCTGCACAACACCCGCTTCGCCCAACTGGGCGATGCCACGCCTGAATTGCTCAGCGCAGCCTCACCCTGGCCCCCGAAGCCGGTGCCAAGCACTGGCAGGCCCTGGAGTACGGCGACGAGCAATGGCAGAAGGTCTACTTCCGCCTCCGCAACAGCGTCGAGGGCTACAACGGCTACGCGAAGAACGCCCTCGCGGAATCCATCGAAGCCTCAGGCTCCCGCCGTATCCGAGGCATCGCTGCCCAGACCGTCCTGCTCGTCTTCCAGCTCGCCCACGCCAACCGCCGGAAGATCAAAAACTGGGTGGAGACGCTCGCCCTCAACGGTGAGCGCCCCCGCAGGCGCACACACCACAGACGTAAAACCAAGCCACTCGGCACCTGGACTCCCACCGGGTACCTGGCCCCGGCCGGCTGACAAGCCCGGACCTTCTCCAACCGCCGGAAGATCAACAAAACAGCAGGGCCCTCCCGGTGACTGATGCCACGGGGAGGGCCCTGCCGCGTACGTACTGACCCGCAGGCCCCTGCCGAGACCTCAGCTGAGCCGGGCAACGCAAAACGGGCCTCTGCGGGCGACTTTCGTCACCTGCCGAGACCCGTTTCGCCGGTTCCTCCCATGAGGTGAGGGTATGCGGTTGCCTCGTCGTACAGCGCGGTGCCCGATGTCGACGGCCTTCCGGATGACCGTGCATGCAAGGTGCCCGAGTCACCAGGTTCCCTGCCCCAGGGCCTTCTCAGGCGCCCGCCGGGGGTGGCGCGTTATCTTCCCCCTCGTCGTTCCCGGCCGCCGGGTCGCTCATGAGCGATTCACCGAATGCTTGCAGCCGCTCCACGGCCCCGGCGTCCGGTTCTACCCGGCGGGCCAGCGTGTTGTGGATCTCCCGGTAGACCGACACCTCAAGGCCGCACCGACGGCAGTCCTTCAGATGCGCCGCGACCCGGCGTGCGGTGACCTCGTCCGTCTCGCCGTCGAGGTAGGACTGCAGCAGGCGGGCGACCTGCATGCAGTTCATCCTGCGCTCGGCCGCTGAACGTCGCCACCATGGGCGCCTTTTCACATCACACCTCGTTTCGGTGCCAGCCCGGCCGTGGCCAGTTGGGCCCTTATCCGTTTGCGCGCGCGGTGCAGCCGGCTCATCACGGTGCCTTCCGGAACGTCCAGCAGGTGGGCGGCCTCCGCGTAGGTGAGGCCGTCGATGTCCACCAGCTGCACCACCTGCCGGTGCTTGTCCGGAAGCGCGCACAGGGCCTCGTCGACCACCTCGTCGAACGCTTCACCCACCACAACTTCTTCCGCCGACCCGCTGGCGCCCGTGGAGCTGAGCCGGTCCAGGTCGGTGTCCGGGTCGTCCAGAAGATGCGGACGGCGGCGGCGGTGCCGGTTGATCTCGGCCCGCCGCATGATCGTCAGCAGCCAGGCGCGCGGGTGTTTCCCGTCGAAGCGGTCGATGGCCCGGTACGCGCGCAGCAGGGTGTCCTGCACCAGGTCTTCGGCGTCGGCGGGCTGCGCGGTCAGCGTCATCGCCACGCGCAGCAGCACCTCCACCTCGGGCAGCACGTAGGCAGCGAACGCCTTGCCCCGAGGGTCCGCCGGGTCTGGCGGCGCTGTCACTTCGTCTTCCACACAGCAGAAACCCCTCGTCGGGACGGGTATATTCCATCCCCCGGTGTAACGCGTGGGGCCACGCGCCGCCAGCGCACCCGAAACGGCCGCTGCCAATCACCGGCCAGTGGTCGAGAGCGGGCGCGCGGCAGGCCGGGATCCGCAGACGCAGACGACCGTACGGGGATCATTCCTGTCCCCGGGTAGTCGCGAGGACACGGCGCAGCGGCAGTGGCAGCGTCTTTCCGCCGCGTACCCAATGGGCGAGCGCCCGCTTGGCGGCATCCGCGCGTTCGGGGGCGAGGCCGGGCAGATAGAGACCATCGACCAGGACGGCCACGTCCTCGGACGTCTCCAGTACGAGAGTGAAGACCCGGCGCTCGTCGGACCGCACCCTGAATCTGGCCGGCCGCAGCACCTTGGCAACAGAGTCCCGCGCCTGAGGGTTGGGCCAGGGCTGATGCACCGCGGCGAGCGTGCGCATGACCCGGGTCCAGCCCAACAGCCCGGCTGGGTCGAACCCGAGGCGGGCCGGGACGAGGGCAGCGAGCAGGCCGCCGGGTCGTAGCACCCGCGTAATCTCGCCCAGCACCCGTGGCAGCGGAGTGAGCACCGGCAGGCACATCGACGCGCAGACCGCGCCGACACTTCCAGAGGTCAGGGGCAGGGCGTCGGCGCTTGCGCGCACGAGCGGACCGCGGCCCGCCCGGGCGGCTGCGGCAAGTTCCCCCGACGAGGAGTCGACACCCACCCAGTCGGCGTCCGGGAGCAGCGGCCGCATGGGTGCGGTGCCGCAGGCCAGGTCCAGCACGGGGCCGGGTGCCCCGCGCAGGGGCTCGGCCAGCCAGGCGTGCGGAGAGGTATCGGCCCGCTCGAAGAACCGTTCGGTGATGCCGGGACGATCGTCGTGGTAGGCGGAGAGATAGCGGCGCCACTCTTTCTCGTCCAACTCGGCGGCTCCTCCTGAATCGGCGGGCGGTTGCCGGGAACCCTAGGGTCTCGCCACGGCCATTCCATGGAATGCGTCGAGTCGAGTCCCGGGTTCCCGGTGCATGAAAAGGCAGCGCATCCCCGGGCCACGTCAGTTGTGGGCTGAGTGCCGGGAGAAGGTACGGCATGTGCGGCTGCGCGGTGCTGTGGAGGCCTACGCGGACGGGGAGCTCAGCGGTGTGCACCGGATGCGGGTGGCCGCGCACGTCGCTTGCTGCTGGGCGTGCAGCGGCTCTCTGCAGACGCTGCGGCTGATCAAGGCCTCGCTGCGGGGCAGCCCTCGGCGTACGCCCGCCTCGCTGGCCTCCGTCCGTATGCGTCGCTTCGCCCAGCGGCTCACCTCGCCGCCCCGTGCCGACCCGTGAACCGTCGAGCCCGTGTTCGCAGAGGAGGACATGATGTCCATCCGATCCTCGAGCCCCTTGAGGCAGGGAAGCCCTCTGGCAGCGGCGGTTGATGGAGCGTCTCTAATCAGCTAAGCGATCCCGTGTCAGACGTAGTGTCTGGCGCCGGTTCTGCCCATCGTGGAGGAGTGGTGTGAGCGTGCAGGTGGAAGCCCGCGCCCAGTGCTGTTCCTCGTGGCCGGTGTCGGCCGGATGGGGGTCCCCCCGGACGGAGTCTGGGGGAGGGTGTGCTGATCGTCGTCATGCTCTGGTGCCGGTGGGCTGCGCGGGGCAGCCGGGTCCGGTCCGTTGGTGCGTGTCCCTCCGGACGCTTGCCCGCCGGGCCCGAGGGGCCGGCGGGGGAGGGTGCCCTGCGTCGCCTGGGCGCGGGGCGTGCTGTGTGTCGCCGGGTAGGTCCGGTCTTGGACCGGTCCCGGCTGGTCTTCGGTGCTGGCCTGATGACCGCTCGGGCTTCGAGCTTCTCCACCACCGAGCGGATCACCATGGCACCGGTGGCGCGGTCGGTGACGGTCTTGGTCTGGTGGGTCAGGCCGCGTGCGGCGATACGCCGCCACGCCCCGTGGTCGCGGTCGCCCTGCCAGCCGCAGCCGTAACGGTCGGGGCAGATGGCCCACTTCCAGCCCGCGACAGTGGGGCGGTTGGGGGCTTTGCGGTGCCTGAGCGGGGTGAGGCACTGGGGGCAGTGCTTGGAGGTGTTGTGGGCCGGGACGGTGACGACGGCGATGCCGGTCTCGGCGGCCAGGTGGCGCATGCGGTCGGCGATCTGCCCGCGCACGGTCTGGGACATGCGGGTGTTGTGCGTGCGGCCCATGCCTTTGGCTTCCATCGACCGCAGGTCTTCGAGGTAGATGACGCTCGCCCCGGCGGCGATGGCCTGATCGACGGCCCAGCGGGCGGCAGCCCAGGCGAGAGCGTCGTTGAGGTTCGAGCGGCGGGCGGACACTCGGCGGATCTCTTCCACCAGGACCGCGTGCTTGTCGGCCAGGGCCGGATCGGGTGCGTGGCCGTCGATGAGTCGCTGGTAGTGGTCGGCCTTGGCGTGGAGGCGCTCGGACAGCCGCCGGAGTCGGTGCTGTTTGGCCAGCACTCCGGAAGCCCGGAACTGGGCGCCGTGCCCGAGGGCGGTGATACGGCCGTCATCGTGGAGCCGGGCGGCACCTGCGGACAGCAGCGTGTTGAGGCCCCAGTCCACGCCGAGCGCAATCGTGTGCCCGGTGCGGGCGGTCTTGGGGACGGCGTGGGTGTAGGCGAGATCGGCGCGCACCCGGCCACCGGACACACGCAGGGTGGGCAGGTGCAGGACCGCGCCGGTCGGGATCGTCGGCGGCAGCGAGATCGGGCAGGCCACCCACGTCCAGTCCGCGTACGTGCGCGGGTCGGGACGGGTCGGCAGTTGCAGCCGAAGCAGCGCCCGGCCTGGCTCGTCGGTGCGTTCGACGGTGGCCTGCTGCCCGTCGCACGCGGACAGCAGCAGCATCCGCGCCACGCGGGGCGCGGGCTCCATCTCGAACACATCAGCCGGAAGCCGCCCGTGCCTGCGGGCGAAGGCGACCGCTTGACGGGTGCGGGACTTGATCACACTCGACGGCAGGAAACGGCCCCCGGGCACAGCCTCGCGGACCTGATCCCACTCGGCGGGCGTGCGCTTGGCCGGATCTGCCGGCCACACGGCCAGTACCCCGGCGGTCACATCGGCGCGCCACTTCGCCGACCGCAGGGAGCGCCCGGCCTGTTCCTGAGCCATCCGCACAATCCGGTCGTTGACCTTGACGCCCTCGGGCGCAGTGGTCGTCCAGCCCAGGCGGCGCAGTGCCATCCACGCGTTCGACGGCAGCTTCCGGCCCCCGGCGTCCTCCCCGGACGCCAGCCGGTCCACGTCGACGGCGTTCCAGTGCTCGGCGGTCAGCGCGGATACCATGCCCGACACCAACTCGGCGCACCAGCCCACACGCTCCGCCAAGGCGGCCGGGGACAGGACTTCGCCGGTCTTCTCGTCCACGCCGCCGCGCAGCAAGGCGCGTGCGCATGCGGTACGGGCAGTCTCGCCCTCGACCAGCGGCAGCCTGCGGCCCCCTGCCCCCGCCGACCGGACCATCACCGCCACCCCCTTCACCGCCCACCCTGTGCTGTCATCCGATCAACGACACCCATCGCAGGAAAGTCACGCATTCGATCCACGAATCCACGTACGGGATATGCGGCAGGCAGAAGAAACGATCACGCGCAACAGCCGAACCCGCCAGACACTCCGCCTCACCACGGATACATAAGGAAACCGGTGAGCCTTGATGCTGCTGCGCTGTGCAGGTCCGCTGATCGCCGTCGGCGCCGGTCTGATCGTGGTCGGCGGTGTGCTGCGCCACGCATGGCTGGTGACCATGGGCGCGATGCTCGTGCTGATGGCCACCGTCCACGCCATGCGGTGTCACGTCATGCGCAGTCGTGGAGCGGCCGATCCGGACGGCTGCAGTTCCAACGTGCCGCTGCCTGGTGCCGGCGGCGACCGGGATGAGGACAGCCCTGGCACGGGGTAGGGACTGCCGGCCGCCCGCGCAACGTCACCGGTCTGCTGGACGCCCTCCAGGCCGACGGCTGCGTCGCCCGCGAACCGCACCCCACCGACCGGCGCGCCACGCTGGTCTCACTCACCGAGGTCGGCCGCACAGCGGCGGCCGGATTGCGCAGCGGCCGCGACGAGATGGCTGCCCAGCTCGATAATCCGCCCACGTGAACAGGGTTCGGCCGGCTGTCCCCGGTTACTGGGGCCGTAGGGGTCGGTGGTCTTCTCGGCGGAGAGGTGAGCATGCCGGGCCCGGCATGCGGTCAGCAGCAGCCGGACCATGTCTCTGTGCCGCTGGTGGCTGCGGCGTCGGCCGGTGCGCAGGGGAACAGGCCGAAGTGCGTCGTCCTGTCGCCGGTCACGGTGAAGTGCGGAGCATAACGGGTGCGGCTGAGCATGTCGGCGGTGTTGCCGCAGACCAGCATGGGCTTGCCGGTGTGCAGGCGGTGGTGGTCATCGAGGTCGAAGGCGTGCGGGTGTTCGGGGAGGACGCCGCGATAGACGGCGACCTGCCCGTAGTCCTCGCAGCGGTCCTCCAGCGGCACGTTGAACGCACGGACGGTGCGCGAGGTGAAGGACGCGAAGCCGATCTTCCGCTCGATGTCCGGGCTGCTCAGCGTGATGGGTGAGGCGGCGACCGTACGGGCGTCCGCGCAGCCGGAGTCCGCCATCAGGCGCCGGAAGTCCTCGGTGTACAGCGCGCCGGCGAGGCATTCGCCGACCAGCTCTGCGTCGCCCATGAGCGTGGCGGGCAGCCGGCGGTCGGCGAAGACGTCGGAGAAGTACAGCTCGCCACCGGGCTTGAGCACCCGGAAGATCTCCCGGAACACGCGCGGCTTGTCCGGAGAGAGGTTCAGTACGCAGTTGGAGACGACCAGGTCGATCGAGTCGTCCGCGATACCGGCGCCGGCCAGGTCCTCGATGTAGCCCTGATGGAACTCCGTATTGGCCCACCCGAACCGCTCCGCGTGCCAGTCCTGCCGGCGGCGGGCCACGGCCAGCTGCTCCTCGGTCATGTCGACGCCGATGATCCTGCCCTTGGGGCCGACGAGCTGGGAGAGGACATACGCGTCACGCCCGCTGCCGCAGCCCAGATCGAGGACGGTGATGCCGTCGAGCGCGGCGGGGATCGGGGAACCGCAGCCGTAGAAGCGGTCCTTGACCTCCTCGTGTACGCGGGTGAGTGCGTCGGCGATGTGGGGCGGCGGCGCCTCGGCGGTGCAGCAGGCCGAGGTCTTCAGGTCCTGAGAGGACGACAGCAGCTTGCCGTAGTAGTCCTTGACTGCGTCCGTCACGAAGCCGGTGGATACATCGGTCGCCATGTTTCTCCCCTGGGACGAAGGCGATAAGTGTGAGCGGGCGGGTGCCGCCGTGCGCCGGGAACCCACCGAGGGGCGGCCGGCATTCCCCCGAGGCGGACACGCCGGGCACGGTGATGTGCCCGACGCGGTGCCGTGTGCCGTATCGAATGAGTCGTACCCGGAGGGAAGGCGGGAGCCACCCGAACGGGTTCCCTTGCCGCAACGATGACGAGAGGCGAGTGAGGCGGCCGATGAGCATGGGGCATCCCCCGCGCGGCGAGGAGACGTACGACCTGGTGGTGATCGGTGGCGGAAGTGCCGGACTGACCGCAGCCCGCACCGCCGGCCGCCTCGGCGCTCGCACGCTGCTGGTCGAACGGGACCGGCTGGGCGGTGACTGCCTGTGGACCGGGTGCGTGCCCAGCAAGGCACTGCTGCATGTGGCGGCCCACGTGCAGGCCGCACGCAAGGTGGGGCGCTACGGGCTTCAGGCCCCTGATGGGCCCGCCGACCTGGCGGCGGCCATGAAGCATGTCAAACAGGCGATCGGGGTGATCGAGCCGCACGACTCGGCCGAGGCGCTGCACGACTTCGGCGTCGAGGTGGCCCATGGGGATGCCGTCTTCACGGGACCGCGGGCACTGCGGGTCGCCGGTGACAGGGAGGTGGCCTTCCGGTACGCGCTGATCGCCACCGGATCGGCCCCCGCCCTGGTGCCCGTGCCCGGCTTGGCCGAAGCTGACCCGCTGACCAGCGACACCGTGTGGAGCCTGACCGAACTGCCGGAGCGGCTGGTGGTGCTGGGCGGCGGGCCGATCGGCTGCGAGCTTGGGCAAGCCTTCGCCCGCCTCGGCTCCACAGTTACCCTCGTGGAAGCCGCAGGCCGGTTGCTGCCGCGCGAGGAGCCCCGTGCCTCCGCCCTGGTCCGCGAGCGACTGGAGGCCGAGGGGATCACAGTCCTCACCGGCTATCGGGCCGAGAAGGTCGACGACGGCGCCGTGTACGGGCCGGGCAGGCCGATCCTGTACGACCGGCTCCTGACCACCACCGGCCGCCGCGCCAACACCGGCGGCCTCGGTCTGGAGCCAGCCGGGGTGGAGACGGACGAGCGCGGCCAGGTCAGGACCGACGACCGGCTGCGGACGAGCAACCCGCGCATTTACGCGGCCGGGGATGTCACCGGCAAGTCGGCGTTCACCCACCTTGGCGGAATGCAGGGCGCGTCCGCCGTCACGGACGCGCTGCTCGGGGTGCGGCGTCGTATCGACTACGACGCGGTGCCCTCGGTGACGTACACCGACCCCGAGGTCGCCCGCGTCGGTGTGACATCCGCCGAAGGAACCCGCACGCTCACCCTGGACCACGACCGGGTGGACCGGGCCGTTGCCGAGGGCCGTACCGACGGCTTCACCTGCCTGGTGCTGGACGGACGGGGGCGGATCCTCGGCGCGACGGTGGTCGCCCCGCGCGCCGGGGAGACGATCGCGCACCTGGCCACGGCGGTACGGCTGGGCTGGACGCCCTCGCAGTACGCCAAGACCGTGCACCCCTACCCCAGTTACACCGACGGACCCTGGCACGCCGCGCTGAGCGACGTCTACGACCGGCTCGCCGCGCACCGCCGGATCACCGGCGCCCTGCTGGGCCTGCGCAGGAAGGTGCGGTCATGATCCTGCGACTTGTCCTGGGCGCGCTGCTGACCGCGATGGCGCTCGGCCAGCTCGCCTCCTTCGCCGCCATGCCGTCCATCTTCACCGCCTACGGGCTGACCAGCGGCGCCGCCTCCACCGCTCTGGCGGTGATGCTGATCGCGGCCGAGGCTGCGGTCGGGGTGTGGTTCCTGGCCCGGCCCCGTTCCAAGGCGGTCGTCCCCGTGTGGATGTACACGGCCCTCTCGCTGGTGTGGGCGCTGCTTGCCGTCCAGGCGTACGCGCGGGGGCTGACGATCGCCAACTGCGGCTGCTTCGGCACCTTTCTCGCTCAGCCGCTGCGCTGGTTCGTCCTCGTGGAGGACGCCCTGATGCTGCTGTACGCGTGGCTGCTGCTGCGCGCCGCGCGCCGAAGGCCGCACGCCCCGGCGGACCCGACACCCGACCGGCAGACACTCGGGACGACCGCGCCGTGATCACTCGTCCGATACCGAGAACGGAGATCTACCCGATGGGAATCATGGCGCGGCTGCGGGCTGTCGAACATGCCACCCGGCCCTACGACCCGGAGTTCGTCGCGGCGATGGAACGCCGGTGGGCCGAACTGCCTGACGTCGTCAAGACGCCGGGCCAGATCATCGGGCAGCACGGCGTCGGCTGCGAAGGCACCCACGGCGTCTTCCCCAAGTGCAACCTGAAGTGCACGCCCTGCTACCACTCGAAGGACGCCAACCAGGTACGCGTCGACGGCCCCCACACCCAGGAGCAAGTAGCCGCCCAGATGCGTCTGCTGCGCACACTGCGCGGCCCGCGCGCCCACGCCCAGCTCATCGGCGGCGAGGTGAGTCTGCTCCCGCCCGACGACCACGCCGCCACCCTGGAGATCATGCGCCAGCACGGCCGGGAGCCGATGAGCTTCACCCACGGCGACTTCGACTACGCCTACCTGGAGCAGCTGGCCCTCGGCGACAACAGCAAGCGGCGCCTCACGCGGCTGTCGTTCGCCGCGCACTTCGACAAGTTCATGTACGGCAGGCGCGGCATCGAACGCCCGCCCAATGAGAAGGCGCTGAACCCCTACCGCCAGCGGTTCGCCGACATGTTCGCAAAGCTGCAGCGCGAGCACAGGGTGCGGTACTTCCTCGCCCACAACATGACCGTCACCCCCGGCAACCTCGACGAGATCGCTGACGTCATCCGCGACTGCCAGGGGATGGGCTATGGCATGTTCTCCTTCCAGCCCGCCGCCTTTCTCGGCGATGAGCGGCGCTGGAAGGAGCAGTACCGCGAGGCCACCCCGGATGCGGTGTGGGCGGAGATCGGGCGCGGCGCCGGCCGCACGCTCGGCTATCACGTCTTCGAGAACGGTGACGTGCGCTGCAACCGCACCGCGTACGGCTTCTACGTCGGGAAACGCTGGTACCCGTTCCTCGAAGAGGACGACCCGCGCGATCTGGCCGTGCGCGACGGCTTCTTCCGCCACTTCGGCAAGGTCAGCTTCACCGGCACCCCGCCCGCGTTGCTCGCCGCGAAGCTGGCCCGCGTCGTCGCCCGTCACCCGTCCACCGTTGTGATCGCGCTGCGGTGGCTGGCCCGCACGGCCGGCCGGGTCGGTGTGCTGCGGCTGCTGCGCCACCGCTTCCGCGTCCGCCCGGTCACCTTTGTGATGCATCAGTTCATGGACGCAGAAGTCGTCGAGCCCGCCTGGGAGATGATGCAGCGCGGCGAGCAGGCCCAGGACCCGAAGCTGCGCGAAACCCAGGAGCGCCTGGCCGCCTGCCACTACGCCATGGCCCACCCCCAGGACGGCACCCTGGTGCCCGCCTGTGTGCAGCACGCCGTTCTCGACCCGGCCGAGAACGCCCAGCTGCGCAGGCTGCTCCCGCTCGTCGAGGTCCGTACGTCCGTCCGCCGTCCCGCCACACAGGAGAAGTGACCCATGCGCATCGGTGTCATCACCGGTTCCGGCAGCTACGACTGGCCCCAACTGGAGAACGCGGCCCAGCGAACGATCAAGACCGAGTACGGCGAGGCCACCGTCACCGAAGGCCACCTGGATGACGCTGAGTTGGTGCACCTGTCCCGGCACGGTACCGGCCATCACCGGCTGTCGCACCAGGTGGATCACCGGGCGAACCTCGCCGCCCTGCTCGCCTGCAAGGTCGACGCACTGGTGTCCCTCACCGTGTGCGGCGCCGTCGACCCTGCCGCCGAGCCCGGTTCCCTGGTGGTCTTTGACGACCTGTACTTCCCCGCCAACCGGCTCCCCGACGGCTCTGCCTGCACGTGGTACGAGTCTCCCGGCGCCGCCGGCCGCGGCCACTGGATCTTCGACCGGCCGTTCAGCGAGCCGCTGCGCCGGGCCCTGATCGCGGCTGCCGCACACACCGGCACGCCTGTTGTCACGAGCGGGGTGTACGGGTATGTGGACGGCCCCCGCTTCAACAGCCGCCCCGAGATCGCCGCGCTGGCCGCCGCGGGCGTCACCGCGGTCAGCCAGACGGCAGGCCCGGAGGTAGTGCTGGCCGGTGAGGCCGAGCTGCCGATGGCCCTGGTCGGCTTTGTCACCGACTACGCCAACGGCGTCGCACCGCAACCCGAGCCGGTCGAAGCATTGTTGGCCCGGATGGCTGCGAGCAAGGACATCTTCGCTGCGCTGGCCGCCCATGCCCTGCCGGGCCTGGAACTCGTGGCACCGGTCGGCACCGTCTACCGGTTCGGCGCATGAGTACGCGGCGTACACCCTCGGTGCTGGTCATGGCGAAAGCACCCCGGGCGGGCACGGTCAAGACCCGGCTGCACCCGCTGCTCGGCCCAGACGGCTGTGCCGTCCTCCAGGCCGAACTGATCCGGCACACCCTGGAGATGACGTCGTCGCACGGACTGCGCACCTATTTGGCGTACGCGCCAGGAGTGGGCGAGGAAAGCCCAGGCGACGTTATCCTTCCCGGCGTCCGCCTGGTGGTGCAGCGTGGCGAGAACCTCGGACAGCGGCTCACCTCTGCGGTGGTGGAGGCGTTCGCCGACGGTGCGGGGCCGCTGCTGGTCATCGGCACCGACGCGCCGACTCTGACCCGCGACCACCTGACCGTCGCCCTCTCCTCACTGGAGCACAAGGAGGTTGTGCTCGGCCCGGCGCTGGACGGCGGCTACTACCTGATCGGCATGCGCCACCCGCACGCCGGGCTGTTCGGTATCGATGCGGCCCTGTGGAGTACGGACAAGGTCCTGGCCGCTACCTGCGCAGTCGCCGCCGAGGAGGGACTGAGTGTGGAACTGCTCCGCCCGTTGCGGGACCTGGACACTCCCGAGGACGCTGCCGCGCTCCTCGCGGACCCGGTGATGCCGTACCGGATCGCCGCCCTGCTCCAGCCCACGGAGGCGGTATGAGCCAGGTGTCGATCATCGTCCCCGTCCTGAACGAACAAGCCACCGTCCAGACCGCGCTGAGCCGCTTGTGCCGCGACTTTCCCGACTGCGAGCTGATCGTCGTCGACGGCGGCTCCACCGACGCCACCGTCGAACTCGCCACCCCGTACGCCCCCGTGGTGCACAGCGCACGTGGCCGCGCACGTCAGATGAACGAGGGAGCACGGCACGCCGGCGGCGACGTCCTGTGGTTCGTCCACGCCGACACCGCCATCGCCCCGGCGGCCCTCGGCCAGATCCGCACCTGCCTCATTGACCCGAACGTGGTGGGCGGCGGCCTCACCATCCGCTTCGACCGCCGCACGCCCGGACTTAACTACCTGGCGTGGACGTCGAATGCCCGGGCCCGCCGCCTGCACCACATCTTCGGCGACCAGGCCATGTTCGTCCGCCGCACTGTCTTCGACGAACTCGGCGGCTTCCCGGACCTGGCCATCATGGAGGACCTGGAAATGTCCCGGCGTCTGCACCGGCGCGGACGGCTGTGCCTGTTGACCGCTACCTCGACGGCCTCGTCGCGCCGGTTCACCGAGCACGGCACCTGGCGCATGATCGCCTTCATGCAGTACCTGAAGCTGCTGTACTTCGCGGGCGTCGACCCCGAGACCATCCGCACCCGCTACGCCGCAGGGCCCCGGCCGGCCCGCTGCGGACGTACAGCGCGCGATGCCCGTACGTGACCGTTCGATCTTGGAGAGAGACACCCCCTATGCGTATCGCAGTATGCGGAGGCCCCTACGGCAATCCGTACGCCCTGCAAGCCTTCGTCGACGACGCCCGCGCCAGAGGAGCCGAGCGCCTGTTCTGCCTGGGCGATCTCGGTGGCTTCGGCGCCGACGTGGATGCCCTGTGGCCGATCCTGGCCGACAACGGCGTCGAGTGCATCGCGGGCAATTACGACGTGGCGATCGCCCGCGGCGACACCGACTGCGGCTGCGGCTACCGCGACCCCAAGGACAACGAGTACGCCCAGCTCATCTACGACCACACCCTCGCCACCACCAGCCGTGACTTCGCCGCCTGGATGGGCCAACTGCCCACTGAGCACAGGGAGAGCATCGACGGCGTGGACGTCCACATGGTCCACGGGTCGACGCTGGCGCTGAACGACTTCTGGTGGGAGTCGCTGCCGGAGGGGCAGCACCGGCTGCGCGCCGAGGCGTCCGGCGCGGACGTGGTGCTGTGCACCCACAGCGGCCTGCCCTGGCAGCGGCACATCGGGGAGAGGCTCGCAGTCAACGTCGGCGTACTCGGCAAGCCTGCCAACGACGGCCGCCGGAACGTCTGGTACGCCCTCATCGACCTCGGCGACGGGTACCCCAAGGCGGAGCTGATTCCGCTCGCGTACGACTGGCAGGCGCAAGCCCGCTCCATGCGCGCCGCCGGGCTCCCCGAAGTGTTCGTCGAGACCATCGAGATCGGCTGGTGGACCACCTGCCTGGAGATCCTGCCCCCGCGTGAGCGTTCACGGGGCCGCTACCACCTCTACCGTTCCACCCTGCCGTCCGGGTTCCGTCCCGCCGACGACGGCTGGGGAGAAGCCACGTTGCAAGCCCTGGAGGGTGACCGGCCGGTGGTCCCACTGTTCGGCACCCCGTACTTCCCGTCCCGCCTTTGGCTCTACACCAACTTCCACTGCAACCTGGCCTGCGACTACTGCGCGGTCGCCTCCTCCCCGAAGGCGGCGGCTCGCACCCTGCCCGCCGACGCCTTCCGCGCTCTCGTCGACGAAGCCGTGCAGGCCGGGTTCACCGAGCTGTACGTCACCGGCGGCGAGCCCTTCCTCCACCCCGACATCGTCGAACTCCTCGACCACGCCTCCGCCCAGCTGCCCACCGCCGTCATGACCAACGCGATGCTGCTGCGCGGCCGCCGTGCCACCGGGCTCGCGGACCTGGCCGGCCGCAAACTCACCGTCCAGACCTCCCTGGACGGCGCCACCGCCGCCACCCACGACCTGCACCGCGGTTCCGGCTCCTGGCAGCGCACCATGGACGGCATCCGTCACCTGATCGACCTCGGCCTGCCCCCGCGCGTCGCCCTCACCGAGACGCCTGAGAACACCCACGAGGTCCCCGCGGTCGCCGACCTGCTCGCCGGACTCGGCCTGCCGGCCGACCACTTCGCCGTGCGCCCGCTACTGCGCCGCGGCTTCTCCGAAACCGGAGTGGAGATCGGCGAGGACTCCAGCATCCCGGAGCTGACCGTTACCGCCGACGGCCTGCACTGGCACCCCGCCGGCGCCGATCTGGCCACCAGCCCCGACCTGCATCTCGCCCCCGCAGGGACCCCGCTGGCCATGGGCAAACAGCTGGTGACCGAGCGGTTCTTCGCCGCCCGCCTCACCGACGGCAGCCTGCCCCGCCCCGTCCACTGCGCCATCTGACCTGTACCCGTACGCGTGTGAAAGGGAGTTCATCATGCAGCGACACGTCGCGATCCTCGGCGCCGGACCGGTCGGCCTCGACGCCGCGCTCGCCTGCGCCGACGCCGGATGGCCGTTCACCGTCTACGAGGCTGCGGACACCGTCGCCGCCCACGTACGCGCCTGGGGCCATGTCCGCCTGTTCACCGCGTGGGACCTCAACGTCTCGCACCGGATGCGCACGCACCTGCCGCACGCCCCGACCGGCGACGATTGCCCCACCGGAGCCGAACTGGCGGCCCGCCTCCTCGACCCCGTCGCCGCACTGCCCGCCCTCGAAGGCCGCATCCGGCTGCGTACCAGGGTCGCTGCCATCGCCCGCACCGGCCTGCTCAAACACGAGCAGATCGGCACCGACGTCCGCGCCGCGGCACCCTTCACCCTCCTCCTCGACACGCCCGACGGTGAGGAAACGGCCGAAGCAGACCTCGTCCTCGACTGCACCGGTACCTACGCCGTTCCCAACACCCTGGGCGCCGGCGGCATCCCCGCCCCCGGCGAACGGGCCCTCGACCACCGCATCACCCGCACTCTCCCGCCTGTCCGTGATCCGGACCGCTGGGCGGGCACCATCCTGCTCCTCGGCGCCGGCAAATCCGCCCAGACCACCGCCCGCGACCTCGCTGCACTTCCCGGCACCCGCGTCGAGTGGATCGTGCGCAGCCCGGCTCCCGACTGGGGAGCCGTACGAGACGACACCCTGCCCGGCCGCCAGCAGCTCGTCGAAATCTCCCAGGCGTTCGCCGACGGCGTCAGCGACCGCGTCACCGTCCACACCGGCGCCCATGTCCAATCCCTGCACTCCGACGGCGACCGGGTGCGTGTCACCCTCGGCACCTCCCAGGGCCCCCGCGAGATCGTCTGCGACCACATCGTGGCGCTCACCGGGTACGTCGGCGACGCCTCCCTCTACCGTCAGCTACAGGTCCACGAGTGCTACGCCACGGCCGCCCCCATGAACCTCTCCGCCGCCCTGCTCGGCTCCGCGGGCGGCGACTGCCTCGCCCAGCCCACCGTCGGCATCGACGCCTTGCGCAACCCCGAACCGCACTTCTTCATCCTCGGCGCCAAGTCCTACGGCCGCCTCAACACCTTCCTGCTGCGCGCCGGATACGAACAGGTCGACGAAGTCTTCGACGCGTTGGCCCCTGCCGTGTCCGTGTGAGATGAGCTCCCGCCCAACCGGTACGACTCGATGGGGAGGCCCGCGGCCTGTAGCCGGTTCCGCTCAGTGGCCACATGCTCGGGTCAGCGGAGGCCTCTCGATGCCGCCCGGCCAGCCAGCCGGCCGACCCTGGCCTGCCTGCCCGCAGAGCGGTGCGAGCTGGTCCTCTCCACGGCCTACTTCGGCCGCGCGGCAGGGAACTGATGGAGCGTGCGTAAGGCGTCCAAGGGCCGGCTCCTGGGCGGGCTCCGCTTCCGTCCGTCACGAGCGTGTCTTCGCGCGTCTTCGCGCGGTGTACCAGCCCCGTCGAACTCCCGTGATCTACCGGCCCGTACGTAAGCGCCCTCACATACATGCCGCCTGCATCGCTCCTAGCGTCGGCAGCACAGTCACCGCAACGAAGGGCACACGATCATGACCACTGCACACGCCTCATCACAGCACCGTGCTGTCGCCGCCATCCCCGCGCATGCCATGTTCGGTGCGGCGGGTGGGCTGGTCGGCGGTGTTGCCTTCGGCATCATGATGCAGGTCTGGGACATGATGCCGATGGTCGCGATGCTGGTGGACTCCAGCTCCATCGGCGTCGCCTGGGTGGTCCACCTGGCGATCTCCGCGTTCATCGGCATCACGTTCGCCCTGCTGGCCGGGCACCGCGCCGCACGCTTCCTCCCGGCCGCCGTACTCGGTCTGGCCTACGGCGCCCTCTGGTGGGTGCTGGGCGCGCTGTGGCTGATGCCCGCCAAGCTCGGCATGCCGGTCTTCGAGGTCAACGAGATGGCCTGGAAGAGCTTCGCCGGACATCTCGTTTACGGCCTGCTGCTGGGCCTGGCGTACGCCTGTGTCCACCGGGTCATGCACCGCGACGACACCTCGTCATGACCAACACCGAACGGCCGTCCCCCTCCCCTTCGGGGGCGGCCCGCCCTGCGGGTGCTGCTGCGGGTGGTCCCGGCACCCCCTCGCGCGGACCCGTACCTTCCTGTCTAGTGGAAGGTGCCGATGCCCTGGCCGACCCGGTGTGGGGCGCCGCGCCCCCGCCCTGGGCGCCGGGACGACGCGAGGAGACCACCCGCGTGATCGAAAGCCGTGAAGACACCGACCGGACCTGGTGCCTGTCCGAGGTCGACATCTTCTGTGACCTGAGTGAGCCTGAGATGGCGGCCATCGCGGATGCCGCACCGATGAGGACCTACACCGTGGGCGAGATGCTGTTCTCCCCGCCCCAGCCGTGCGAGGTGCTGTTCATCCTCAAACGCGGCCGAATCCGCGTCTTCCGGGTATCCGCCGAGGGCCGCGCCCTGACCACGGCCATCATCAACCCCGGAACGATCTTCGGTGAGATGGTCCTGCTCGGGCAGCGCATGTACGGCAACTACGCCGAGGCCCTCGATGACGCCACCGTCTGCGTGATGAGCCGCGACGACGTACACAGGCTTCTGCTCTCGGACCCGAGGATCGCCGCCCGGATCACCGCGATCCTCGGCAGCCGCCTCGCCGACCTCGAACAGCGGCTGTCCGACACGGTCTTCAAGTCCGTCGCCCAACGCGTCGCCTCCACTCTGCTCACCCTCATCCCCGCGGCCCCACCGGCCCGGCCGCTGCGCCCGCTGGCCGGACATCCCCAGGTCGCGCTCACCCACGAGCAGGTCGCCGCCCTGGCCGGCACGTCCCGCGAAACGGTCACCAAGGTGCTGCGCGAGCTGGCCGACCGGGGCGTACTGCGGCTGGGCCGGGGCCGTATCACCGTTCTGGAACCGGACCGGCTGCGCGACGAGGCCGGCTAGTGGCCGCCGCACAAGTACAAGGGCGCTCACGCGCTCCGCGAGCAGTTCGCGGTGCTGCACCGGTGCGGGGCGCTTCGCGGAGGGGCGGAGGGTAGGGCATGGCGGGATCAGGTGTCTGTCTCTACTTCACTCTCTTCACTCCAGTGATCAATTTGGTGACGTATTTTTCGCCGTCGGCATACGCGAGGTCGTGGGTGTAGTTCTCGGAGACGTACTGGCGCCGCCCGGTTTCCGTGTCGGTGACCACCACGCGGAACCCGAGGGCGCTGCAACCCCGCCTGAACGGAACCCCGACGCCCATCAAACCCTCTGCGACGTCGATGGTGAAACGTTCGCGGCTGAGTGAGCTGTCCATCGGGGACACCGGACGGCGACCGAAGCCGATCTGGAACGGCCCGATACGCATTCTGTGCCGCATGACGCCTCCCCGCAGTTACACGTGAATTTTACGCCTGGTCACTTTCGCTGGCGTTGGGAGAGCCTTAGGGAGCAGGGCGTATGGGCGGCCGGCGACCTCGCATGCGGAGCCGGATGCAGGACGGAGCCCATGTGGCCACCGGTCACAAGCAGCGGGCAGGGCAGCCGGCCGGAGTCCCTCGCCACTTTGCAACCCAGCCCCGCCCCGGCATCACCGAGACGGTGCTGGGCTGTGCCGTAAGCCAGGACAGCACCTCTGGTGCGTGGCTGCTGGAGGCTGGGCCGCCCAGCGGGCACGTGCTGGATTTGATCTGGACTCCCCGCTGAGCGAGCCGGCGTATGCCCAGGCCAAGGATCGGTCCGCTACTGCTTCAGCAACACCCGGACGGAGTGTCAGCGGTGACGATCTGCTCGACGACGGATTGCCCGACTTCGTAGGCGTCGGCGACGGGCAGGATCCTGGCGCCGGGGTGCTCTGCGAGCCAGTCCCTCGCGGCGTCCGGGCCGGCGAAGAAGTGGCTCTGATTGCAGAACGAGCTACGGATCGACGTCGGTGCGTCCGGGGTGACGAGCGAGACGACGGCAGTAGCCGGTTCGACGCTCGTGACCTCGTCCGGTGCCACGGTGAGGCGAACCGGCTCTCCGGTGCCGTGGCAAGGGGAGGTCACGTGAGCGGTCTTGCCGAGGAAGGCGGGGAGGGCGAGGGTGTCGAGCGCGCACCAGGTGTAGAAGGTGCGGTCGCCGGTCTCGTACCTGTGCGGTGTGGGGTTGAAGGTGATGCCGTAGCCGATGATGCGGCCGTCGCTGTCGTACTCGGTGTCTGACATGGTGGCGAGCGTCTGGCGGACCTCTTCGCCACCGCGGCCGGCCGCGGTGGCGAGCTGGTCCACGGTGACCGGCTCACCGGCCGCGAGAAGGGTCAACAGGGGACGCAGCAGCCAGAAGTGCGCGCCGGGGGCGGCGCTGAGCGAGTCGTTGAAGCGGGTGGCGAACTGCTGGATGTCGGTGTCCACGGGGATCTTCCCTCCAGGAGTGGGTTGGTCCGATACGCGTGACCGTAGGGTCTGCCCCCGGGGTGAGGGTCAAGCCCTCGTGGCGCATCCCCGTGGATTACCGGCCCAGCAGAACTCGGTGTCACCCTCGCACCCCAAGTCCGCGCGGTGCTCGGCTTCGAACTCCTCGATCCGACGCAGCGTGCGCTGCTGCTCCGCGATGCGCTGCTCCAGCCTCTCGCGCGAGCGGTGCAGCAGCTCCGTCATACGGGGCCCGGTCGGCGGGCCGGTGTCGTCGAGATATGCGGTGGTCAGCTCGCGGATCTCGGCCACGGTCAGTCCAAGGCCCCGCAGCTCGCCGATGAACCGCACGCACCACAGGGCGTCGGCGTCGAACAGCCGGTAGTTCGCCGGGCTGCGGCCGAGGGTGTAGATCAGTCCGAGATCGGTGTACTCGCGCAGGGTCTTGACCGGCACCCCGGTCCGGCGGGACAGCTCTCCGACTGTCATCGGACGGGCCCGGTTCGTGTCCATGGGTTCGTTCCCCCTTTCGCTGGTTCACCCGGCGCAGCAGGACAGCTTGTCCACGTCTTGGGTGTAGGTCTGGGCGGCGAGTTTGAGGGCCTCGGCCATGGTCAGGTACGGGGCCCAGGTGCGTGCGAGCTGGTCGACAGTCATCCCCGCGCTGATCGCGTACGTGGCGGCGGTGATCAGATCTCCGGCGCCCTCGGCGACGGCGTGCACACCGAGCATGCGGCCGGTGCCGGCCTCGGCGACGATCTTGACCAGGCCGCGGGTGTCCCGGTTGACCAGCGCCCTGGGTACGTGCGCGAGCGGCAGCGTACGGCAGTTGCAGCGGATGCCGGCATCGGCTGCCTGGGCGTCGGTCATGCCGACCGAGGCGAGGGCGGGGCTGGTGAAGGTGATCCGTGGCAGCGCCGCGTAGTCCAGGGACCGCTGGGCACCGTCGAAGGCGTTGTCGGCGACGAGCGAGCCCTGAGCCGCGGCGACATAGACGAACTGGGCTTGACCGGTGACGTCCCCGGCGGCCCAGATCCTCGGATGCGTGGTGCGCGACTGTTCGTCCACGACCACCTCGCCCAGCGCACCGGTCTTCACCCCGACCCGCTCCAGATTCAGTCCGGTGGTGGCGGGGCGACGGCCGGTGGCCATCAGCAGATGCTCGGCCCGCAGCTCCTCGGCTGTGGTGGAGAGGGTGTAGCCGGCCTTGTCGCGCCGGACGGCGGTCAGGGTTGTGGCGGTGTGGACCGCGATGCCCTCGTCGGCGAAGACCTCCTCGATCGCGGCGGAGACCTCCAGCTCCTCGAACGGGGCGAGCCGGTCCAGCGCCTCGACGACCGTGACCCGTGTGCCGAGCCGGGAGAAGAGCTGGGCCTGCTCCAGGCCGACCGCGTTGCCGCCGACGATGATCATTGATGCGGGTAGTTGATCGAGTTCCATGGCACCGGTGGAGGTCAGGTGCCCGGCCTGTTCCAGACCGGGCACGGGCGGTGCCCACTGTTCGGCGCCCGTAGCGATCAGATAGTGCGTGGCCACGATGTGCGCCTCACCGCCGTCCTCGAGCGTGATGTTCAGGACTGGGCGGTCGGCGTCCCCACCGAAGGCGGCGCTCCCGCGGGTGATCTGCCACCCGTACTCGTCCGCGAGACCGGCGTACTTGTGCATGCGCATTTCCTCGACCAGCGCGTCCTTTCCGCCGATCAGAGCGGGGAAGCCGACCGGAACGTCCCTGGCCGTCAGACCGGGAAAACGCCCTGCGGCCTGGGCCGTGTGACGTGCCTCGGCGGCGGCGAGCAGCGCCTTGGACGGCACGCAGCCGACATTCACGCAGGTGCCGCCCGTGGTGCCGCGCTCGACCATCACCACGCGCTTACCCTTGCCGATCGCGGCGATGGCCGCGGCGAACGCGGCCGAACCGGAACCAATGATCGCCAGGTCGAAGCCGGGGTCTGTATCTGTCATGGTGCTGCCTGCCTCCCAGTGCCGGGCCGCACAAGCTCCCGCAGCTATTCGCTCTTCCGAATACGTCACTACTGGCATAGTATTCGTCTAGGCGAATAGTTCAAGTTGTGGAGACCCCTCGCATGCTTCAGCGCACCACCTCGACTCCGCAGGCCGCCGCCCCGGCAGGCGCCTGCACGCACACGGACACGGTGGCGACGTTCTTCCGCGCGCTGTCCGACCCCACCCGCCTCAAGCTGCTGGAGTTCATCCTCGGCGGCGAGCGCACCACAGCCGAGTGCGTCGCCCACGCCGGGATCTCCCAGCCCAGGGTGTCGGTCCACCTGTCCTGCCTGGCCGACTGCGGCTATGTGACCGCCCGCCGTGACGGCCGCAGACTGCTCTACTCCGTCGGTGACCCACGCGTCGCGGATCTCGTCGTGCTCGCCCGCGCCCTGGCCGCCGACAATGCCGCCGCCCTGAACTGCTGCCCCCGCATCGAACCTGCATCGGCCGAAGGAGGCGACAGCTGATGACCGGTAACAGCAAGCCGTCCCGGCCGACCGGCGTACTGGCCGCCGTCGGAGTGGGGTTGATGATGGTGGTCTGCTGTGCCGTACCGGTGCTGTTGGCCGGGGGCGCGCTCGGCGCTATTGGCGGCGTACTGGGCAGCCCGTGGCTGATCGCGGCGGCCGCCGCTGTGGTAGCCGCTGGAATCGCCGTACTCGTCCACCGTCGTCGCACGAGTCGCAGGGACTGCTGCCCGCCCCCGCTCGGCCTTGCAGACAATGAGTCGGGAGAACGTCCAGGTCGGTACGGGCGTAGGAGTTGAAGTAGTTCGAGATCAGGGTCCGCCGCCACGCCACCTCCACATCGCTCCAGACCCATGCAGCCTGCGCGGCCTCGCATCGCGTTCTCCGTCGGCCTCGACACCGATCTTCCGTACGACGGTGACCAGCACGGCAAGCTTCGGCTCGAAGTCGACGTCCCCGCGCTGGATCGTGACGGTCTGTTCTTCACTGGCTCGGCCGCCTTGGCCGGCGCCGTGCTCGGTAGGAGGACGAGGTTTCCCTCCACGCTCCCTGCTACGGATGGAAGCCCAGGACCGGCTTACCGGGTTTCCTACACCCGAGTGGAGGAGATGAGAGAGCCATGATGCGCGCGATCTGGAACGGCGTCGTTATCGCTGAAACCTCACGGACGAAGCGGGTGGAGGGCAACGACTACTTTCCGCCCGAGTCGCTCAAGCGTGAGTGTTTCACCGAGAGTTCGACCAAGTCGCTGTGCCTGTGGAAGGGGATCGCTCGTTACTACACCCTCACCGTGAACGGTCAGGTGAACCCCGACGCCGCCTGGTACTACCCACATCCGAGCCCGCTCGCCCGGCGCATCAAGAACCACGTCGCCTTCTGGAACGGCGTCACCATCGAAGGCACCCGCGAGAAGAAGCCATCGCAGCACCTCTGAGCGCCATGCTGGACGCCGTGATGGCCCATGGAGCGGGCGGCGATACGGGCTCTGTACCGTGGAGGTCCCAGCCCGTGCCAAGTCCGCCGATGGCGGTGTGCTCGTCCAACAGGGCGCGGGCCTGTCCGTACGACAGGCTGGCGAGCCCGGTGTCTGAGTCTCGTGTCCGGCAGCAGGTCGGCACCGCCGGGCGCCACGTGTCCAATGATTCGCTGTGAAAACCGTCCTTGTCGGGGCTTGAACCGGGTGAGGGCTGGCCCTCAGCCGTCTCGGGGTTGCACGAAACAGGCACGATGGTGGGATGAGCTGGGGGCGTCAGGCCGGACCGCTATCACATTGAGTGGTGTCTTCGACGAGCGTGTCGATCGCCGATTGACCGTCCAGCGACAACGAGGTCCCTTCCCAGCACTCAGGGACAGCCTGATCTTCGGCTTCCGCGAGCCGACCCCTGATCACAACCCGGACATACCGGAGCGCGTCGCGAGCCCCAAGGGGCAACACTCAACCCTCTCCGGATACTTCGTACGATACGAAAGTGCATAGCCCGAGGTGACTGGACAGCGGCAGGGGCGGAGAGCGCAGCTCCATAAGGGAGAATGTCCCGATATGGCAGTGCTGCGAGAGACCGATTCGCGCGACGGTTTCCCGGCCAAAACGACCCGGTTTCGACCCCGCCAAAATGTCCGCACTAAAAAACCCGCCCTGACCTGGGACAAGTCAGGGCAGCGGACGAGTCGGCCTGTACGTCAGGAACACATGCCCGAGTATCGTCGGCCCGGCCCATCCCTGACCAGGGGATTAAGCGACCGGTGGCTCAAGCATCCGGTCCGGCCAGCCGGGCCAGCTCCGCGATCTCCGCGGGCCCGACCCGGCAGCAGCCGCCCACCAGCCGGGCCCCGGACGCCCGCCACTCGCGCACCCGCGCCGGGTCGTACGTGCCCCCGCCACTCCACCGCCTCCCCTCCGCGTCCCACCGCTCACCACTGTTCGGGTACACGACGACCGGTTTCCCGGTCACCGAGGCCGCGACCTCCACCGCCGCGTCCGCGTCACGCGGCTCGCAGCAGTTGATCCCCACCGCGATCACCTGATCGTTCCCCGCCGCGAGCGCGAAGGCGGCGTCCAGCGGCTGGCCGGCCCGGGTCCGTCCGCCCGCGATGCTGTACGAGAGCCAGACCGGCGTCCCGGACCCCTCGACGGCCCGCAGCAGCGCCTCGGCCTCGTCGGTGTCCGGCACCGTCTCCAGCGCCAGCACATCGGGCGCCGCCGCCACGAGCGCTTCGACGCGCGGCCGGTGGAAGTGCTCCAGCTCGCGCACCGAGAGCCCGTACCGTCCCCGGTACTCGCTGCCGTCGGCGAGCATCGCCCCGTACGGCCCGACCGAGGCCGCCACCCAGACCTCCCGGTCCACGGTCTCCCCCGCCGCACGCGCCAGTTCGACGCTGCCCGCCAGCAGCTCCGCGGCCTTGCCCGGGCCGAGCCCCCGCCGCGCGAAGCCCTCGAACGTCGCCTGGTAACTGGCGGTGATCAGCACCTGTGCGCCCGCCCGCACATACGCCGCGTGCGCCGCCGCGATCTGTTGCGGCCCGTCGGCGAGCAGCCGCGCCGACCAGAGCGCGTCGGACAGGTCGCAGCCCTGCGCCTCCAGTTGGTTGGACAGACCGCCGTCAAGGACAACGGGCCCCCGGGCCCCGGCTCCGAGTGCGGCGGCAAGCGGACGGACTGGCTTCACGGCAAGACTCCTTTACTCGTTTACTCGTCAGACACTCCTCAGGCCACTCCTCAGCTCAGCTGCGACTGGACCTGCGAGGAGATCAGCTCCAGGTGTTCGAGATCGTCCAGGTCCAGGATCTGGAGATAGACCCGCGACGCGCCGATCGCGGCGTACTGGCCGATCTTGTCGACCACCTCGGCCGGTGAGCCCGCCAGCCCGTTCGCCTTGAGCTCCTCCACCTCCCGACCGATGGCCGCCGCCCGGCGGGCCACCTCCGCGTCGTCCTTACCCACGCACGCCACCAGCGCGTTGGAGTACACCAGGTCGTCCGCCTTGCGCCCGGCCTTCTCCGCCGCCGCCCTGACCCGCCCGAACTGCCGCTCGCTGTCCTCCAGCGAGGCGAACGGGATGTTGAACTCGTCGGCGTACCGTGCGGCCAGCCGCGGCGTGCGGGTCGCGCCGTGCCCGCCGACCAGCACCGGCACCTTGGCCTGCGCGGGCTTGGGCAGCGCCGGTGAGTCCGTCAACTGGTAGTACGTCCCGTCGTAGCTGAACGTCTTGCCGGTCTCCGTCGCCCACAGCCCGGTGACGATGGCCAGCTGCTCCTCCAGCCGGCCGAACTTCTCCTTCGGGAACGGGATCCCGTACGCCCGGTGCTCCTCCTCGAACCAGCCCGCCCCCAGGCCCAGTTCCACCCGGCCGCCCGACATCTGGTCGACCTGCGCGACCTGGATGGCCAGCACGCCCGGCAGCCGGAAGGTGCCCGCGGTCATCAGCGTGCCCAGCCGGATCCGCCTGGTCTCGCGGGCGAGCCCGGCCAGCGTGATCCAGGCGTCGGTCGGCCCGGGCAGGCCGTCGCCCGACCCCATCCGCAGATAGTGGTCCGAGCGGTAGAAGGCGTCGAAGCCCAGGTCCTCGGCGGCCTTGGCGACGGTGAGCAGGGTGTCGTAGGTCGCCCCTTGCTGGGGCTCAGTGAAGATTCGAAGATCCATACCTCCATCCTGCACCGCTGGACTGCCGTCAACCCCACCACCCGCACCCGCCCCGCGGCTCTGCCCTGTCGAGTGAACTTCCACCGGCCGGGCGGCCCGCGCACGGCCTCGCCAGTGACCGGCGCCCGGAAAGATCGTTGGCTCGGGCGGAGCCGGACCGCCCGGCCCGCGCGCCGGCGGCCGCTGCCGGCGCGTCGTACGCGGCACCGCCCTCCCCCGCGGGGAAGGCCAGGGCCGAGGAGTCCGCCATGTCCCAGGAAGCCGCGCCAGAACAGGCCGTACCCCAGCAGCCAAAAGGCCTGCTCCAGCAGATGGAGGAACTGATGGCGGCGCTGAACGCCGACCTCTCGCAGCTCGACGCCGACCTCCAGGCCGGCACCGACGTCCAGGCCGGCACCGAGGTCCAGCCCAGCACCGACATCCAGTCCACCGGCGATCGCCCGCCGACCGCCGCGAGCGGTGGCACCGGCGGCTGACGGCGTCATGACGGCTCCGCCGCCGAGTCGCGAGCAGCGCTGCGACGTCTGTCCTGCTCCCGCACCGTGAGCCGGCGTAATATCCCGCGCACGCGGTCGCTCGACTCGTCGGCGGCGTCGATGCCCTCGATGCACTGCCAGTAGAGACCCTCTTCGTCGGTGGCGCACGCGACCCCGACGAGCGCGATTCCCACCTCCCCGAGAAGTCCGCTCAACCCGATCAACGCCGCTCGCGCGTCCGCCACTTGGGACAGCTGCGCGGCACGCGGCCGGGCGTCCGGGGGCGCTCCCCCGGCGTCGTCCGCCCCGCCCGCCCACAGCGCCGGGATGTCGAGCACCCCGCAGCCCCGCCCGCCTGTCTCGCTGAGCCCGCGCGCCTCACCTCTCAGCTCCGCCGGACCGGTCAGCACCAGCTGTCCGCCGATCGCCTGGGTCAGCGCCTGCGCCTGCCAGGCCTCCGCCAGGATGTCCCGTGCCGCCCGGCTCTGCGCGAGTGCGTGCCGGCTCTGCCCGATGAGCCTCACCGCGTCCATGCGCCGCCCCCGTCCATACCATGGCCCGCGTCTTTCGCGTACCGTCTCCTACCCACTACCCAGAGTGAGGGTCTGGGGCCCGGAAAGCCAGGGCTATGGCGAAATCTGTGGACAGAAAAGCGATTTTGGATAATTCCATCACTCCGAAGAGTGACGATCCTTGCTTTCCGGCACCGGAAAGCGCAGCTCGTTCCGGTCGATCTTGGCCGCCAGAGCCGCCAGCACATCAATCCCGAGCACCTCACTGAACTGCAGCAGGTACGCGAAGACGTCAGCGACCTCGTCCGCCACCCGGTGCGCGGACCGCGGGTCCTCCATCACCCGCGCCGACTCCTCGGGCGTCAGCCACTGGAAGATCTCCACCAGTTCGGACGCCTCCACGCTCAGCGCCACGGCCAGGTTCTTCGGCGTGTGGTACGGCTCCCACCCCCGGGCCGCAGCGAATTCCGCCAGCCGCCGTTGCAGTGCCGCTACATCAAGTTCAGTCACGGCCCAGGTCTACCACCGCCACGCCGTCCACCCCGCGCGCGTACGACGCGGAGGCGTCCGTGACCGTTCCCACGAGCCGGATGTGCCCCTCGGCGCAGACCGATGCTGCCAGCGCCACAAGTTCCCGCGTCTGCCGCTCGTCCAGGGACCGGTCGAAGCCGTCCGCGAGGACCGTCAGCGCCTGCATCGCCGCGGGCACTTCGGCGACGGTGTCCATGGCCAGCACCCCCGGACCGGTCAGCAGCACCAGCGCGAGCGCCAGATACCTCAGCTCGCCGTCCCCGAGCCGCCCGACCGGCGTGGCCCAAGGACCGCCCCGGCCCACCATTGCCCGTACCCTCCCGTCCGCGAGCTCCTCCACGGTCAGCGCCTCCACCGGGCCCGCGCACCCCGACCGCACCATCGCCGCCAGCCGCGCATGACGCTTCGCGCACTGGTGGTGTGTACGCCGCAGCACCTCCGCGAGGTTGCCGCAGCCGCGCAGCAGCCGGGCGTCGCCCAGTGCCACCGGCTCCCGCATGCGCGAGGGCTGCGGATCGCACGCGAACACCGAACGCAGCGCGAGAACCACCTGCTCAGCGGCCGCCAGTACCCGCAGCTGCCCCGCCGTCTTGCCCGCCACCCGCAGCGGCAGCAGCGCCGTACCCAGCAGATCGTCGGGCAGTGGCGCCCGCGTCACCGGCGCGGTACCGGCCGTGTACCAGGCCGCCTGGACGGTGCTGCGCCCCGGATCGCGCAGGGCAGTTGCCAGCAGCGTCTGCCCCTCGCAGGTCAGCCGCTCGCCGACGATGCGCAGTTCGGGTTCGGCCTGTACGGCGAGATCGAGGCGTACGGGCCCGGCGGGCCCCTCGACGGTGCAGCCGATCCGGAACCCCCGCCGCCCCTCGGCGTCGGGCCCCGCCCGCTCCGGCACGCACCCCGCCGGGTCCCGGAACACCGCGCCCAGCTCGGCGCCGCCGCCGAGCCGGGCCAGCGCGTCGTACACCTCCAGGACGCTCGACTTGCCGCTGCCACTGGCTCCAGCGAACAGGGTCACCGGGCCGAGCGGGAAGACCGCGCCGCGGTGCGATCTGAAGGCCGAGAGCCGCAGTTCGGTGACCGTGGGGACGCCACGGTCGTCGGCCGGAGGTCCGGGGCGCGTCCCCGGCGAAAGCACAGTCATGGCCGGACGGTATGCACCGCCTCGGCTGACGAACCGTTACGCCTGAAGGACCTTCCTACGATTGAGGGACCGCGGCCGCCTCGGCGCCCTCGACCTCCATGCCGGCCGGCGACAACAGGAAGACGTTCCGGTCGACCCGGTGCATGCCGCTGCCGAGCCCGAAGACCACACCGCTGCTGAAGTCAAGGATGCGTTTGGCCACATCGGTGTCGGCCGCGGTCAGGTCCAGGAGTACCGGTACCTGCGCGATCAGGTACTCCGCGACCTCGCGCGCGTCGGAGAACACCTGCACGCGCAGCACGATCATCCGCCGCTGCTCAACGGCTTCCTCCTCCGGCAACGCGCGGTGATCGACTCTGGAAGGCCACTCGTTCCTGCTGCGCAGTGGCACGACTTGAGCGAGCCCGGCCCACTGTTCATCGGTGACGTCGTACCTGCTCACCGGACCACCCCGCTCACGTGCTGTGTCTGCATCCGGCCATCCTCCCGTGCCTCACCCGTTCGGCCCAACAGCGACACGGGCGGGATGGTGCGCGGAATGACGATGACCGTCGTGTACGCGGGACCCCCTTCGAGCCGCGCCGCGCACACAAAAGGAACAAGCTAGTGTGCGCCGGGGGTTGCACCTTCCGCAAAGACGCAAAGACGCAAGGCGTACGACGTAAGACGCCGAGAAGAGAGGAAGAGCAGGTGGCACACGCGCCCGGAAGTCTCTTGGCCATCAGCGACCTCCACATCGCCTACAAGGAGAACCGCAAGATCGTCGCCGACCTCCGTCCGGAGTCCGACGACGACTGGCTCCTGGTGGCGGGAGACATCGGTGAGAAGTCGTACGACATCGACTGGGCGCTGCGCACCCTCGCCTCGAACTTCGCCAAGGTCATCTGGGCTCCCGGCAACCACGAGCTGTGGACGCCGCGCGAGGACCCGCTCCAGCTGCGCGGCGTCGAGCGCTACCAGCATCTGGTGGAGCTCTGCCGAGGCCTGGGGGTCGTCACGCCCGAGGACACGTATCCGGTCTGGCCCGGCCCACAGGGGCCGGTGACCGTGGCCCCGCTGTTCCTCCTGTACGACTACTCCTTCCGCACCGGCCCCGGGCTCAGCAGGGAGGAGGCTCTGGCGGCCGCGTACGACAAGGGCGTGGTGTGCACGGACGAGTTTCTGCTGCACCCCGATCCGTACGAGAGCCGGCAGGCGTGGTGCGAGAGCAGGGTGAAGGAGACCGAGGTGCGGCTGGCCGCGCTGGATCCGGCGACCCCCGTCGTGCTGGTCAACCACTATCCGCTGGTACGTGAGCCGATGGACGTGCTGCACCACCCCGAATTCGCCCTGTGGTGCGGTACGGAACGGACCGCCGACTGGCACCGGCGGTTCAATGTCGCGGCGATGGTGTACGGACATCTGCACATCCCCCGCTCGACCGTTTACGACGGGGTCCCCTTCGAAGAGGTCTCGGTCGGCTACCCGCGCGAGTGGCGCAGGCCCGGCCACCGGCGCACCGTGCCGCCCCGCCGGATCCTGCCGGCCGCGGCGCCGGACCCGAGGTAGCGAGAGGGCGGGTGCCGGAACCGTCAACGGCTCGGCGGAAGCCTCGGTCTACACTGCTGAGCCGGGCGCATCCTATGTGTTCGTCGCGGGCGGTATCGGCATAACTCCCCTGCTCGCCATGGCCAGGGAGGCGTCCCGCCGCGGCGCCACGTGACGGTTGGTGTACGGCGGCCGCACCCTCGGCACGATGGCGTTCACCGGGGAACTCGCCGCGCTGGGCGGCGACATCACCGTCGCACCTCAGGACGAGCACGGGCACATCGACCTGGATGCCGCGCTCGCCGACCTTCCCGAGGGCACGCTCGCATACTCGTGGGGCCCCGAGCCGCTGCTGACCGCCGTCGAGCAGCGCTGCCCGGCGGAACGGCTGCGGCTGCGGCTGCGGCTGCGGCTGGAGCGATTCGCCGCCCCGGTGGCCCCGGTGGTGGAGCGTACGGGAGACGACGAGGGGTTCGAGGTCGAGTGCCGCGCGTCCGGGGTGACACCCGACGTCGGCGCCGGCACCTCGATCCTCGAAGCCGCGGAGGCCGCCGGGTGCGAGACCCGGATGCTCGAAGGCGCCCCCGACCACCGCGACTTCCTGCTCAGCGAGGCCGAGCACACCGCGAACGCCTCGATGATGATCTGCGTCTCGCGGTGCGCCTGGGGCCTTCCGCGCCGAGATGCACCGACTGGGGAGCCTGACCATGTTCGACGGTGACACCACGGCCAAGTTCCGCATCCGCGAGACGGACCGCGGCTACTTCTTCGAGAAGACCGACCAGCGGGGCGTCAACTTCGACTGGGTGGAGCTGAGCCGTAAGGGTGCGGCCTGGGTGGACCTGTCCATCCCGTACCCGCCCTCCGCGGGCCCCGGCGGCCCGTTCGGCATCGTCGGCATGGTCTGCCCGGTCGACGCGCACAACACCGGTGTCTTCTTCTGGCGCTACCGCAAGTTCGAGGACTGGCAGCGCGACTCGTGGCGCTTCCTGTACAAGACGCTGATCGAGAAGCGGCACTAGGACGTCCTGGAGCAGGACCCCGTCATGCTGGAGGCCATGCCCGCGGCGGCCGACCAGCAGGAGAACCTCTACCAGCACGACCTCGGCGTGGTGCGGCTGCGCCGGCTGTACCGGGCCGCGGCCGAAGCCCAGTCGTGAGGTAATGCACGCATACCTTCAATCCGGCATATGGTACATAGTGATTGCCCAGGAATCGGTACTCGCTGGAGGACAAGCCCCATGGCCGCATGCACGAAGGGCCGGTCGAGCAGGCGACGGCTGGCCACGGCCGGTTCTGGTCACCGCGGCGTCAGGCGTGGCCACCCTCGCTTCGTGCAGTACCGATGACGGGGACGGCGGTAGCAGTACGCCGTTCAGCCCGCGACCGACACCGCCCGACACGTCCTCCTTCACGGGTACGCCGCCGTCCGCTCTGGCCTCTGCGGAAGCCTCGGCCCGCGCCTCGGCGTCCGCGGCGGCTTCGTCCGCGTCGGCTGCCGCCTCCGCCTTCGAGGCATCGGTCTCGGCTGAGGCGGGCCGTGCCAACCAGGCGGCCGCCGCCGAGCTCAAGAAGGTGCGGGGCGGTGGCAATGCGAGAGCGGACGTCTCGCTGACCGGAAAACCGAGGGCTCAGACCGGCGGCGTTCTCGCCGTCGTCGTCAACATCACCAACCGCACCGACGAGCAGGCGTCGTACGCCGTCCAGGTCGACTTCACCGACCCCTCCGGCAAGGTGGTGGAGAGCAGGATCGTCGGCGCGCAGGATCTCGACCCCGGTGAGAAGGTCCAGCCGCTGGCCATCAGCCGGAAGCCTGTCGAACCGGTACTGACGCCCAGGATCGCCAAGGCCCAGCGGTATTGAGGAGTCGAGGATTCCGTCATGCCTTTCATCGAGGTCAAGCACATCGGGCGGTGCAGTGCCGAGCAGAAGCGTGCGCTCGTACGCGAACTCACCGAGGCGTACGCAAGGGCCCTCGGGAAGGATCCTGGGCGGGTCTGGGTGACCCTCCAGGAGTTCGACGCTCAGGACTGGGCGACGGGCGGACAGCTGGTGAGCGAGCGTGATGATTCGAGCGAGTGAACCGGCATAGGCCACCGGCCGGCGAGGCGTCACTACTCGGAGAAGACCTCACGCAGCTTCCTCTCGGTCTCCGCGTCGAGGTTGCTGTGGAGCAGTTCCGCGGTGTGGCCGGGAAGGGCTTCGCTGACCCGTTCGGTGTTGGCGCCCATGGTCATCAGGAAGAGGGCGGACGTTCCCGGGGTCACCTTCTGCTTGACCTCCTTGATGAAGTCGTCGTCGATACCGATGTCGGTGAATTTGCCACCGAGGGCTCCGGCGGCAGCGTTTCCTCGACATCGGCTGCGGCGTCCGGCGAATCGAACTTCCACACCGTAAGAGTGGCCACGACAACCTCCGGGCAGAGACGCGATGAACTGGACTGCCAACGTATTCCGGTTGGCTGTGACCGGCATTTCCTGAAGGCGATCAAGCACTGAGCACCCGCCGGGCTACCGCGTCGCCGACCGGCTACGCTCTGATCCAGGTTTTCGGGCAAGGGCCCGTTCTGGTTGGGGGTTGTTGTGGTGGTTACCGGTCGTGTGGTGCGTTTCGACGGTGCACGGGGGTACGGGTTCATCGCTCCGGAGGGCGGTGGCGAGGATGTGTTCCTGCACGCGAACGACATGCTGATCCCCGAGGCGATCGTACGCTCGGGCCTGGCCGTCGAGTTCGAGCTCGATGAGGGCGACCGCGGCCCCAAGGCGTCCGGCGTCCGGCTCGCCCGGGGAGCCGATGGCGAGCCGCTGACGCCGCCCGTGGTGTCGGCGGCCGATACCGACGCGATGTGCGATGTGCTCAGCGCGGACGAGTGCCTCAAGGAGATGACCGAGGTGCTGTTGCGGACCGCACCCTCGCTCACCGGCGAGCAGATCCTCGCCGTGCGCGCGGGCATGGTGAAGTTCGCGAAGGGCCACGGCTGGATCGAGGGCTGACGGAGCATCGGGGCAACCTTTTGGACTTGGCTCAGTCTGACCTGACCCAAGCGTCGCCCCGGGGAGGAGACCGCGGAATCCGCCTTACTGACGGCGGCATGTTCCGTGCGACCGAGCCGCACCCCGCGATGTGGGTGCGGCTCTGGTTCGACGCGCCTGCACGCTGGTGGACCCGAATCCCGCCACCGGGACATTCAGCATGGAGTTCGCTCTGCACAAAGGTCGCGTCGGCGACCGGGCGCGCGCTGGGCGGCCGGGCGACAGGATCGAGGCGACCATCCAGGGCGCCGGCTTCGCCGTGCCCCGCGCCCCGCCGCGCGACAACGGCGCCCAGCTGATCGAGACGGTACGGCGACGTACCCAAGAAGGGGTTGCACGCGCGGGGTCAGCCGGCGCGCGGCTTGCCGGGCGGGTAGCTCCAGGCCCGCCCCATCAACGCTTAGGTTAGGCTAAGCTAAGTCTCCCGACATCGGGTAGCGAACCGCGCCCGTGGCCCGACTGGGCGGACACGTCATCAGGGAGGAGAAAGCCCATGGGCTTGCCGGCCATCGGCTCCTACCCCATGCCCGACCGCGCCGCGATCCCTCCGTCCTGCGTTCCCTGGACGATCGATCCGGCACGGGCCGCGCTGTTGGTCCATGACATGCAGAACCACTTCGTCCGGACGTTTCCGGCAGGTCGCTCCCCCGTGGTGGAACTCGTCGACAACATCGCCGCCCTGCGCGAACTCGCCGGCACGCTCGGCATGCCGGTCGTATTCAGCGCCGAACCGGCCGGCCAGCCCCCCGGTCAGCGCGGACTGCTGGCCGACATCTGGGGGCCCGGTATCGGCCATGAGCCCGACGCGGCCGCGATCGTCCCGGCGCTCACCCCCCGGCCCGGCGAGCATCTGCTCGCCAACGTGCGCCACAACGCCTTTCTCCGCAGCCATCTCGGCAGGCTGCTGCGCTCCACGGGCCGCGACCAGCTGATCATCTGTGGCGTGTACGCACATCTCGGCGTCCTGCTGACGGCGGCGGACGCCTTCATGAACGACATCCAGCCCTTCGTCGTCGCTGACGCGGTGGCCGACTTCTCGGCCGAGGAACACGCCATGGCACTGCGGTGGGCCGCGCGCAGCGGAGTCGTGTCCACCACCGACGGACTGCTGCGCGACCTTCTGATCGGCAGGGCGACGCGCGGTGCATGACGGTCAACCAGAAGCACGAAGAAAGACGAACAACATGACGGTACGGGTCGCGGTGGCCGGAGCGAGTGGCTACGCCGGAGGGGAGATCCTGCGCCTGCTGGTGTCCCATCCCGGCGTGGAGATCGGCGTGGTCGCCGCGCACAGCAGCGCGGGCCGCACGCTCGGGGAGGTACAGCCCCACCTGGCCGCTCTCGCCGACCGGGTGCTCGTGGAGACCTCGGCCGCGTCGCTCAGCGGCCATGACGTGGTGTTCCTGGCTCTGCCGCACGGCCAGTCGGCCGCGCTCGCGGAGCAGCTGGATGCCGAAACGCTGATCGTCGACTGCGGCGCGGACTTCCGGCTTCGCGACCCCGTCGACTGGGAGCGGTTCTACGGCTCGGCTCATGCCGGCACCTGGCCCTACGGACTGCCCGAACTCCCAGGAGTACGAGAAGAGCTGAAAGGCGCGACCCGGGTGGCCGTACCCGGCTGCTATCCGACAGCGGTGACCCTGGCGCTGTACCCGGCCTTCGCCGCGGGCCTGGTGGAACCGGAGGCAGTGATCGTCGCGGCGAGCGGAGCCTCCGGAGCGGGCCGGGCTGCCAAGCCTCATATGCTCGGCTCCGAAGTGATGGGCTCGATGAGCCCGTACGGCGTCGGAGGCGGCCACCGGCACACGCCGGAGCTGACGCAGAACCTGTCGCGGGTGGCGGGCGAGCGAGTGGCCGTGTCGTTCACGCCGACGCTGGCTCCGATGCCCCGGGGCATCCTCGCCACCTGCTCGGCGCGCCTGCGCCCGGAGGCCGGAGCCGGACCCCGCGAAGTCCGTGCGGCGTACGAAGCCGCCTACGCCGACGAGCCGTTCGTCCGGCTGCTGCCGTCCGGACAGTGGCCGTCGACCGCCGCCGTACTCGGCTCCAACACCACGCAGGTGCAGGTGGCGGTGGACGAGCAGACCGGTCGCCTGATCTCCCTGAGCGCGATCGACAACCTGACGAAGGGCACCGCCGGTGGCGCGGTGCAGAGCATGAATGTCGCCCTCGGCCTGCCGGAAGGGCTGGGCCTGCCCACGAATGGAGTGGCTCCGTGACCGTAACCGCTGCACAGGGATTCCTCGCGAGCGGTGTGGCCGCCGGGATCAAGGAGTCCGGTGATCCCGACCTGGCTCTGGTGGTGAACCGCGGCCCGTCGCGCGCGGCTGCCGGAGTATTCACCTCCAACCGGGTCCAGGCCGCTCCGGTCCGCTGGTCCCAGCGGGTGCTGACCGACGGCCGGATATCCGGGGTCGTCCTCAACTCCGGGGGCGCCAACGCGTGTACGGGGCCCGCGGGTGCGGTGGACGCGCGGGTGATGGCCGAGCACACGGCGCGCGCCGTGGGGGTGAGTCCGCAGGAGATCGCGGTGTGTTCCACCGGACTCATCGGCGTCCCGCTGCCGATGGACAGGGTCACGGCCGGAATCGACGCTGCCGCCGAGCGGCTGTCGCCCGAGCGCGGCGTGGAGGCGGCCGTCGCGATCAAGACGACGGATTCGGTGCACAAGACGGCGGTGGTCTCCGGACCGGGGGGCTGGACGGTGGGCGGTATGGCGAAGGGCGCGGGCATGCTCGCGCCCGGGCTCGCCACCATGCTGGTGGTGCTCACGACGGACGCCGACGTGACACCGGCGGTTCTCGATTCCGCGCTGCGGGAGGCCGTACGGACCACCTTCGACCGGGTGGACTCGGACGGCTGCATGTCCACCAACGACACGGTGCTGCTCCTCGCGTCGGGCGCTTCCACAGTCGCGCCGGACCCTGACTCCTTCGCCGAGACCGTGCACACGGTCTGTCTGGACCTGGCACGGCAGTTGGTCGCGGACGCGGAAGGTGCCTCGAAGGAGATCGAGGTGGAGGTCGTCGGCGCGGCGTCGGAGGGGGACGCCGTAACGGTGGGCAAGTCCGTGGCCAGGAACAATCTGCTCAAGTGCGCGCTGCACGGGGAGGACCCGAACTGGGGCCGGGTGCTGTCGGCGATCGGTACGACGTCGGCCGTGTTCGACCCCGACCGCCTCGATGTGGCCATCAACGGCGTCCGGGTGTGCCGGGACGGTGCGGCGGGCGAGTCCCGCGACAAGGTCGACCTGTCGGGGCGTCAGATCACGATCACGATCGATCTGCGCTCCGGTGACGAGTCGGCGGTGATCTGGACCAATGACCTCACCGCCGAGTACATCCACGAGAACAGCGCGTACAGCTCATGAGCGCCCACCCCTCGCTGGAGGAGTTCCAGGGCCGCGCGGTCGTGATCAAGTTCGGCGGCAACGCCATGGTGGACGAGGAACTGAAGCGGACGTTCGCCCAGGACGTGGTGGAGCTGTGGCACGCGGGGCTGCGCCCTGTCGTCGTACACGGCGGCGGGCCGCAGATCAGCGCGTTGCTCGACCGGCTCGACCTGGAGGTCCGCTTCGAGGCGGGGCTGAGGGTGACCACTCCGGACATCATGAACGTGGTCCGGATGGTGCTGACGGGTCAGGTCCAGCGGGAGCTGGTCGGACTCATCAACAGCCACGGGCCGTTCGCGGTGGGGATGTCGGGCGAGGACGCGCACACCATGACGGCCGTGCAGCGACCGGCCTGGGTCGACGGCGAGCCGGTGGACATCGGCCTGGTCGGTGACATCGTCGACGTGAACCCGGACACCGTGCGGGCCCTGCTGGAGCAGGGCCGTATCCCGGTGGTCTCCCCCGTGGCGCGGGGCGCCGACGGACAGGTCTACAACGTCAACGCCGATCTCGCGGCGGCGGCCATGGCGGTGGCCCTCGACGCGGAGAAGCTGGTGATGCTCACCGACGTCGAGGGGCTGTACGCGAACTGGCCGCACGACACCGAGGTGATCGACCGCCTGACGGCGAGTGAGCTGGAGAAACTGCTGCCGGAGCTGGCGGGCGGGATGCTCCCCAAGATGGAAGGGTGCCTGCGGGCCGCCTGGGCGGGCGTACCCATGGCACACGTGCTGGACGGCCGGGTGCCGCACTCGCTGCTGCGGGGAGTGTTCGGCGGCGGCGACCACTTCGGCACCACCGTGGTTCCGGACGAGGAGGGCGCCGCATGACCGCCGGGACAAGGGGCCGCCCGGTCCTCACGGATCGCTGGCGTGCCGTGATGATGGACAACTACGGTACGCCGCCCCTGGCTCTGGTCAGGGGCGAGGGCAGCACGGTGTGGGACGAGTCCGGGCGCGCGTACCTCGACTTCACCGGCGGGATCGCCGTGAACACGCTGGGGCACGCCCACCCTGCCGTGGTGTCGGCGGTGAGCGACCAGGCCGCCACGCTGGGTCACGTCTCGAACCTGTACGTCTCCGAGCCTGCGGTCGCGCTTGCCGAACGGCTGCTGCGGCTGATGGGAAGGCCGGGACGGGTGTTCTTCGCGAACTCCGGGACGGAAGCGGTCGAAGCGGCGTTCAAGATCGCCCGTCGGACGGGGCGGCCGCGTCTGGTCGCGACCCGGGGGGGATTCCACGGCCGCACCATGGGGGCGCTCGCCCTCACCGGACAACCCGCGAAACGCGAACCGTTCCTGCCGCTGCCGGGGGAGGTGTCCCATGTGCCGTTCGGTGATGTGACGGCGCTGCGGGCGGCGGTCACGGAGGAGACGGCGGCGGTCTTCATCGAACCGGTACAGGGTGAGGCCGGCGTGCTCCCGGCACCCGAGGGATATCTGCGGGCGGCCCGTGAGATCACCCGGGCCACCGGCACGCTGCTGGTGCTCGACGAGGTCCAGACCGGGATCGGTCGCACCGGTCGCTGGTTCGCCCATCAGGCGGTGGAGGGCGCGGACCCCGATGTGGTGACTCTGGCGAAGGGGCTGGGCGGTGGCCTGCCGATCGGCGCCACGGTGGCGTTCGGCCCGGCGGCCGACCTGCTGACGCCGGGCCAGCACGGCTCGACCTTCGGCGGCAATCCGGTGGCTTGCGCCGCCGGGATCGCCGTACTGGAGACCATCGAGCGCGAGGGGCTCCTCGGCCATGTCGCGCGGGTGGGTGAGCGGCTGCGGTGCGGCGTCGAGGGGCTGCGGCACCTCCGGGTGAGCCATGTCCGGGGTACGGGACTGCTGCTCGGGGTCGTTCTCACCGAACCGGTCGCACCGCGCGTACAGAAGGCGGCGCAGGACGCCGGCTTCCTCGTCAACGCCACCGGCCCCACGACGGTGCGGCTGGCTCCGGCGCTGACGGTCCGCGCGACGCAGGTGGATGAGCTGATCGCGGCGCTGCCGGGCATCCTCGACGCCTGAGCCGGCGGCCACACGGCGTCGCAGCCAGGGGCTGGTCCCGAAGTCGTACGTGGGGCTGGGGACTTGCCGCCAGGACGACTTCCGGGCCGGCCCCGCTGTCAGAGCATGCGGGCGAGGACGTGCGAATTGCGGCGAGGGTCCAAGGAGTTCGCCCAGGCCGCCGGCGCGAGACCCGCAGAGGCGGGCGCGAAGCCGTACCGGAGGAAGAGGTCGCCACCACCGGTCGTCGCGGTGAAGAGGGCGTCCAGCGAATGGGCCGACGCTTTGGCGAGCGCCGCACGCAGGAGCTGACCCCCCAGTCCGCAGCCCTGCCTGCGCGGCGCGACGCAGAAGTTGTAGAGGACGCCCGTGGGCCCGCGGCCGACGGCCGGATCGGCGGGGTGAACTCGCATCCCCAGACAGCCGTCGAGGGTGCCGTCGCGGG
The DNA here is from genome assembly GCF_018614615.1 of Streptomyces sp. ISL-100. Lineage (GTDB taxonomy): Bacteria > Actinomycetota > Actinomycetes > Streptomycetales > Streptomycetaceae > Streptomyces. The sequence goes on along the minus strand of NZ_JAGGOK010000029.1, from coordinate 157,837 downwards.
TCTCCACGACCAGGAAATCGGTCGCGTCCGAGGCGTAGAGGGAGAGGGAACGCTCACGCAGCGCGCCCGAGCGTACGAACGGCCGGGACAGAGCCGCAAGGCCTGCGGCATCTCCGCGAAGCGCGGATCGTACAGGGAGCGGGGCGGGCAGGATGGTGCGTGACGACAGTGTGCCGAGGCGCGGGGCGGCCGTAATCAAGGGTTTCCCTTCCTTCGGTCCCACCCGTGCACGGAGGGCAGCTCGGCCACCGCAGCATCCTGGGACACCAGATGAAGTAAGGGTAGCCTCACCTAAGCTCTTCGCCAAAACGTGTACGCCTACCCTCCCTCGACGGCGCAGGCTGCCGCGTAGCCCGAGGGAGCGTGAACATCAACGCCGCCGCCACCGGGGCACGGCTCGCGGACGAGCTCGACGGCGGCCGGCCCCGCGCCAGATACGCGCCGAGCAGGCGTCGCAGCACCACGTGTGCGACGCGGTACCGGTCGCGGCCGGTTTCCCGTACGACGGCCCGGGTCCGCGCCCGTTCGTCGCCGTCGGGCAACACTCCTCGGCAGCGGCTCGCTGCGCGTACTCGCTCGCGCGCACGGACCACAGGCGCGGCCCCGCCCCGCGCCGCCACGGCGGCGGATCCGTACCCACACCAAAGAGGACGGGCGTCCCTACGCGGCGCAGGGGCGGCCCGGATAGTCGTAGCTCTCCGGTACGCCGGCCTCGCGCATTCTGCGCAGGACCTCGCGCAGGGTCGCTTCCCCGTCGATGTCCACCGGGCAGTTGATCTGCGTGTCGAAGACCATGGTCTCCGCAGCGGTGTTCCAGATGACCCACTGATGCGGGTACGAGGACGCCTGCCACAGGTACGCGTACCGCTCGATGCTTTCCACCTTCGTACTCATGGCGCCGCCTTTTCGCTCTTACGGCCGTCGACGAACGTCGCGACCACTTCGATGTCACCAATGCGTGAGGTGCTGACTCGCCGGGGATGGTCTCCCAGGACGACCAGATCGGCGCGTTTGCCGGGGCTGAGGCTGCCGGCGCTGTCGTCCCAGTGGCAGGCGAAGGCTCCACCGACGGTGTACGAGCGCAGGGCCTCGTCGACCGTGATGCCCTCGTCCGGGCCGATGACCCGGCCCGACGCGGAGGCGCGCTCGACCATGAACTGAATGGCCCGCAGCGGCGATCCGTCCGTGACGGGACGGTCGGAGCTGCCCACCAGCGTGATGCCGTGGTCCAGGAACCCCTTGCCCCGGTACAGCCAGGGCGCCCTGTCCTCGCCCATGATCGACGCGTAGTCGTCGCCGAAGTAGCGCAGGAAGTTCGGCTGGACCACCGCGATCGCGCCGAGTCGCGCGAAGCGGGCGAGCTGGTCGGGTCTGATCAGGCCCGCGTGTTCGATGCGGTGCCTCGCGTCCGGGCGTGGCCGGATGTTCTGTGCCCGCTCCAGGGCGTCCAGGGCGACGTCGGCGGCGCGGTCGCCGATGGCGTGGACGGCGAGCTGCCAGCCGGCGAGATGGCCGTCGACGATGGTGTCCGCGAGGAGTTCGGGATCGTCCTGGAGCTCCCCGGCGTGTTCCATGCCGTGGTACGGGCTGCTCAGTGCGGCGGTACGGGCCATCATGCCGCCGTCGGTCCAGATCTTGAGCGCGCCCACGGAGAGCCAGTCGTCGCCGAACCCGGTGCGCAGGCCGAGGTCGAGGGCCCGGGGTATGCCATCGCCTGCATGCGAGACGACCGGACGCAGCGTGTCCGCGGCGACCATGAGCTGCACCCGCAGGGGCAGGCGGCCCTGCTCCCGCACCAGCTGATAGGCGGCCAGCTCGACCGGGCTGTGGCCGAACAGGGCGCCACCGATGCCCGCCTCGGCGCAGGCCGTCACGCCCTCCGAGAGACAGATGCGCCCGGCGTGGGCGATCGCGTCCGCCAACTCGTCCTGGGAGTAGGGCGGTCGAAGTTTCCGTGCGGCGCCCATGGCGCTCTCGGCGAGGTAGCCGTCCTCGTGGCGGACATGAGCGGGCAGCTGGTCCAGGACGGCGCTGTTGACCACGCAGGCGTGTCCGGAGTCGTGCATCAGGAACACCTTGCGCCCATGGCTGACCTGGTCGAGTTCGGCAGCGGTCAGATGGCGTCCGAGGGCCCTCTGGTCGTACCCGGCGATGTCTACCCAGGCGCCGGGGGAAGTCTTCCGGGAGACGGCCTCTTCCACGACCGCGAGCACGTCCTCGATCCGCTCGCAGGGTGCGACGCTCGGGGTGGTCGCCTTCAGCCCCGTCCATGCCAGGTGAACGTGGCTGTCGATGAACCCGGGCAGCACGGTGGCGCCCTGGAGGTCGATCACCTCGCGGGCGGGCAGTGAGGTCACCGCGTCGTCCAGGCCCACGATCCGGCCGCGCCAGATGCCCAGGTCGTGGGCGACGGGGTGGTCCGGGTCCATGGTGATGATGTGGGCGTTCGTCAGCCTCGTACAGAGCATGGGCAGTCCCGTCCCTAAGGGGTTTCCGCCAGGGCGTCGCCTGCCATGGCAGGGCGCTTGCGGGCCGTCGGAACCATGAGCGGAGTTCCGGTTTCGGGATCGTCGATGATCCGGCAGGGCAGGCCGAACACGTCCTCGATCAGCTCGGCGGTCATGACCGTCGCCGGGTCGCCTTCGGCGGCGACCGTGCCGCCGGCCCGCATCACCACGAGGTGGGTGGCATAGCGGCATGCCTGGTTGAGGTCGTGCAGCACCGCGACGATGGTGTGGCCCTTGCGCTCATGCAGATCGGCGCACAGGTTCAGCACCTCGACCTGGTGCGCGATGTCGAGGAAGGTGGTCGGTTCGTCCAGCAGCAGGATGGACGTCTGCTGCGCCAGCACCATGGACAGCCACACGCGTTGCCGCTGACCGCCGGAGAGGTCGTCGACCGGCCGGTCGGCGAGTTCCAGTACGCCGGTCTGCCGCATCGCCTCCGTCACGGCGGACTCGTCCTCGGCGGACCACTGCTTGAGCATCCGCTGGTGCGGATAACGGCCGCGGGCCACCAGGTCTCCCACCGTGATGCCGCCCGGCGCGGTCGACGACTGCGGGAGCAGGCCGAGCCGGCGCGCGACTTCGCGGGAGCGGTACGACGAGATGGCGGCCCCGTCGAGATAGACCTCTCCCGCCTTGGGCCTGAGCATGCGGGCCAACGCCTTGAGCAGGGTCGACTTGCCGCAGGCGTTCGGACCGACGATCACTGTGAATGAGTGGTCGGGTATGACGACGCCGAGGGAGGTGGCGACGGTGCGCTGATCGTAGGAGAGGGTCAGGTCCTCGGCTCGCAGCCGGGCCGTCGGGGACATCGTTCCTGTCATGCGCGGCTCTTTCGCGATTCTGTGACCAGCAGCCAGATGAGATACAACCCACCGATGGTGCCGGTCGCCGTACCCACCGGGAGGAGAGCGGGTGAGAAGATCCGCTGCACCGCGAGATCGCTCCCGGCCAGCAGTACGGCGCCCATCAGGGCGGCCGGGACGAGTGCGGGGCCGGACGACCGGGTCAGCCTCCGGGCGAGCTGCGGGGCCGCCAGCGCGACGAACCAGATGGGACCGGTCACCGCGGTGGCGAACGCGGCCAGCGCGACGCTGATGCCGAGCAGGAGAAGCCGGCTGCGCGCCACGTCGACGCCGAGTGCCTTCGCCGTGTCGTCGCCCATTTCCACCATGGACAGCCTGCGGGCGAGGAAGAAGGCGAGCGGAAGCAGGATCACGACGGCGATGACGATCGCGAGCGCGTGGTCCCAGCCCCTGTTGCCGAGACTGCCGATCAGCCACGCCTGGGCCTCCAGCGCCTCCTGCCAGCTCGCCCGGGTGATGAGGTAGGAGTTGACGGCGAGCAGCAGGGCGCTCACGCCGATCCCGATGACGACGAGCCGAAATCCCTGCAGGCCGCCGCTGAAGACCAGCAGGTACATCGCGGCGGCCGTGGCCAGCCCGCCGATCAGTGCCCCGAACGCGATCTCGGTCATGCTTCCGTGGAGCACGACGATGACCACCAGTGCTCCGGTCGCCGACCCGCTCGTGAAGCCGATGATGTCCGGGCTGCCGAGCGAGTTGCCGGTCAGGCTCTGCAGGATCGCCCCGCTGACCGCCAGCGCCGCTCCGACACACAGCGCGGTGAGCAGCCGTGGCATGCGCAGGGTGTTGACGATGAAGTCCGCGCCTCCGGAGCCCTTGCCGGCGAGGGCCTGAAGCGCCTCCGCGATCGACAGCTCGAAGTCCCCGGTGGTGAGGGCGATCCCCATGACCGTCGTGAGCGCGACCAGCAGCACCACCGTCACAGCGACTGCGCGTCCCTGAACTCGCAGAGACAGACCCCCGTTCCGCGTACGGATGACCCGGCCGCTGACCACACGGGGGTTCGGGGCGTCCGCGGATTTGGTCGCACGGGTCGCGTCGGTGGCGGAGGGCTCGGCCTCCCGGACAGTGCTCACAGCATGGCCAGCTTTCGACGGCGGCACAGCGCGATGAACAGCGGTGCACCGAGAAACGCGGTGATGATGCCGACTTGGAGCTCTCCGGGAGCACCCAGCACGCGGCCGACGATGTCCGCGCCGATCAGCAGGATCGGTGCGAGCAGCATCGAGTACGCCAGCACCCACCGCTGGTCGGGGCCGACCAGGAGGCGGGCCACGTGCGGCACCGCGAGACCGACGAAGCTGATCGGCCCCGCCGCGGCGGTGGCGGCGCCGCACAGCAGCATCACCGCGACGACGCCGAGTACGCGGGTACGGCCGACGTTGACGCCGAGAGCGCGTCCCAACTGGTCGCCCATGGCGAGCGCGTTCAGGGAGGGGGCGAGCCCGAGGGCGATCACGAGGCCCAACACGACGAAGGGCAGGACGACGTACACGATGTCGAAGTTCCGGCCGGCGAGCGCACCCACCGTCCAGAACCGGAACTGGTCGAATGCCCGCGGATTGAGCAGCAGTACGGCCGAGTTGAAGGCGAACAGCACGGCTGTGACCGCCGCACCCGCGACAACCAGCCGGTCGGGGGTCGCCAGTGTCCGGCCGGACGAGCCGAGCAGGTAGACCACGACGGATGCGAGAGCCGCGCCGAGGAAGGCGAACCACACATAGCCGAGGGCCGATCCCACGCCGAGGAACGCGATGGCCACGACCACGCCGGTCGAGGCACCCAGGCTCACCCCGAGCAGACCGGGGTCGGCCAGCGGATTGCGGGTCAGTGCCTGCATCAGAGCGCCCGAGAGTCCCAGCGCCATGCCCACCAGGAGGCCGAGCAGGGTCCGGGGTATCCGGTAGTCGTGGATGATGACCGCGGTGTCCGACCCGTCGTTGTGCCACAGCACGTTCCACGTCGAGGTGAACGGGATGTCTTTGGTGCCCAGCCACACACCGAGCAGGGCGATCAGGATCAGCGCGCCGAGTGCCACGAGCAGTCCCAGGCCGCGCAGTGCCGTCGCTGCGGCCCGGCGATTCGGGGGCACGGGTGGACCGTCGGCAACGCTCCCGGATGCCGCCTGCGCCTCGACCGACAACAAGTACTACCCCCCGGCGGCAGAGTGCGCATCACGCGAAGAGATGTCACGTACGCACAACAAACAGTGACTTAGGTGAGCCTAACCGAACCGCTCTGCACGGTCAACGAGCAGGTATATCCCGCCAGTACAGCGCGGAGGCGGGGCCGACGCGAACCCTTGGCCCAAACGCTCATTAGAGTAGCCTTACCTAACTATCCGACCGTCTTCGCGGAGGTACCGCATGCTCGATGGAGGACCGACGGGGGGCCATGTCCTCCGGAGGGCGATCAGGGGCCAGCGTCGCCACGTCGCCGGGGCATCGCTCCTCGGCATGGCCCACCAGGGTTGCGAGGCGATGGTTCCCGTCGTCATCGGCCTGATCATCGACGAAGCCGTGGCGACCGGCTCCTCCGGCGCCCTGCTGCGCTGGCTGCTGGTACTCGCCGCGCTCTTCTTCGTACTGTCCACGTGCTACCGCACCTCTGCGCGGATCACCGACGGGGCGGGCGAACGGGCCGCGCACCGGCTGCGGCTCGATCTCGGCGCCAGGGTGCTCAACCCGAGCGGCGGCGCGGACGCGGGCCGGCTCCCGGGCGAGCTGACCTCCATCGCCACCGGCGACGCCGGCCGGGTGGGCGCCGTCGCGGCCGCACTGCCCTACGGGATATCGGCGGTCGCCGGACTGGTCATCAGCGCGGTGGTACTGCTCCGGATCTCAGTGCCGCTCGGGCTGCTCGTACTCCTCGGCATCCCGCCCCTGCTGTGGCTCGGTCACCGCATCAGCCAACCCCTCGAACAGCGCAGTGAGGTCGAGCAGGAGCGCGCCGCGCACGCCTCCGGCGTCGCCGCCGACCTGGTCGCGGGACTGCGCGTACTCAAGGGCATCGGCGCCGAACGGGCCGCGGTGTCCCGGTACCGGCGAACCAGTCAGGACTCGCTGGCGGCCGCGCTGCGGGCCGCCCGCAGCCGCGCCTGGCACGATGGCGCGATCCTGGCCCTGACCGGGATCTTCATCGCCGTCATCGGACTGGTCGGCGCGCATCTCGCGATGCGCGGCGCGATCAGCGTCGGCGACCTGGTGGCGGCGGTCGGACTCGCACAGTTCCTGCTGGGGCCGTTCCAGCTCCTCACCTACGTCAACGGCGAATTCGCCCAGGGCCGCGCGTCCGCCGACCGGATCGCCGAGGTACTGGCATCGGCCCCCGCGGTGACAGCGGGATCCGCCGCGCCGCCCGCTCAGGTCGCCGGACGGCTCCACCTGCGCGGCGTCACGCACGGCGCGCTGCGCGGGGTCGACCTCGACATCGGCCCCGGCAGTCTGGTCGGCATCGTCACCAAGGACCCGGCTGCGGCGACCGACCTGCTGCTGTGCCTGGGCAGGGAAATCGACCCCGCCGAAGGGACGATCGAGCTCGACGGCGTATCTCTGGCCGGGCTCGACCCCGACGGCGTACGCCGGGCGATCCTGGTCGCGCATCACGACGCGGCCCTGTTCGAGAGCAGCCTGCTCGACAACGTACGGGCCGGAACGGTCAGCGGTACGGCGGACGTTGAGCCGGCGCTGACGGCCTCGGCGGCGGACGACGTCGCACGTGCCCTGCCCCAGGGCGTCGACACCATGCTCACCGAGCGCGGACGGTCGCTGTCCGGCGGGCAGCGCCAGCGGGTCGCGCTGGCGCGGGCGCTTGCCGCGGATCACCCGGTGCTGGTCGTCCACGACCCGACCACCGCCGTCGACACGGTCACCGAATCCCGGATCGCCGCCCGCCTGAGGGAACTGCGCCGTGGCCGCACCACGATCCTGGTCACCACCAGCCCCGCTCTGCTCGCCGTGACCGATCGCGTGGTGGTGCTCGACGACGGCGCCGTGACCGCGGACGGCCGCCATCCGGAGCTTGTCGCCACAGACGCGGCGTACCGCTCGGTGGTACTGACGTGACGTCCGTCAACACAGAACGCGCGAACGACGATGCCGTGAACGACGAAGGACGGACGATGAGCGGAACCAGCGCGCCGGATCGCGAACTCCTGCCGATCGCCACCGGCGCCCAAACACTCGCCGTCGTCGGCACGTTGCTGCGCCGTCACAGGTTGCTGACCGTGTCCGCGGTGAGCGTGCTGGTCATCGGAACGGGCATCGGTCTGCTGACCGCCCCGCTGCTCGGTCGCATCGTCGACCTGGTCGTCGAGCACCGGGGCGCCGGGGCGCTGACGGTGCCGATGGTCCTCCTCCTCGCGGTGGCGGTGGCCCGGGGCGTCGCGACCGCGATCGGCACCTCCCTTGTCGCCCGGCTCGGCGAGACCGTTCTCGCGAGCCTGCGCGAGCGGTTCATCGAGCGGGCGCTGCGACTTCCGCTCGAACGCGTGGAACAGGCCGGCTCGGGCGATCTGACCTCCCGGGTGACCGGCGATGTGACCCGGATAGCCAAGGCGGTACGCCAGGCGCTGCCCGAGTTCGCCGGGGCCCTCCTGACCATCGCTCTGACGCTCGTCGGCCTCACCGTGCTGGACTGGCGCTTCCTTCCCGCCGTCCTGGTGGCCATGCCGATCCATGTCCTCACCGTGCGGTGGTACATGCCGCGCGCCACACCGCTGTACGCCCAGCACAGGGTCGCCACCGGCGCCCTGCAGCACCAGCTTCTCGACAGCTTCGGCGGCGTCCGGACCGTACGCGCGTTCCGGCTGAACGACAGGCACGCGGAGCTGCTGGAACAGCGGTCGCAGGAATCCGTCAGCCTCGCGCTGCGCGCCATCCGGCTCGTTTCCGGGTTCTTCTCACGGCTCAACCTCGCCGAGTTCGTCGGTCTGACATCGGTCCTGGTCACCGGATTCATCCTGGTCGGCAATGGTTCCGTGAGTATCGGCACGGCTACCGCGGCGGCGCTGTACTTCCACAGCCTGTTCAATCCCGTGAACGCCGCGCTCTTCCTCATCGACGAGGCGCAGTCCGCCGGCGCCAGCCTGGCGCGACTGGTCGGCGTGTCGAATCTGCCCGCGGAGCGGGAGCCGGACCGGCCCTCCGTGCCGGTGGACGGTTCCGTCAAGGTCTCCGCGCTCAGCCACGCGTACGTGTCCGAGCACCCCGTACTGCGCGAGGTCGACCTGGAGGTGCGCAGCGGCGAGCGGGTGGCGCTGGTCGGCGCGAGCGGGGCCGGAAAGACCACCCTGGCGAAGCTGATCGCCGGCATCCACGAGCCGTCCGACGGCGTCATCACCCTTGGCGGTGTCGACACCCAGGAGCTCGGACCCGCCGGCATGCGGCGGGCGGTGACGCTGATCAGTCAGGAAGTCCATGTGTTCGCCGGGCCGCTGTCCGAGGACCTGAGGCTCGCCCGGCCGGAGTCCACCGACGAGGAGCTGCGCACCGCGCTCGCCAAGGTCAGTGCGCTGGCCTGGGTGGAGGCGCTGCCCGACGGGCTCGACACGGTGGTGGGCGAGGGCGGGCACCGGCTGACGGTGACCCAGGCCCAGCATCTGGCCCTGGCCCGCCTCGTCCTCGCCGACCCGCCGGTCGCGATCCTGGACGAGGCCACCGCGGACGCCGGCAGCGCGGGCGCCCGCGTCCTGGAGACGGCTGCGCTTCAGGCGCTGGAAGGACGTACGGGCCTGATGGTGGCCCACCGGCTGCCTCAGGCCGCGACCGCGGACCGCGTCGTCGTCCTCGACCAGGGCAGGGTCGTCGAGACGGGTACGCACGAGGAGTTGGTGGCGGCGGGTGGGCGCTATGCGGCGCTCTGGGCGGCGTGGTCCGACACGCGGCGACAGCCGGTGGACACGGTGCGTCAGGTGGCTGCGGAGGCCTGAGCGCCGCAGCAGGTTTGCGTAAGGCCCGCCGGGTATCCCAGCGGGCCTTACGCATCGGCGCCTGCGTGCGGGCCTTTCCCCACCCCGCCCCTTCCCGAACTGGGGCGCCGCCCCAGACCCCGGTCCTCAAACGCCGGACGGGCTGAAGTTGCCGGGGCTCCGCCCCCAGGCCCCGCTCCTCAAACGCCGGAGGGGCTTGATGGTGCGGCCGAATCCAGCCCGTCCGGCGTTTGAGGACACGCCCGAAGGGCGTCCCGGGGGCCTGGGGACTTGCCCCCACCACGCGGCGGAGCCGCAAAATGACACAGCGGGAAGGGGCGGGGTGGGGAAAGGCTCGCCGCAGGCGCCTCCGCCCGCCGGGCGGCAGTGAAACGCGCGTCGCCGCCCGCGGTGAGGAAGTCCCTCTCCACGGGCGGCGACTTGGTTTCAGCAGCGTCGGTCAGCCCTGCTGCGCGACCAGGCCGGCGGGCCGCAGATCGGTCCAGTTCGCCTCCACGTACGCGAGGCACGCCTCCCGCGTGTCCTCGCCGAAGACGGTCCGCCACCCCGCCGGAACTTCGGCGAAGGACGGCCACATCGAGTGCTGGTTCTCGTCATTGGTCAGGACCAGGAAGCGGCCCTGCGGGTCCTCGAACGGGTTGGTGGTCATGCGTTCTCACTCCTCATGGACATTACGGTGAACAGCTCAGAGAGCGGCTGTTCCGGGTCGGCTGCCACGTTCCGCAGCAGCACCTGAAGTTCGTCGGCGAGCTGCCCCGCCTTGGCCCTGCCGAGCAACTCGGTCGCGTATATCAACTCGCAGTGCACCGGCCCGTCGCCGCGCGGCTCGTAGAAGCTGAGCGTCAGCTCCGCCTGCACCGATCCGGTGGGCACGGCGTGGAACGAGCCCATGCCGCCCTCCAACTCCCCGAGGTCCGCCTGCTCATGGTGGATCACCATGACCTGCGGTCCCTCCGGGGGCAGGCCCGTAGCGCGTACGACCTCGTCGAACGGAACGTCCTGCCGGTCCAGCGCGCCGAGCGTCGTCTCCCGCACCCGGGTCAGCAGCTCCGCGAAGGTCGGGTCGCCCGCGGTGTCGGTGCGCAGCACCACGGTGTTGAAGAAGCAGCCGACCAGGTCGGCCAACTGGTCGTCGGTACGGCCGGCGACCATGGTGCCGATGGGCAGGTCGGTGCCCGCACCGTGGGCGGTGAGCAGCGCCGACAGCGCCGAGTGCAGGACCATGAACAGGCTGGTGCCGGTCGCCCGGGCCAGCTTGTCCACGTCGGCGTGGAGCTGCTCGTCGAGGACGAATCCGACGTAGTCGCCGCCGTGGCCGAGAAGGCCGGGTGCGGCGGGACGCGGCCGGTCCGTCGGCAGCGCCAGCTCCTGCGGCAGGTCCTTCAGCGTCTGCTGCCAGTACGCGAGTTGCCGCCCGCCCAGGCTGTCGGGGTCGGCGAGATCGCCGAGCACCTCGTGCGCCCAGTGGGTGTAGTCGGCGTACGTGACCGGCAGGGGCTCCCACCCGGGCTCCCGGCCGTGCGTCCGATCCTCGTACGCCGTGGTGAGGTCACGGAAGAGAGGCACCACTGACCACTCGTCCACCGCGAGGTAGTGCATGGTCAGCAGCACCGCCTGGGTGCCGTCCCCAGCCGTGAGCAGCCGGGCCCGCAGGGGCGGTTCCAGCGACAGCTCAGGCGCCTGCGCGGCCAGTTCGGCGAGCCGTGCGTCGAGATCGGCGCACTCCTCCCGCTCCAGGACCGGGGACTGCGCGACCTGCTTGTACACCGATCCGTCCCGCTCGGTGAAGACCGTGCGCAGCGGCTCGTGCCGTGCCACCACATCTCCCAGTGCGGCCGACAGCGCGTCGGCGTCCAGCCCTCCGGGCGAGCGCAGCACGAGTGCGTGGTCAAAGCCGGCGTGCCGTCGGTACGACGACCACTGCCACCGCTGTACGGGGGCGACCGGCAGCGGAGCACCCCCCGCGCGGTGCTCGACCGGGCGGAGCGGCGGCCGGGCGGCGGACGCTCCGTCGAGCTTGGCGGCGATTCCGGCGACCGTCAGCGCGTCGAAGACGTCCCGGATGCTCAGCTCGACCCCGAATTCGGAGCGGATCCGGCCGAGCAGCCGCATCGAGGCCATCGAATGGCCGCCCAGCGCGAAGAAGTTGTCGTGGATACCGACGTCTTCCAGATTCAGGATCTCGCCGAACAGTTCAGCCAGGCGGGCCTGCGTCTCGGTGGCCGGGCGAGCGTCACCGGTCATACCGGACCAGTCAGGCGCGGGCAGCGCCTTCCGGTCCAGCTTGCCGTTGGGGGTCAGCGGCAGCGGACCGTCCAGCGGCACCACGAGGGCGGGCACCATGTACTCGGGCAGCAGCCCGGCGACGTGCGTACGCAGCGCCTGCGGGTCAATGTCGAGATCCCCGCGCTCCGGGACCGCGTAGCCCACCAGCCGCACGATGTCGCCCTCGCGGTCGGGCACCACGGCGGCCTGGCTGACCGCCGGGTGGTCGGCGAGCGCCGCCTCGATCTCGCCCAGTTCGATGCGGAATCCGCGGATCTTCACCTGAGTGTCGACCCGGCCGAGGAAGTCGATGTTGCCGTCCCTGCGCCAGCGGGCGCGGTCACCGGTGCGGTACATCCGGGTGCCGGGCGGGCCGAACGGGTCGGCGACGAACCGCTCGGAGGTCAGCGCGGACTTGCCGAGGTAACCGCGGGCAAGTCCGCGACCGGCCACGTACAGCTCCCCCACCACACCCGGCGGGACCGGGCACAGGTTGGCGTCCAGTACGTAGCAGACCGTGTTGGGGTCCGGCCGGCCGATCGGCACGCGCCCGGTGGCCCGTCCGCCGGCCTCGCGTGCGGGCCAGAGCGTGGAGTTCACCGTCGCCTCGGTCAGGCCGTACGCGCAGATCAGGTTGGCCGTGGCGCCGAAGCGCTCGAACAGGTCCGGCGGCACGGTCTCCGTGCCGACCAGGATGGTCGATCCTTCGGGCAGCTCGCATCCCGCCGGCAGCGCCGACACCAGGGAGGGCGGAAGGATCATGTGGGTGATCCGCTGGTCCGCCAGGAAGTCGGTCAGCGCAGGTCCGGCGACGCGGGCCTCGTCGGATATGAGCACGAGGCGGCCGCCGTGGCACAGCGCCATCGACAGTTCGAAGGCGAAGACGTCGAAGCCGATCGACGCGAACTGCAGCACCCTGCTGTCGCGTTCCAGACCCATCCGGTCGACCGCGGTGGCCACCAGGCTGGAGATGCCGTCGTGCGGGACGACGACGCCCTTGGGCCGGCCGGTCGAACCGGAGGTGTAGATCACGTAGGCGGCCTGGTCCAGGCTCACCGGCAGGCCGGCCACCTCCGACTCGGGCAGCCGGTCGAGTTCGGCCGTGACTTCCGGAGCGTCGAGCAGCACCACAGGTGCGCCCGCCACTTCGGGGATCTTCCCGGCCACCGGCTCGGTGCCGACCACGAGGGCGGCCCCCGAGTCCTCGATCATGTACGTGAGCCGGTCGGCCGGGTGGACCAGGTCGAGCGGCAGGAACGCGGCACCGAGCTTGAGGGCGGCGAGCACCGTCGCGACCATGTCGACCGAGCGGGGCACGGCCACGCCGACCACGCTCTCGGCGCCCACACCGCGTGCGGCCAGCAGGCGTGCGATCCGGTTGGACCGTGCGTCCAGCTGGGCGTAGCTCACCGACCTGGACCGCTCTACGACGGCGACCGCGTCGGGCCGCTCGGCGAGCCGCTGGGCGAACAGGGCCGGCAGCGAGGACTCGTCGACCACCCGCTCGGTGGCGTTGAAGCCCTCCAGAACCAGCTGCCGTTCGTCGGCGGCGAGTACATCCGCCCGGGAGACCGGGGCCTCCGGTTCGGCGACCAGCGCCGAGACCAGCTGCCGCAGGCGGTCGCCGAGCCGCTCGGCGGTCTCCTGGTCGAACAGCTCGGTGGCGAACTCCAGGCGGCAGCTGAGCGCGCCGTCGTCCCCGTCGGCTCCGACCTGCTCGGTGAAGCTGAACACGAGGTCGAACTTGGCCGACTTGATCCGGAACGGCACGTACTCCACACCGAGCCCGGGCAGTTCCAGCTCGTCGCCGGTGCGGTTGTGGTAGCCGACCATCACCTGGAACAGCGGGTTGCGGGCGAGCGAGCGCGTCGGGTTGAGCTTCTCGACGACGGACTCGAACGGCACGTCCGCGTGGGAGAACGCGGCCAGGTCGGTGTCACGGACCCGCGCCAGCAGTTCGGTGAAGCTCGGGTCACCGCTGAGGTCGGTCCGCAGAACGAGCGTGTTCACGAAGAAGCCGACCAGTTCGTCGAGCGCCTCGTCACTCCGCCCGGCGATGGGCGAGCCGAGGGCGATGTCCGTACCGGCGCCCATCCGGTGGAGCAGCGCGGCGACGGCCGCGTGCACCACCATGAACATGCTGGCGCCGCTCTCCCGGGACAGCCGCTTCAGCCCCTGGTATGCCGGGGTGTCGAAGTCGATGTCGAGCTCGGCTCCGGTGAACGCCGGCCGTGCGGGCCGCAGCCGGTCGGCCGGCAGCTCGATCTCCTCCGGGGCACCCTCCAGCGTCGTACGCCAGTACTCCAGCTGCCGGGCGGCCAGGCTCTGCGCGTCGGCCGGGTCACCGAGCAGCCGCTGCTGCCACAGCGCGTAGTCGGCGTACTGAACGGGCAGCGGCTCCCACTCGGGCGCCGAGCCGGACCGGCGGGCGGCGTAGGCGCTGGCCAGGTCGCGCAGGAAGGGCCGGTCCGACCACTCGTCGGTGGTGATGTGGTGCAGCAGCAGGACGACTACGTGGTCATCCGGCGCGACCTCGATGATGGTCGCCCGCAGCGGCAGTTCCGCGGCTAGATCGAACGGGCGGTTGATAGCGGCGTCGACGATGCCGCTCACCTCGTCCTCACCGGCGCGGACACACTCCACCACCGGGTGCGCCTGCTCGACAAGCAGCACGCGCTGGAACGCCTGGCCGTCGCGCTCGCCGAACAACGTACGCAGCGCCTCATGACGTGCCGTCACATCGGCCAGCGCCGCCCGCCACGCGTCCACGTCGAGGGCGCCGCGCAGCCGCATGACCAACGGGAAGTTGTACGCGGCCGAGGTGCACTCGATCTGCTGGATGACCCACAGCCGCTGCTGGGCGTGGGACAGCGGCAGCTCGGCGGGCCGCTCGCCGGCCGTCAGCGCCGGGCGGTCGGCGGCGTGCGAGCCGCCTCCGCGCTCCACCAGCTCCGCGACGGTCGGCGCCTCGAAGAGGTCCCGGATCGCCAGCTCTGCCTTCAGCGCGGTACGCGCGCGGCTGATCAGGCGGGTGGCCAGGAGCGAGTGGCCGCCCAGGTCGAAGAAGTTGCTGTCGATTCCCACGCTGCCCGCGGCGAGTCCGAGCACTTCGGCGAAGAGCGCGCAGAGCGTCTCCTCCTGCGGCGACCGGGGCGGGCGGCTGGTACTGGGCCCGGCGAAGTCCGGTGCGGGCAGGGCCTTGACGTCGAGCTTTCCGTTGACGGTCAGCGGCAGCGTCTCCACGGCCACCAGCGCTGCCGGGACCATGTAGTCGGGCAGGCCGGCCTTCAGGTGCTCGCGCAGCTTCTGGAGCAGCGCGTCATCCTGTGCCGCACCTGCCTCGGGTACGACGTAGCCGACCAGGCGCTTCGTCCCGGCGGCTTCCGCCACGACGACCGCGGCGTGCGCGACATCGGGGTGGGCGGCCAGGACGGAGGAGATCTCGCCCAGTTCGATCCGGTATCCCCGGATCTTGACCTGGTCGTCCGTACGGCCGAGGAAGTCGATGAGGCCGTCCGGGCGCTGCCGGACGAGGTCGCCCGTACGGTACATCCGCTCGCCGGGAGCCCCGAACGGGTCGGCGACGAACCGCTCCGCCGTCAGGCCGGGCCGGTCGTGGTAGCCGCGGGCGAGGCCGGTGCCGGCGATGTACAGCTCGCCGGGGCAGCCCGGCGGGACCGGGCGCAGCATCGCGTCGAGCACGTAGCCCCGGGTGTTGCGGATGGGCATGCCGACCGTGGGGGTCGGGCTGTCGGTGGTGGACCCGCCGAGCGTGTTGATCGTGTACTCGGTCGGCCCGTACAGGTTGTAGCCGTACGTGCCCTCGGTGCGGCGCAGTCGCGTCCACACCGTGTCGGACACGGCCTCACCGCCGAGCAGCACAAGTGCCGGCCGGTGCTTGCCGGCGCTCTCGTCGTGGTCGAGCAGGCCCTCCTCGATCAGCAGCTGGGCGTACGTCGGCGTCACATTGACCACGTCGACGCGGTGCTCGTCGCAGTACGCCACGAGGGCTTCGGCGTCACGGCGCAGCTCCTCGTCGCAGACGTGCACCTCATGTCCCTCGACGAGCCAGAGCAGCTCCTCCCAGGACATGTCGAAGGCGAAGGAGACGGTGTGCGCGATGCGCAGCCGTCGGCCGCCCGCCGAGGCGATGGCCGGGTCGAAGATCTCCTTCTGGTGGTTGAGCTGCATGTTCGTCAGACCGCGGTACGGGGTGACGACGCCCTTCGGCTTGCCGGTCGAGCCGGAGGTGTAGATGACGTAGGCGGGGTACTCCAGCCGGTCCTCCACACCGTGCGCGAACGCGGGCCGCTCGGCGTCGGTGACCTCCCCGGACGGGAGGCCGGCGAGTTCAGCGGCCACGGACGGGTCGTCCAGCAGGAGTTCGGGGGCGACGGCTCCCGTCTCGCCGCGCAGCGTCGGTGCGACCGCCGTCGTGGACAGCAGGCACAGGGGCCCGGTGTCCTCGACCATCAGGCGCAGCCGGTCGGCGGGGTGGTCGAGGTCGAGCGGCAGGTAGGCGGCGCCGGTGCGCAGCACCGCGAACAGTGCCACGACCATCTCGATGGAACGCGGCAGGGCGAGGGCGACGACCTTCTCCGGTCCCGCGCCACGGGCGAGCAGCAGCCGGGCGAGCCGGTTGATCTGCGCGTCCAGCTCCGCGTACGTGAGTGCGCGCTCGCCGAACACCAGCGCCACCGCGTCCGGGGTGCGGGCGACCTGGGCCGCGAGCATGTCGGCGACGGTCTCGTTGGGCACCGGGTTGACGCTGGACGCCCACTCGGCGAGCAGCTCGGCGCGCTCGCCGGGCAGCAGCAGGTCCAGGGCGCCGACGCGCGCCGACAGATCGCCGATCAGCCGTTCCACGAAGGTGCCGAAGCGCTCCAGCGTGGCCACGGCCTGCTCGTCGTCGACCAGGTCGGGGCGGTACTCCAGCTTCGCCTGGACGATCTCGGCCGGGTTGACGATCAGGGTCATGGGGTAGTGGGTGGCGTCCACGCTGCCCACGCCGGTGATGCCGTGCCGCTCGGTGAGTTGCTTGAACGCGCCTTCGTCGGCGAAGTTCTGGAGTACGTACAGGGTGTCGAAGAGGGTGGTGTGGCCGCCCGCCCGCTGTAGCTCGGCCAGGCCGAGGTACTCGTGGTCCATCAGCGCGACCCGCTCGGACTGCATGCGGCGCAGGAGGTCCGCGACCGGCTCGTCGGGGTCGAGCGTGACCCGCAGGGGCACCGTGTTGAGGAACATGCCGATCGCCGTGTCGACTCCGGACACGTCCGCCGGCCGTCCGGCGACCGTGGCGCCGAACACCACATCGTGGCGGCCCACCGTCGCGGACAGTACGAGCGCCCACGCGGCGGACAACACCGCGTTGATCGTCAGTCCGTGCTCACGGGCGGATGCCCGCAGGCGGTCACTGAGTTCCGGGGACAGTTCGAAGGTACGACGCCGCGGGATTGTCGGCTCGTCCCCTCGATTCCGCGCGACGAGCGTGGGCTCGTCGAGTCCCGCCAGGGCGTGGCTCCACGTCTCACGGGCCGCGTCGAAGTCCTGCTCGGCGAGCCAGCTCAGGTAGTCGCGGTAGCTGCCGGGTACGGACAACGCGGCGTCGTCGCCCGCCGCGGCGTAGAGGTCGAGCAGTTCGTCGAGGAACACGGACTGCGACCAGCCGTCCCAGGCCACCAGGTGGTGGCTGAGCATCAGACGGTCGGTGTTCTCGGTGAGCCGGATCAGCTTGAGCCGGAACAGCGGGGGCGCGGCCAGGTCGAACCGCTCCCGGCGGCCGGCCTCGGCGATCTCGTCGAGGCGTTCCTGCCGCTGCTGCTCGCTGAGGCCGGTCAGATCCACCTCGGTGAGCGGCACGGGCAGCTCGGCCGCGGAGCAGACGAACTGCACGGGCCGGGGCAGGCCGTCACTGGTGATGCCGGCGCGCAGGCTCGGGTGCCTGCGCAGCAGCGTCGCGCAGGCGGCGCGGAGCCGCTCGGCGTCGAGGCGGTGGTCGAAGTCGAAGTTGTCCTGCGCGGTGTAGACGTCCAGTGCGGACGTGTCGTAGCTGGCGTGGAAGTGGATGCCTTCCTGCAGCGGTGAAAGCGGCCAGATGTCGGCGACGGGCACCGGGCTGACGCGCTCGATCAGGTCGATTTCGGCCTGATCGAGCTGGACCAGCGGCACGTCGGACGGCGTGAGAGCCCGCCCCTGCGGGCCGGACTGCGTCGCCTGCGCGATGAGTTCACGCAATGCCGCCGCCCACTCACGGCCGAGCGCCTGTACGTCCTCCTCGTTCAGCGCGTCGCCCGCCGGCCAGGTCCAGGTGGCGCGCAACTCGGGGCCGTGCGGGGTATCGGCGCACACCGCGTTGACCTGGAGCGGGTACGGCATGGCCAGGTCGGCGTCGGGTTCCACGGACAGGGCGTCGGACTCGACCGCGGGTGCCCAGTCGTGCGTCTGCTCGGCGGGGAGACGGCCGAAGTAGTTGAACAGCACCTGGGCGCTGGACAGCTGGGCGAAGACCGGGGCGAGTTGCGGGTTGAGGTAGCGCAGCATGCCGTAGCCCGCGCCGGAGTCCGGCGCCGACCGCACGGACTCCTTGACGAGCTTGAGTACGTCGAGGGCGCCGTCGGCGGCGGGGAGCCGTACGGGATGCAGGCCGGTGAACCAGCCCACGGTGCGCGACAGGTCCATGTCGGTTCCGTCGCGTCCGTGCCGTTCGAGATCCACCAGCAGGTCGCCGTCCAGCCCGGCGTCCCGCGCGCCGCGCCATCGCGACACGGCGATCCGCAGTGCGGTGAGCAGCACCTCGGTGACATCGGCTCCGGCCGTGGCGGGCACCGCCGTCAGCAGCGCCTGGGTGTCCTCGGCGGAAAGGGACACGACGTGTTCCCGCGCCGAACCGGCCGTTCCGGTACGGGTGGCACCGGCGACCAGTTCGGCTCCGTGCGCCAGGGTCTTCGCCCAGTAGGGCAGTTCGGCCTGCCGCTGCGGTGAGGTCGCCTGCTCGGCGACGTCCCGTGCGAAGCGCCGCAGCGACGTGGGCACCGGCTCCAGAACAGGACGCTCACCCCGCGCGACGGCGTCCCACGCGGCGGCGAGGTCACCGAGCAGCACGCGCCAGGACACGCCGTCGATCGCCAGGTGGTGAACGACGAGCAGCAGTCGGCCCGGCCGCTCGCCGCCGGCGTCGAACCAGACCGCCTGCAGCATGACGCCGCTGTCAGGATCGAGCCGGGACGCCGCACCGTCGGACTCCTCGGCGATCAGCGTACGGAGTCCGGCGTCGTCGAGGTCGCGTACATCGACACGCCGCAGCAGCCCGGTCGCGTCCACCGAACCCACGGCAAGCGTCTGAGCCGACCACAGCGCGGGAATCGCCGGGCCGAGATCCATCCGGGAGAGCGTGAGCCGCAGACCGTCGTGGTGGTCCAGGACCGCTTGCAGGACCCGCGCCAGCGCCACGGCGTCAGCGGCGGCGGCGGCGGGCGCCTGCAGCAGCATGGACAGGTTGAAGCGGCTGACCGTTCCACCGTCCTCACGGAGCTGGTGGACGATGGGCAGCAGCGGGACGTCGCCCACGCCGTCGGAGTCGGCGACGACCGCGGGTACGGCGTCCTCGGCGGCGACGACGGTGGCCGCCAGCGCGGCCGGCGTGCGGTGCTCGAACACGTCACGGGGGCTGATCGACAGGCCGGCCTTGCGGGCGCGGCTGGAGACCGACATGGACAGAATGCTGTCGCCGCCGAGCACGAAGAAGTCCTCGTCCGCGTCGACCTCGTCGATCCCGAGCACGTCGGCGAAGATCGCGCAGAGCTGCCGCTCGCGGCCCTCACGGGCCGTACGTCCCTGCCGCCTGCTCCTGACCTCGGGGGCGGGCAGCGCCTTGTGGTCGATCTTCCCGCCCGGCGTCAACGGCAGCGCGTCGAGCTCCACGAAGTGGCTGGGCACCATGGGCGCCGGAAGCGAACCGCTCAACGTGCTCCGTACAGCTGCGACATCCAGGGCCGCTCCGGCAGCGGGGACCAGGTAGGCCACCAGCTGCTTGACTCCACGGTCGTCGTCGCGGGCCACGACGACCACATCGCCGACGGCAGGCTCATCGCGCAGCCGCGCTTCGATTTCACCGAGTTCCACCCGGTTTCCCCTGATCTTGACTTGGTGGTCGGTGCGCCCGAGGTAGGTGAGCACACCGTCTCCACTGAACTGGACCATGTCTCCGGTGCGGTACATCCGCTCTCCGGGCCCGCCGTACGGGTCGGCGACGAAGCGCTCCGCGCTCAGCGCGGTGCGTCCGTGGTAACCACGGGCCAACTGCGCGCCCGCGATGTAGAGCTCGCCGGACTCCCCCTCGGCAACGGGGCGGAGGTACCGGTCGAGCACGTAGAGCCGGGTGTTCCACACCGGACGCCCGATGGGTACGGTGCCCGCTTCAGCCGGTTCGGAGCCCGCCTCCCAGCTGGTGACCTGGATGACGGCCTCGGTCGGCCCGTAGACGTTGAAGAGCGGCACGCCGGTGCGCTCCCGCCAGCGCCGCGCGAGCGGAACGGGCAGTGCCTCTCCCCCGCTGAACGCCCTGCGCAGACTCGCCCACCACTGTCCGGCTTCTTCCTCGGCGAGCAGCGCGCCGTACAGCGAAGGCACCAGATCGACGTTGGTGACCCGCTCGTCGCGGATCAGCTCGGCGAGATACGCCGGATCGCGGTGTCCGTCCGGCCTGGCGATCACGACGGTCCCACCGGTCAGCAGCGGGGCGAAGATCTCCTGCACCGACGGGTCGAAGCTGGTCGAGTACTGGTGCAGCACCCGCTCGCCGGGGCCAAATCCGAACTGCTCGGCCGTCCAGGCCAGCTGGCCGACGACCGCTCGGTGCGTCACCACGACGCCCTTGGGCCGGCCGGTCGACCCCGAGGTGTACATCAGATACGCGGCGCTGTCCGGATGGACGGGTACGGCCGGGACAGCCTCCGTGCTGTGTCCCTCGCCGAGGAGGACCCGTGTCACGTCTGCCAGTTCGGGCAGCCGCGCCCAGGACTCCTCGGTGGCGACGACCGTTCGTGCCCCGGAGTCGGCGAGCATGTAACGAACCCGGTCGGCCGGGTAGTCGACGTCGACCGGCAGGTAGGCCGCACCCGCCTTGAGCACACCGAGCAGCGCGACGAGGGTGTTGGCCGACCGGGGCACAGCCACAGCCACGATGGACTCGGGGCCCACGCCATGGGCGAGCAGCCGCTGCGCCAGCGCCTCGGCCCGCTCCTCCAGCTCGGCATAGGTCGTCCGCTCGCCGTCCTGGATCAGAGCGGTCGCGTCAGGGGTACGACGGACCTGCTCGGCGAACGCTCCGTGCACCGTGCCGACGGGCAGAGCGTGATCCCGCCCGGTGAGGCGGTCGAGCGTGCTCCGCCGTTCTTCGGCCGTCTGCGTGGTCAGCTGCGCGACCGGGAGCCCGGGGTCGGCGATCACCTGGTCGAACAGCGCCCGCAGGCGGGTGGCGAACCGCTCGGCAGCAGCGGCGTCCAGCCGGGAGGGATCGTGTTCGAGCCGCAGCTCAAGTCGCTCGCCGGGGAGCACGGTGAGCGCCAGCGGATAGTGCACCGCGTCGCGGATGTGCGATCCGACGATACGGACCTGCCCCGCCGGATCGGTCGGCTCGCCCGCGTCGGGCAGGTTCTCCACCACGACCAGCGCGTCGAACAGTTCGCCCCGGCCGACGGCTCGCTGGATGTCGGCGAGTCCGAGGTGCTGGTGGTCCAGCAGCTCGGCCTGATCGTCCTGGAATCCGGCCAGGACCTCGGCGAGCGGCTGCTTGGGACGCCACCGCAGCCGGGCAGGCACAGTGTTGATCAGCAGACCGACCAGTGCTTCGACGCCCTCGACGGCTGCTTGCCTGCCGGAGACGGTGCTCCCGAAGACCAGATCGTGGGAGCCGGTCACATCACCGAGCACCAGACCGAACCCGCCCTGCACGACGGTGCTCAGGGTCAGCCCGAGCTGCCGGGCCCGCGCCATGAGCGCTGTCGTGGTCTCCGCGGACAGCTCAAGGGTGACCTTGCCCGTCTCGGAGCCCGTCTCCGAAGGACTCGGCTCCCCGGCGCGTACGGGCAGCCTGGCCGGAGCGTCGAGCCCCGCCATCGCCTCGCGCCACGCGCTCAGCGCCGGCTCCCGGTCGCGGCCGGCGAGCCACCCGGCGTACGACCTGTAGGTCGCGACGGGCTCGACCGGCACCGACCTTTCGGCCGCGGCGCCGGGGCGGTAGCCGTCCAGCAGTTCACGCATGATGAGCGAGACGGACCAGCCGTCCACGACGATGTGATGCATGGTCAGCACCAGCAGGGACCGCTGCTCGCCGAGCCGGATCAGAGCGGCACGCATCAGCGGCGGTGCCCCGAGGTCGAACCCCTCGGCCCGCTCCTGCGCCGTGATCTCGTCGGCGGCCGTGGACTGCTCCGCCACGTCACGTCCCGACAGATCGGCGAAGCGCCACGGCAGCTCCACCCGTTCCCCGATGAGCTGCACGATCGAGCCGTCCGTGCGCTGCCGGAAGGCGGCGCGCAGCAGCGGATGGCGGTCGAGCAGCCGCTGCGTGGCCGCACGCAGCGCCTCGGCGTCCACGTCACCGGCGAGTTCGAGGGTGTCCTGGACGGCATAGCCGTCCGACCCGCCCTCGTCGACAGCGGCGTGGAAGAAGAAGCCCTCCTGCAGCGGAGTGGCCGGTACGACATCGAGGAGATCCGGGACGGCGGAATCGAACTCGGCACGCTCGGCGTCGGTCAGCGGAACCAGGGAGAAGGGTGCGACCACCGCTCCGGATTCACTCGACGGCGCGTCCGCACAGTCAGTGACGCGCGCGAGCGCCGCCACCGTGCGGAGTCGGAACACGTCGCGCGGGCTGATCGTCAGCCCCTCCGTACGGGCGCGGGTGACGAGCTGGATGGCGACGATGCTGTCGCCGCCGAGTTCGAAGAAGCTGTCGTGGACGCCCACCGACGGAAGGTCGAGGAGCTCGGCGAACAGCTTGGCCAGAGCCGCCTCGGCCGCCGTCGTCGGCTCGGCGTCACCGGTCATCGCCGTCCACTGCGGCTCGGGCAGCGCCCGGGTGTCGAGCTTTCCGTTGGGCGTCAGCGGAAGAGGCCCGTCCAGTACGACGAGTGCCGACGGCACCATGTAGTCCGGCAGCGCCTCCGCCACCTGTACCCGCGCCGCCGCCACGGTAGCGTCGGAGTCCACTCCGCCGCCCGCGACCAGATAGGCGACGAGGCGCTTCACTCCCCGGTGGTCCTCACGTACGAGGACGGCGGCCTGGGCGATGCCCGGGCACGCCATGAACGCGCTCTCGATCTCGCCCGGCTCGATCCGGTGACCGCGGATCTTGAGCTGACCGTCCGCCCGGCCGAGGAACTCCAGGTTGCCGTCGGCGCTCCAGCGCACCCGGTCGCCGGTGCGGTACATCCGCGCACCCGACGGCCCGAACGGGTCGGCGACGAACCGCTCCGAGGTCAGACCGTGCCGGCCCAGGTAACCGCGGGCCAGACCACGTCCACCGACGTACAACTCACCCTCGACTCCCACAGGAACCGGACGAAGTGCTGAATCGAGGACGTAGGCACGGGTGTTGGGGTCGGGTACGCCGATCGGCGCGGGCCCCTGCCAGTTGGGCTCGGCGAGCCACAGCGTGGAGTTGACCGTGGCCTCGGTCAGTCCGTAGGCGACAACGACGCGCAGCCGCCCGCCCCAGCGGGCGATCAGCTCGCTCGGCACCGACTCGGTGCCCACCACGAGGACCGCCCCGTCGGGCAGCTGACAGTCCTGCGGCAGCGCCGACACCAGCGACGGCGGCAGGATCATGTGCGTGGCCCGGTGCTCCCCGATGTAGTCGGTCAGGGCAGGCCCGGCGACCCGGCGCTCGGTGGGGACGATGATGATCCGGCCGCCGACGCACAGCGACATGATCAAGTCCCAGACCGTCACGTCGAAGCCGACCGAGGCGAACTGTACGACGCGGCTGTCCGCGTCGATGCCGATCCGCTCGGTGGCGGTGGCGATGAGGCTGCCGACGCCGTCGTGCGAGACGACGACGCCCTTGGGGCGGCCGGTGGAGCCCGAGGTGTAGATGACGTACGCGGCCTGGTCCAGCGTGATCGCCAGGCCGGGGTCCGAACCGTCCAGCGCGGCGGACTCGGCGGCCACGGACGGGTCGTCGAGCAGTACCTGGCCGACGCCCGGCGCGGTGGGCAGTGCACCGGCCAGCTCGCGCGTGGTGACGACGGTCCGCGCGCCGGCGTCGGACAGCATGTAGGCGATCCGGTCCTGGGGGTGGTCGGCGTCCAGCGGCAGGTACGCCGCCCCCGCCTTCATCACCGCCAGCAGGGAGACCACCAGCTCGGGCGAGCGCGGCACGGCCACGGCGACGACGTCCTCGTCGCGCACGCCGCGCGCGATCAGCAGGCGGGCCAGCCGGTTCGCTGCGGCGTTGAGCTCGGCGTAAGACAGCTCCTGGTCCTCGCACACGAGCGCGACGGCGTCCGGCGAGCGGCGCACCTGCCGCTCGAACGCGGCGGGCCAGGACAGTTCGGGGACCTCGCACGGCGCGGCTCCGAACGCGTCGAGGAGCTGCGCACGCTCCGCACCGGAGGTCAGCTCGATGTGACCGATGGGGCGGTCCATCCCCTCGACGAGGGCGTCCAGCAGCATGAGGAAACGGCGCTCATGGTCGTTCAAAGTCCGCTGGTCGCACACCGCCTCGTCCGCGTCGAAGTGGATACGGATGCTCTTGCCCGCCCGGGACTCGTCGACGGTGACCGCCAGGTCGCTGACCGGGCCGAGCCATACGGGCTTGAGGTCGGCCTTGTGGTCGCCGAAGCGCAGTCCTTCGCCGCCGGGCAGGATGTTGACCGTGGGGCCGACGAGTTCCGGTACGCCGTCTACCAGCCCCAGGTCCCTCGCCAGGTCCTCGGCACGGTAGCCGCCGTGCTCGACCGTCTCGGCGATCGAGCGTCGTACCGTCTCCACGAGCTCGGAGCCGGTCATGCCCCCATGGACTGCGACACGCAGCGGGAGGACGTTGGACACCATGCCGGGGACATCCCTCGACTCGGCGTCCCGCCGGGTCGTCACCGGCAGGCCGAGCACGAGGTCCTGCTCGCCGGTGACCCGGTGCAGGTAGGCGGCCACGGCCGCCACCAGCAGCCGGGAAAGGCGGACACCCGCGCCTGCCGCGGTGAGCCGCAGCCGGGCTGTGTCCTGCGGTGACAGCTCCGCCGTGCGCCGCAGGCGCCGCGTCATCGGCGCCGACGCGCGCTCGACGAGGCGTACGGGCTCCGGCCGGTCGGCAAGCCGGCTCAGCCAGTACGCGCGGTCCGCCCGGTACTGCTCCGACTCCCGGTAGGCCCGGTCGGAGTCCACCAGCCGGGACAGCGCCCAGTCGGTGTCATCGGCCGCCTCACCGCAGGTGTAGAGCTCACCGGCACGGTGGGTGATCAGCGCGATGCCTGTGCCGTCGACGACGATGTGGTGGTAGCGCTGGTACCAGAGGACGCGGTCGTCGGCGAGCCGGAGCAGGGCATGGGCGAACAGCGGACCGTGCTCGAGGCCGGCGGGCCGGTCCCGGTCGGCTTCGGTCCACTCGGCGGCAGCGCCTTCGGGATCCGGCTCGTCCCGCAGGTCGACAGTGGGAACTTCGACGGCGAACCGCGTGGGCATCTGGCGCGGCTCCGCACCCTCGGGGCTCACCCGCACGTGCAGGCACTGGGCCTCTTCGACCGCCTGCCGCACGGAGACGGTCAGGCGGGCAAGGTCGACGTCGCCGCGCAGGTCCAGGAGGAACGAGACGTTGTAGGCCGAGCTGTCCGGCTCGATCTGCTGGGCAAGCCAGATGCCGGATTGCCCACCGGTGACGGGTATCCCGGCAGCGGATGTCCGGTCCGACTCGGCGTCAAACATCGTCGAAGGGCCTTTCCCTGGTTGTGCGTCATGAAGAGTCGTTACGGGATCGCGTGCGCGCGCGCCACGCCTGCCCGGTAGGGACGACTACCGGACAGGCGCGACTATTGGTCCTACTTGATGGCCTCGAGCATCGGCACGACCTGGTCGACGGCGTACGGGATGCTCAGCACGGTGTTGAAGGACAGCGCGGCACCGATGTCCGGGCTGTCGTACGGCAGGAACAGGTCCCGCTTCTCCTGGTGGACCTTGGTCTTCTTGTAGAGCGGGTCGGCCTTCATGGCCTTCTCCGTCTCAGGGGTGCCCAGCCACACCGTGCGGTCGGCCTCCATGACGTCGAGGCGCTCCGAGCTGAGGTCCGCGATGTTCTCCTTGCCCAGCGCCTTGCGGTACGCCTCGGAGGTGGTGAAGCCCATCTCGCTCAGGAAGATGACCTTCGGGTCCTTGGGCGAGAACGCGGAGAACTTGCCCGGCTCGTAGGGCTCGCCGACAGTGACCGTCTTGCCCTTCCACTCGGGGTGCTTGTCGCGGACGGCCTTGAAGCGCGTGTCGATGCCGGCGATCAGCTTCTCGGTCTCGGCGTCCTTGCCGAGCGCCTTGCCGATCTGCTTGGTCATGACCTGCCACGGCGCCTGGTAGTCCTCGTGGCCCTTGGGCTGGGCGACCACCTTGGCGATCTTGGAGAGCGTTTCGTACTGCTCCTTCTTCATGCCCGAGTACTGAGCGACGATCAGGTCCGGCTTGAGGGCCGCGATCTTCTCCATGTTGTACTCGTCGCGCTCACCCACGATCTGCGGCTTCGTGGAACCCCACAGCTCCTTGGCCCACGGCCACTTGCCGTACGGCTTCTCCTTGAACCAGTCCACCGAACCAACCGGCTTCACACCGAGCGCCAGGACGGCGTCCTGGTCCGACAGACCGAGGGTGACGACCTTCTTCGGCTCCGTCTCGATCGACGTACTGCCGTACTTGTGCTCCACCGTGACCGGGAAAGCAGCGGACTTCGCGCCCGTCTCCCCGGACGACTTGGACTCCGGCTTGTCGGCCCCGCCCCCACAGGCGGTCAGGGCGAACGCGGCGACAGCGGCGACTGCCACGCGGGGGACGTTTCTGACGATCCTCGTCAGCGCGGGGCGTGTACCAGTGGACACGGTGCTTCCTTTCACGGGGTCTTATTCACGGTGCGAGTGCCACGCCCACCGGCGGGAGACGGCCACCGGGCAAGGCGCGTTTGTGGGGGAGTTCGGAAGAGACGGTGTCTCTAGAGGGGCGTGCTGATCTCGTCGGCGGCGTTGCGGAGCGGGCCGGCGGTGGGCTCCTGGCTCCGGTCCACGATCGACTCAAGGATCTCGCCGACCCGGATCGCGGTGTTCGACAGCAGGGACGACGTGATGCCGTGCGTGTGCTCGGTGCCGCCCTGCAGGTAGATACCGCACCGCAGTTCGGGGTCGGTGGCGACGCGGTAGTCACGCTCGACGCGGACACGTCCCTCGTCGTCACGGTGGCACTGCTCGCCGATCTCGCCGAGGAGCCCGAGGGCGTCGGCGGACCGGTAGCCGGTGGCGTAGACCACCACATCGGCGTCCAGCGGAGTCTTCTCTCCGGTGACCAGCGACTCGACCGTCGTGCGGACCTTGTCCGGGGTCTCGACGACGTCCGTGATCCGGGACACGTTGAGGAACCGCAGACGCTCGGTGCCCAGAACCTTCTCCTGGTACGCCTGGCGGTACAGGTCGTCGATCAGGTCGATGTCCACCACGGCGTAGTTGGTGTTGCCGTGGTAGTTCATCAGCTTGCGCTTGATCTCGTCGGGGGCCGTGAAGTAATCGTCGACGGCTGCCGGGTCGAAGATGCGGTTCGCGAAGCTGCTGTCGTCCGCCGGGCTGTAACCGTAACGGGCGAAGACGGCGCACACCTCGGCCTCGGGGAAGCGGCGGTGCAGGAAGGCCACGTTCTCGGCGGCGCTCTGGCCGGCTCCGACCACGATGAAGCGGGACGGCTTGGCGTCGTCCAGACCGTCCACCCGCGCCAGCAGGTCGGAGTTGTGCCAGATCCGGTCCGTACGGTCGACGCCCTCGGGCATCTGCGGCCGCAGACCCGTGCCGATCACGAGGTTACGGGCCCGGTGGACCACCACCTCCGACCCCGAACGGGCCGTCACATCGACGTACTCCACCACTCCGTCGCGTACGACGGGCCGCACCGCGACGACCTCGTGCCCGTACGACACCATGTCGTCGACCTGGGCCGCGGCCCACTCGAAGTACTCGTGGAACTCCACCCGCAGCGGGAAGAGGCTCTTGCCGTTGACGAAGTCGACCAGCCGCCCCTTGCTCTGGAGGTAGCACAGGAAGCTGTACTCACTCGACGGGTTTCGCAGCGTCACCAGGTCCTTGAGGAAGGAGACCTGCATGGTCGCGTCGTCGATGAGCATGCCGCGGTGCCAGCCGAAGGCCGGTTGACGCTCGAAGAAGTGAGCAGTGACCGCCTCCTGCCTGCCGACGCGTGCGTTGTGCTCGCTGAGCGCTATCGCCATGGCCACATTGGACGGCCCGAAGCCGATTCCTATGAGGTCGTGGATCGGTGGTGCGTCGTCAGGAAGAGCCTGTGACATGTCACTCCCATCGTGCGGGGCAGCCGCTTGTCAGGCGTTGGGTAAACGAAACAGGGCACGCCGACTGAGCAGCGGGCCGAGCGGAACTTAGGTAAAGCTAACCTGATCTGGCGAACATGTCGACGGGGCAAATCGGACAAGTGGCGGGTCATGGAGGCAAACACAGCCCAAAATCATGCGCCGTTGCATCCTTAGGTAAGGCTTGCTTTACTTGCGTTCGTCCATTACTGCTCTGAGGAGGAACCCCATGCGGGTCGTCATGTTCGGTTATCAGACCTGGGGGCACCGCACCCTGCAAGCTCTCCTGGATTCCGAGCACGACGTGGTGATGGTCGTGACCCACCCCAAGAGCGAGCACGCGTACGAGAAGATCTGGAGCGACTCGGTCGCCGACCTCGCCGAGGAACACGGTGTGCCCGTACTGATCCGCAACCGGCCGGACGACGAGGAGCTGTTCCTGGCCCTCAAGGAGGCCGCCCCGGACATCATCGTGGCGAACAACTGGCGGACGTGGATTCCGCCGCGCATCTTCGACCTCCCCCGCCACGGCACGCTGAACGTCCACGACTCGCTGCTGCCCAAGTACGCGGGCTTCTCCCCCCTGATCTGGGCCCTGATCAACGGCGAGCGCGAAGTGGGCGTCACCGCGCACATGATGGACGGCGAGCTCGACGCCGGCGACATCGTGGTGCAGCGCGCGGTGTCGGTCGAACCGACTGACACGGCCACAGATCTGTTCCACAAGACCGTCGACCTCATTGCCCCGGTCACGGTCGGCGCGCTCGGCCGCATCGCTGCCGGCGAGACCGAATTCACCAAGCAGGACCGGTCGCAGGCAAGCTTCTTCCACAAGCGGTCCGCCGAGGACATCCGCATGGACTGGAACTGGCCGGCCGAGGACCTCGAACGCCTCGTGCGCGCCCAGTCGGCCCCGTATCCCAGCGCGTTCACCCACCACAAGGGCAAGCGCCTCGAAATCGTGGCGGCGGTCGTGTCCGAAGGCCGCTACGGCGGCACCCCTGGCCGCATCTTCTACCGCGAGGGCGACGGAGTGGTGATCGTCGCCGGAGCCGACGCCCGCACCGGCCGCAACCACGGCCTGGCGATCAAGCGCGTGCGCACGGAGGACGGCGAGGAAATGCCCGCGACGGACTACTTCACCTCGATGGGCGGATACCTCACCAGTCGCCCTTGACCTCAAGGAATGTGCAGGCTCCCACGGCCAACTGCACTGCCGGCGCCCCGCCATGGCCCCGGGGCCGACCGGTCGTCGCCGCCGCGCGGATCGCCCGATCCGCGCGGCGGCGACTTTCGCCGACGGCGCAGTCGATCGAGCGCGAGAGCGAGAGCCTCGAGCCAAGCCTGGCATGATCAAGGATGTGATCGGCGCCGCGGCCAGGACAGAGAGGGACGATTTCGGGTGAGCACTACGGACCGGAACCGGCAGACGGTCGAGCGGGCGAGAGCGTTGGTACCGGCGGGCGAGGTGCTGCGTGGTGAGCACGGGGTCTCACTGGCCGACAGGGCGCCGCGGCCCGGCTATTACCGCCGCCCGCGCGCTCTGCGATCCGAGCGCCGCACGCTCGGGAGCTGGTTGATGCTCCCCGTGAACGTGGCCGCGAGACTTTATGCCATCACCTGGAACCCGTTCGAGGCGTTCTTCGAAGCAGTCTTCTGGCGTGAGGCGAAGAAGCCGGGCAAGCCGTTCCACGGCGGCTGGAACAGCATGGCCGGCCACCTGGCCCGCGCCGTACTGCCTCGGACCAAGAACAGCACCGCCGTGATGTTGCAAGTCACCGACCGCCGCCTGCAGCTCGCGTACGTGTCCCACGCGCGCTCCATCACCGGCGGGCTCGGTGCGGCCGAGGCCGGGTGGGCCACGGATCTTCGCAACGTGACCTGGATCCGCGACCGAAGCGACGTGGCGGGCGGTGACCACGAGATCGGCTTCGTCGACGGTTCGTGGTGCTCGGTCCACTTCGGCGGCCACGGCTGGAGCCGTATGGCGTCGGCTTTCCCGGTCCGGTTGAGTCACCTCGACCAGGTGCCGAACCCGGGATGGGTGGCCAGTTGAGAGGCGGCCGTCAGTGAATCCCCCCGGGGCCGGCTTGCCAGTACAGCCAGACCCCCCGGCCGCTTCCACTCCATTCGCATCACGGCAGTCGCTTCGGCCCTCCAGGCCGCGACGTAATCACGGTCGGCTCGGCGCCCCGTGCCGACGGCAGCACGCGCGTGCGGCCGCGAGCAGTGCCTGGATCCGGCCGCCGGCCTCTGCGGCATCGCTCAGCGGAGCCGGGAAGGGCAGCCGCACGTCATGGTGCGCGTTGGTGTGTTCGAGCCGCAGCGTCATCCCGTACCGGTCGAGTGACACCGGGAGTACGCGCCGCACTCCCTGCACGAGCCGCGGGTCCACGAGTCGAGTGAGCAGGGCCACGACGTCGCTGTGACCGTCGACAAGGTGGGTGAGCATGTCGGCCTCATAAACGGCCAGGGGATCGGCGCGGGCCAGGGTGAGTTCGTCGAGGCCGACGGTCACCGTCCCTCCCGCTGTTTCAAGTTCGGCGTGCGCAAAGTCCAGACGCAGTTCGACGCCGGGCTCCTGGGAGTTCCCATCGACCGGAGCGAACCAGCCAGTGAGCGTTACGCGGGCGCGCACTCGGTCGCGTACCGCGGTTGGTGCGATGTCGGTGAACTTCAGCACTGCGGCCACAATCCCGCGTGGCGCGAGGGCCACCTCGGCGGCCAGGGCGCAATCGTCCGGTACCCGCAGCAGCAGCCGCCCCCTGTCGTCCAGGGTGTGCAGGCCCGCCAACTCGCAGGAGCGTCCGTCCGTGACGACCATCAGCGATCCCGCGGCGGCCACCACCGTGCGTACTCGCTCGCCGTTGGTCGGCTGGGCCGCGCACGCGTCCGTAACATCCATCCGAGCCACCCCTCCAGGTTAAGTTAGGCTTGCCTAAGTTAACGCCGGATGGATCTCACTGTCCAGCCCCACCGAAGCCGATGCCTGAGCAAGGGCGCGTAGGACTGTCGCGCCGGTGGCAGCGGATGAACCGACCGCACATGAAGGCGGCCCCACCTGCTCTGCGAACACCAGAGAGGCAGGGCCGTAGCGGAGAACCGCGGATTCGCTAATCCTCCTTGTAGTACCAGTTTTCGGGGCTGATCATGCCAAAGGGGTTGACCGGTCCGAAGCCTCCCAGCTTCTTCGAGACCTCGAAGAGACGGATCGGGAAGTTCGGGGTGAAGATGACCGGGACCTGTTCCGCGATGTAGTCCTGGTAGTCGTACAGGGCCTGGAGGTCGTCCGTGGCGACCGTGCGTTCGATGAGTTCGTCGGCGCGGGCGTCCGTGTAGTGCCCGAAGTTGCCACCGGCGTTCGTCTTGAAGAGGATCTCGCCGCTGGGGTGGTGGTACACCCAGCCGCCGTTCCAGCAGCAGATCTCCCACAGGCACGGCGAGTCCGGGCCCGGGACGCACGGGGCGTCCTCGGCGACCAGGACGGATCCGTACACCTCCTCCAGGCGGAGCTCGATGCCCGCCTTGGCGGCGTCCTCCTTGTACCGGCGCATCAGCTGTGTCAGGGCGGGGCGGCCCTCGACGTAACGGATCAGGATGCTCAGCCGGTGGCCGGCCGGAATGCCCTCGCCTGCCTCGCCGGGTCCCGTGCCCGGGCGGACACAGACCGCCGGGAAGACGCTGGTGTCCCAGCCGTTCTCCGCCAGGAGCCGCTTGGCGCGGTCCGGGTCGAAGGGGAGCGGCCAGCCGCCCTCGCTCAGCCGGCGGGACTCCACACCGGTGTCCGGGTAGCGCGGCACCGGGCCGTTCTGGCGGTAGGCGTAGCCCTGGTAGATGTCCTTGACCGCGCCGTCCTGGTCGAGGGTGCTCTGGAGCGCCTGGCGCAGGTAGGTCTGGGCGAAGAGCTTGCCGGTGACCGTCGGGTTGTTGAAGTTGAGCGACATGTACCGGATGCAGTACGCGGTCTGCGGCACCAGCTCGTAGTGCTCGTCCAGCGGGTTCGGGCCGCCCGTGGTGGGGTCGTCGGTGCCGTCGGCGGCGAAGCTGAGCGGCAGGTAGCCGACCTGGACCGCGTCAGGGTCCGTACGCAGCAGCTCGTACTGCTCCTCGTCCGACATGGTGGGGATCTGCCGGAACTCTTCCAGGTAGGGCTTGTTGGGGCCCGAGTAGTGCTCGTTCGGTACGAAGGTGACGATGCCTTCCATGGTGTAGCTCTTGAGCTTCCACGGGCCGCTGACCACACTCCAGACGGGGCTGTCGGCCCAGTGAGTGCGGTGCGCGTTGCCCTCGTCGCAGATGTCGCCCTGCTCCGCCATCAGGTAGTCGTACACGGCTTCGACGTCGTCGAGGCCGCCCGAGGCGTTGGCCGGTCCGGACGCGGTGCGGTCCCAGGCCCTGGGGAGCGGGGTGATGGTGCTGAGCTGGTTTTTGAGCACCCACTGCTTGGAGTACACCTTGTCGAAGGTGAAGTACACCTCGTCCTCGGCGGACTTGCCGTAGTCGGTGAGGTTGTCGGGGAAGAACCCCGGCACGTACTCGCCGTAGCGCTCGCCCTTGACAGCCATCAGGTTGACCCAGAAGAGGACGTTGTCGGCGCAGAGGGTCTCGTGGTTGGACCACTTCCACGGCTTGACCTTCACATGGACCGTGAGGCCGTCGTCCGACCAGCGGGGCCATTCGCCGATGCTGAGGTCGTAGTTGACGTCGGGGGTGCCGTCGGCGCCGAAGTAGTAGAGCGTGCGGTACATCAGGGCCTGGAATTCCAGGATGTTGCGGGTGCCCATGCGCTCGGCGGGGGTGAACGGAAAGATCACCGCGGGCGAAAGCCGGGCGCGCAGGCCCAGGTGACCACGCCGCCCTTCTTCGGAGTGCCGGGGAGGGGGGCCGGTGCCGTCTCGGCAGTGGTCGTCATTGCGGTGGTCGTGGTCATGCGGTGGTGTCTCCGGTCGGGGGAAGGGACGGGTCGGGGAGGAGTTCTTCCAGGTACGACGTGCCGCTCGCGGCGTGTTCGCCGTACCGTTCCCAGGTCTCGGTGAGCCGGACCCGTCCGTCGTCGAGAAGGGTGGGGACGCTGGTGCAACGGCCGGAGACGATCCGGCCGTCGGTCAGGACGACTCCGTAGACGAAGCTCAGACATCCGTCGGGCTCGACGCTTCCGACGAGCGTGCCCCGGCGGGCGTCTCCGCCGGCGAAGCGGCCCCACAGCAGGTCACCGCGCTGCTGGTAGACCGCCACCCGGGCGGCCTCCCCACGGTCGTCGCTGAGCGGGCCGAAGCGCCGGCCGTCGTAGTCGATCAGCACGTGCTCACCGCTCGTCCGTACGGTCGCGCAGCTCCAGGGTGCAGCACTTGGCGCTGCCGCCGGACTTGAGGAGCTCGGACAGCTCGACGCCGATCGGCTCGAAGCCGCGCTCGCGCAGCTTGTCGGCGAGCTCGGTGGCCTGAGCGGCCATCACCACGTGCCTGCCGTCGGAGACCGCGTTGAGGCCGAAGACCTCGGCGTCGTGGTCGGTGGCGATGACGGCGTCGGGGTAAAGCTCCTCGAGCCGCCGCCGGCTGCTTTCGGAGAAGGCCGCCGGGTAGTACATGATCTCGTCGTCGTCGAGGACGGCGAGTGCGGTGTCCAAGTGGTAGAAGCGCGGATCGACCAGAGTCAGGCCGAGGACCTCGCGGCCGAACACGTCCTCGGCCTCCACGTGGGACTGCACCACGGTGCGGAAGCCGGTGCCCGCCAGCAGCCGCGTGCCGGTGAAGAGGAAGTCACCCTCGCCCTCGTTGACGTGCTGGGCATCGTGCACGGTGTAGCCGCGCTCGGCGAGCCAGTCCCGGTACGCCGGGCCCTCGGCGCTGCGCTGCTCGTAACGGAACTTCGCGGAGAGCACGGTGCCGTCGACGACGGTGGCGCCGTTGGCGGCGAAGACCATGTCGGGCAGGCCCGGGATGGGGTCGATCAGCCGCACGTCGTGACCGAGGCCGGTGAGGATGCCGCGCAGCTCCTCCCACTGGGTGACCGCGAGGTCGGTGGTGGTGGGCTTCTCCGGACGCATCCACGGGTTGATCGAGTAGGTGACGTCGAAGTGGGTGGGGCGGCACATCAGGTAACGGCGGGTGCGCGAGGTGCGGGGTGCCGGGGAGCTGGTCAGGAGGTCCTGCGCAGTGGAAGACATGCGGTGTTGACCCTTCTGGGGTGTGGTCGGGGTTTCCGGGCCGGGCGGGCCGGGTGTGGTGGCGCACCGGGTCCCGGAAGCGGCGGCGGGTTTCGGCCGCCGGCGTTGTGGTGGGGCTGTCAGTCCTCGAAAGTGACGGTGATCTTGGAGGCGAGCTCGGTCATCGCCGTGTGGGCGGAGTCGAGGGAGTCTCCGGTGGTGCCGAGGAAGCCGAGGATGGTGTTGCCGTCCGGGGGGGCGGCGGATGATGTCGCCGGCGCGTGCCGTGATCTTGAGCAGGAAGACCCGCTCGTCCTCGCTGACATCGGCCGGCACGTCCACGTGACGGACCACGCCTGCCTCGCTGAGCAGGCACATGGCGGTGATGTGTGTGCCGGTGGGCCGGTAGTGACGGACCTGCGGGAGACGGCCGGCGCCGATGTCGGCGACAGCGCGGATCGGGTCGTGGTCGGCGGTGATCCGGGCGATGGCGTCGAGGCCGCCACCGCCGACGCGGGCGGCGATCTCCAGGATGTACGGCTTTCCCTGGTGGAAGCGGACCTCGGCGTGCATGACGCTGCGGCGCAGGCCTTGGGCGTGGGCCGCGGCCTTGACCACCCGGTGAATTCCGGCGAGTTCCTCCGGGCCGAGAGAGCTGGGGACGTGGTGGACGTCGTCGTCGAACGTCTCGCCCTCGTTGGTGATCCGGTCCACAACGGAACCGAGGTAGACCTCGTCGTCCCACGCCACGGCCTCGATCAGGAACTCACGGCCGTCCAGGAAGGATTCGACGATCAGGCCCTGCGGGCCGAGGTCGATGCCGTCGGCCTCGGAGACCGCCCAGAACATCTCGCGGATGCCGTCGGCGGCCTGCTGGTAGCGCAGTGCGAGCTCGTCGCCGTCGTCGATGCGGAAGACGAAGTTGCTGCCGGCGCCCATCGTGGGCTTGAGGATGAGCGGGTACCCGAACTCCTCCGCGGCATCGAGCGCCGTCTGAAGGCTGTCGGCGAGCCGGAAACCCGGGTGCGGGACGCCGTGCCGTGCGTGGGCTTGGCGCATCAGGTACTTGTTGCGGCAGTTGACCGCGGCCTCGACACCGATGGAGGGAAGTCCCAGGGCCTCGGCGACGGCGGCGACGGCGATGACGGCCGACTCCGAGAAGGTGATGACCCCGTCGAAGTGCTCCCCCGCGTGCCACGCGCGTGCCTTCTCGATCATGTCGTCGATGTGCTTGGACCCGGCCAGCCGGTAGCGGTCCGCGGGCCAGAAGTCCTCGGTGCCCTCGCCGTTGAGCACGTACAGCTCGTGGCCGAGGGCTTCGACCTGCTGATAGCGGGAGTGGTAGTACGTCAGGTACTGGCGGGTCTCGATGGTCAGGAGCTTCACGACGTGGAACCCTTCGCTACTGCGCCGGTCGTCGACCGGAGGGAGTGGGGGCGGACGTACAGGCTGCCGACGCACACCACGGTCGCGAGGGTGCCGAAGGCCGCGAGGGTGGCGTAGCCCTGGATGATCCCGAAGC
Source organism: Streptomyces sp. ISL-100 (assembly GCF_018614615.1). Classification (GTDB taxonomy): domain Bacteria; phylum Actinomycetota; class Actinomycetes; order Streptomycetales; family Streptomycetaceae; genus Streptomyces. Next base: position 122,051 of record NZ_JAGGOK010000029.1, on the reverse strand, counting down.
GGTCGCAGACGTAGGCCACGACCAGGGTCAGAACGAGGCTGAGGGCGAGGCCGAAGCCGTTGGCCGCGCCGAAGACCCGGCCGCTGCGCTCGTCGGCGACGTTGCGCATCAGTTCGGTGCGGGAGGGCAGCCGGCCGAAGACGAACGTCATGCCCGCGAGGAAGACGCCTGGCAACAGCGTTGCCAGGGCGTACGGCTGGATGAAGGCAAGGCCCGCGCAGATGCCGTAGCCGGCCAGGATCAGCAGCCGGTAGTCGACCCGGTCCTTGATCCGCTTGTAGAGGGCGATCCCGGCCAGCATGCCGGTGCAGGCGAGCGCGTCGGCGATGCCGAGGGTGGCGGCGCCCTTGTGGAACCGGTCGATGACCACGACCAGCAGCAGGGTGTTGGCGACGGTGACGATGACGCTGCCGACACTGAAGAGCAAGCCGAGGCGGAGCACCGGGCCGGCGGGGGCGGCCGGGGTGGCGGGCTCGGGCACGGTTTCGGTCGCCGGCTCGGCGCTCCCGGTCGAGCTCCCGTCGGTGGGCTCTCTCTCCGCGGCGGCCCCGGCCGTGGCGGTGGCCGCCGGCTTGCGGCCCAGGGAGAAGAGCAGCAGCGCGGAGGCGGCGAACGTCAGGGCGTTGAAGAGGAACAGCGGGGTGGCGCCGAAGAACTGGACGGCGAAGCCGCCGAGCACGCCGGAGAGCATCGTGCCGCCCTGGAAGGCGAATTCGTAGTTGGCGTTGAAGTTGCCGAGCCGCTCCTCCGGCACCCGCTCCTTCACCAGGGCGAGGCTGGCCGGCATGAAGAGGGCCGACAGGACGGCGAGCACGAGGTTCACCCCGTACGCGGCGCTGCTGCCGTCGCCGCCGAACAGGAGCCACAGCGGCAGGAAGGCCGCGGTGAGCGTGCTGAGAATGTCGGTCACGACGCACAGGGTGCGACGGTCGAAGCGGTCGGCCCAGCGGCCGAAGAGGACGGACAGCAGCACCTGGGGCAGGGCCACCAGGACGTACACCCAGCCGACGGACAGGGTGGTTCCCAAGTCCTTGTAGATCAGCAGGGAGGAGGCGATGAGCTGGATGTTGTTGCCGAGGTTGGTGACGAAGACCGCGGGCAGCAACAGCCGCTCGGTCCTTCGGTACGCGGCGGGCCGGGCCCCGTGCGGCGGGGCGCCGGCAAGCATGGTGGTCATCTGCAGTTTCTCATTCCGGATGCGGAGGGGGGCTGGGCTCAGTCCAGGCGGGGCAGGGCGAAGGCGGCGATCGTCTCCGGGGGCGCGGCCGCCGGGTCCAGGGCGAGGCCCTGGTCGCGCGCTTGGTCGGCGGCGTCGACGAGAATCGGCGCGCCGCCGGTGAGGACGGCCGCGACCTGCGCCAGCAGGTCGCCGAGTCCGGCGTACGCACCTTCCTCGTCGGCCCCGGCGACGGCGGCCTCGGCCACCATCAGCAGCCGGGCCACCTGCTGCACCACGATGTCCGCGGCCATGGCCGGGCTGAACGTGGGCAGCGCGTACGCCACAGTGAACCGTTCGGCGACGGCGGCCGCGCGGCGGCGGCCCTCGGGGCTGGTCTCCAGCGGCGTTTCCGCAGCGGCACGGCCGGCAGCGGCGGTCAGCGTGTCCAGGGCGACCGCGAGCCGGTTCCACGGGGTGGTGAGCCGCTCGTCGACCAGGGCCCGGAAGTTCCGCGCGTCGAAGTTGGTGCGCTGGTACTCGGGTGCGGTGAGCGCGAGGAAGAAGCGGGCCACGTCGCGCGGGGCGTCCCGCAGCAGCTCGGTGCTGTTGATGAGGTGCCGGCGTGAAGTGGAGAACTTGGCGTGGTCGAGCTCGTAGAACTGGTTGCACACGTTGCTCGCCGGGGTGATGTAGCGGTCGCCGTGCGCAAGCAGCATCACCAGGTCCAGCAGGCCCCAGTGGAAGACGTTGTCGAAGCCGTGGAAATAGACGAGTTCGGCTCCGGTGTCGGCGCGCCAGTGCGCGTCGGTCTCCTCGCGCCGGTCCCCCTGCTGCCCTGCCGCCCACCACGTGGCGTACATGGAGGCGGGCATGGCCTCGATCCACGGGTAGAGGATCTGGCCGGGTGTTTCGGCGAACGGGGCCTCGATGCCCCACTCCCCCGGCACCGTGATGGGGATGTCGGGCAGGGGGCGGGCCATGATCTCCCGGACGAGCTGTGCGGCGGGAGGCCGCCACAGCGGGCTGACGCGGTCGAAGTGCTCCTCGATGCTTGCGCGGTACTCCTCGGCGGGCAGCACCCAGATGACGCACTCGCGGTGGCTGACCGGCTCGTCGGGGTTGAGGACGTTGTACGGGCGGAGCAGGTCGGTGAAGTTGTTGGGGTGTCCGCAGCCCTCGCAGGCGCCCGCGCTGCTGGGCACCAGACAGACGGGGCATTCGCCGCCGACCAGGCCGTCGTACAGGAACTGTCCGGTGGTTTCGGCGTAGGGCAGCTGTACGGTACGCAGCCGGAGCCGGCCGTCGTCGTGAAGGCGCTGCACGAACTCCAGGACGGTGGCCCGGTAGTTGTCGTCGATGGGCGGCAGGCCGTCCATCGAGATGCCCATCGCGTACAGCGACTTCTCGATGGCGGAGGTGGCGCCGGCGACCAGCTCCGCGGGGGTGGTGCCGTTGCGGCGTGCGCTGGCGACGACATAGCTCTGGCTGTCGTCGGTACAGGTGGTCAGCGTGACCTGGCGACCCAGGGCACGCTGACGGCGGGCGTAGATGTCGGCGGAGAGGTAGGGACCGGCCAGATGGCCGACGTGCAGGTCGCCGTTGGGGGTGGGGGTGGCGGCGATCAGGATGACCGGGCGTCCGGTGCCGGTGCTCATCCGGCAGCTCCAGTCGCCTCGGCCTGTGCGGCCTGCCCGACCCCGGTGCGGGTGTGACGCTCACCGAACGCCCGGGCCAGGTCGGCGTCCCACCACACGGCGTACATCTCGAAGTCCTCGTCGCCCCGGTTCAGCACCTGGTGCCTCTGGCCGGGTACGAAGTGGACGATGTCGCCCTTGGTGAACGGGATGTACTCGCCGTCCACGAGGAGTTCGGCGAAGCCGCTGACCGCGATCCAGATCTCGTACTCATGGTGGGCGTGGGCCCCGGACTCGGCACCCGGGCGCACGACCGCACCACGAGCCCTCGAAGGGGGCGTTCAGCAGCGGCCAGGGCATCAGCCGCTGAGCGGCGAGGCCGTTGTCGGACTTGAGGCCGGCGCGGTCGAGCGGGTGGATCTCCATGGTCTTCATGTGTGCGTGTTCTCCTCGGGTCAGGCGACCTGGGCGGCGGGGATTTCTGCGTCGGGGCGGTCGGCGGAGCGCTCCGCGCGCACGGCCAGCAGGTCGGTGACGATGTCGCCGGCCCGCGCGGCGAGCACGCTCAGCAGCGAGTCGGCGATGCCGTGGGTGGCCTCGTTGACGCCTTGGAGGTGGCAGGTGCCCGTGCTGCCGTCGGGCAGCACGAGCCGGTAGTTGCGGTCCACGGCGATGTCCTCGGTGCCCTTGAGCCCGGCGGACCGGCTCAACTCGCGGACCAGCCACGGCATGCCGGGCTCGAACCCGGTGCCGAGCATCACGGTGTCGCAACGGTGCTCGGACACCTCGCCGGTACGGCGGTTGGAGAGGGTCAGGACAACGTCGTTCCCGTCGAGCGCGGCGGCGGTCACATCGGTCATGGTGATCAGGCGCAGGCGCTCGTCGCCGGTCAGCTTCTCCACATAGGTCTGCCGGTAGAGCGTGTCCAGCATCCCGGGGGCCAGGCCCGCGTAGTTGGTGCGGTGCATTTCACGCAGCAGCTGCTCGCGGGCGGGGGCGGAGGCGGCGTAGAACTCGTCCACGAACGACGAGTAGAAGATCTCGTTGGTGAACTTGCTGCTCTCGTACGAGTTCAGCCCGATCGACCGCATGATCATGGTGCACTCGGCGTCCGGGAAGCTCTGGTGCGAGGTCCACAGCATCTCCGCGGCGCTCTGCGCGGCGCCGATGACCGCGATCCGGCGGGTGCGCTGTTCGCCGAGGGTGGCGAGCCCCTCGGTGAAGCGGGTGCTGTGGATGACCCGGTCCTTCGGCAGGCCCTGGAAGACCTCGGGGACGTGGGCGTCACGGCCCGCGCCGACGACCAGGTCCCGGCAGGTCAGGGCAGTGCCGTCGGTGAGGTGGACGCGCCAGCCGGTGACCGCGCCGGCCTCGCCCCGCAGCGCGTCGGCTTTCGGTACGACCGCGCCGAAGGCGAAGGCCCCGAACACGGCGTGCAGGCCCACCTCGTGAGTGGCCCAGGCGCTCAGGAGCGCCCCGGCCACCAGTACCGCCTGCCCCATCCCACTGTTGCCGCCCCAGCGCCGGCCGGATGCCAGCAGCAGTCGCAGCGCGGGCCGTACGACGTACACCAGGGCCACCAGCAGCAGCGCCGACCAGCCCATCATCCTTGCGAGCGACCACGCGTCCCCGGCGCCCGCCACCACCACGACCAGGGCCAGCACGCACCAGGCGACGAGGTCCTGGAGAGCCGCGCAGGCCAGTGACATGGCGCCCACCTTGTCCCGGTACAGACCGCGGTCCGCGATGATCCGGGCCAGCACCGGGAAGGCTGTGATGGACATGGCGGTGCCCAGGAAGAGCGCGAAGGCCAGCAGCCCCGGCGACCGCCCGTCGGCCGCCACGGGCCGGCTCCACGCGTACAGCGCGACAGCCGTGCCGCCGCCGAGAACGAAGGGCAGCACAACCGAGCCGAGGGAGACCGCGGCGACCTGACGGCCCGTACCCCGCAGATGCGCCACGTCGAAGCGGTGGCCGACCCCGAACATGAACAGGACCAGCCCCACCTGTGCCAGGACCTGGAGGTAGGGGCGCGCCTCCGCCGGGAACAGCAGCTGCACCGGATCGCCGGGAAGCAGCCCGAGCAGGCTCGGCCCGAGTGCCACCCCCGCCACGATCTCCCCCATCACAGCGGGCTGGCGCCGGCGTTCGGCCAGCCGGCCGCAGAGGAACGCCACCACCAGGATCACCGCGAGAGCGCTCAGTACCGGACCCAGGACCGCGTCGGCCGCGCCGGATGCCGCCGGCTGTGACGCGGAGTGCATCACTCCTCCACGGCGGCCGCTGCCGGGGCGGCCTCGTGCAGGACGGCACCGGCGTGCGCACCGTTGGCGACGTTCACCACGCCCTCGCCGGACTCGACGGTGGTGGCCCGCGCCATCGCGCCGCCATAGCCGTTGACCACGGTGAACACACCCCAGGCGACGGTCCATTGACGGAGCTGCCCCTCGGCGTCGGGGAACAGCTCGGGCTCGGGAACCACCCTGCGCTGGATGACGTACGGGCCGTCGAGCGCGCCGGTGAGCTGCTCGCGCCACAGCTCGGGGGACACATCGTCCGACCAGCCGAGCAGAACGCCGTGGCCGCCGTGCAGCAGAGTCGGCTTGAGCGCCAGGTCCTCCTGGTGGGCGAGGGCGTACTCGACCAGGTCGACTCGCTCGCCGTCCTCCAGGGTGACCTCGCCGCGGCGGACCATCCGGGTCCACGGGAGAATCCGGTCCAGGCTGGCCAGTTCCGCCTCGGTGAACAGGCCGCGGTTGGCCTCGTCGGAGAGCATCGCGAGGGCGCCCTTGCTGGCGAACAGCTCCGAGTCCATCGGAGTGAAGATCTTCACCTCTCCGCGGTGGGCGGCGTCCAGGACCGGATCCATCAGGCTCGGCGCCTCGCCGGACTCCAACAGGTCCTCGATGAGGAACATGCGGGAGATGATGTCGACGCGGCGCGCGCCGAGCCAGACCGCGCCGTCGCGGACGTCCAGCTGCCCGATGTGGCAGGGGTGGGCATCCAGGCCCATGGCCTGCCAGCGCTCGCAGAACTGCTCCATGTACGGGGCCAGGTTCTCGAAGCTGCTCGGCCAGTCGGTCAGCGCGACCACCGGGCGGGAGCCGGGCTCGAAGCCGGACTCCACGAACATGTTGTTGACCTGCTCGCGCATGGTGTCCACGTAGGTGAGACCGCGGCGCTCCGCGTAGTCGGCCAGCACCGGGTGGTCGAGCAGGGCCCGGCACATGTCGGCGTTGTCCATGCCGCCGAGGGTGCTGCCCATGTTGAATTCCAGCAGCCGCATGCCGGTCGCGTCGGCGTACATGTCGGCGCGGGCCTGGCGGGTGACGGAGGCGCCGCGGCTGCGCAGGATGGCGGAGACCTGCAGGTCGGTCATGCCCACGGCGCGGGCGAAGGCGGCCAGGTCACCGCCGAAGAGCCGGTCGGGGAGGCTGACCAGAGCGGTCCGCATGTTCTCCAGGTCGGCGGCGAGCCGAGTCTGCTCCTGGTGGCCGAGGAACAGCGGGCGGGAGAGATACCGGCCCTGGTACAGCCCGTTCAGGAGCTTGGACTCGGGCTGTGAGCCCACGAGTTCGGCCGCGGTGGCGCCGCTTGCGGCGACCTCGGCCAGGTACTCCTTCGTCAGGGACACGCGGTCCATGGAATAGAACCTCTCGTAATGCCGGGATCCGTCGGGGAATCACGGACGAATTCGGAAGGAAAATATGGGGATCCGGGGGATCCACCCGAGACTAGGGGCCTCCCGCCCTTCCCCAAAGCTGCAACTTTTCCCGCCCGCCGGCCGGTTGCCGCGATCAGCCGCACTTCTCATCCTGCATAAAGGTGCACCACAACAACTTGCACCATCGGCGCGGTTGTGCCGGGCCCGGCACATTGCCCAGACTCGCTGCGACGGCATGTGCCCCTGAGCAGGAGACCTCAAATGGATTTCGGAATAGCCGAATTCGGCTACGCTTTCGGTGAGACGCAGGTCGTTGCCGACGTGGCGGCCGACTTCGTACCGGACCCGGAGCGGATCATCGGGTGGGGATACACCACCTTCCACCGGGCGCCGAAGGACGTGCACGCGGTCGAACTGGCCACACAGGCCGCCGAGGACGCGCTCAAGCGGGCCGGCATGGCCGCCGACGAGCTCGGCCTCGTCGTGTACGCCACTTCCGACCACCCCGAGTACCCGCACTGGGACTCTTCCGCCGCCCTGGCCCGCGAACTGCGGACCCCGCTCGTGCAGACGCTGCTACTCAATGAGGGATGCGCCTCGGGCGTGACCGGCCTGGGAATCATCGCGGGCCAGCTTGCCATTCAGCCCGAGCTGGACAATGTGCTCTTTGTCGCGGTCAACCGCACCAGTGAATTCCATCGCAACCGCATGACCGTGAACAATTCCGTGCACAGCGATGCCGCGGTCGCCGTCATTCTCAAGCGCGGTTACGAGGACAACCGGTGGCTGGCAACGTCGCAGACCACCGACCCGGACCTGTGTGACTTCTTCCGCAGCGAGTACGGCGGCAGCGTCTCCCCGCTGCCGCCGCTGAGCTGGAACAGCCTGACCGCTCCGAGCGGCCTGCTGCGCGTGCAGACCCACTTCGACCGCGACCCCAAGCGGCTGATGGCCTTCGTGCACGATCTGGAGCAGCGGGTCGTCGACGTGGTCGACGACGCCTGCCGGAAGGCCGGGGTGGATCGCGCCGACCTGGCGCGGGTGATCTACATCAACGACGGCCAGGCGTCCATGCGGGAGATGGCCGACGCTCTGGGGATCCCGGTGGAGCGCACCAATGCCGAACTGGCGGCCGTGCATGGCCACATGGGCGCCGCCGACCAGCTGGTCTCACTCGGCGAACACCTCGAGCGCGGCGAACTGAAGAAGGGCGACCTGGTCGCACTGTGCGGCATCGCCATCGGCATGCGCTGGTACTGCACCCTCGTCCGGATCTGCCCCGTACCCCTTCCGCACGTCGACCCCCTCTCAGGACCCTCAAGGACCACATGACCATGGATTCCACGCATCTGACGGCCGCCGTCCGGAGCGCGGTCGCCGAGGGCCGGGCGCCGGAGCCCGCCACGCGGCTCGCTATCGCCGCGCTGGACGACCCGGCGCTGCTGCGCCGGCTCGGCTCCGCCCTCAAGCCCCTCGACTCCGACGCGCCGGGTCTGCGCCCGGTGCGGCTCGCGGTGCTGGGCACCGGCACACTCGGTGCCCTGCCCGACCTCCTGCGCGCCACCCTCGTGGGCGCCGGGCTGGGTCCCACGATCGAGACCGGCGAGTACGGCCGCTTCGAGATGGAGCTGACGCTGGGCTCCTTCCGGGGCGAGCACGACCCCGACGGAGTGCTGTGCCTGCTGTCGGAGGAGTTCTTCCTGCCTCCGGCCCCGCAGCGCATGGCCGTCAAGGACGTCGTCGCGCACATCGAGGCCCGGACGGCCGACCTGCGCGGGCTGCTCGGCACGGCGGCCGGCGGGACCGCGGCCACCCTGGTCGTCCACACCGTTCCGCTGTCACGCACGGTCCGGGACGCGTTCATCTCGGTTCGTGACCGGGCCGTCCTGGCCCAGGCCTGGCACCGGCTCAATGCCGGCCTGCTGGGGCTGGCCGCCGAGGACCCGCAGCTGGTCGCCCTGGACTTGGCGGGCCTGCTGGCCCTCCAGCCGACCCGCGCCCGGGACAACCGGCTGCACGCCTTCGCGGACATGCCGTACACCGACGCCGCCCTGCTGCTGCTCGCCCAGGAGACCCGCAGGGTGCTCCAGGCGCGGGCCGGGCTTTCGCGCAAAGTACTGGCCCTGGACGCCGACAACACACTGTGGGGCGGGGTCCTCGGCGAGGTCGGCGCGCACGGCCTGCAGCTCGGCGGACTCTACCCGGGCAAGGCGTACAGCGCGCTTCAGCAGGCCGCGGCGGGCCTGCGCGACCAGGGCGTGGTCCTGGTCCTGGCCAGCAAGAACGACGCGGACCTGGTGGACGAGGCGATCACCGGCCACCCCGAGATGAAGCTGCGGCCCGAGTCGTTCTCCGTACTCGCCGCCAACTGGGACGCGAAGGCGGAGAACCTGCGCCGGGCGGCCGGCTCACTGGGCCTGGGAATCGAGTCCTTCGTCTTCATGGACGATTCCCCGTACGAGCGTGAACATGTGCACGCCGAGCTGCCCGAGGTGGCGGTCGTGGCAGCCGACGGTGACCCGGCCCACCTGGCTGAAAGCCTGCTGCGTCACGGCTGGTTCGACGTCCTGGAACTGACCGAGGCCGACCAGCAGCGCCCCGGTATGTACCGGTCGCGGGCGCTGCGCAGCGAGTACAAGGGCGCGTTCAGCTCCTCCGACGACTACCTCGCGGCGCTGGACATCCGGCTGACGGCGGCCCCCGCCACCGCTTACACCACCGGCCGGATCGCGCAACTCGCGGCGCGGACCAATCAGTTCAACCTCACGGGCATCCGCTACGACGAGGTCGCCACGGCCGCGATGCGCGACGGTCAGGACCACCTGGTCGCCTCGTTCTCGGTGTCCGACCGGTTCGGCGACGAAGGCATCGTCGGTGCGGCCTGGGTCGAGTGCGGCGCCCGCGAGTGGCGGGTGCTGAACCTGGTGCTGAGCTGCCGGGTCCTGGGCCGGGGCGTCGAACTGGCCATATCCGACTGGCTGTTCCAGCAGGCCGCCGCGGCCGGCGCCGAGCGGGTGACTGCCTCGTTCGTGCCGTCGGCGAAGAACGCGGTGGCCGCCGACACCTGGGAGAGAGCGGGCCTGCTCCCGGCGGCGCAGGAGGGCGACGGCAGCCGCGCATACGCGCGTGAGCTCGCCGAGCTGCCGCGCACGGCACCCGCATGGATCACTTTCACCGACCTCGTGGCAAACAAGGAAGAAGGCAACGGATGACCACCACCGCGGACCTGACCGACGAGACGTCCGTCCAGGTCGTAGAGATCATCAGCGGAGTGCTTTCCACTACGCCCGGGCAACTGCGCGAAGAGCCGCTGCTCGGTACGTACAACTGGGACAGCCTCACCACCCTGGAGGCGCTGGTCGCCCTGGAGGGTTCGTTCGGCATCGAGATCGACCTGCGTGCGCTGCACTCCCAGCGCACGATCGGCGACCTCGTCGCACTGGTCAAGAGCGTGCGCGATGGCCGCTGACGACTTCCACTTCCTGCACGGCGAGTGGACCGTCGCCAACCGCCGGCTCAAGACCCGCCTGGCGGGCGCCGACGACTGGGAGGAGTTCGGCTCCAAGGCGGTCATCCGGCCGCTGTTCGGCGGCGGGGCCAACATCGAGGAGATCCACTACCCCACGGCGGACCTGTACGGCCTGACACTGCGGCTGTACGACTCGGAGCACGACGAGTGGTCGCTGAACTGGGCGACCAGCGCGGAAGGCAAGCTCTTCCCGCCCGTGGTCGGCCGGTTCACCGACGGAGTCGGCCGGTTCGAGGGCGAGGACGAGCACGAGGGCACCCCGGTGCGGGTGCGGTTCGTGTGGTCGGACTGCGGCCCGGATTCCGCCCGCTGGCAGCAGTCGTTCTCGGCGGACGGCGGCGCCACCTGGGAGCTCAACTGGATCATGGACTTCACCCGCACGGCACCGGCCGGAAAGGGGGGGCTAATGCGTATCGCTGTGGTGGGCGGCGGTCTGCTGGGGACGCTGCTCGCCTGGCGGCTGGCCACCACGCCGGAAGCCGACTGCCAGGTCGACCTGTGGGTCGGCGGCCACCGGGAGCGCGACACGGACGCCACCAGCCATTCCGGCGGAATGGTCCGGGCGTACGCCGGAACAGCGGCGGACAGCGTGCTTGCCGCCCGCAGTCTCGCCGAGCTGCGCTCCAGCCCCACCCTGTGCGACTGGTCCGGGTATCACGAGGTCGGTTCGGTGGTGGTGCAGCCCGCCGCGGCGGACACGACCGCGGCCCTGGCCGCGGTGGAGGACTTGCTGCCGGGTCACGTGGAGCTGGTGGACAGGACCGACCTGTCCCGCCGGTACTCCCTCGGCGGGCTGCCGGAGGGCAGCTGGGGCATCGTCGAAACGCATGCCGGTTACCTCTTCCCCGACCGGCTGCGCGACGGCGTTCTGACACATCTGCCCGCCGATCGGGTCCGGGTGCTGCGGCGGGAGGTCGCCTCGGTCGCTACCGCACTGACGGTGCGGCCCGCGAACGACGGCCCTGAGGTCCGGTACGACGCGGTGGTGCTGGCGACCGGACCTTGGACGCCGACGCTGCTCGCCCGCAGCGGACTCAGCGCCGACGGCTACCGGACCAAACAGATCCAGTACACCTGGTGTACCGGCTGGCCGGCCGGGCTGGGGGTCCTCATGGACGAGACCTCCGGCCTCTACGGGCGGCCGGCGCCCGGTGGCGGCATGATCGGCGTTCCCACGGATCTGTGGGACATCGACCCCGCCGCCACCGAGGTACGCGATCGCTTCACCGAGGCCCTGCGGTCAGTGGCGGAGCAGCGGCTGCCGGGCTCGGGCACCGCGCGCGGGCTCGCCGTCGGGGCAAGGACCGTGCCGGCGCTGGACTGCTACTACGAGCAACCGGGCGCCGTGCTGCGGCAGGTGGAGCCCGGCACCGCGCTGTACACCTTCGCCGGTGGCAGCGGCGGAGCCGCGAAGACAGCACTCTTCGTCAGCCGGTTGGCGGCGGCCGACTTGCTGGACGGCTCCGTCCAGCCCACCGCCCTCTCCTAGCTGACGCCCTTTCCGTTCAGCTGGGTGTCCTGGGCGAGGAGGACTCCCAGCTGAACCAGGTTCGTCGCACCCAGTTCGGCCTTGATGGCGGCCACGTGATTGTCGTAGGCACGCTTGCGCAACCCGACGCGTCGCGCGATGTAGGCGCCGCTGTGGCCGGCCATGAGCAGGTTCCTGATCCTTGACCGGATCTCGGGCACCACCTCGCTGGAGGCGGCCCGCGGCCCGGTCAGGTTGAACATTTTGCCGTGCGACCAGGCCCGCTCGTAGAGGTCCAGGAGGAAGCCGACGACGCCGGGGTCGGTGACGGCGCTGGCCGAGGCGTGGTCGCCGGACGTGGAGATGACCGCGACCTTGCGATCGATGATCACCATCCGGTCGAAGTGCGAGTCGGCGACGGTCCGGAACTCACCGCCGAGTTCGGTGACGCAGCGGACGTACTCCTTCATCGGCTCGTTGAACCGGGCCGCGTGCTGATAGATGGTCCGTATCCGCACACCACGAGCCAGACACTCCCCGGTCTTGGCCCTGGCCTGGTCCAGCGCCTCCGGCGACCGCGTCCACCCGGGCTGCGCGGACACGATCTCCGTGGTAGCGGCTTCGGCCAGGTTCTCGATGTAGGCGTTGATTTCCGAGGCTGAGTTCAGAGTGGTGAGGGCAGGGAGCTCTCCTGCCACAACAGAGGTGCCATTCGGTCTTTCTGTGGCAATCATTGACATATTCCCCCCATGTCGACGCGTGAGCCGGTCGACATCCTAATGAGGGAAGAGTATCGGCGAAATCAAGCCAGACCGAGACCACTTGACCGCCAGGACCCAATGATCATTTTCACGCGTGCACCAGGGCCGGACTCGCTGCACATCGAATAGAGCCGCAGGTCAGGCGTCCTTCTTCGTCGGCTCCAGAATCGCCACGCACTCCACGTGATGCGTCATCGGAAACAGGTCGAACGCCCGCAGCGTGCGCACCTTGTATCCGTTGTCCGCGAAGTACGCCAGGTCCCGCGCCAGCGCCGCCGGGTCGCAGGCCACGTACGCGATGCGGCGGGCGCCCAGGGAGGCCAGGTGCTTCACCGTCTGCTTGCCCGCGCCCGCGCGCGGCGGGTCGAGGACGATCAGGTCGGTCTCGGTGATGCCCGTGCGCGGCAGTACCTGCTCGACCTTGCCCTGCTCGATGCGTACGTACTCCATGTCCTGGAGGTTGTGCCTGGCGTCCTCGACGGCGCGCTTCGAGGTCTCGATGCCGAGCACCGCGCCCTTGTCGCCGATGCGCTCGGCGATCGCACCCGCGAACAGGCCCACGCCGCAGTACAGGTCGAGCGCCGACTCGCCCTTCCTCGGCATCAGGCCCTGCATGACGGCCTTGATCAGGAGGTCCGGGCCCTGCGGGTGGACCTGCCAGAAGCCGCCCATGCCGACGCGGTACGTACGCCCGTCCGCCCGCTCGCGCACGAAGGCGCGGCCGTGCACCCGGTGCACTCCGCCGTCCTTCTCCTCCACGCGGAGGACAGAGACCGGCTTGTCGAGTTCGACGAGGGGCAGGCGGCCGCCCGGTCGCGGGGTGAGGACCACCTGGCGGTCGTTCGAGCCGGTGGCCGCGATCGCCTCGACCGACGCCATCTGGGGCCAGTCCTGCTTCTCGATGCCGAGCTCGCTGACGCCCGGCGCGGCGATCAGGCAGTGGTCGATCGGCTGTACGTCGTGCGAGCGGTGCTTGCGCAGTCCGGCCCGGCCGTCGGGGTCGACGGCGTACTGCACGCGCGTGCGCCACGCGGGCACCTCGCCCTGGGGCAGCTTGTCGCCCGGAGCCGGCATGACGGTGCCGTCCCAGCCCGCCTCCTCCGGCGTGAGGCCGGCGAGGCGCATGAGCTGCTCGGCGATGACCTCGCCCTTCAGGCGCCGCTGCGCGCCCGGCTTGGCGTGCTGCCAGTCGCAGCCACCGCACATGCCGGGACCGGCGTACGGGCACGGCGCCTCGATGCGGTCCTTCGACGCGTCTATGACCTCGATGGCGTCGGCGCGCAGGTAGCGCGAGGTCTCCCCGCCGTCCGTCACGCGGGCGCGGATCTTCTCGCCGGGAAGCGCGTGCCGTACGAACAGCACCCGGCCCTCGTCGGTACGGGCGATGCAGTGGCCGCCGTGGGCGACGGGGCCGACCTCGACCTCGTACTCGGTACCGACCAGAGAGTTGTCGGCCGTTTCCTTGGATTCTGACTGCATGACGGGGTGGCTCCAGAGATCAAAGGGGTACGGCCGGACTTCAGCCCACCAGTCTACGTGGGTGTCGTCCGGCCGTTCACCACAGCGAAGTCGGGAGAGACGTCAGCGCTTGCCGGTCGGCTCCTTCGGGCGGCGGTCGTCCACCGGACCGCGCCGCACCGCACCGGGCGCGTTCCACTCCTGGCGCTTCTTCGCCCGCTCCTTCGCGAGCTCCGAGGACTGGAGCTGGTACGGCACCGAGGTCACCATCACACCCGGCGTGAACAGCAGCCGGCCCTTGAGCCGCAGCGCGCTCTGGTTGTGGAGGAGGTGCTCGTACCAGTGGCCCACCACGTACTCCGGGATGTAGACGCTGATCGCGTCCCGCGGGCTCTCCCGCCGCAGCCCCTTCACGTAATCGATGATCGGCCGCGTGATCTCGCGGTACGGCGAATCGAGGATCTTCAGCGGCACATTGATCCCGCGCCGCTCCCACTCCTCCTTGAGCGCCTTCGTCTCCGCCTGGTCGACGCTGATGCTGAGCGCCTCCAGCTTGTCCGAGCGCGTCAGCTTCGCGAAGGCGAGCGCCCGCAGCGTCGGTTTGTGGACCTTGGAGACCAGGACGATGGAGTGGACCCGGGACGGCCGGACGCTGTCGTCGGACGGACCCTCGTCGGCCGCGATCTCCTCGGAGACGCGGTCGTAGTGCTTACGGATCGCGGTCATCGTCCCGTAGAAGATCACCATGCCGAGCAGCGCTACCCAGGCGCCGTGCGTGAACTTCGTGGCCAGTACGACGACGAGCACCAGGCCCGTGAAGAACGCGCCGAAGGTGTTGATCGCCCGCGAGCGGACCATGCGGCCGCGCTTGGCCTTGTCCTTCTCCGTCCGCAGGTGGCGGTTCCAGTGCCGCACCATGCCGATCTGGCTGAGCGTGAAGGAGACGAAGACGCCGACGATGTACAGCTGGATGAGCCGGGTCGAGTCGGCGCCGTAGATCCACACGAGCAGGATGGCCGCGCCCGCCAGCAGCACGATGCCGTTGGAGAAGGCGAGGCGGTCGCCGCGGGTGTGCAGCTGGCGCGGCAGGTAGCGGTCCTGCGCGAGGATCGAGCCGAGCAGCGGGAAGCCGTTGTACGCCGTGTTCGCGGCCAGGAACAGAACGAGCGCGGTGGCCGCCGCGAGCAGCACGAAGAAGAACGTACCGTCACCGAAGACGGCGGCCGCGACCTGCGAGATCACCGGGTCCTGGACGTAGTCCGCGCCGACGGCGGTGCCGTTGTGGAGCAGGTCGTGCTCCGGGTTCTCGGCCATCTTCACGTCGGTGGCCATGGCGAGACCGATGATGCCGCAGAACATCGTGACGGCCAGTCCGCCCATCAGGGCCAGCGTCGTCGCGGCGTTCTTGCTCTTGGGCTTGCGGAAGGCGGGCACACCGTTGCTGATCGCCTCGACGCCCGTGAGCGCCGCACAGCCGGAGGAGAAGGCCCGCAGCAGCAGGAAGACGAGGGCGAAGCCCGCCAGGCCCTGGTGCTCGGCCTTGATCTCGAAGTCGGAGGTCGGGGCGTGCATGGTCTCGCCCGCGACGATTCCGCGGTAGGCGCCCCAGGCGATCATGATGAAGACGCCCGCCACGAAGACGTACGTCGGGATCGCGAAGAGCTTGCCCGACTCCCGCACACCGCGCAGGTTCATGAGCGTCAGCAGCACGATGATGCCGATGGCGCACGTCACCTTGTTCTCGACGACGAAGGGGATCGCCGAACCGAGGTTCTCCACGCCCGACGAGATCGAGACGGCGACCGTGAGGACGTAGTCGACGAGCAGGGCGCTGGCGACGGTCAGGCCCGCCTTGGGACCGAGGTTGGTGTTGGCGACCTCGTAGTCGCCGCCTCCGCTCGGGTACGCGCGCACGTTCTGGCGGTACGAGGCCACCACGGTGAACATCAGCACCACGACAGCGACCGCGATCCACGGGCTGAAGTGGTACGCCGACACGCCCGCGATGGAGAGCACCAGGAGCACTTCTCCGGGTGCGTACGCCACGGACGAGAGCGGGTCGGAGGCGAAGACGGGAAGTGCGATGCGCTTAGGGAGGAGAGTTTCTCCCAGCTTGTCGCTGCGCAGCGCCCGGCCGATCAGGATCCGTTTGGGCACGTCGGTCAGTTTGGACACGCAGAGGATCGTAAGCGTTCGAAAAGGACACCGCCCACCCACCACCCCTCTTGGCTGCGGAAACTTCCCGGTCCGCCACAAGTCCGCCACGTGAACCACCCGCGAACCACCTCGCGCACCCCTGAATGAACCCGGAGATGCCTGAGGTGATCGATGGCGCGTTCGGCGTTGCCGCTACGGTGGACGAAGACAGGGGCGAGGCAGTACCGGGCACTGGTGCCCGCGCCTCCCCCGGTGAGCCGAGAAGGAAGATGTGAGCAGGGTGTTTGTGCGGGTCAGCGGGGCGACCAGGAGTGCGGGGTAACGGGACGATGCACGTCGTCATCATGGGCTGCGGGCGCGTGGGAGCCGCTCTCGCGCAGAACCTTGAGCAACAGGGGCATACGGTCGCGGTCATCGACCAGGACCCCACGGCCTTCCGCCGCCTGGGGTCCGGTTTCGGTGGCCGCAGGGTCACCGGGGTCGGCTTCGACCAGGACACCCTCCGCGAGGCGGGCATCGAGGACGCCGGCGCGTTCGCGGCGGTGAGCAGCGGCGACAACTCGAACATCATCGCGGCCCGGGTGGCCCGCGAGATGTTCGCCATCGAGAACGTCGCGGCCCGTATCTACGACCCGCGCCGCGCCGAGGTCTACCAGCGTCTGGGCATCCCGACCGTCGCCACGGTCCGCTGGACCGCCGACCAGATGATGCGCCGGCTGCTGCCCTCCGGGGCCGAGCCGCTGTGGCGCGACCCGAGCGGCGGTGTGCAGCTCGCCGAGGTGCACACCTCTCCCGCCTGGATCGGCCACAAGATCAGCCAGCTTCAGGAGGAGACGGGCGTACGCGTCGCCTTCCTCACCCGGCTGGGCGAGGCCGTACTGCCGACTTCCCAGACGGTGCTCCAGGAGGGCGACCTCATCCACGTGATGATGCGTACGGACGAGATCGCGAAGGTCGAGGCGGCCTGCGCGCAGGGTCCCGAGGAAGGCGGTCACGCATGAGGGTCGCTATTGCCGGCGCCGGCGCGGTGGGACGTTCCATCGCGGGCGAGCTGCTGGAGAACGGACACGAGGTCCTTCTCATCGACAAGGCGCCGACCGCCATCTCGGTGGAGCGCGTGCCGCTCGCCGAGTGGCTGCTGGCCGACGCCTGCGAGATCACCTCGCTCGACGAGGCGGCGCTCCAGCGCTGCAACGTGGTGATCGCGGCGACCGGTGACGACAAGGTCAACCTGGTCGTCTCGCTGCTCGCGAAGACCGAGTACGGCGTGCCGCGGGTCGTCGCCCGCGTCAACAACCCCAAGAACGAGTGGCTGTTCACAGAGGCCTGGGGCGTCGATGTCGCGGTCTCCACACCGCGTCTGATGTCGGCGCTGGTCGAGGAGGCGGTGAGCGTGGGCGATCTCGTACGGCTGCTCCGCTTCAGCCACGGCGACGCCAACCTCGTCGAGCTGACGCTTCCGCCGGAGTCGGCGCTGGCCGGCACGCAGGTCAGCGATGTGGCATGGCCCGAGGACACCTCGCTGGTCACGATCATCCGCGGTTCGCGCGTGCTCACTCCCGGCCAGGAGGAGACCCTGGAGGCGGGCGACGAGCTGCTGTTCGTGGCCGCTCAGGCGCGCGAGGAGCAGCTGGAGGACCTGCTGTCGGTCCGCAGGGAAGACGCGGCGAGCTGACGGCGGTACGTACGGCTGCGCAAGTGGGGCCCGGAACCATGACGCTTCCGGGCCCCACTCACATGCGTACGGGACATCAGGCCTCGCGCTGCGCCGCAGCGGCGGCAGCGGCGGCCGCCTTGCGCTCCTTCTCGGCCTTCTCCTGCGCCTCCATCTCCGCGAACACGTCGATGGGCGGCGGAGCCTTCGCCAGGAAGACCCACGTCAGATAGACCGCGAGCAGGAACGGCGGGATCTTCAGCGTGACAAGGACCCAGCCGAGCTGGGCGGTGTCGGCCCACCAGTACAGCGGGAAGAGGATCGCGCACTTGGCGAGCAGGATCAGGCCCCAGGCCCAGCTGGCCTTGGCGTACGCCTTCTTGCGTCCCGGGTTCCGTGTCCGCCAGGAGAGGTTCTCCTTGAAGATCGGGCCGAGGATCAGACCGATCAGCGGAACGCCCGCGAGCGTGGTCACGATGTACGCGAGGGCGAGACCCAGGGTGTAGATCATGCCCGGCAGATAGAAGTCCTTGGCGTTGCCGGTCATCATCGCGAAGACGACACCGAAGGCGACTCCGAAGACGCCGCTGAAGGCGTGCTTGACGGTGTCCCGGCGAATCAGCCGTACGGCGACGAGCAGCAAGGACACCGCGAGGGCGGCGATGGCGGAGACGTGCAGGTCCTTCTTGATCGTGAAGATGGTCACGAACAGCAGACCGGGCAGGACGGTCTCCACCATGCCCCTGAGGCCGCCGAAGGCCTCGAAGAGGGCCGCCTCGGTGACGGCCTTCGCGTCCTGGGCGGCCCCGATTTCGGCTTCCCCGGCTTCGGGCCGTTCTTCGCTGCTGTCGTGATCCGTCGCGGTCGGCTTGTCGAGAGACGTCACCGGCTACTCCTGTCCGAGCGGTCGGAGCTCGTATTTGGGATTGAAAAGCACCCGGCGGCCGTGGCTCATGGAGATCCGGCCCGAGGCGATCAGCCTGCGGCCCGGTTCTATGCCCACGATGGAACGGCGGCCCAGCCACACCACGTCCAGGGGTGCGGTGCCGTCGAACAGCTCCGCCTCCAGGGCGGGCACACCGGCCCGCGGACGCAGGGTGACCGTGCGCAAGGTACCAGTCACCTTCACCACCTGGCGGTCGTCGCAGTCGCAGATGCGTGAGCACCCCGCGGCCTGCGCGTCCTCCTGCAGCTCCGCGGAATGCAGGTCCTCCTGCGAGGTGGACAGCCGGTCGAGCATCCGGCGGAACCGGCCGGCAGGCTTCTCCGAACGTGGTACGGCACTCATACACGAAGCGTACCGGGGAGCGGGCCCGCCTGGATCACCCCGGACCTGACCACCGCCGGCGCCACCACCACCGCTACCGCTCGAAGCGGTATCCCATCCCGGGTTCGGTCACGAAGTGCCTGGGGTGCGAGGGGTCCGCCTCCAGCTTGCGCCGCAGCTGCGCCATGTAGACCCGCAGGTAGTTGGTCTCGGTGCCGTACGAAGGGCCCCAGACCTCCTGGAGGAGCTGCTTCTGGCTGACCAGGCGGCCCGTGTTCCGTACGAGCACCTCCAGGAGGTGCCACTCGGTGGGCGTCAGCCGTACGTCCCTCCCCTCGCGGTGCACCTTCTTGGCGGCCAGGTCGACGGTGAAGTCGCCGCCCGCGTCGACGAGCACGTCGTCCTCGGCGGCGCCGGCCGGCTCGGCCCTGCGGACCGCCGCGCGGAGCCTGGCCAGCAGCTCGTCCATGCCGAAGGGCTTGGTGACGTAGTCGTCGGCCCCGGCGTCGAGCGCCTCGACCTTCTCGTCGGAGGTGTGGCGGGCGGAGAGCACCAGGATCGGCACGCGGGTCCAGCCGCGCAGCCCCTTGATCACCTCCACGCCGTCCATGTCGGGCAGGCCGAGGTCCAGGACGACCACGTCGGGGTGGCGGGCGGCGGCGAGCTGGAGCGCGGTCGCGCCGTCGGGGGCCGCGTCCACCTCGTACTTGCGCGCCTTCAGATTGATCACGAGGGCGCGTACGATCTGCGGCTCGTCGTCGACCACGAGCACCCGGGTCATGGAGTGCCTGCCTTTCTACGGGACGTACGGAAGGAAATGACGGGCGTCCTCATGAAGGGAGCCACGAGGTGACCGGGGCGGCAGGATCCGGGCGTACCGGCGCATGGCCGGGGACCACCTTGAGGGTGAGAACCATCGTCATGCCGCCCCCGGGCGTGTCCTCGGCGGTCAGGGTGCCGCCCATGGATTCGACGAAGCCGCGGGCGACGGCGAGGCCGAGGCCCACTCCGGCGCCGCGCGGGGCGTCGCCGTAGCGCTGGAACGGTTCGAATATCCGGTCCTTCTCGTCGTCCGGGACGCCGGGCCCGCGGTCCGCGACGCGCAGCTCGACGCGGTCGCCGAGCGCGCTGGCGGCGACGGAGACGGGAGTGTCGCCGGGGCTGTACTTGACGGCGTTCTCGACGATGTTGGCGACGGCGCGCTCCAGCAGCCCGCGGTCGACGGCCACCATCGGCAGGGTCTCGGGGATGTCGAGCCCGACACTCTCCGCGGGTACGCCCACCAGCGCCATCGGGACCACCTCGTCGAGGTCGGTCTCGCGGATGAGCGGGGTGACGGTGCCGGTCTGCAGCCGGGACATGTCGAGCAGGTTCCCGACGAGGTGGTCGAGGCGGTCGGCGCCGTCCTCGATGGCCGCGAGCAGTTCGGCCTCGTCGGCGTCCGACCAGGCCACGTCGTCGGAGCGCAGAGAGGATACGGCGGCCTTGATGGCGGCCAGCGGCGTACGCAGATCGTGGCTGACGGCGGCGAGCAGTGCGGTGCGGATGCGGTTGCCCTCGGCGAGCTTGCGCGCGCCCTCCGCCTCCCCCACCAGGCGCTGCCTGTCCAGTACGACGGCTGCCTGGGCGGCGAAGGCGCCGAGCACCCGGCGGTCCTCGGCGGGCAGCACGCGGCCGGAGAGCGCGAGCGCCATGTGGTCGCCGACGGGCATGTCCACGTCGGCGTCCTCGGGCCGGCTGAGCGGCCTGGGGCCGACGCTGCCGGCGCAGGTCCAGGGGTCGACGTCGCTCGCGCGCTCCAGCAGCGCCACCGACTCCATGGCGAAGGTCTCGCGGACCCGCTCCAGGAGGGCGTCCAGGGTCGTCTCGCCGCGCAGGACGCTGCCCGCGAGGAAGGAGAGGATCTCGGACTCGGCGCGCAGCCGGGCGGCCTGGTGGGTGCGGCGGGCCGCCAGGTCGACGACGGAGGCGACCGACACGGCCACCGCGAAGAAGATCACGATGGCGACGAGGTTCTCGGGGTCGTTGACCGTGAGGGTGTGGGTGGGCGGCGTGAAGTAGTAGTTCAGCAGGAGCGAGCCGACGGCAGCCGAGGCGAGCGCGGGCAGCAGCCCGCCGAGCAGGGCCGCGCCCACGGTGAGGAAGAGGAAGAGCAGGACGTCGTTGGCGAGCCCGGGACCGTCCTCCAGGCTGGTGAGCAGCAGGGAGAGGAGCGCGGGCGCCGCGACACCGACCAGCCAGCCGGAGACGATCCGGGCGCGGCTCAGGCGGGTGCCGCGGGCGACGGGCAGGCCGCGGCCCTTGGCCACGTGGTCGTGCGTGACGATGTGTACGTCCAGGTCGGGCCCGGAGTCGCGGGCCACGGTGGCGCCGACGCCGGGGCCGAAGATGTACTGCCACGCCCGGCGGCGGCTTGAGCCGAGCACGATCTGGGTGGCGTTGACGCCGCGCGCGAACTCCAGCAGCGCGGAGGGCACGTCGTCGCCTATGACGTGGTGAAAGGTTCCGCCGAGGTCCTCGACGAGAGTGCGCTGTACGGCGAGTTCCTTGGGCGAGGCCGAGGTCAGGCCGTCGCTGCGGGCGATGTAGACGGCGAGGATCTCGCTGCCGGAGCCCTTGGCCGCCATGCGCGAGGCGCGGCGGATGAGCGTACGGCCCTCGGGTCCGCCGGTGAGGCCCACGACGATGCGCTCGCGGGCCTGCCAGGTGGAGCGGATGTTGTGCTCGCCGCGGTACTGCTGGAGGTATTCGTCGACGCGGTCCGCGACCCACAGCAGCGCCAGCTCGCGCAGCGCGGTGAGGTTGCCCGGCCGGAAGTAGTGGGACAGCGCGGCGTCGAGCTTGTCCGGCTTGTATATGTTGCCGTGGGCCATACGGCGGCGCAGGGCCTGGGGCGACATGTCGACGAGCTCGATCTGGTCGGCGCGCCGTACGACCTCGTCCGGCACGGTCTCGCGCTGTCGTACGCCGGTTATCGACTCGACGACGTCGCCGAGTGACTCAAGGTGCTGGATGTTGACGGTCGAGATGACGTCGATGCCTGCCTGGAGCAGCTCTTCGACGTCCTGCCAGCGCTTGGCGTTGCGCGATCCCGGGACGTTGGTGTGGGCGAGTTCGTCGACCAGGGCGACGGCGGGACGGCGTTCGAGGGTGGTATCGACGTCCATCTCGGCGAAGACGGAGCCGCGGTATTCGATCTCGCGGCGCGGGACCTGCTCAAGTCCCCGCAGCATGACTTCGGTGCGCGGCCTGTCGTGGTGCTCGACGAAGGCGACGACGCAGTCGGTGCCGCGTTCCACGCGCCGGTGGGCCTCGGAGAGCATGGCGTACGTCTTGCCGACACCGGGCGCCGCACCCAGGTATATCCGAAGCTTGCCGCGTCCCATGGCCCCATTGTCTGTGCTGTCTCCAGGCAAAACGGACGCGGGGGCCGACTTCAGGTGCGTATTGACGCAACTCTGACGCCCGCCGACGCCGTCGCAGCGCCCTTCAGACGTGCTCTATGAGATGACCGTCGCCGAGTTCCAGGACCCGGTCGGCAAGGTCCAGCAGCTGCGCGTCGTGCGTGGCGACCAGTGCCGTCACGCCTTCGCTCCGTACGACCGCGCGCAGCAGCTCCATCACGGCGAGGCCGGTCTCCGCGTCGAGCTGGCCGGTGGGCTCGTCCGCGATCAGCAGCGCCGGCTTGTTGGCGAGCGCGCGGGCGATGGCGACACGCTGCTGCTGGCCGCCGGAGAGCTCACCGGGGCGCTGGGCGGCCTGGTCGGCGAGGCCGACGAGACCGAGCAGCAGCTCGACGCGCTCCTCGCGCACCTTGGGGTCGGTCTTGCGCAGCCGCATCGGTACGCCGACGTTCTCGGCAGCGGTGAGGATCGGGATCAGGCCGAAGGACTGGAAGATGAAGCCGATGCGGTCGCGGCGCAGTTCGAGCAGGCCGTTCTCGCCGAGGCCCGCCAGTTCGGTGCCGTCGACCACGATGCGGCCTTCGTCGGCGGTGTCCAGGCCGCCGACCAGGTTGAGCAGGGTCGTCTTGCCGGAGCCCGACCGGCCCTTGAGTGCGATGAGCTCACCGCGCGGCACGTTGAAGGAGACGCCGCGCAGCGCGTGGACGGCGGCCGCTCCGGTGCCGTAGGAGCGGTGCAGATCCGTCACCTCGACCATGGGCCGGCCACCGGCGTTCTCGGCGACGGCCGTGCCGGTGCTGCCAGTGGTGCTCTCGCTCATACGTGCTCCCCCGTACGGTCGTTCGGCCGGGCGCCAGTATGGTCACCGCGCGCCCGGCCCCGCAACGGTCGGGCCTTGGCCGAGGCAGCCGCCGTACGGTGCCGCGCACGAAGTCGGACCAGAAGCCGATGGGCCGCACTCCCGTCTCGGGGAGTACGGCCCACCGGCCACGTCGGTTCACTCATTCAAGTCAGCTCTGGGTCAGCGCACCTCAGTGGTCTCCGGACCACGCTGCAGCTGTCCCATCCCGCCGGAGAAGCGCGAGCCTTCCTGCTCCTCCTGCTGGACGCCCTCGGGCACCATCTGCGCATCGTTCGGCAGCTTCAGCACGATCGGGTCACGCGGCGCCATCGGCCCCTCGCCCCGTACGACCACGGTGTCCTTGAAGACGTGCTCCAGCACCCCCGCGGCCTCCGGCTGCACCGCGCCCTGACCGGAGATCACTCCGCGCAGGAACCAGCGCGGCCCATCGACGCCGACGAAGCGCACCATCTGCACGCCACCCGTACCATCCGGCAGCTGTACGGGCACCTGGGCCCGCAGCTCCCAGCCCAGCGGGCCCTCGATCTCGTCGATGACACCGCCCTGCTGGGTGATGCCCGACGCGATCTCCTCACGGACCTCGCCCCAGATGCCTTCCTTCTTGGGCGCCGCGAAGGCCTGGAGCTGTACGGCGCTGTCGCGCAGTACGACGGTCGCCGCGACGATCGCGTCGCCCGCCACCTCCACCCGCAGTTCCATGCCCTCGACTCCGGGCACGAACATTCCGCCCAGGTCGACCCGGCCCTCGCCGGGCTCCATCACCTCGGACACGTCCCACGGACCGTCCGGGCGGGGTGCCGGCGGCAGGTTCACCCTGCGTACCGACCCGTCGCCGTCCGCGGCCTCGTCAGGCTCGACGTCGTCGACGACCTGCTCGGCCTCGCCCGCCACTACTTCGTCGGCGGATTCGCTCTTCTTGCGACGTCCGAACACGTCACTGTCCTTCCCGGTCGGATACGACCGATGCGTATCGATTCCCACCCGCCCGGCCGTCCACGGCGGCATGACCGCCGGTGGAACCGAAGCCCCCCTCGGCCCGCGCCGAGCCGGGAAGCTCCGCGACCTCGTGGAAGCGCACCTTCTCGACCTGCTGGACGACCAGTTGGGCAATCCGGTCGAAGCGCTCGAACCGCACGCTTTCGCGCGGGTCGAGATTGACCACGATCACCTTGATTTCCCCACGGTACCCGGCATCCACCGTCCCCGGGGCATTCACGAGGGCGACTCCACAGCGGGCGGCGAGACCGGATCGCGGGTGCACGAAGGCCGCGTACCCGTCAGGCAGCGCGACAGACACCCCGGTCGGGAGCACCGCGCGCTCACCCGGGGCGAGTTCGGCGGCTTCGGTGGTCACCAGGTCGACTCCGGCGTCGCCCGGATGTCCGTACGAAGGGAGCGGTACGTCGGGGTCGATCCGGCGGATCAGCACGTCGACAGGGTTACGGGTCACGGGTTCACCTCGAAGGCGCGGGTGCGCCTGACCTGATCGGGGTCGGCCATCGCCGCCCGGATCTCCTCCGGGCGTCCGTTCTCGATGAAGTGGTCGACCTTGACTTCGATGAAGAGGGCGTCGGCGCGGACGGCCACGGGCCCGTCGGGGCCGCCGATCCGGCCGGTCGCCGTGGAGTAGATCTTGCGGCCGTGCACCGCGGTCACCTCGGCGTCGAGGTGCAGCACGGTGTCCACCGGCACGGGACGTACGAAATCGGTCTCCAGCCGGCCGGTCACCGCGATGACCCGCAGCAGCCAGTTCAGCGAGCCGAGTGTCTCGTCGAGTGCCGTGGCCAGTACGCCGCCGTGCGCGAGGCCGGGAGCGCCCTGGTGGGCGGGCTTGACCGTGAACTCGGCCGAGACGCGCACGCCGTCGCCGGCGCGTGCCTGGAGGTGCAGCCCGTGGGGCTGGCCCCCGCCGCAGCCGAAGCAGTGCTCGTAGTGCGCACCGAGCAGCTCTCCGGGCGGGGGTGCGTCGGGGTGCCTGACCGGGGCTATGGCGTCGGCCGGGGGCTTGAGGGCCGCGGACCCGGGGGCCGTCTCCCGGGAGTTCTCAGTACTCACAGGCGCAGACCTTACCCGCGCGGGTACGCGCAGGTCGCGCCGTGCCAAGCTTGGTTTCATGCAGCCTTCCGCCCCGCAGTACGCAGAACGTCTGACCGCCCCCCGTTCCTGGTGGATCATCGCCGGACTTCTCGGTGTCGCGGGCGGGTTGATGCTGATGCCCCTGGGCGCCCTGCCGATGCTGGGCGGCCTGATCGGCGCGGGCGCGCTCGCCGCGGCCGGGGTGAGTTCGTACGGTTCCCAGCGGATCCGGGTGGTCGGGGACGCGCTGATCGCCGGCGACGCCCGTATCCCCGTCTCCGCGCTCGGCGAGGCCGAGGTGCTGGACGCCGAAGAGGCCCGCGCCTGGCGGTCGTACAAGGCCGATACACGCGCCCACATGCTGCTGCGCAGCTACATTCCGGGGGCGCTGCGCGTGGAGGTCACCGACCCGGCCGACCCGACGCCGTACCTCTACCTCTCGACACGTGATCCCGAGGGCCTGGCCGCGGCTCTCGCGGCCGTACGGGCCGGCTAGGGACCCAGTTCCTTGCGGCCGGGCTTCGGCTCGAACTGAGACTGCTCGGGCTTTTCGGGTTTCTCAAGGGGAGGCAGCTCGGGCAGCGCGTCCCAGGGGACCTGGTTCTTGCGCAGGTCGTTGCGGATCCGGTCGGCGAGCCGTCTGGTGTCACGCCGGTTCATCACGGCTCCGACGGCGGCCCCGACCATGAACGGGATGAGGTTCGGCAGATTGCGGACCATGCGTTTCATGATCTGCTGCCGCAGCTGGCGCTTCATCTGAGTGCCGAGCGCCGTGTTGTACGTCGCCGGTTTGCTCACGTCGATGCCCCGCTCCTGGGTCCAGGACGTGAGGTAGGCGGTGCTGCGCTGGGCCAGCCCGCCGGGCGGCCGCATGCCGTAGACCTCGTGCAGCTCCGCGATGAGCTTCAGCTCGATCGCGGCGACGCCGGTGATCTCGGCAGCCAGCTCGGCCGGCATGGCGGGGGGTACGGGCAGCATGGCCGCCGCGCCGATGCCCGCCCCCACGGTGGAGGTGCCGTTGGCCGCACCCGCCACCAGTTTGTCGGCGATCTGCTCCGGGCCGAGGCCCGGGAACTGCTTGCGCAGGGTCGGCAGGTCACGTACGGGAACGCGCGGCGCGGTCTCGATGACCCGGTCGGCGAGATAGCCGATACCGGCTCTAGCGCTCTCGCCGCCCTTCCGTACGCCCTGCCTGACAGCCGCCAGGCGCCGGGCCCGTGCCGGGGGCCCTTCCGCCGTTTCGAGCGAGGCCGGCAGGCCCCGCTCGTCGTCACGTGCGCCGACGGCCGCGCTCACGCCGTACGGCGCCTCCGGGGAGTCCTTCCGCCGGAAGCGCTTCCTCCTGGACGGTGTCGCGCCTGCCACGGCCGGCCCGACCTAGTCGCAGTCGCGGCAGATCGGCTGACCGTTCTTCTCCCTGGCCAGCTGGCTGCGGTGGTGCACGAGGAAGCAGCTCATGCAGGTGAACTCGTCGGCCTGCTTGGGCAGGACACGTACGGCGAGCTCTTCGTTGGAGAGGTCGGCGCCGGGCAGTTCAAGCCCTTCCGCCGCCTCGAATTCATCCACGTCAACGGCCGATGCCGTCTTGTCGCTCCGACGTGCCTTGAGCTCTTCAAGGCTGTCCGAATCGACGTCGTCATCGGTCTTGCGTGGGGTGTCGTAATCCGTTGCCACTGTCGCTCTCCCCCTCTGGGTAGTTGCGGTGTCTCAGCGCACGTAACGCGTGAGAGGCCGGACTTGTGCCCGACCTGAGGCGGAGATTTTGCCTCACATCAAGGTCTGTTACTCAATCGACACCCAACCGATCCCCTCAGGGGTGATCGGTTTGGATGGCGATCGGGACCGTACACGGTCCGAATGTCGCACTTCACGAGCGCCACCCCGTGTACTTCCCGTTATCTCACCCCCAGGAAACCCGGACTTTTCCCGGTTTTCCTGGGAAGTTCGCGATCACGGAGAGTGGATGGCCGGAAATTCGAGTCTGTGATCGATCGCACACAGACCGGTCAGCGCCGGGTCCAGAAAATTCCGCTTAAAGCGAACAGCCGCGTGGCTGCGCGAAACGTCTCAGATCGGGAGCGTCACACGCATCACGAGGCCACCGCCCTCGCGGGGCTCCGCGATGATACGGCCTCCGTGGGCCCGCGCGACGCTGCGGGCGATGGAGAGGCCGAGACCCACGCCCTTGTCACTGCCCGTGCGCTCCGTACGAAGGCGCCTGAACGGCTCGAAGATGTTGTCAATCTCGTATGCGGGAACCACTGGACCCGTGTTCGAAACCACCAGAAGTGCCTGGCCGTGCTGAATCTCGGTGGTGACGTCGACCCACCCGTCCTCGGGGACGTTGTAGCGCACGGCGTTCTGCACCAGGTTAAGCGCGATCCGCTCCAGCAGTACGCCATTGCCCTGTACGACGGCGGGCTCGCGCTTGCCGCGGATCACCACGCCCTTCGCCGCCGCTTCCCTGTGCGCCTGATCGATGGCGCGGGAGGCGACCTCGGCCAGGTCCACCGGCTTGCGCTCGACGATCTGGTTCTCGCTGCGGGCGAGCAGCAGCAGACCCTCCACGAGCTGCTCGCTGCGCTCGTTGGTGGCAAGCAGCGTCTTGCCGAGCTGCTGAAGCTCCGGGGGCGCCCCGGGGTCCGACAGATGCACCTCCAGCAGCGTCCTGTTGATCGCCAGCGGTGTGCGCAGCTCGTGCGACGCGTTGCCCACGAACCGCTGCTGGGCGGTGAACGCCCGCTCCAGGCGGTCGAGCATCTCGTCGAAGGTGTCGGCAAGCTCCTTCAGCTCGTCGTCAGGGCCGTCCAGCTCGATCCGCCGGGTCAGGTCCGTGCCGGCCACCCTGCGGGCCGTACGCGTGATCCTGCCGAGCGGCGACAGAACGCGTCCCGCCATCGCGTATCCGAAGGCGAAGGCGATGATGCTGAGGCCGAGCAGGGCGAGCAGCGAACGGCTGAGCAGCTCGTCGAGCGCCTGCTGGCGCTGGTGGTTGACGCAGGCATTCATGGCGGCGTTGAACTGGTCCGGCGTGGCTTCGTCGGGCAGGTCGCACACCGTGCTCCTGACCTGGCCGCTCACGATCTTGAACGGCAGGTCACTGCCCACCGCCAGAGCCTGGGCGGCGAGCAGGTAAATGATCGAGAGCAGCAGAATGCCGGCGATCAGGAACATGCCGCCGTACAGCAGCGTGAGCCGTATCCGGATGGTCGGGCGCAACCAGGGGAACGACGGTTCCTGCTCCCTCGGGTCCCAGGTCGGTTTCGGTGGCGCCAGGGGTGGCGCCGGGGTGGCCATCGCGCGTCAGATCCGGTAGCCGGAGCCGGGCACCGTGACGATGACCGGCGGCTCGCCGAGCTTGCGGCGCAGCGTCATGACGGTGACGCGCACCACGTTCGTGAACGGGTCGGTGTTCTCGTCCCAGGCCTTTTCGAGCAACTGCTCGGCGGACACGACGGCACCTTCGCTGCGCATCAGCACCTCCAGCACCGCGAACTCCTTCGGTGCCAGCTGGATCTCCTGGCCGTCGCGGAAGACCTCGCGGCGGTTCGGGTCGAGCTTGATGCCGGAGCGCTCCAGAACGGGCGGCAGCGCGACGGTCGTACGCCGCCCGAGGGCCCGTACCCGCGCGGTCAGCTCACTGAAGGCGAACGGCTTGGGCAGATAGTCATCGGCGCCGATCTCCAGCCCCTCCACGCGGTCGCTGACGTCACCGGAAGCGGTGAGCATCAGGACGCGGGTGGGCATGCCCAGCTCGACGATCTTCCGGCAGACGTCGTCCCCGTGGACGAGCGGGAGGTCACGGTCGAGCACGACGACGTCGTAGTCGTTGACCCCGATACGTTCCAGGGCGGCCGCGCCGTCATACACGACGTCGACGGCCATGGCCTCCCGGCGCAGTCCGGTGGCCACCGCATCGGCGAGCAGCTGCTCGTCCTCGACGACGAGTACGCGCACGTCGCAGTCCTTCCGTTGATTTGCCCATGCGGGCAGGTGTCTCCCGTTGGCTGTGTGCAGCCATCCTGCCCCTTTCGGCCATAAACCGGCGGTAAGGCGATACGCCGGGAAGGGGCCGGAGGGCTGACATGGGAGGGGATTTCCATGATTCCTGGGCGAGTTGAGGTTTTCCTGAGGCGGGGTGTGGGGAGGACGACTTCACACCCCGCGATCACGCCCTGTATTCGGCACGCCACGTGATCGAACCACCCACCCTCGGCACACCCCCGTGCCACCGACCCATGACGAGGGGGCGCAACCCATGGACGCTTTCACCGCAGGCCTGCTGCAGCGCATAAAGGCCACGGAATCCGACCTCACGATGGCTCGCGAAACGGGCGACGACTTCCTGGCGGAGGTGGAGCAGGCGGAGCTGGAGGACCTGCACCGCCTCGCCGCGGAACACGGCGTCAAGGTAACCGCCGCGAGCGCGTGACCTCCCTGCCGGTCGACCGTACGGAGTGCTAGCAGGGCCCCGGCGCCGGGGAAGGCGCCGGGGCCTTTGCGTGTCCCACCGGGGCTCCGCCCCGGACCCCGGTCCTCCATCGCCGGACGTGCTTGTTTTTGCCGCGCGACGGCAATCCCGCCAGCTCGGCCGGGGGCACGCGCCCTAGTCGTGCCAGGCCCCAAAGTCCTCCAGCAGCGCCTGCAGCGGCTCGAACACGCCCGGCGACGCGGCGATCGTCAGCTCACCGGACGGACGCCGGCCGGGCCGCCCACCCGTAATCGCCCCCGCCTCCCGCGCGATCAAATCCCCCGCAGCCAGATCCCACGGCCTGAGCCCCCGCTCGTAGTACCCGTCCAGCCGCCCCGCAGCCACATCGCTCAGATCAATGGCCGCAGACCCACTCCGCCGAATGTCCCGCAGCCTCGGAATCAGCCGCTGCACGACATCCGCCTGATGGCTCCGCACAGCGGCGACGTAATTGAAGCCGGTGGAAACCAGCGCCTGATCGAGCGCCGGCGCGGCCCGCACCCGCAGCGCGGAGCCGTTGGCGTACGCCCCGCCACCCCGCACCGCCTGGTACGTCTCACGCCGCATCGGCGCCTCCACGACCCCCACCACCGTCTCGCCGCCCCACTCGGCCGCGATGGACACCGCCCAAGTCGGCAGCCCGTACAGGTAATTGACCGTGCCGTCGAGCGGGTCGATCACCCACCGCACCCCACTCGTGCCCTCGCTGCTCGCCCCCTCCTCGCCCAGGACCCCGTCATCGGGCCGGTGTTCGGCAAGGAAGCCGGTGATCAGCTTCTCCGCGGCGATGTCCATCTCGGTCACGACATCGATGGGACTCGACTTGGTGGCGGCCACACCAAGATCGGCAGGCCGCCCGTCCCGCAGCAGCGCACCGGCCCGCCGCGCGGCCTCCAGGGCGAGTTCGAGCAGCTCGGACAAGAGGGGATCAGTCACGGCTCTCCTAGCGAATGGCGAAGGTCAGGCGTACGGACTGTCGGCGCCCGCGGCTGCGGGTTTGGGCGCCCGGGCCGGGCAGCACCCGACCGGGCAGAGGTCGTGGCTGGGGCCCAGTGCCCCCAGAGCGCACCGCTCCGCCGGCAGCCCCCGCTCGGCGGCCGCCCGCTCCAGCAGCAGCTCGCGCACGGCGGCGGCGAAGCGCGGATCGGCGCCGACGGTCGCGGACCGCCGCACCGGCAGGCCGAGTTCGGCGGCCTTGGCGGTGGCCTCGGTGTCGAGGTCGTACAGCACCTCCATGTGGTCCGAGACGAACCCGATCGGAACCATCACCACCGCCGGCACGCCGGCCGCGTGCCGCTCCTCCAGGTGGTCGCAGATGTCCGGCTCCAGCCACGGAATGTGCGGCGCCCCGCTGCGCGACTGGTAGACGAGCTGCCAGGGGTGCGCGACGCCGGTCTCCTCGCGCACCGCCTCGGCGATCACCCGGGCGACGTCCAGATGCTCGGCGACGTACGCACCACCGTCCCCGTGCCCCTCCACCGGCCCGGACGTGTCCGCCGCCGCCGTGGGGATGGAATGCGTCGTGAAGGCGAGATGCGCCCCCGCCCGTACGTCCTCGTCCAGCTCCGCCAGGGACTTGACGACCCCGTCGACCATCGGGCGTACGAAACCCGGGTGGTTGAAGGAGTGCCGCAGCTTGTCGACGCGCGGCGGCTCGATCCCCTCGGCCTCCAGCGTCGCGAGCGCCTCGGCGAGGTTCTCGCGGTACTGGCGGCAGCCGGAGTAGGAGGCGTACGCACTCGTGGTGAGTACGGCGATCCGGCGGCGGCCGTCCGCGGCCATCTCGCGCAGGGTGTCGACGAGGTACGGCGCCCAGTTGCGGTTGCCCCAGTAGACCGGCAGGCCGTCCAGACCGTGCTCGGCAAAGTCCTTGCGCAGGGCGTCGATGAGCGCGCGGTTCTGCTCGTTGATCGGGCTGACACCGCCGAACAGGAAGTAGTGCTGCCCCACCTCCTTGAGCCGCTCCTTGGGGATGCCGCGGCCGCGGGTGACGTTCTCCAGGAAGGGGACCACGTCGTCCGGGCCTTCGGGGCCGCCGAAGGAGAGAAGCAGCAGGGCGTCGTAAGGGGCGGGATCGCGCTGATCGGGCATGGGAACGATCCTGCCACTCGCGCGCGGCGCCGGTGAAACCGCCGTGCGGCACACCCCCGGCAGCCGTAAGATGCAAGTCCCATCTGTACGCCTTACCGGAGCGCCCCGTTGCCCAGCCCGTACCGCGCGATCTTCGCCGCCCCAGGCACCAAGGCGTTCTCCGTCGCCGGCTTCTTCGGCCGCATACCGATTTCCATGATGGGCATCGGCATCGTCACCATGATTTCCGAGCTCACCGGCCGGTACGGGCTCGCGGGCGCCCTCTCCGCCACCCTCGCCATGGCGGCCGCCGTGATGGGTCCCCAGATATCGCGGTACGTCGACCGGTACGGGCAGCGCCGCATCCTGCGCCCCGCCACCCTGGTCGCGGTCGCGGCCGTCGCGGGGCTGCTGATCTGCGCCCAGCAGGGCGCGCCCGACTGGACGCTGTTCGTCTTCGCGGCGGGTGCCGGCTGCGTACCGAGCGTCGGCTCGATGGTCAGGGCCCGCTGGGCGGAGATCTACCGCGGCTCCCCGCGCGAGCTGCACACGGCGTACTCCTGGGAGTCGATCGCCGACGAGGTCTGCTTCATCTTCGGACCGATCATCGCCATCGGGCTGTCGACCGCGTGGTTCCCCGAGGCCGGTCCGCTGCTCGCCGCCGTCTTCCTGGCCATCGGCGTCTTCTGGCTGACCTCCCAGCGCGCCACCGAGCCCGTCCCGCACCCGCGCGACGAGCACACCGGCGGCTCCGCGCTGGCCTCCCGCGGGCTGCAGGTGCTGGTGGCCACCTTCGTGGCCGTCGGTGCGATCTTCGGGTCTATCGACGTCGTGACGGTGGCGTTCGCCGAGGAACAGGGCCACAAGGCCGCCGCCAGCCTCGTCCTGGCCGTGTACGCGCTCGGTTCCTGCCTAGCGGGAGCCGTCTTCGGGCTGCTGCATCTCAAGGGCCGGGCGTCCACCAGGTGGCTGGTGGGCGTCTGCGCGATGGCCGTGAGTATGATCCCCCTCCTACTGGCCGGGAACCTGCCGTTGCTGGCCGTGGCGCTCTTTGTCGCGGGCCTTTCCATCGCACCGACGATGGTGACCACAATGGCTCTCATCGAGCAGCACGTACCGCGCACCAAACTGACCGAGGGCATGACCTGGACAGGAACCGGGCTCGCCGTCGGAGTCGCTCTCGGTTCCTCGGCCGCAGGCTGGGTGGTCGACGCGGCGGGGGCGGACGCGGGGTACGCGGTGCCCGTCGCGGCGGGAGCGCTCGCGGCTCTGGTGGCGTTCCTGGGGTATCGCCGGCTGCGGACGCCGGCGCCGACACGGGGAGGGCACGGCACAGATGGCGAGCACATCAAGGACGGCGTCCAGGACGGCGAGCACGTGGCGTAACTGGGCGGGGAACGTCACCGCCCGTCCGGCGCGGGAAGTGACCCCGGCCTCGGCCGCGGAGCTCGCGGAGGCCGTGCGCAGGGCCGCGGAGGACGGCCTGAAGGTGAAGCCGGTCGGCACGGGCCACTCGTTCACGGCGGCCGCCGCGACCGACGGTGTGCTGATACGCCCCGACCTGCTGACCGGCATCCGCGACATCGACCGCGTGGCCGGGACCGTGACCGTGGAGGCCGGCACTCCGCTCAAGCGCCTGAACGTGGCCCTGGCGAGGGAAGGCCTGTCGCTCACCAACATGGGCGACATCATGGAGCAGACGGTGGCCGGCGCGACCAGCACGGGTACGCACGGCACGGGCCGGGACTCGGCTTCGACGGCCGCGCAGATCCGCGCCATGGAACTGGTCCTGGCGGACGGGTCGCTGCTTACCTGCTCGGAAAAGGGGACCGCCGAAGAAAGAGCCGTCTTCGCGGCGGCGAGGGTGGGGCTGGGCGCGCTGGGCGTCATCACGGCGGTCACCTTCGCCGTGGAGCCGGTCTTCCTGCTGACGGCCCGTGAAGAGCCGATGACATTCGACCGGGTGACGGCGGACTTCGACGCGCTGCACGCGGAGAACGAGCACTTCGAGTTCTACTGGTTCCCGCACACCGGCAACTGCAACACCAAGCGCAACAACCGCAGCGCGGGCCCCTCGGCCCCGCCCGGCAGGATCAGCTCCTGGGTCGAGGACGAGCTGCTCTCCAACGGTGTCTTCCAGGTGGCCTGTTCGGTGGGCCGGGCGTTTCCCTCGGCCGTCCCCGCGATCGCCAAGATCTCCAGCCGCGCGCTGTCCGCCCGTACATACACGGACATCCCCTACAAGGTCTTCACAAGCCCGCGCCGGGTGCGCTTCATGGAAATGGAGTACGCCGTTCCGCGCGCGTCGGCGGTAGAGGCGCTGCGCGAGGTGAAGGCGCTGATCGAGCGCTCGCCGCTGCGGGTCAGCTTCCCGGTGGAGGTACGCACGGCTCCGGCGGACGACATCACGCTCTCCACGGCGTCGGGGAGAGACACGGCGTACATCGCGGTGCACCTTTACCGGGGGACGCCGTACCAGGCGTACTTCACCGCGGTGGAGCGGATCATGACCGCGCACGGCGGGCGGCCGCACTGGGGCAAGGTGCACACCCGCGACGCGGAGTATCTGGCCGGGGCCTACCCGCGCTTCGCGGAGTTCACGGCGCTGCGCGACCGGCTGGACCCGCAGCGGCTCTTCGCCAACGACTACCTGCGCCGAGTCCTGGGCGACTAAGACCATCTCGTCCATCTCACCCATCTGGCCCATCTGTTCAACCCTGCAACATGAAGGGACATTTGGGAGAAGTAGATAGTTCCGTTTCGGGCGATTCCGTGAAGCAGACCACTACAGAGGGCACTCGGCGGCAAACCGACGGCTCAACTCCCGTACCCCAGGAGAACTTCGGTGGCGCGCCGGTCCACCCCCATGGCCCGAATGGAGTACTGTGACGAGCCCTGGGTCCGGCCTTCATCGCGGACGCCCGCCGCTGACAGTGACGAAACGGTCACGGTGAGTGGCGAAATGGTAACCGTGCCATAACGGCAATCCCGGGCTGATGCCCGACACGCCGGGCAACTGGGCAAGGTTGTGGCAGGCTGCACCCGGGCAGGCCACACTCGACTAGCGGAAGCAGCGACGCACGTGACGTCGGCAGGCACCACCCGGGAGGTTCCCATGCCCGAACTGCGTGTCGTGGCCGTCTCGAATGACGGCACACGACTGGTGCTGAAGGCTGCTGACAGCACGGAGTACACGCTTCCAATCGATGAGCGGCTGCGTGCCGCGGTGCGCAACGACCGCGCCCGTCTCGGCCAGATCGAGATCGAGGTGGAGAGCCACCTCCGTCCTCGTGACATCCAGGCGCGTATACGCGCCGGTGCCTCTGCTGAAGAGGTCGCACAGCACGCCGGCATCCCGGTGGACCGCGTCCGCCGGTTCGAAGGACCCGTGCTCGCCGAACGCGCCTTCATGGCCGAGCGCGCCAGGAAGACGCCCGTACGCCGCCCCGGTGAGAACACCGGGACCGGACCGCAGCTCGGTGAGGCGGTGCAGGAGCGGCTGCTGCTGCGCGGCGCCGACAAGGAAACGGTCCTGTGGGACTCCTGGCGGCGCGACGACGGTACGTGGGAAGTGCTGCTGGTCTACCGCGTGGCGGGCGAGCCCCACTCCGCGAGCTGGACGTACGACCCGCCCCGGCGGCTCGTACAGGCCGTGGACGACGAGGCGCGCGCGCTGATCGGCGAGACGGACGACACGGCGATGGCGGCAGCGCCCGAGCCGAGCTTCCCGTTCGTACCGCGGATCGCCCGGCTGCCCCGCGACCGGCCGCTGGACCGCGCGCTCGACCGGCAGATGGACCGGCCGACCGCGCCGGCGCCCGATGCTGAGGAGGAGCGGGATTCGCTGACCAGCCTGCTGGAGGCGGTACCGAGCTTCCGCGGCGACATGGTGGTGCCCGAGCGTCCCGCGCCGCCGCCGGAGCCGCCGACGACCGAGCCCGACGCCGCGCAGGAGCCGGAGGCCGAGGAGCCCGCGGCATCCGCCGCCTCGGGAGCCGGTTCGGCGTACGCCGATGTGCTCATGCCGCGCGCCGTCGCCGGTCACCGCGACCGGCTCACCGGTACGACGGACCGCCAGGCCGAGGCCGACGGGGTCCGCCCCGGGCGGCGGGCGGCAGTACCGAGCTGGGACGAGATCGTGTTCGGTACGCGCCGTAAGAAGCAGGACTAGACGCCTTGAGCCGAGGGGCCCGTACGGACCGCGTACGGGCCCCTCGGCATGCGGAGTTACGGCCTGAGTCACGGCCCGGATTTCAGTCCGGATTTCAGCCCGGGTTACGGCCCGCCGAGTTACCGGGGGTCGGCTCCGGTCGCCACGGGACGGGACTCGTCGGCCGACCACTCGGACCACGACCCCACGTACAGCGCCGCCGGGATGCCCGCGACCTCCAGCGCCAGCACCTGCTGGGCCGCGGAGACACCCGAGCCGCAGTAGACGCCGACCGCCGGGGCTTCCTCGGCGCCGAGCGACTTGAAGCGGGCGGCCAGCTCCGGCGCGGGGAGCAGGCGGCCGTCGGGACCGACGTTCTCCATGGTGGGGGCGGAGACCGCGCCCGGGATGTGGCCGGCGACCCGGTCGATCGGCTCCACCTCGCCCCGGTACCGCTCCCCCGCCCGCGCGTCGAGCAGCAGACCCGTGCGGGCCAGCTCGGCGGCGCCGTCGGCGTTAATGAGCGGTACGGCGCCGGGAACTGGCTGGAAATCGCCGGTAGCCGGGGCCGGTACCTCGGACTCGACCGGGCCCTCCCACACCGCGAGACCGCCGTCCAGGACCCTTACGCCGGGGTGGCCCGTCCAGCGCAGCATCCACCAGGCGCGCGCCGCGGCCCAGCCCTGCCCGCCGTCGTACACGACGACCGGGGTGTCGTGACGGACGCCGGCGCGGCGCATGACGGCGCCGAAGGCCTCGACGTCGGGGAGCGGGTGGCGGCCGCCGGAGCCCGGCGGACCGGCGAGTTCCGCTTCAAGGTCGACGAAGACCGCTCCTGGAATGTGACCGGCCTCGTACGCGGCGCGGCCGTGCGGCCCGCCCATCTGGTAGCGGACGTCCAGGAGGACCGGCGGCCGGTCTCCGGTGAGCTCGCCGGCGAGTTCGGCTGCGGTGATGGTGGCATTCATAAGTGCCATCCTCGCGCAGCCCGCAGTACGGCCGACACCGACCGACACCGTACGGCCATGGCACCGAAACGGGCGGGAAATGCCAAATCGGGCATTCTCCTGCGGGAACTCACAGAAAGCGGCGCGGCCGGGACGCGCGGCACGACAGGTGGTGCAAGCATCTGCACGGGCGCGCCCCTCCACAGCTTCACGGATTCACGGCTTCATGACGGGGGCGCCCGTTCCCGCACGACCACCACCACGATGGTCCGAGGAGAGAGTGACGATGACCGAGGCAGCGACCCGGCGGCCGACGCCCGGTGCGCCCTGCTGGGTGAGCCTGATGGTGCACGGCCTGGCCACCACCCAGGAGTTCTACCGAGCGCTGTTCGGCTGGGAGTTCCGGCCGGGCCCGCAGCAGCTCGGCCCGTACGTACGGGCGATGCTCGACGGCAAGGAGATCGCGGGCATCGGACAACTGCCGCCCGACCGGCATCTGCCGATCGCCTGGACGCCGTACCTCGCCACCGAAGACGCCGATGTCACGGCCGAGTCGATCAGGAGCCACGGCGGCACCGTCGGCGTCGGGCCGCTCGATGCGGCGGACGCCGGCCGGATGGCGATCGGCTCGGACCCGGCGGGCGCGGTCTTCGGCATCTGGCAGGCCTCGGCCCACCTCGGCACCGCGCTGGCCGGCACCCATGGCACCCCGGTCTGGAACGAGTTGCTGACACGCGAGACGTCGACGGTCGGCAAGTTCTACGAGGCGGTATTCGGCTACGACGTGGAAGCGGGGGCAGCGGGGGCACCGGCCGATTTCGGCCATCTGACGCTGCTCCTCGAAGGCCGGCCGGTGGCCTCCGTGCGCGGCGTGGGACAGGCCCTGCCGCGCGACAGGGGCGCGCACTGGATGACGTACTTCGAAGTCGAGGACACCGACGAGTGGGCCCGACTGGTGACGGAGCTCGGCGGGCACGTGCTGGAGCCGCCCCACGACGCGGCCGCCGGCCGGGTGGCGACCGTATCGGATCCTGAGGGCGCGGTGTTCACAATCGTAACGACGGCTACAACGGCTGCTACGACGCCGCCGACCGGCTGACGGGGTCGGCGAGGGAGAACGGGTCGACGGGCAGCACGTCGGGCGACAGGGCCCCGGCGTGCGCGGCCGCGGCCGTCATCCGGCGCCTGTGGTGACGGCGGCACAGCACCTCGTAACCGACCTCGTCCGGCGACTGGTTGACGTCACCGACGACGACCTGGGCGCCCTCGACGACCATCTCGCCGCCTATCGTGCGGGCATTGTGCGTGGCACGCGCGCCGCACCAGCACAGCGCCTCGACCTGGAGCACCTCCACCCGGTCCGCGAGTTCGACCAGGCGCTGCGATCCCGGGAAGAGCTTGGAGCGGAAGTCGGTGGTGATGCCGAAGGCGAAGACGTCGAGGTCGAGGTCGTCGACGACGCGGGCGAGCTGGTCTATCTGCTCGCCGGCGAGGAACTGCGCCTCGTCCACGATCACGTAGTCGGCGCGGTTGCCCTGGGAGAGATGGGCGACGAGGTACGCGTAGAAGTCGAAGCCCTCGGCGGCCTCGACGGCGTCGGTGACCAGGCCGAGGCGGGAGGAGAGCTTGCCCTCGCCGGCCCGGTCGTCGCGCGTGAAGATCATGCCCTGGAGGCCGCGTGTGGACCGGTTGTGCTCGATCTGAAGAGCGAGGGTGCTCTTTCCGCAGTCCATCGTTCCGGAGAAGAACACCAGCTCGGGCATGAGGGGTTGAGGGCCTTTCGGGTCTGTTCGGGGCGGGGCGCGCGTGCGGCGGAGGTTACGAGCGGACTTCGATGAGCGGGACGAGCTGCTCGGCGGCCGTCATGGAACCGTGCATGCCCACCATCGCGGACTCGTGCGGCTCACGGCGCGACGCGATGACCACGACGTCGTCGTGGGACGCGGCGACGACGTCACCGATGCGTCCGTAAACCCGCTCGTCGATCACCGGGCCGAACCAGCCGGCCGCGATCGCCTCGTCCCGGCTCGCCACCCAGAACTGCTCGCCGAGCACCTCGCGCCAGACGGTGAGCACGTCGTTCTCGGCGCCCGGGACGGCGTACACATGACGGGCCCGTCCCTCGCCGCCCAGCAGGGCGACGCCGGCGCTCAGCTCCCAGTCCTCGTCGAAGTCGATGCGCGACTCCTCGTCGAAGGGGATGTCGATCATGCCGTGGTCGGCGGTGATGTACAGGGCGGCGCGCGGCGGCAGCTGCTCGGCCAGGCGCTGGGCGAGCCGGTCGACGTACATCAGCTGGCCGCGCCAGGCGTCGGAGTCCATGCCGAAGCGGTGGCCCTTGCCGTCGACCTCGCTGTAATACGTGTAGACCAGCGACCGGTCGCCCGCCGCCAGTTGCTCGGCGGCGAGGTCCATGCGGTCCTCGCCGGTCAGCTTGCCGCGGAACGTGCCGCCGCTCAGCGCGATCTTGGTGAGCGGGGTGTGCTGGAAGTCCGGGGAGGACACCTGCGCGGTCTGCACGCCCGCGGCGTCCGCGAGCTGGAAGACCGTGGGGTACGGCTGCCAGACGTGCGGGTCGGTCCACGGCTTCCAGCGCAGCTGGTTCATCAGCGAGCCGGTGTCGGGATCCCGGACGGTGTAACCGGGCAAGCCGTGGGCGCCCGGCGGCATGCCGGTGCCGACCGAGGCGAGCGAGGTCGCGGTGGTCGCGGGGAACCCGGCCGTGAGCGGGCGGCCGGTGCCGCCGCGCGAGCTGCCGAGGAGGGAGTAGAGGTACGGGGCCTCTTCCGGGTGCGCCTTGATCTGCTCCCAGCCGAGACCGTCTATGAGGAACACGCAGTTCCGGTCGGCGGGCGTCAGCTCGGGGATCGTCGCGGTCATCCCCGGTACGTCCATGCCTGCCGCGAGGGTCGGCAGGAGGTCGGCGAGCGAACCGCTGCCGTATTCGGGCACGGGCGCGGTGTCCAGGGCGAGCGGAACCGGGTCGGACCAGGCGGGCAGTGCCATCAGCGGTCGGCCGCGGCGGTCGCTTCGGAGAGCGCCTGCGCGAACGCGAGCGTCTGGCGCACGGTGTCCGGACCGTCGCCGGCCTCGCTGACGCGCAGGCTCAGGTCGTCCGCGGTGCTGTTGCCGGTGTAGCCGTGGTCCGCCTCGCAGTTGGGGTCGCCGCAGGCGGCGGGCTCCAGGTCGATACGGGATACGGCGCCCCAGCCGATGGTCAGGACGACCTCGCGGGGCAGGGTGCCCGGCACGTACTTCTCCGGGTTGGCGACGACGCGGCTGACCACGACGGACGAGATCCGGTCGAGCTTGACCGACTCGGTGGAGGTGGTGGCGTACGGCGCCGGGGAGGTGGTGTCGGCGGCCTGCTCGTCGGTGTGGCTGACGATGAAGCGGTTGCCGGTCAGGACGAGGACCGTGACATGCCGCCGGACCTCGTTGGAGTCGAAGGTCGTCTCCTGGTGCACCAGGTATGAAGAGACCGGCTCGCCGCCGACAGCGGCCTCCACCGCTTCGGCCACGAGGGCCGGGTAGTAGCCGCTGCGCTCGATCGCCGCGCGCAGCCCCTGGGTCGTCGTACCGGTCTTCGCCATGCCCTCCATCCTACGGGGCTCCGGGGGCCTCGATGCCGGGCCTGTGGATGACTGCCCGGGTCAGTAGCTGGGGAGGCGGCGGGGGCCGAGGTCGTCGCGGGCGGGCGCGGGCGCGAGACGTACGGTCGCGCCGAGGACGGACAGGCCGTGCGGGGCGACGACCACGGGCTCCAGGGCGACACCGACCACTTCCGGGTGATCGTCGACGAGCCGTGACACGCGCAGCAGGAGCTCTTCGAGTGCGGCGGTGTCGACCGGGTCCGAGCCGCGCCAGCCGAAGAGGAGGGGGGCGGTCCGGATCGACCTGATGAGCTCGGCGACGTCCCGGTCGGTGGCCGGGACCAGCCGGTGCGCGATGTCCCCGAGCAGCTCGGAGGCTGCTCCGGCGAGCCCGAAGGACAGGACGGCGCCGGCCGCGGCATCGATGGACGCCTTGACGACGGTGTCGACGCCGCGGGGGGCCATGGCCTGGACGACGAGGTGAAGCTCTTCCGGCTTGCCGAGGGCTCCGGTCAACTCCTCGTAGGCCCTGCGAAGTTCCGTCTCGTCGGCAAGATCGAGGCGTACGGCGCCGAGGTCGGGGCGGTGGCGCAGGTGCGGGGCGGTGGTCTTGAGCGCGACGGGGTAACCGAGCCGGACGGCCGCCGCGACGGCGTCGTCGGGGCGGGGCGCGGGCAGGGTCGGCCGTACGTCGATGCCGTACCGCCCGAGGAGCTCGCGGGCGGCGTCGCCGGTCAGGGGCATGGAGCGGGGGCCGGTGCCGCCCGCGCGCCCGCCCGCGCCCAGCAGTGCGTGGATCTGGTCCGCGGCCCCTGCCTCGTCGATGTCGTCGTACTCGGGTACCCGCCCGGGCTCGGCGGCCTGGCGCCGCCACTGCGCGTACTTGACGGCCTCGGCGAGTGCGCGGACGGCGCGCTCGGCGGCGGGGTAGGCGGGGATGCGGTTCCCGGAACCGGGGGCGAGCCCCTGGGCCCGATTTCCCGGCCCGGCGGGCATCCTCGGGGCAACATCCAGCCCGTCCGGCGTTTGAGGACCGGGGTCCGGGGCGGGGCCCCGGTTCTGGACGGGGGCCGTGCTCGTCGCCGCGGCGAGCGCGTCCGCCAGCGCGCCCATCTCCACGTGCACCACCGCCACCGGCTTCGCCGGCCCCGAGGCCGCCGCCTCCCGCAGCGCCGCCGCCAGCACCTCTCCGTCGCCGGATTCCGTCACTCCCCCCTCGCCGACCCACGGGATCGCCGTCACCACGACCGCGTCGCACGCCCCGCCGGCCAGCGCCTCGTCCAGCGCCGCGCGGAAGTCCGCCGGAGTCGCGGCCGTCGTGAGGTCGAGCGGCGGGAGCGGGCGAAGGCCTTCCGCCAGGCAGGCGTCGTACGTCAGGAGGCCGAGTGACTCCGAGTTGCCCAGGATCGCGACCCGCGGCCCGGACGGCAGCGGCTGGCCCGCCAGCAACAGCCCCGCGTCGACGAGTTCCGTCACCGTGTCGACGCGGATGACCCCGGCCTGCCGCAGCAGCGCGGACACCGTCGCGTCGGGGATGCGCGTGGCGGGCACCGCGTGCCCCGGCGGCGTACTCCCGCTGTGGCGCGCGCCCTTCACCACGACGACCGGCTTCTCCGCCGCCGTGCGCCGGGCGAGGCGCGAGAACTTGCGCGGGTTGCCGATCGACTCCAGGTAGAGGAGGACGACATCGGTGTCCGGATCGTCGTACCAGTACTGGAGGAAGTCGTTGCCCGACACGTCCGCCCGGTTGCCGGCCGAGATGAACGACGAAAGGCCCGCGCCCCGCCGGTACAGCCCCGACAGCAGCGCGATCCCGATCGCGCCCGACTGCGTGAACAGCCCGATGCGCCCCCGCGCCGGCGGCTCCGGCGCGAGCGAGGCGTTGAGGCGAACGGCCTCCGACGTGTTGATGACCCCGAAGGCGTTCGGGCCGATGATGCGCATGCCGTACGAGCGCGCCTGCCGCACCAGTTCCCGCTGCCGCGCCCGCCCCTCGGCCCCGCTCTCGGCGTACCCGGCGGACAGGACCACCAGGCCCTGGACGCCGTTCTCGCCGCAGTCCGCGACCACCTCCGGCACCCGTTCCGCCGGTACGGCCACGACCGCGAGGTCGACGGCCTCGCCGATCCCGGCGACGGAGCGGTGCGCGGGCACGCCGTCCAGCTCGGTGAGGTCCTCGGGGAAGGCCCGGTTCACGGCGTACGTACGACCGGTGAATCCGGCGGCGAGCAGATTGCGCAGGACCGTACGCCCCACACCGCCCGGCGCGCGCCCCGCCCCGACGACCG
Organism: Streptomyces sp. ISL-100; assembly: GCF_018614615.1. Lineage (GTDB taxonomy): Bacteria > Actinomycetota > Actinomycetes > Streptomycetales > Streptomycetaceae > Streptomyces. The sequence goes on along the minus strand of NZ_JAGGOK010000029.1, from coordinate 79,439 downwards.
CGACCGAGCCGGGTCCGAGCAGGCGCTGCACGGAGCGGGACTCGGCGCGGTGCTCGCGGGCACGCTGGACGGCGACGGAGCGGTCGGTCGGTTCCAGGTCGAATTCGAGGTGGACGACGCCGTCCTCGAAGCTGCGCTTCTGGGTGTAGCCCGCGTCCGTGAAGACCTTGATCATCTTGGTGTTGGCGGGCAGTACTTCCGCCACGAAGCGCCGGATGCCGCGCTCCCGCGCGACCGCACCGATGTGTTCGAGCAGGGCGGAGGCGACACCGCGCCCCTGGTGCGCGTCCTGGACCAGGAAGGCGACCTCGGCCAGGTCGGCGTCAGGGCCGGAAGAGGGGCGCCCCTGCGCGTTGATGCGGTCGAACCGGACGGTGGCGATGAACTCACCGCTCACCGTGGCGGCCAGACCCACCCGGTCCACATAGTCGTGGTGGGTGAAGCGGTGGACGTCCTTGGCGGAGAGGCGCGGGTACGGCGCGAAGAAGCGGTAGTACTTCGACTCGTCCGACACCTGCTCGTAGAAGCTGACCAGGCGCTCGGCGTCATCGGCGGTGATGGGCCGGATCCGCGCCGTACCTCCGTCACGCAGCACCACGTCGGCTTCCCAGTGAGCCGGGTACGCGTGGTGCCCGTTTCGATCCGGCGGGGCCTGCTCCAGCGGGGGCTGCATGACGAAAGCCTACGGGTCGCGGGGCCGCTCGGGGCGAGGCAGGCTGAGGCGGCAGACTGGGACTTCGGCGCGGGGCGGCACAGGCCCGAGGGCACGGCCGCCCCGCGCACCGTGAGAGACTGGTCTAGACAACCGTTAGAACATGAAGGGCAACACCATGGTTGAGCGCCGTGTCACCGTCGGCTGGGCCGAAGGCCTGCATGCCCGGCCCGCCTCCATCTTCGTTCGCGCCGCGACCGCCTCGGGTGTGCCCGTGACGATCGCCAAGGCCGACGGCAACCCGGTCAACGCCGCCTCCATGCTCGCGGTGCTCGGCCTGGGCGCGCAGGGTGGCGAAGAGATCGTGCTCGCTTCCGAGGCCGACGGCTCCGACGCCGCTCTCGACCGCCTGGCGAAGCTGGTTTCCGAGGGCCTGGACGAGCTTCCCGAGACCGTCTGACCACTCGGTCGGGCGAATTCTCACGAAGGAGCCGTGGCAACCCGAATTCGGGTTGCCACGGCTCCTTTGCTTTATGCGGGGCAGTGCACCGCGAAATGCAGGCAGCGGAAACAAGGCCCCGCCAATTCACCCTCTTTGTATACGGCGCGGCTGTTAATGGCAGCCACTCACGGTGTTTACGGCATGTTGCGAAGTCCTCACGCGTCCTTGCCCGCGCTCTCGTTCGCGCTCTCGTTCGCGCTCCGGGCCGGGGCGCCGCAACCGGTGTGCGGCCAAGGCCCGTTCGGCGTGCAGGGCCGTCAGCGACCGGGCCCGCTCCGCGTCGCCGCGCGCCACGGCGTCGACGATCGCGGCGTGTTCGGCCCACGCCTCGGCGGGGCGGGCGTGCCGCTCGACGGCGTACATCCAGGCGATCTTGTGCCTGAGCTGGGTGAGCAGCGCCGTGAGGCCGGGGCTGCCGGACGCCTGGGCGAGCGTCTCGTGAAACCAGGTGCCCAGGGAGCGCAGATCCTCGCCCTCGCCCCGGCGGGCCCGCTCCTGGCCGAGCCTGACCAGGCCGCGCAGCACCTTGAGGTGGGCCTCGGTGCGCCGCTGGGCGGCGCGGGCCGCACTCAGCGGCTCGAGCAGTGTCCGGACCTCCAGGAGGTCGGCGGCCTCCTGCTCGGTGGGCTCGGCCACGCAGGCGCCCGCGTGCCGCCGGGTGGTGACGAACCCCTCCGACTCCAGCGTGCGCAGAGCCTCGCGCACCGGGACGCGGGAGACACCGTAACGGCGCGCCAGCAGCTCTTCGGTGAGCCGGCTGCCCCGCGCGAAGACACCGGAAACGATGTCGTCACGGATTGCCGTGCATACCGACTGCGCGGGAATGCGCATGACCGAACCTCCGCCTTAATCCCCGCGAGACGCGGTCGATCGACGCTTGTTCGGTGACTCTATTGCAGCATTCCTCAATTTCCGACGGGGGGTGGGAATCCATGGACGGCTTTTGGACATGCGGAAGGCCCCGGCGGGAAGCCGGGGCCTTCTGGACGACGAACGGGCGGCCGAGCCGTCAGACGTTCACGCCGTGCGCGCGCAGGTACGCGACCGGGTCCATGTCCGAGCCGTAGTCGGGCGACGTACGGGCCTCGAAGTGCAGGTGCGGGCCGGTCGAGTTGCCGGTCGAGCCCGAGAGGCCTATCTGCTGGCCGGAGGCGACGCTCTGGCCGACGGAGACGCCGAGGGACGACAGGTGGCCGTACTGCGTGTACGTGCCGTCGTTCATGCGAATGACGATGTTGTTGCCGTACGCCCCGCCCCAGCCGGCCTCGACGACGGTGCCCGCACCGACGGAGACGACGGAACTGCCGGACGCGGCGCGGAAGTCGACGCCGGAGTGGCTGCCGGAGGACCAGAGGTTGCCGCCGGTCTTGTAGCCGGTGGTCACGAAAGAGCCGGCGACCGGGAGGGTGTAGCCGTTGAGGCGCTTGCGCTCCGCCTCGCGGGCGGCGCGCTCCTTGGCCTCGCGGGCGGCGCGCTCCTTGGCCTCGCGGGCGGCGCGCTCCTTGGCCTCGCGGGCGGCGCGCTCCTTCTTGGCCCGCGCCTCCGCCTCGGCCTTGGCCTTGGCTTCCGCCTTGCGCTTGGCTTCGGCCTTGCGCGCGGCCTCTGCCTTACGCTCGGCCTCCGCCTTGTCGGCGGCCTGCTGCTGCTTCTCGGCCTGAGCGGCGATCTGGTCGGCGAGGGAGTCGCCGATGACGATGGCCTGGGTGAGGCCGGTGTCCTCGACGGCGAGGGCGGATTCGGCGGCGAGGGCCGGAGAGGCCAGGCCTCCGATGACGCCGGTCGTCGCGAGGGCGGCGACGCCCGCCATGTTCGCGCTTCTGCGCGTCAGGCGGCTCGGACGACGGTGCTTCCCGGTGGCACGGGTGAACGCCATGGAGTGGCTGATCCTTTCCTTCCTTCTCGCCTACCGGGTTAGCTGACGGGTTCGGAGCAGGTAGGTCTCCAACGGACCCCTGCGTACGTACGCACACAGGACGTCCGATTCACCCCAGGGACTGATTGGGTCCCCGGCTCCCCAGGCTCGCGCCTGACGGGGACTCGGCGATGGCTGCCCGGTGCCGCGGATGCGGCTCACTGCTGACGGACAGCCGGAGAGACGCTAAGCGGGACATCTTTTAATCACCAAACAGACACGGCGTTTTGTAACGCACCCCACAGGTCAGACAGGCAACCTCCACAACAAAACGGACATACAGGAATGACCCCGGCAGCCTTTCGGCCGCCGGGGTCCCTCAATCTCCCGCTTTGGGGTGTAACGCGGTCAGTCGGCGACCACGCGTCAGCCTGCGACCACCTTCACGTCGCCGATGCCGAGCGCCCTGACGGGCTCCTCGATCTGCGACGCGTCCCCGACGAGGATCGTGACCAGGCGGTCCCCGGGGAAGGCGCTGACGACCGCCGCGGTGGCCTCCACGGTGCCTGTCTCGGCGAGGCGGGCGTACAGCTGGGCCTGGAAGTCGTCCGGCAGGTGCTGCTCGACCTGGTCGGCGAGCGTGCCGGCGACGGCCGCGGCCGTCTCGTACTTGAGCGGCGCGACGCCCACCAGGTTCTGTACGGCGACGTCGCGCTCGGCGTCGGTGAGGCCCTCGGCCGCGAGGGTGCGCAGCACCTTCCAGAGGTCTTCGACCGCCGGTCCGGTGGACTCCGTGTCCACCGAGCCGCTGATCGCCAGCATCGCCGCGCCCGTACCGTCGGCCGCGGAGCGCAGCACCTGGCCGAAGGCGCGCACGCCGTACGTGTAGCCCTTCTCCTCGCGCAGGACGCGGTCCAGGCGGGAGGTGAGCGTGCCGCCCAGGCAGTACGTGCCGAGGACCTGGGCCGGCCAGACACGGTCGTGCCGGTCGGGGCCGATCCGGCCGATGAGCAGCTGCGTCTGGACCGCGCCGGGCCGGTCGACAATGACCACACGGCCCGTGTCGTCGGCCGTCACCGGCGGCACGGGACGGGGTTCGGCGGTGTCACCCTTCCACGCGCCCAGGGTGTCGGCGAGGATCGCGTCCAGGTCGGTGCCTTCGAGGTCGCCGACGACCACCGCGGTGGCGGTCGCGGGACGCACGTGCGCCGCGTAGAAGCTCTTCACGGCGGCGGAGTCGATACGCTCCACCGTCTCCTCGGTGCCCTGGCGCGGCCGCGACATGCGCGAGGTCGCCGGGAACAGCTCCTTGGAGAGCTGCTTGGCCGCGCGGCGGGACGGGTTGGCCGTCTCGTGCGGGATCTCGTCGAGCCGGTTGGCCACCAGGCGCTCGATCTCGCTGTCCGTGAAGCCGGGCGCCCGCAGCGCGTCGGCGAGCAGGCCGAGAGCCTTGGGCAGCCGCGAGACGGGGACCTCCAGGGAGACCCGGACGCCCGGATGGTCGGCGTACGCGTCGAGCGTGGCGCCGCAGCGCTCCAGCTCGGCGGCGAACTCCTCGGCGGAGTGCTTGTCGGTGCCCTCGGAGAAGGCCCGCGCCATGATCGTGGCCACGCCGTCCAGGCCCGTCGGCTCGGCCTCCAGGGGGGCGGCGAGGAAGACCTCGACGGCCACGACCTGCTGACCGGGGCGGTGGCAGCGCAGCACGGTCAGGCCGTTGGGCAGGGCGCCGCGCTCGGGGGCGGGGAAGGCCCACGGCGTGGGGGTGCCCCCCTGCGGCTGCGGGTGGAACTTCATGCTGACGGCTGCGGTGTCGGTCACTTGTCCGCCCCTTCCTGCGTTCCGGTCTCGCCGGCGGCGGCTGCGGTCTCGTCGGTGGCTGCGGCGGCGGCTGCGTCCTCGGCATGTGTGGGCTCGTACACCAGGACCGCGCGGTTGTCCGGGCGGAGCCTGGCCTTGGCGACCGCCTGGACCTCCTCCGCCGTGATGTCCAGGACGCGCTTGACGGCGGTCAGGGCGAGCTGCGGGTCGCCGAACAGGACGGCGTACCGGCACAGTTCGTCGGCGCGGCCCGCGACCGTACCGAGCCGGTCGAGCCACTCGCGCTCCAACTGGGCCTGCGCGCGCTCCATCTCCTCGGGCGTGGGGCCCTCGGCGGCGAAACGGGCCAGCTCCTCGTCGACGGCGCGCTCGATGTCGGGCACCTCGACGCCGGCCGACGTCTTCACGTCGAGCCAGCCGAGCGAGGGGGCGCCGGAGAGGCGCAGCAGTCCGAAGCCGGCGGCGACAGCCGTCCGGTCGCGGCGGACCAGGCGGTTGTGCAGCCGGGAGGACTCGCCGCCGCCGAGGACGGTGAGGGCCAGGTCGGCGGCGTCGGACTCGCGGGTGCCGTCGTGCGGGAGCCGGTAGGCGGCCATCAGCGCGCGGGCCGGGACCTCTTCGCGGATCTCCTCGCGGATCTCCTTGCCGATGATCTCGGGGAGCGTGCCGTCACGCGGCGGCTGCTTGCCGTCGTGGTGCGGGATGGAGCCGAAGTACTTCTCGATCCAGGCGAGCGTCTGCACCGGGTCGATGTCGCCGACGACCGAGAGCACCGCGTTGTTGGGCGCGTAGTACGTACGGAAGAAGGCGCGCGCGTCTTCGAGGGTCGCGGCGTCCAGGTCGGCCATCGAGCCGATCGGCGTGTGGTGGTACGGGTGGCCCTCCGGGTACGAGAGGGCGGTCAGCTTCTCGAACGCGGTGCCATACGGAACGTTGTCGTACCGCTGGCGGCGTTCGTTCTTGACGACGTCGCGCTGGTTCTCCATGGACTCTTCGTCGAGCGCGGCGAGCAGCGAGCCCATCCGGTCGGCTTCCAGCCACAGAGCCAGCTCCACCTGGTGGGCGGGCATCGTCTCGAAGTAATTGGTGCGCTCGAAGCTGGTCGTGCCGTTGAGCGAACCGCCCGCACCCTGCACCAGCTCGAAGTGACCATTGCCCTTGACCTGCGCCGAGCCCTGGAACATCAGGTGCTCGAAGAGGTGAGCCAGACCGGTGCGCCCCTTGACTTCGTGGCGCGAACCCACGTCGTACCAGAGGCAGACCGCGGCGACCGGGGTCAGGTGGTCCTCGGAGAGCACCACGCGCAGGCCATTGGCCAGCCGGTGCTCGGTCGCTGTCAGGCCGCCGGAACCGGCCTGCGCTGTGGCCGTGTGACCCATGGGCATGTACGTCCCTTCGATCGCGATATGAAGAAGTCCTGCCACTGTATGCAAGCGCACTGACACCTGGCGAAGTTCCCGGCCGGTGTACGCCCTCGGGGAACGCACGAGCAGGCACCGCCCGGGCGCCGAGTAGGCGCTACGGACGGGTCGAGGTCGGCGTTGTCAGTGGGCCGGTCCACAATGGTCGGCATCAGACCCAAGAACTCACCCCGACAGAACCGCGAAGGAGCCGCAGCCGCGATGGCCCGCCGCAGCACGAAGACCCCGCCGCCGGACGATGCGTTCGAGGAGAAGATCCTCGATGTCGACGTCGTCGACGAAATGCAGGGCTCCTTCCTCGAGTACGCGTACTCGGTGATCTACTCGCGAGCGCTGCCCGACGCCCGCGACGGCATGAAGCCGGTGCACCGACGCATCGTCTACCAGATGAACGAGATGGGGCTGCGGCCCGACCGCGGCTATGTGAAGTGCGCCCGTGTCGTCGGCGAAGTGATGGGAAAGCTGCACCCGCACGGCGACGCGTCGATCTACGACGCCCTCGTGCGGATGGCTCAGCCCTTCTCGATGCGCCTGCCGCTGGTCGACGGGCACGGCAACTTCGGCTCGCTGGGCAACGACGACCCGCCGGCCGCCATGCGGTACACCGAGTGCCGGATGGCCGACGCCACGTCGCTGATGACGGAATCGATCGACGAGGACACGGTCGACTTCAACCCCAACTACGACGGGCAGGAGCGGGAGCCGGTCGCACTTCCCGCGGCGTATCCGAACCTGCTGGTCAACGGCGCGTCCGGGATCGCCGTCGGCATGGCGACGAACATGCCGCCGCACAACCTGGGCGAGGTCGTCGCCGCCGCGCGGCACTTGATCAAGCACCCCGGGGCGGATCTTGAGACGCTGATGCGTTTCGTGCCCGGCCCGGACCTGCCGACCGGCGGCCGGATCGTCGGCCTCGGCGGGATCAAGGACGCGTACGAGAACGGCCGCGGCACCTTCAAGATCCGCTCGACGGCCACCGTGGAGAACGTGACGGCGCGCCGCAAGGGCCTGGTGATCACCGAACTGCCCTTCACGGTCGGCCCGGAGAAGGTGATCGCGAAGATCAAGGACCTGGTCTCGTCGAAGAAGCTCCAGGGCATCGCGGACGTCAAGGACCTCACGGACCGCTCGCACGGCCTGCGTCTGGTCATCGAGATCAAGAACGGCTTCGTCCCCGAGGCCGTTCTTGAGCAGCTCTACAAGCTGACGCCGATGGAGGAGACCTTCGGCATCAACAACGTGGCACTGGTGGACGGTCAGCCGTTGACACTGGGCCTCAAGGAGCTGCTGGAGGTCTATCTCGATCACCGCTTCGAGGTCGTACGCCGTCGCAGCGAGTTCCGCCGCACCAAGCGGCGCGACCGGCTGCACCTGGTGCTCGGCCTGCTCGTCGCGCTGCTCGACATCGACGAGGTCATCCGCCTCATCCGCTCCAGCGACAACTCGGCGCAGGCCAAGGAGCGGCTGATCGAGCACTTCTCGCTGAGCGAGATCCAGACGCAGTACATCCTGGACACGCCGCTGCGCCGGCTCACCAAGTTCGACAAGATCGAGCTGGAGGCCGAGCGCGACAGGCTCACCGGCGAGATCGACGAGCTGACCGGGATCCTGGAGTCGGACACCGAGCTGCGCAAGCTGGTCTCGACCGAACTGGCCGCGGTCGCGAAGAAGTTCGGCACCGACCGGCGCACCGTGCTGCTGGAGTCCGGCAGTTCGCCGGTCGCCGCGGTACCGCTGGAGGTCGCGGACGACCCGTGCCGGGTCCTCCTGTCCTCGACCGGGCTGCTGGCTCGTACCGCGAACGGTGAGCCCCTCGCCCTGGACGACGCCCGGCGCACCAAGCACGACGTGATCGTCTCGGCCGTGCCGGCGACGGCGCGTGGCGACGTGGGCGCGGTGACGTCGTCCGGCCGCCTGCTGCGCCTCGCGGTCATCGACCTGCCCCAGCTGCCGGACACAGCCTCCGCGCCCAACCTCTCGGGCGGGGCGCCGGTCACGGAGTTCCTGACCCTGGAGCCGGACGAGACGCTGGTCTGCCTCACTACCCTCGACGAGTCCTCGCCGGGGCTCGCGCTCGGAACCGAGCAGGGCGTGGTCAAGCGAGTGGTCCCGGACTATCCGTCCAACAAGGATGAACTGGAGGTCATCACCCTCAAGGACGGTGACCGGATCGTCGGCGGAGCCGAGCTGCGCACCGGCGAGGAGGACCTGGTCTTCATCACGGACGACGCCCAGCTGCTGCGCTACCCGGCGGGACAGGTCAGGCCGCAGGGCCGGGCCGCGGGCGGTATGGCGGGCATCAAGCTCGCCGAGGGCGCCAAGGTGATCTCCTTCACCGCGGTGGACCCGGCGGCGGACGCCGTGGTCTTCACGGTGGCCGGCACGGCCGGCACGCTGCTCGGCGACACGGAGACGTCGGCGAAGCTGACGCCGTTCGACCAGTACCCGCGCAAGGGCCGGGCCACTGGCGGCGTGCGCTGCCAGCGGTTCCTCAAGGGCGAGGACATCCTCATCCTGGCCTGGGCCGGCACGGCTCCGGCCCGAGCGGCAGCCGGGAACGGCGCCCCGGTGGAACTGCCGGAACAGGACCCGCGCCGCGACGGCTCAGGCACCCCACTGAAAACGCCGGTCGCGGCCCTGGCAGGCCCGGTGTAACAAGCCGCCGCTAGCCTCAACCGCCGGGCGGGCCGACCCCCCAAGCCCGCCCGGCACCCAAAACCCCACCCTGCTTGCCCGAGCACGCCCGACAGCCGAGCACGCGCTTGCCCACGCCCGGCCCCCGGCGGCCAAGGCGCCCCTGCTTCGTTCCAGCCCGTCCGGCGATTGAGGACTTCGGGAAGGGGCGGGGTGGGGTGGGGAAGAAAAACCCTCCGCTCTCAGCTCTCGCCCTGCACGTACCGCAGCACTCCCCACATGCTGTGCTCATCGGCAGCGGCAGCGGCACCCGCACCCCGCACCCCCTCCGCCCGGCAGCCCGCGAGTTCCTTGCCGAGCGCTTCGTCGTCCGTCCCGGAGCCGATCAGCACGAGCTGCGTGATCCTCGGCTCGTCGCGCCCCCAGGGCTCGGGGTAGAAGCGCAGGAACCGGCCCACCGCATGCACCCCGTACCGGTTGCGCGAGTCGGCCGTACCGAAGTCGACGTACCCCTTGATCCGGTAGAGCCCCTCCGGCCGGGTGTCGAGGAAGTCCATGAGCCGCCGCGGGTTCATCGGCACGTCGGAGGTGAAGGAGACACTCTCGTACGCCGCATGCAGATGATCGCCGTGGCAGTCGTGCGCTTCCTCCTCGCTCCGCAGGTCGTCGAACGACAACTGCCGCACCTTCTCCTCGCCGTCCGGCCGCACCGCCGGGTCGAAGAGCAGCTCCGGATCGATCCGCCCGTACGACGCATGGACCACGGCGGTGCCGCCGCTCAGCTCCCCAACCGTGTCCAGGACCCGCCCGAGCTGCTCCTCCCCCACCCGGTCCGTCTTGTTCAGCACGACGAGGTCGGCGACGGCGAGATGCCGGTCCAGCTCGGGATGACGCTCCCGCGTCGCCTCGAACTCGACGGCATCGACGACCTCGGCCAGCCCCCCGTACACAATCCGCTCGTTCTCGCTGGCCAGGATCATCCGGACCAGCTCCTGCGGCTCGGCGAGCCCGCTCGCCTCGATGACGATCACGTCGAGACGTGCGGCGGGCCGGGTCAGCTTCTCCAGGTACTCGTCGAGCTCACTCACGTCTACGGCGCAGCACAGACACCCGTTGCCCAGCGAAACGGTGGAGTCCCCGAGCTGCCCGGCAACGGCCATCGCGTCGATCTCGATGGCCCCGAAGTCGTTGACGATCGCACCGATCCTGGTACCCCGGCTCTGCGCGAGCAGGTGGTTGAGCAAGGTCGTCTTGCCGGAACCCAGGAAGCCCGCGAGGACGATGACCGGGATCTGCTTCATGCTGACCAGGGGCCTTTCTCGTAGCGCCGGAACAGGCCGCCCCAGGATATTGGCGCCCTGGCCGCGCCTCGGACGGCCCCGGACGCCCACGGAATTTCGGAAAGGTGTGCCCGGCGCTTTACCGTTCGTAGACATGAGCGCCCCACCGACCTCCTCCGGCAGACGACTGCGTCTGGGCTGGCCCCAGCGCGTCTTCTCGCAGGTCCTCCTGATGCAGCTGGCCATCGCCACCGGCGTCACCGTGCTCGCCACCGGCCTCTTCCTCGCCCCGCTCAGCGCTCAGCTGGACGACGAAGCGATGCGGCGCGCGCTCGCGATCGCGCAGACCACCGCTGCCCAGCCGCAGCTCGCCGGCGCGGTGACCGGCTCCCGGCCCACCGTGGAAGGGCCCGTTCAGGCCGAGGCGGACCGCATCAGGCGCTCCACCGGCGCCGAGTACGTCGTGGTCATGAACGAGCGCGGCGTCCGCTGGTCCCACACCGACCCCCGCCAGATCGGCAAGGTCGTCTCCACCGACCCCAGCGAGGCGCTCGCAGGCCGCGAGGTCATGGAAATCGACGAGGGTACGCTCGGCCGCTCCGCCCGCGGCAAGGTCCCGCTGCGCGACGCCGGCGGCGAGATCGTCGGCGCGGTGTCGGTCGGCATCGAGTACGACAGCGTCCGCGCCCGGCTGCTGGCGGCGATCCCCGGGCTGCTGGCGTACGCGGGCGGCGCACTCGCCGTCGGCGCGGTGGCGGCGTATCTCATCTCCCGAAGACTCCAGCGGCAGACCCATGACCTGGCGTTCTCCGACATCTCCGCGCTGCTGGCCGAGCGCGAGGCCATGCTGCACGGCATCCGGGAAGGCGTCGTCGCCCTCGACGCCGCCGGCCGCATCCGGCTGATGAACGACGAGGCCCAGCGGCTGCTCGGCCTCGGCCCGGAGGCCACGGGGCAGCCGCTCGACGAAGTGCTGGGGGAAGGGCGTACCGCGGATGTGCTCGCGGGTCGGGTGACCGGCGACGACCTGCTGACCGTGCGAGGGCAGCGCGTGCTCGTCACCAACCGGATGCCTACGGACGACGGCGGCGCCGTGGCGACCCTGCGCGATCGTACCGAGCTGGAGCGGCTCGGCCGCGAGCTGGACTCGACGCGCGGTCTGATCGACGCCCTTCGCGCCCAGGACCACGAGCACGCCAACCGGATGCATACGCTCCTCGGCCTGCTGGAGCTGGGCATGCACGAGGAGGCGGTGGAGTTCGTGACGGAGGTCGCGGGGGTGCACCGCGCCACCGCCGAGCAGATCACCGAGAAGATCCACGACCCGATGCTGGCGGCGCTGCTGGTAGGGAAGGCCACGGTCGCCGCCGAGCGCGGGGTCGCGCTCCGGCTCTCCGACGCGACGCTGCTGCCCGACCGGCTGGTGGACCCGCGCGGTCTGGTCACCGTCGTCGGCAATCTGGTGGACAACGCGCTGGACGCCTCGGCCGGGTCCGCGGACGCTGTGATCGAGGTCGAGCTGCGGGCTCGCGAGCGTACGGCCGTACTGCGGGTGACCGACAGCGGGCCCGGTGTCCCGGCCGAACAACGCGAGCTGATCTTCACGGAGGGGTGGTCGACCAAGGAACTCCCGGCCCACGGGAAGCGCGGCCTGGGCCTCGCGATGGTGCGCAGGCTCGCGGAGCGGCAGGGCGGCACCGCCCGGGTCGGCGAGGGGGCGCGGGGCGGAGCCGAATTCACCGTCGTACTGCCGGAGGCTCTGACGGACGCCGGGCTGACGGACGCCGGGCCGAGCGACGAGGAACTGACCACGGCGGCGGCGTTCGACACGGCGGGAGAGACGCGATGATCGACGTACTGGTGGTGGACGACGACGTCCGCGTCGCGGAAATCAACGCGGCGTACGTAACCAAGGTCGCCGGCTTCCGCGTCGCCGGCCTGGCCCACTGTGCCGCCGACGCGCTGGCGCAGCTCCAGGCCGTCCACGTCGACCTGGTGCTCCTGGACCACTATCTGCCGGACCGGAACGGACTCGCGCTCGTCCAGGAGCTGCGCGCCCTCGGTCTCCAGACCGACGTGATCATGGTGACGGCGGCGCGCGACATCGGGACCGTCCAGGCGGCGATGCGCCAGGGAGCCCTCCAGTACCTGGTGAAGCCCTTCAACTTCGCCGGGCTGCGCACAAAGCTCGAGGCGTACGCCGCGCTGCGCCGGACCCTCGACGGCGGCGGCGAGGCGGAACAGGCCGAGGTGGACCGCATCTTCGGAGCGCTCTCCGTGACCGGCTCCGCCGACCTCCCCAAGGGACACTCGCCCACCACAGCAGCCATGGTCCGGCAGGTGCTGCTGGCCGCCGGAGGACCACTGTCCGCTCAGGAGATCGCGGAGCGGGCGGGCATGAGCCGACAGACCGCGCAGCGTTATCTGAAGCTGCTGGAACGGTCGGGGCGGGTACGGCTCAGCCTCAAGTACGGCGAGACGGGCCGCCCGGAGCACCGGTACGCGTGGACGGCAAGCGGCCGCTGAGCGCGTGCGGCGCGTCCGGGGCCGGGACGGCCCCGGGCCTCAGACCGCGCCCGCGCCCGTGAGCGAACGCACCTCTGTCTCCGCGTGTTTGGCCTCGTCCGGCGGTTCGGGCGACAGCACGGTCCCGGCCCAGCCCGCGAGGAAGCCCAGCGGGATCGAGAATAGGCCCGGGTTCTGCAGCGGAAAGAGCTGGAAGTCAACGCCGGGGAACAGCGCTTCGGGGCTGCCGGAGACGACCGGCGAGAGCAACACGAGCAGCACGGCCGGGATCAGGCCGCCGTACACCGACCAGACCGCGCCGCGAGTGGTGAAGTTCCGCCAGAACAGCGAGTAGAGCAGCGCCGGCAGATTGGCGGACGCGGCGACCGCGAAGGCCAGGCCGACGAGGAAGGCGACATTCAGGTCGCGGGCGAGCAGGCCCAGGGCGATGGCCACGGCTCCGATGCCCGCCGCCGCGATACGGGCGACCGCGACCTCACTGTGCTGCTTGGCGCGGCGCCGCTTCAGCGAGGCGTAGAGATCGTGGGCCACGGAGGCGGAGGAAGCCAGCGTGATGCCGGCCACGACCGCGAGGATGGTGGCGAAGGCGATGGCCGCGACGACGGCGAAGAGAACCGTTCCTCCTGTGGAGCCGGCGCCGCCGCCCAGGTCGAGCGCGAGCAGCGGAACCGCCGTGTTCCCCGCCGCGTTGGACGCCCGTACCTCGTCGGATCCGACCACAGCCGCCGCACCGAAGCCGAGCACGATCGTCATCAGGTAGAAGCTGCCGATGAGGCCGACGGACCAGACGACCGAGCGGCGGGCGGCGCGTGCGGTCGGCACGGTGTAGAAGCGGGACAGGATGTGCGGCAGACCGGCCGTGCCGAGGACGAGTGCGAGACCGAGGCTGATGAAGTCGAAGCGGGCCGTCCAGTCCCCGCCGTACCGGAGGCCGGGCGACAGGAAGTCCCTGCCGTGACCGCTGCGCTCCGCGGCCGAGAGCAGCAGCTGGTTGAAGTCGCCGTGGAAGCGCACCAGGACGAGCACGGTGAGCGCGACCGTACCGGCCATCAGCAGCACTGCTTTGACGATCTGAATCCAGGTAGTGGCCCGCATCCCTCCCAGCGATACATAGATCACCATCAGCGCACCCACGCCGATGACCGTCCAGGAGCGCGCGGCCTCGCTGCTCCCGCCCAGCAGCAGCGCGACCAGGCTGCCCGCCCCCACCATCTGCGCCACCAGATAGAGAACGGACACGGTGACCGAAGAAGTTCCCACCGCGATACGGACAGGTCGCTCCCTCATCCGGGCGGCGACGACATCGGCGAGTGTGAACCGGCCGCAGTTGCGGACGAGTTCGGCGACAAGCAGCAGGACGACGAGCCACGCCACGAGGAAGCCGACGGAGTAGAGCATGCCGTCGTAGCCGAAGAGCGCGATCAGCCCCGAGATGCCGAGGAAGGACGCGGCGGACATGTAGTCGCCCGCGATGGCGAAACCGTTCTCCATGGGCGAGAACAGCCGTCCCCCCGCGTAGAACTCCTCCGCCGAGCCGTGCCGGTTGCGGCTCACCCAGGTCGTGATGGCCAGTGTCGCCGCGACGAACGCGCAGAACAGCACTAGCGCGAGCGTCTGGTGGTCGCTGCTCATCGCTTGATCCCCCGGGTCAGTTCCTGCGTGTCCCAGCGGAGATCGAGCGCCGCGCGGTCCCTGCGCAGCCGCGCGTGTCGTGCGTACGCCCAAGTCAGCAGGAAGGTGGTGAGGAACTGGCCGAGTCCGGCGACCATCGCGACGTTCACCGCACCCGCGACGGGGCGGGCCATCAGGTCGTGCGCGGTGGTCGCCGCGACGACGTAGACGACGTACCACGTGAAGAAGGCGAGCGTCGCGGGAACGACGAACCGCCGGTAGCGGCTGCGCACTTCCTGGAAGGCGGCGCTGCGCTGCACCTCCAGATAGATCTCGGCCGCGCTGTGGCCGGACCCGGGGCCCTCGGGCGCCGGCGGTGTGACCGGCGCGGGGGCGCCCGTACCGTCCAGCTCGCCCCAGCCGGAGGCGAGGGCGTCGTACCAGGGATCGTCGAACCGCACCGCCGCCGCGGCCTCGCGCCCGTCGTGCTTCTCCACCGGACAACTCTCCTTGTCCGCGGACAAATTGTCCGCGTGCCCAAGGATGGGCAGAGTGGGAAGATCCGGGCCTCTTCAATCCCCTTACTTCACCCCTTCAGGTGACTGGGTGACTAGGTGACGGATGTCCCGGGTGGCTGTGCGAGCCCGTGCCGGTAGGCGTACCGCACCGCTTGCGCCCGGTCGCGCACGCCCGCCTTGGCGAAGAGGTTGTTGATGTGGGTCTTTACAGTGGCCGTGCCGATGTGCAGCGTGCGGGCGATCTCGGCGTTGGAGAGCCCCTCCGCGACGAGCGACAGCACCTCGGCCTCGCGCCGGGTGAGACCGTCGGGCAGCTCGGCCGGCGCGCTCGTGACGGGGGCGGTGACCTGCTCCAGGAGGCGCAGTTGGACCGCGGGCGCGAGCCCCGCCCGGCCCGACACAACATCGGCGACGGCACGTGCGATCTCCTCGCCGCCCGCGTCCTTGGTGAGATAACCGCGCGCCCCGGCCCGCAGCGCCGCGAAGAGCGAGTCGTCGTCCGCGTACGTCGTGAGCACCACCACCTGGGTCGCGGGATGGGCGGAGCGGATACGGAGAGTCGCCTCCACACCGTCGCAGCGCGGCATCCGCAGGTCCATCAGGACGACGTCGGGCGCGTGCGCGGCGACGAGTGCGACCGCTTCGTCGCCGTCCTTCGCCGCGCCGACCACCTCGATGCCGGGCAACAGGCCGAGGATCAGCACGATGCCCTCGCGCACCATCGCCTGGTCGTCGGCCACGACGACTCTCGCGGTCATGCCGGCACCCGCAGCAGCACCGCGTATCCCTTACCGTCCGGCCCCGCCTCCAGGCTGCCGCCGAGCAGTTCGGCCCGTTCCCGCATCCCCAGCAGGCCGTAGCCGCAGCCGGAGGCCGTAAGTTCGCCGGCATGGCCCACGGCGCCGGCCGCGCCCGAGTCCCGTACGTCCAAAGCCACTTCCCCCTCCCCGTACACGAGCAGGATACGAACCGTCGCCCCCGGAGCGTGCTTGCGTACGTTCGTCAACGCCTCCTGCGCCACCCGCCGCACCGTCTGCGACGCCTCGGCGGACAGCGGCCTGCGCTCCCCGGACACTTCGAGCGTCGCGCCCCCTGAAGGCGCCACCAGTTCCCGCAGGAAGGACTCCACGGCCACCACCTCACCGCGCAGCGCGGAGAGCGCCTGGCGGGTCTCCGCGAGCCCCTCACGTGCCATGCCGCGCGCCGCCACCCGCTCCAGGATCTGCGCCCGGTCCGCGCCCTGCTCGATCTGGATCCGCGCGGCCTCCAGGTGCACCATCTGCGCGGAGAGACTGTGGGCCAGAACGTCGTGGATCTCGCGCGCGATACGGGCGCGCTCAGCCAGGGCCGCGGACTCGGCCTCCGCCGTACGGGCGGCCCGCTCCTGCGCCAGCAGCCGGAACCCGGCGCCGCGGGCCTGTGCGTCGAGGCGCAGCGCGTAGCCGATGATCATGATCCCGATCCCCAGGAAGGCCGGCTCCGCGCCCCCGTCGTCGTTTACGGCGTGCGCTGCCAGGACGGCCGTGGACACGGGCAGGGCGGCGGCGAGCGGCAGCCGCGCCATGGCCTGTACGGCGCACATGATCCACAGGATGGAGGCCGGGCTCAGCGCCCCCGCGGCGTACGAGCCGGCCCCAACCAGGGCCACCACGCCGAGCGCCCCCACCGCCGGCAGCAGCCGGTTGAGCCTCGTGAGCCGTTCATAGGCGTGGGCGGCGACGACGCACAGCCCGACCCCGGCCACCGGGACCACGGCGGCGGCGCCCCGGAAGACCCCCGAGCCGTACGCCGTCCACAGGACCCAGGTGATCATCGACGCCCAGACGACGCCGTCGATGACCATGCGCACCCGCGGCACACCGAGCCGCGACAGGGCCTCCGCTGAAGGCCACGCGGTCCAGCCACCGTTCCCCTGCGATGTCATGGAACGACCCTACGGACCGGGCTCCCACGCGGGATCGGCTCGTGGGTGGAGCTGTGCGCTCCACCCACAGGTGGACTGCGCGATCCGCCGGGACTCAGGCGTCGATGCGCGAGCGGTCCAGGGTGGCCGCCGAGCTGGTGATGAACTCCTTGCGGGGCGCGACCTCGTTGCCCATCAGCAGGTCGAAGACCTGCTCGGAGGACTCCAGGTCACCGATGTTGATCCGGCGCAGTGTGCGGTGACGCGGGTCCATCGTGGTCTCCGCCAGCTGGTCCGCGTCCATCTCGCCGAGGCCCTTGTAGCGCTGGATGGAGTCCTTGAAGCGCACGTTCTTGCGCTGGTACTCCAGCAGCTTCTGCCGCAGCTCGCTGTCCGAGTACGTGTAGACGTACTTGTCCTGGCCCTTCTTGGGCTGGATGAGCTCGATCCGGTGCAGCGGCGGTACGGCGGCGAAGACGCGTCCCGCCTCGACCATCGGCCGCATGTAGCGCTGGAAGAGCGTCAGCAGCAGGCAGCGGATGTGCGCGCCGTCGACATCGGCGTCGACGAGCAGCACGATCTTGCCGTAGCGAGCGGCGTCGATGTCGAAGGTCCGCCCGGACCCCGCTCCTATGACCTGGATGATGGCGCCGCACTCGGCGTTCTTGAGCATGTCCGAGACGGACGACTTCTGGACGTTGAGGATCTTGCCCCGGATGGGCAGCAGCGCCTGGAATTCGGAGTTCCGGGCGAGCTTGGCCGTACCGAGCGCCGAGTCTCCCTCGACGATGAAGAGCTCGCTGCGCTCCACGTCGTCGCTGCGGCAGTCGGCGAGCTTCGCCGGCAGCGAGGAGGACTCCAGCGCGGTCTTGCGGCGCTGCGCCTCCTTGTGCTGGCGGGCCGCGATGCGCGTCCGCGCGGCGGCGACGACCTTCTCCATGACGGAGCGCGCCTGCTGCTTGGCGTCGCGCTTGGGGGAGGTCAGGAAGGCCTTGAGCTCCTTGGCGACGACATTGCCGACGATCCGCGCGGCCGCCGACGTACCGAGGATCTCCTTTGTCTGGCCCTCGAACTGCGGCTCCGCCAGTCGCACCGTGACGACCGCGGTGAGGCCCTCCATGGCGTCGTCCTTGACGACGTCGTCCTCGGCCACGCGCAGCAGCTTGGCCGAGCGCAGCGCCTCGTTGACGGTCTTGGTGAGGGCGCGCTCGAAGCCGGAGATGTGGGTGCCGCCCTTGGGGGTGGCGATGATGTTGACGAAGGACCGGACGGTGGTGTCGTACCCCGTCCCCCAGCGCAGTGCGATGTCGACGCCCAGCTCACGGGTGACCTCGGTGGCGGTCATGTGGCCGCGGTCGTCGAGGACCGGCACGGTCTCCTTGAAGGTGCCCTGTCCGGTCAGCCGCAGAACGTCGCAGATGGCCTTGTCCTGCGCGAGGTATTCGCAGAACTCGCTGATGCCGCCGTCGAAGCGGAAGACCTCTTCGGTCTTGCCCTCGCCCTCTATGGCGCGCTCGTCGCGTACGACGATGGTCAGGCCGGGTACGAGGAAGGCCGTCTGGCGGGCGCGCTGGTACAGCGTGTCCAGATTGAGCTTGGCGTCCTTGAGGAAGATCTGGTGGTCGGCCCAGTAGCGCACGCGCGTGCCGGTGCGCGTCTTGGGGACCCGCTTGCCCTTGCGCAGTCCGTTCGCCGGGTCGAAGGGGGAGTCGGGGCCGGACTCGATGAACATGCCGGGGACACCGCGCCGGAAACTGATGGCGTGCGTGGCGCTGTTGCGGTCGACCTCGACGTCCAGACGGGCGGAGAGAGCGTTGACGACGGAGGCACCGACACCGTGCAGGCCGCCGGAGGCCGCATAGGAACCGCCGCCGAACTTGCCGCCGGCGTGCAGCTTGGTCATCACGACCTCGACGCCGGACAGGCCCGTCTTGGGCTCGACGTCCACCGGGATGCCGCGGCCGTTGTCCTGGACCTCGACCGAGCCGTCCTCGTGGAGGATGACTTCGATGTGGTCGCAGTAGCCGCCGAGGGCTTCGTCGACGGAGTTGTCGATGATCTCCCACAGGCAGTGCATGAGGCCACGGCTGTCGGTGGACCCGATGTACATGCCAGGGCGCTTGCGGACTGCCTCCAGCCCCTCGAGTACGAGGAGGTGCCGCGCGGTGTAGTTGGAGCCGTCACGGTCTGCACCGGTCAGAAGCGCAGTGGACGGCACGGACGTCTCGGCGGTCACGCGGTTCGCTCCTCGCTGAATTTCAAATGTGTCCCGATGGGGTACGGGCCCGGCGTGGGTCGCCGGTCAGAGGGTACCGAGGCCTGGTAGAGCCGATGTAACGCCACCCTCAGGAAAACTCATGCTAGTCCAGAGTCGTATGCACGTTCGATCCCTCGATGGGGTGACGTGGACATCACGTTCCCTTCTAGGCATGAACCATTTAGGCTCCGGGCACGTCCTCATCAACAACCGGCAAGCCAGCCGGGAGGACAATTACCCAATAATCGACGCGAACCCGTAGAGCGACGCAATACGGCTCCTTCGCCGCTAACCGGCAGCAGACAGCCACCTCGGAAGATTTTTCAAGGAAAAGCCACGAGCGGGAACGTTTTCGGCCTGGTTGGATGTTGACCCTGGTACGACAGCTCGTCGAGCTAGAGAAGAGGCGACGTGACTACTGTTCTGACCCCCGCGAGCCCCCTGACGGCCGCTGACCGATGCGACCGCTGCGGCGCCCAGGCCTACCTGCGCGTTGTCCTGGCCAGCGGCGGCGAACTGCTCTTTTGCGCCCACCACGGACGTAAGTTCGAGCCGGAACTCAAGAAGATCGCCGCTGAAATACAGGACGAGACCGACCGGCTGACCCCCGTGCCGCCGTCCCCGGAAGCCGAGGACCGCTGAGAACGCCGACCCCTCGCGATCACGACGAGCCACTGGCCGGTTACTGAACCGGTTGACGGGCGGTCTCCCCGGCTGGTCCGGGGAAGGCCGCCCGTTCTCGTACGCTGCAAGCGTAATCAGCTTCTTTCGGCCCACGATTCAGGGGCCGCCGCGAGGCGTGCGTACACTCCGGGGCTCTCCGCCCGACCGCAGCCACTCCCCCAGGAGACGAGCCCGATCAGCCGGCCGTCGGCCACCAGCGGTCCGCCGCTGTCCCCCTGGCAGGCGTCGTGGCCCCCGTTCCCGTCTGCCGCGCACAGCATCGTGGCAGCGCTGTACGTTCCGTCGGCGTGCCCGGGGTAAGCCTTCTCGCAGGCGCTCTCGGGCAGCACCTTCACCGGTGCGGCCCGCAGGTCGTCCGCGTACACCCCGCCGCCCGTCGTATCGCCCCAGCCGTAGACGACCGCGGCCGTGCCTGCCTTGTACGCGGCGTGCCCCGGCCCCGCCGCCTTGATGGCGTGATCCGCGGGAAGCGGGCTCGCCAGCGTGAGCAGCGCGAAGTCCCCGGCATTCGTCCCGGGGTCGTAACCCGGATTGAGCAGGACGCCGCTCACCGCGATCTCGCGGCCACCCGACCCCTTCAGCTCGCTGCGGCCCGCGATGACCTCCAGGTCGAGCACCTGCCTCACAGGTACGCCGAGCACCTCCTTGGTCACGCAGTGCGCCGCCGTCAGCACCCTGTCCGGCGCCACCTGCACGCCCCCGCAGAATTGCCCCGACCGCGTACCCCCGAACCGGTCACGGCTGGCGAGGGCCACCACCCAGGGCGCCTGCGCGATCTCTACCGGCTTGCCCCCTATCACCACACCGTCCGGGACGGTGGTACCACCCGAAGCCTGTGGCGCCGCAAGGGCCACGGCCGTCAGGGCCAGCGCCCCTGTCAGCGATCCGGCAAAAGAGCGACGCATACGGCCTCCTGGCTCGGTCCTGCGATGGCACCCCCAGCCTCGGCCGGACCCCTGCGCGCCGCACCCGCGAAAAACCGGAGGCCCGGAGTCTCACGTACGAGACTCCGGGCCCGGCGGTGAAGGAACGTACGACCTAGTCGAGGTAGTCCCGCAGCACCTGCGAGCGCGACGGGTGGCGCAGCTTCGACATCGTCTTCGACTCGATCTGACGGATGCGCTCACGCGTCACGCCGTAGACCTTGCCGATCTCGTCCAGCGTCTTCGGCTGGCCGTCGGTGAGGCCGAATCGCATGGACACGACACCGGCCTCGCGCTCGGACAGGGTGTCCAGCACCGAGTGCAGCTGCTCCTGGAGGAGCGTGAAGGAGACCGCGTCGGCCGGGACGACCGCCTCGGAGTCCTCGATGAGGTCACCGAACTCGCTGTCGCCGTCCTCGCCGAGCGGGGTGTGCAGCGAGATGGGCTCGCGGCCGTACTTCTGGACCTCGATGACCTTCTCGGGGGTCATGTCGAGTTCCTTGGCGAGCTCCTCCGGGGTGGGCTCGCGGCCCAGGTCCTGGAGCATCTGGCGCTGGACGCGGGCCAGCTTGTTGATGACCTCGACCATGTGCACCGGGATACGGATGGTGCGGGCCTGATCGGCCATCGCGCGGGTGATCGCCTGCCGGATCCACCAGGTGGCGTACGTCGAGAACTTGTAGCCCTTGGTGTAGTCGAACTTCTCGACCGCGCGGATCAGACCGAGGTTCCCCTCCTGGATGAGGTCCAGGAAGAGCATGCCGCGGCCGGTGTAGCGCTTGGCCAGCGAGACCACGAGACGGAGGTTGGCCTCCAGGAGGTGGTTCTTGGCGCGGCGGCCGTCCTCGGCGATGATCTCCAGTTCGCGCTTGAGCTTCGGCGCGAGCTTGTCGCTGCTGGCCAGCTTGTCCTCGGCGAACAGGCCCGCCTCGATGCGCTTGGCGAGCTCCACCTCCTGCTCGGCGTTGAGGAGGGGAACCTTGCCGATCTGCTTGAGGTAGTCCTTGACAGGGTCGGCGGTGGCGCCGGCGACAGCGACCTGCTGCGCGGGAGCGTCGTCCTCGTCGTCGTCGGAGAGAACGAAGCCCTTGGCCTCGCCGCCCTCTTCCTCTTCGTCGGTGCCCGGCTTGGCCGAGGTCTCCTCGGCGGAGTCCTCGCCGTCGCCGGCCTCGTCCGAGTCCTTCTTGGCGGAGGTCTTCCTGGCTGCCGTCTTCTTGGCGGAGGTCTTCTTCGCAGCGGTCTTCTTCGCGGCCGTCTTCTTGGCCGCGGCCTTCTTCACCGGCTCGGAGGCGACGGTCGCCACGGCATCGTCGTCGGCCACGGCGTCCACGGATTCCGATGCCGCAGCGACGGTGGCCGCGACCGTCCTGGCGGGGGCCGACCGGTCCGCGTCGGCCGCGACGGCCTTGGTGGCGGTGCGCTTGGCCGGGCTCTTCGCTGCGACGCTCTTGCGGGGGCGCTTGGGCGACTCCGCGGCAGTGACCATCAGCGTCACACCCTCTTCCTCGAGGATCTGGTTGAGGCTGCGCAGAACGTTCTTCCACTGGGCCGCCGGAATCTGGTCGGCCAAGAATGCCTGGCGTACGTCATCGCCCGCGATCTGCCCAGCAGCCTTTCCCCGCTCGATAAGCGCCATCACAGACTCGGACTCGGCGATCTCCGGCGGGAGCGTACGGGATGTGCTGGCCGACACGAACAACCTCTCGGAACGATGGAAACGGCTTCCGGCCTCGCCCTGAGTGGGCCACGACCGACGACATCGGGTGGGGATGAACCGACGGCGCAGGTTGAACCTCGGACTGGTTACAGCGCCACGTTCGACGGCTGCATTCCCTCTTCGGCTGTCACCTCTTAGGTCATCGCACAGTTCCGCGGAGTGTTACGCCCAATCTGCGTGGCCCGAGTCACACCCCGTACGAAATGAGGAGGAACAGAAGGGACATCGGCTCGACATCAGCTCACAACCGTGTCGCCGGACCCCATGGGATCCGGCGACACGAGGTTCGTTCGTCAGCGCAGCCGGGCCGCAAGGCGCACACCCTGGCCGTGGTCCGCGGTCAGTGCTCGCGCGGCGCCGGCACCACACGCTCCACTTCCGGGTGAACGGTGAGCAGTTGGCGCATGGCGGTCTCGGCGGCCATGGCGTCTCCCGCGGCGAGCGCGTCGACGGTACGGGAGTGGTGCACGAGCGCGGCCTCGGTGGGGCGGTCACAGCCGGTGAGAGAGCCGCCGGACACCTGGAGGGCGGCGGAGACGATGCCGGAGAGGTGTTCGAGCATGCGGTTGCCCGCGAGCTGGATGAGCAGCGAGTGGAACTCGGCGTCGGCGCGGGAGTACGTCAGGGAGTCACCCTGAGTGAGGGCGTGGCCCATGATCTCGACCATGTCGCCGAGCCGCTGCTGGAGGTCCTCGCGTCCGTGGCCGGCGGCGAGGCGGGCGGCGAGCGGCTCGATCATCCACCGCAGTTCGCCGAGTTCGCGACGCTGGTCGTCGCGCTGCGGGCCGAAGGCCCGCCATTCGATGATGTCGGGGTCGAGCAGATTCCAGTCACTGACGGGGCGGACCCGCGTGCCGACGTTGGGGCGGGCGCTGACCAGTCCCTTCGCCTCCAGTACGCGCAGCGATTCGCGTACGACGGTACGGGAGACCTCGAAGCGCTGGCCGATCTCCTCGGGGACGAGCGGACGGTCGGCGCCGAGGTCGCCGGAGACGATCATCTGGCCGAGCTGCTGGACGAGTTGGCCGTGCAGCCCGCGGCCCCGGCTGCCCGCAGAGCGGCGGCCCATCCGGCCCAGGTCCGCGTCGGCCCCGTCCCAGGAGGGTACGCCGACGCGATCGGCGCCCGGCGCCTCTGCGTAGGGGTAGCGGTCGAGTTCGCCCGGCCCGGCGAGGCCGGAGTCGGCGGGGCGGGCGGCGGTCATCATGGTGTGCGCAAGGGTACTCACGGATCTTTTGTCGGCGCGACTCCCATGACCCTTGAGGTCTTTGGTGAAAAGCACACGAAAGGGTGATCGGCGCCCGCCCTGCAATTGACGACTTATCGGAAAGAAACGGGCGTTCTCAGGGGAGTTGTGAGCGGCTGAAGGCCTTCACAGCGCGAGCCGGTCACCTATAGGTCCTGCGGCGAAGGCCGGTGAACAGATACGCACAGAGCAGGGCACACAGTGACAACGCCAGGGCCGCACCGACCGGTTGAGCCGCGACCCTCATCGCAGCCACCAGCCACGGATCGATCTCGTACGGCCATTGCAGCCACGCCACCTCGCGCAGCCTGCCCGGGAGTCCGGCCACCGACCGTGCGGACGGGGCCACGACCATCTGCTGCGCGACCGGCGCCACCAGGACCGGTACGGCGAGTACGGCGGCCACACCGGCGGCCGTGGCACGGAAGACCCCGGCGCCCAGCAGCCCTGCCCAGGCACAGCCCACGGTCAGACCGGACCAACTGACCGCCATGGAGAGCCATTTGTCGGGGACGTGCGTCAAGTCTTCGCCGTACACCAGTCTCAGGGCCTGGGCGTCGGCCACCGCGACGAGGAAGCCCAGCAGCAGCGCGGCGGCCGCGGAGACGCCCAGTTTGGCGAGGAGCAGTCCGACGCGGCGGGGAACCGTGCCTCGGGCGGCCGCGAGGGCGGGGTACCGGAACTCCTCGCCGAAGGAGATCGCTCCGAGCAGTCCGGCGCCGAACGCGGCGGGCGGCAGGGGCAGGATGTCCGGCCAGGCGGCGAGCAGGGCCGGCAGGGGGGTGCTGCCGGTGCGGGCCAGCAATACGGAGATGGTCACGGAGGCGGCCAGGACGGCGGTGGCGATGAGGAGTGTCGTTCGCGTACCGAGGAGGCGGTGCAGTTCGTAGCGCAGGGGGCGGAGCGGGCTGCGGGACGGGCGGCGGGGCAGCGACGGCAGGGACTGCAGGGACTGCAGGGGCTCCGTCGGCGCTTTGACCGGCGCCTCGGCGGCCGCGGGTTGCTGTTCCCGCGCGGGGTCTTGCCCTTGCGCGGGACCCGGTCCGGTGTCGCCGGTCTCTTCGGCGAGCCGGTGGACCGGGATTCCGTGCCGGAAGGCGGTCTCGCCGATCTGCGCGCAGTCGCTGCCGTAGACGGAGAGGCGGGTGCCGCCCTCGGTGACGACCTCGACGGAACGCCGGGCGGCGCGCGCCTCCCGGGTGACCAGCGCGCCGAGACGGGCGGCGTGCGGTGTCCTGACCGCGACGCGGGGGCGGAGCCTTGTTCTGGCGAACTCGGTGGCGTCCTGGTCCGCGACGAGGCGGCCGCCCTCGATGGTGACGACCCGGTCGGCTGTACGGGCAGCCTCCTTGGCGTCGTCGGTGGTGTAGAGCACGGTGCCGCCCTGGGCGGCGTGGCCGCGCAGCAGCCCGTACAGCCAGCAGTTCTCGCGCGGCGACAGGCCCTTGGCCGGCTCGTCGAGGAGGAGCGTGTGCGGGTCTCCCAACAGGGCGGAGGCGAGGCCGAGTCGGCGGTCCATGCCGAGGGAGAGCATGCTGAGGCGCTCGTCGGCGAGGGCGGCCAGGCCGACGAGGTCGAGCATGTCGTTCGCGCGGGCGGCCGGCACGCCGACCGCGGCGCAGAGCATGCGCAACTGGCCGCGGGCGGTACGCGCGGGGTGGCCCGGGACATCGCCAAGGAGCGCCCCGACCTCGCGGGCGGGGTGAGCGATCCGGTACAGGGGGCGGCCGCGGAAGTACGTGACGCCGCGGCCGGGCGCGAGGTCGAGCATCAGCCTGAGCACCGTGGTCTTGCCGGATCCGGCGGCACCGAGGAGGGCCGTGACCTGCCCCGGCCGGGCCTCGAAGGTGAGGTCGTCGACGGCGGGCGGGAGGTCCCGGCGGGGGGCGCTGGTGAGTCCGATGGCCTGGAGCATCGCTTCTCTCGTGTGAGGGGAGACCGCTCAGCGGCAGGGCGGTATCACAGCACGATAACGCGACATATCCGATTTTTGGCGCAGCGAAGGCCTACGGATGCAGGTGTCAGACCTCGGGGCGCAGCATGGGCGGATTGAGCAGCGTCGCCCCGCCGGCCCGGAACAACTGCGCGGGCCGGCCGCCCTGCCGGGTCGTCGTCCCGCCCGAGGGGACGAGGAAACCCGGGGTCCCCGTGACCTTGCGGTGGAAGTTGCGGGGGTCGAGCGCGACTCCCCAGACGGCTTCGTACACCCGGCGCAGCTCCCCGACGGTGAACTCCGGAGGGCAGAACGCGGTGGCGAGGGACGAGTATTCGATCTTGGAGCGGGCGCGCTCCACGCCGTCCGCGAGGATCTGGGCATGGTCGAAGGCCAGCGGGGCCGGACTCTCGTCCTCGCGGGCGTAGCCACCCTCCTGGGTGAGCAGGGCCTCCACCGGCGCCCAGCGCGCGCTGTGCGCGTCGCCGCCGGCCCGCGGGGCGGGAAGGTCCGGCGCGAGCACCAGATAGGCCACACTCACCACCCGCATACGGGGATCGCGTTTCGGGTCTCCGTACGTGGCGAGCTGTTCGAGGTGCGCCCCGTTCCCGATCGATGGGGTGCCGGGTTCGTGCGCGCACAGCCCGGTTTCCTCGGCCAGTTCGCGAGCCGCCGCCGCCCCGAGATCCTCCTCGGCCCGCACGAAGCCGCCCGGCAGCGCCCACCGGCCCTGGTAAGGCTGCTCGCCGCGACGTACGACCAGCGCGCAGAGCGCGTGACGGCGCACGGTGAGCACGACCAGATCCACGGTGACGGCGAAGGGAGGAAAGGCCGATGGGTCGTAGGGCGACATGCCGCGATCATAGTCGTCTGCCTGACGATAAACAGTCTTCTCGTCGCGGAAGCCGCCGTCCGCGGCGACCTCTTCGCGCCACTCGTCGACATCCATGGTTCAGACCCCCAACTGGAGTGCGCCGGCGGCTTCCTCGATCATGCCGAGGCCGAGCCTGCTGATGCGTACGGCGAAGGGTTCCCCCGCCACGCGCAGTCCGGAGAACTGCACGGCGCCGAGCGGCGCGCTGCGCACGGGGAACAGCGCGACCGTGCCCGCGGGGGCGTCCGGGCGGATGCCCGCCAGCGTGGTGAGCAAGTGAACCCCGGCAGCGGCGGCCACCGCCGCGGGCCGGCACGCGGCCGGATGCGGCACCGGAAGACTGTCCGCGGTGCGCTGTTCTCCGGCGTACATCTCCGGCAGCCGGTCGCCGAACGCTCCCGCCGCGTCGAGGACACCCCGCAGCAGAGCGGTCGCCTCCCGCTCGTACCCTGCCGCCGCGAGTCCCGCGACGGCGACGGCCGTTTCGTGCACGCGCACCGCGCCGCCGCGGTGGCCGAAGGGGTTGTGGCCGCTCTCCTTGGCGCCGAGGCTGCGCAGTCCCCAGCCCGAGTCCATCGCGGGACCGCCCAGCAGCCTCGCCACCTGCTCGGTCTGCACCTTGTCGAGCAGGCCCGGCGCCTGCCGTCCCGCGCCGAGCAGGCCGGTGTCCAGGAGGTGCGCGGCGGCGCCGCCGAGGTGCGGGACGAGCCGTGCCCCGGCAATGCTTGCCGCCGCCGGCCGCCCGCCCGAGCGGTCGTCGATCCAAAAGCCCTCCCGGAACGTACGGCGCAGCATGCCCGCCCATTCGCGCCATCCTTCGGCGCCAGGCCTGCCGCACTCGGCCAGCAGATCCGCGCCGAGCACCGCCGCGCGGTGGGCGTGGGCCTGGGTCTCGCTGCGCCGGGGACCGTCGGGTCCCCGTTCCGGCAGACAACCGTCGTCGTCCGCGGCTCTGCGCAGCCAGAGCAGACAGCGTTCGGCCACGGGCAACAGCTCGTCCAGGTCCTGCTCCGCCAGCCCCCATCGCCGCGCCTCCGCCAGAACCACGGGGAAGGCCAGCGTCGCCTCCACCCCCGTACAGCTGGGCGGCAGATGCGGTCCCGCGTCCCTGAGCGGGCCCGGGAGCCGCCCCTGGTCGGGCCCCCGCCCCGTCAGCTGCGTACGGGCAACGGCGCGCAGCGTGGACACGGCGAGCCGGGTGCCGAGCGGCAGCGTCATACGCGCGGCCCACAACGCCTCGGCGGGCGCGAGCCCGCAGCGCCAGGGCACTCCCGCGGCCAGATACACGTCCGCCGGATTGTGGGGGTCGCGCATCAGCAGGGCCCGCAGATCGTCGAGGCTGGTCCGCAGCAGCTCCCCCACCCTCGGGTCATCTCCTTCCGCCGTCGCCTCGAAGAGTGGCGCCGTCCCGGCCTTCGCGAGTGGCCGGGCACCACGGTCCGTACGGATCCGCAGCTCGATGGTGCGCGAGGCGCCGGGCAGCAACTCGAACTCCCAGCGCAGCAGACCTGCGGAGGCGATCGCGTCCTGGGGAGGCGGATCGGCGCTCACCACGGACTGGGCGCCCCCCGCCGACCAGCGCATGCCCGAGGCGTGCACGCTGGCGGGCAGTTCGCGCCCCTGGCGGCCCGCCGCGACGGCTCCGAGGTCCGCGAGATCGGTGCCGAGTCCGATCTCCACGCGGAGCCGAAGGGGGCGGCGCGCCGAGCTGCGCAGGATGATCCGTTCCGTGCCCTCGGCGTGCCGCAGCCGCTCCACGGCGATCTCGGGGTCCGGGCCCGCACCGGCCGGGGTACGCACCACACCCAGGAACCGGGCGCGGCCGGCCGAGACCAGCCTGCCCTGCACGGCGACCGGTTCACGCCCCGCGACCCGCAAGTGGCAGCGGGAGAGCAGC
Organism: Streptomyces sp. ISL-100; assembly: GCF_018614615.1. Taxonomy (GTDB): domain Bacteria; phylum Actinomycetota; class Actinomycetes; order Streptomycetales; family Streptomycetaceae; genus Streptomyces. Next base: position 51,191 of record NZ_JAGGOK010000029.1, on the reverse strand, counting down.
CGGCGCCCCGATTGGTAGAAACCCTCCAGCCCGTGCCCGGTGAGTTGCCCGTGTTCCGCGGAGAGTGCGAGCCCCGGCAGGTCCGCGCAGATCAGCAGGGCATGCACCGAGGGCAGCTCACCGGGAGGCCGGGGGCCTCCCCCGGGCGGCCGCCCCGCGGCGGCGGGGGACGGGGCGGTGAGGGTCATGCGGTGCCTCCTCTGCGCTCATGATGGCCGCCCCGGTCGGGGCGGCGCGGGGCGTTCGCGCTACCGCCACCCGTGTGAACGTCCGAATCGGCGCCCTGGTCACGGCCGTCATCGCCCGCTCCTCCCCCGCTGTCCGTCGCGTCGGCGCGTGCGGCCTCGCGCGGCGTCCGGTGCGGGCCGCACCTTGGCGCTCTTGGCGCCCTGTTTGGCGGCTGCCTGCGGCCGTACGGAGCGCGTGGCGGGCCGGGTGCGTACGGCACGTGGGTGGGGCCGCTTGCGCTCCGAGCGTTCCTGGCGTTCCTGGCGGAGGCAGTGCCGCAGCGATTCGGGATCGATGCCCTCGTTGCACGCCTGGTGCAGGAGCTGCGCGAAGGTGTACTCGGGGTCGGACCGCAGGGCGCGGCTGAGCGCGACCCTCGCCCCCGGCTCGTCCCCGGTCGACCAGGCGACCCACCCGGCGAGCGTGAGCGGGGCGGCGGCATGGGTTTCGTACGCTCCGGCGCACCGACGGGCGAGCGCCCGCCACAGCCGCAGTGCGGGTTCGGCGTCGGGGCCTTCCATCCACTCCGCGGCCCGGTCCCTGGTCTCCCGGTCCTGAAGTCCGAAGATGACGGCGGCGGCCTCGTCGTGGGCGATGAGTGCGTCGTCTCCGGCGTCCGCGTCGGGCCAGCTTGCCGAGCCCGGCCTGTTCTCACCGAGGCGCTTCATCAGCCGGCGCGCCAGAGCGAGCGTCTGCGCCCCGACCTGCTCACGCTCGGCGCCCGCGAGGATCCGGGGCACCAGCGCCAGTCCCGCCGCGTCGAGTGCCCGTACCTGCTCCTGGTCGGCCGGCCGCTGCGGGGGCGGCGCCAGCCTGGCCTCCATCTCCCGCAGGGTGCCGCGCACTTGGATACCGGCGTAGGCGGCGGCCGCGGCCATCACCGAGGTGCCGGGCAGAGCCAGTACGTTGCCCTCGGCTGGGCAGCAGCGCTCGTCGGGGCAGCAGTACGACCAGTACCTCCCTTCGGAAATGCACAATGCTTCGAACACGGGGACGTCGAGCGCGCCGCACGCGGTGCGCAGCCGTTGCGCGAAGGGACGCAGCCGCTCCATCACCTGCTTGCCCGACTCTCCTTCGGCCGGGTCCTGGCAGAGGAAGACGACGATGCCTTCGGGGCGTCCTCCGCGGCGCTCACTGCCGGTCACCAGGCAGTCGGCGAGCTGGTCGGAGACGAACGGCCATTCCCTCGGCGAGCGCGGGATACCCAGCCTGAGCCGCCCGCCGAACCGGCCGCGGCGGCCGTGCAGCGCGACCATCACCACGCTGTCGGTCGGATGGAAGCCCATGAGGTACGGGAGGGCGTCGGCGAGTTCGGCGGGGCCGCGCAGGGTGATCTGGTCGCCGGCGGAGGGGCCTGTGGGTTCGTGGTGCTTGTTCATGGCTCGACGGTCCCGCAGACACCGCCGACTCCGCCAACCCTGTGGATAACTTTATCCACAGGCTGGAGGCCGCATTCGCACAATGTCCGAGTCATCAGGTTGCATGGGGTCATGACCAACGCAGACCTCAGGTCCTCAGCCGATTCCGTACTCGCCCGCCTCGTCGGCGACGCCACGGGCACCGCCCGGCTGCGCGAGGACCAATGGCTGGCGATCGAGGCTCTCGTCGCCGACAAGCGCAGGGCGCTGGTCGTGCAGCGGACCGGCTGGGGCAAGTCCGCGGTGTACTTCGTGGCCACCGCCCTGCTGCGCGAGCGCGGCGCCGGCCCCACCGTGATCGTCTCACCGCTCCTCGCGCTCATGCGCAACCAGGTCGAAGCCGCGGCCCGCGCCGGCATCCACGCCCGGACGATCAACTCGTCCAATACGGAGGAGTGGGACACGGTCCAGGCCGAGGTCGCCGCGGGCGAGGTGGATGTGCTGCTGGTCAGCCCCGAGCGGCTCAACAATCCCGATTTCCGTGACGAGGTGCTGCCCAAGCTGTCCGCCGCCACCGGCCTGCTGGTGGTCGACGAGGCCCACTGCATCTCGGACTGGGGGCACGATTTCCGGCCCGACTACCGGCGGCTGCGCACCATGCTCGCCGACCTGCCGCCCGACGTGCCGGTCCTCGCCACCACGGCCACGGCCAACGCGCGGGTCACCGCCGATGTCGCGGAGCAGCTGGGCACCGGCGGTGGCTCCGACGCCCTGGTGCTGCGGGGGCCGCTCAACCGGGAGAGTCTCAGCCTCAGCGTGCTGCGCCTGCCCGACGCCGCGCACCGGCTGGCCTGGCTCGCGGACCACCTCAAGGAGCTCCCCGGCTCCGGGATCATCTACACCCTGACCGTGGCCGCCGCCGAGGAGATCACCGCCTTCCTCCGCCAGCGCGGACACACCGTCGCCTCGTACACCGGGAAGACGGAGAACGCCGAGCGGCAGCAGGCCGAAGAGGATCTGCTCGCCAACCGGGTCAAGGCTCTGGTCGCCACCTCCGCACTCGGCATGGGCTTCGACAAACCGGACCTGGGCTTCGTCGTCCACCTCGGCTCGCCCTCCTCCCCGATCGCCTATTACCAGCAGGTGGGGCGCGCGGGCCGCGCCGTGGACCACGCGGAGGTCCTGCTGCTGCCGGGCAAGGAGGACGAAGCGATCTGGCAGTACTTCGCCTCGGTCGCGTTCCCGCCCGAAGAGCTGGTGCGGCGCACCCTCGATGTGCTCGCTCGCGCGCAGAAGCCGCTGTCGCTGCCCGCCCTGGAACCGCTGGTGGAGCTGCGCCGCTCCCGCCTGGAGATGATGCTCAAGGTCCTCGACGTGGACGGCGCGGTCCGGCGGGTGAAGGGCGGCTGGACCGCCACGGGCCGGCCCTGGACGTACGACGCCGAACGGTACGCCTGGGTGGCCCGGCAGCGGGCGGCCGAGCAGCAGGCCATGCGTGACTACGCCACGACGACCGGCTGCCGGATGGAGTTCCTGCAACGCCAGCTGGACGACGAAGGCGCGTCGCCCTGCGGCCGCTGCGACAACTGCGCGCAGCCCCGGTTCACCGCCGATCTGTCTCCGCAGGCGCTGGATACGGCGCGCGGCGAACTGGGCCGCGCGGGCGTCGAAGTGGAACCGCGCCGAATGTGGCCCACCGGACTCGCCGCGGTCGGCATAGACCGCAAGGGCCGTATCCCGGTCGGCGAACAGGCGCTGCCCGGAAGGGCGTTGGGGCGGCTGTCGGACATCGGCTGGGGCAACCGGCTGCGCCCGATGCTGTCGCCGAGTGCTGCCGACGGACCGGTGCCGGAGGCGGTGGCTCAGGCGGTGGTGGGTGTGCTCGCCGACTGGGCGAAGGGCCCGGGTGGTTGGGCATCGGGCGATCCGGACGCCCCCGCCCGCCCCGTCGGGGTGGTCACGCTCGCCTCGCGCACCAGGCCAGAGCTGATCCACACCCTCGGCGCCAGGATCGCCGAAATCGGCCGGATGCCTATGCTCGGCTCGCTCCAGTACACGGCGGCGGCCGAGGTCACTCCCCCGCATCGCAGTAACAGCGCACAGCGGCTGCGCGCACTGGAGGGCGCCTTCACACTGCCGCCTGAGCTGGCTTCGGCACTGGCCGGCGCCGACGGCCCGGTGCTCCTGGTGGACGACTTCATGGAAACGGGCTGGACGTTGGCGGTGGCAGCGCGGCTGCTGCGCCAGGCCGGTGCCCAGGCAGTGCTTCCGCTTGTGCTCGCGGTGCAGGGCTGACGTCCGGGCCACAGGGGACGATGTGTTTCCGCTGGTCCTCGCCGTTCAGACGTGACGGGAGCGTGACGGGAAGCATCGCAGGCGGCCGGACTGGGCAGGGATATCCCCGTCATACCAGCAGAATTCAGTCGGCCGGGCCAATTGCTCGTTGCCGCATACCCCACAGGGCAGCGAGAATTGGACCGCTCCCCGCACGGCCCGCCTGCGGACCGGAAGGGCTGTGCCGCGGTGCGCCCCAACCGACCCTGCCCGCATTGTGGGCGCGTATGCGAAGGGAGGACCGTGACCTTCGGATTCGCTCCGTCCGCCGGCTCGTTGAACCCCACGTCCGCCGACTCCGCCAGCCGTCTGGGGCGCACGCTCGAACCGTCCGAGTGGGCAGCCGCCGGTATACCGCTGCTGCGCAATCCGCGTGAAGTCGTCAGCGGACTGCACGCGCGGCATCATCCGGAGCCCGCCACGGCTGTCGTCGCCGTCCTCGACACCGAGGAACGGCTCACCGCCAGCGCCTCGTTCGCCCGGCGATCCGTCCCGGCCGACGGCTGGGAATTCCGCAACGCCTTGCTCGCGCATCTGCGCCGCGTCATCCCGCACGACCTGCGCCGCCGCACGCCCGTACGGACCGCCGTGCTGCTCTACTGCCGCGACGGCGACGAGCGCTGGACGGAGGAGGACGGGGCGTGGATGTGGGGCCTGCGGGACGCCTGCACGTTGCACGGGCTGCGCTGCGGCGCGTACATCACGCTCACGCACGGCGGTTGGCAGGTGCTGGGTGAGGGACGTGGCGGCCGTCGCCCGAGCACCGGATCAAGCCCTTTTGGCCTGGCGGAAGCCGAGGCCGAGGCCGAGCCTCCCCCGCCACGCACGGGTGGCGGGGCGGCGGACGCGCTGCGGCGGGCGGCTGCCCGCTGAAGCGGTCCGCCGGCCAGCGCGTCCCTCACGTACCGAACTTCCCTCACCTATCGCGCGCGCCTCAGCCGGCGAGAAGAGCGCGGGGCGTACGAAGGCGTACGGCTCAGACGCCCGCGCCGAGCACGGCGTTGACCCGCTGCGGGTCTCCGCACACGATCAGCAGTACGCCCGCACGTGCCTTGGCGAGTTCCAGCGCACGGTTCAGCGCGTCGTCCCCCTCGCCGGCTTCGCCGTTGACCGCGACGACGACCACGGGCCGGGCGGCAGCCCGCTCCGCGACGGCGGCGGCCGCGTAGAAGACGTCGTCACGGGCATCGTGCTGGGCCCAGTAGGCGGCTTCGCCGAAGGACAGCTCGTGGGCGGCCCAGGGGTGCTGCTCACCGGTGGTGAGCACCAGGATGTCGCCCGGCGCGCGACCCGAGTCGAGCAGTACGTCGACCGCCTCGTCGGCGGCGTCGAGCGCGCCGCCCGTCGGAGCGGGGATCAGCTGGGTCTGCGGCGGCGCGGAACGATTCCCCTGCCGCGGGGACGGGGACCGGCCACCAGGCGTGTGCGACCGCTGCGCCGCGGGCGCGGGCCTGACCGGGCCGGGGCCGGGGACGGGACGTCCGGGACGCGGCGTGGCCACGGTGCGCGGACCAGGTACGGGACGGGGGGTCGACGCGGGTCGGCCGGTGGCCGGAGTGACGCGGGGACCCTGGGCGCTCTCGTGAATCTGAGGCTCCTCGGGGGAGAGAGGCATGAGTGGATTTCTATCAAATGCCACCGCTGAACGCAGCAGCGGGTGGGTACATGCGTGCGATCAGAAATCGAAGCCGAGTTGGCCCCCGTTTTCCAGAGCTGCGGCCTCCGCCGAGATCCGGGTCTTCTTGAGGTGCGCCCACTGGGGCAGCGCGTCGAGATAGATCCACGAAAGCCGGTGGTACGGGGAGGGCCCCCGCTCCGCCAGCGCCGCCTTGTGAACGGGCGAGGGATAGCCCGCGTTGGCCGAGAAAGCGTACGCGGCCAACTCCTCGGACTCCTTCTCCAGTTCGGCCATCATCGCGTCCCGCCGCACTTTGGCGATCACCGAGGCGGCCGCGACCGCGATGCAGGACTGGTCGCCCTTGATCACGGTACGGACCTTCCACGGCAGCCCGAGATAGTCGTGCTTCCCGTCGAGGATCACCGCGTCCGGCCGCACCGGCAGCGCCTCCAGGGCGCGTACGGCGGCGAGCCGCAGCGCGGCGGTCATCCCGAGCTCGTCGATCTCCTCGTGCGAGGAGTGTCCGAGGGCGTACGAGGTGACCCACCCCTCCAGGACAGCGGCCAGCTCGCTGCGGCGCTTCGGACTGATCAGTTTGGAGTCGGTGAGCCCGTCGGGCGGACGGCGCAGACCGGTGACGGCCGCGCACACAGTGACGGGTCCGGCCCAAGCGCCGCGCCCGACTTCGTCGACACCAGCGATGATCTTGGCACCGGTGGTGGCGCGCAGTGAGCGCTCGACGGTGTGGGTGGGTGGTTCGTACGGCATGGCGCCTGCCAGGTTACGCCGCCGAGGGCCGCCGACGACACCCCGGGCCCACCCCCTGCGTTCAGCCGGCCACCGGACGCAGCAGCGGCACCATGATCCCGTCGATCATTTCGGCGATCTCCTCATCCGTCCATTCGCTTCCGCACACCTTTGAGCGGTACATCATCAGGCCCGGGATCACGTCGAAGACCAGCTCGCTGGTGGCGTCGGTGCGGACGTCGCCCCGCTCCATTCCCCGGCGTACGACCTCACGGAAGAGCCGGGTCGAGGGCTCGATCACCTGCTGCACGATCACTCCGTGGAACCGCTCGGCCACCCCGCTGTCGCATTCGTAAAGCACCGAGCGCAGTGCGAAGCCGGGCTTGGAATACATCGCTCCGCGCACCTGCCGACAGAGATGATAAAGATCCTCGCGGATACTGCCCCGGTCCGGCGCCTCGTCGAGATCCGGCAGCCCGGCCCGCAGGGCGTCCGCGACGAGGTCCTCCTTGGACGGCCAGCGGCGGTATACGGCGGCTTTCCCGGTCTGCGCGCCGGCCGCGACGCCCTCCATGGTGAGCGCGTTCCAGCCGACCGTACTCAACTGCTCCAGCGCGGATTCGAGAATCGCCCGCTCCAGCACGAGCCCGCGGCGGCGCAGCGAGACCGGCCGAACCTGGCCGGCAGCGGCGGTCCAGCGCGAAGTAGCCATTCTTTTCTCTCCGTTGGGGACAAGGGCTCTAGTGAACGCTTGCGTTCACTGAGGGGGAATCCCTACCGTTGACATGACAGTGAACGCACCCGTTCACTAATTCACTTGTGGGGGAACCATAGTGACTACCTCTCAGTTAGCTGCACCGCACAATCCGGGCGCAGCCCGTCGGCAGGGGCGTCCGGGGATCGCCCTCACCGTCATCGCGGCTCTTCAACTCATGGTGGTCCTCGACACCACGATTGTGAATATCGCGCTCCCGCACATCCAGACCGCCCTCTCCTTCAGCACGACAGACCTGTCCTGGGTGGTCAACGCCTACACCCTCACCTTCGGCGGCCTGTTGCTGCTCGGCGGACGGGCGGGCGACATTCTCGGCCGCAGGCGGGTTTTCGTCTTCGGCGTCCTGCTCTTCACCTTCGCCTCGCTGCTCTGCGGCATCGCGCAGGAGCCCTGGCAGATCCTCGCCGCGCGGGCACTCCAGGGCGTGGGCGGCGCCATCGCCTCGCCCACGGCGCTCGCGCTGATCACCACGACGTTCCCCGAAGGCCCCGAGCGCAACCGGGCCTTCGGCATCTTCGCGGCCGTCTCGGCCAGTGGCGCGGCGATCGGCCTGCTGGCGGGCGGCATGCTCATGGCTCGACTGGCGCTGGGTGTTCTACGTCAACCTCCCTATCGGCATCCTGATCGCCGTCCTGTCCCCGGTGTTCATCAACGAGTCGGACCGGCATCCGGGCCGCTTCGACCTGACCGGCGCGCTCACCTCGACCGTCGGTATGGCGTCCCTGGTGTACGGATTCATACGCGCCGCCGACGACGGGTGGCGCGACAGCCTGACCCTTGGCTCGTTCGGCGTGGCTGTCGTCCTGCTGATCGCGTTCGTACTCAACGAACGACGGGCACCGGATCCGATCACACCGCTGCGGATGTTCGCCGACCGCAACCGGTCCGGTACGTACGCGATCATGATGAGCCTCGCCGCGGCGATGTTCGGCATGTTCTTCTTCATCGTCCTCTTCGTGCAGAACGTGCTCGGTTACAGCCCCATCTCCGCCGGTCTGGCGTTCCTGCCGGTGACCGTGATGATCGTGGTCGCGGCAGGTCTCTCCTCGAAGCTGCTCCCGGTACTCGGTCCTAAGCCGTTCCTGGTGGCGGGCGCGGTCTTCAGCGGATCGGGCATGGCCTGGCTGACCGCGATCGATCCGGCCAGTTCGTACCTGGGCGGCGTGCTCGGCCCGATGCTGCTCTTCGGTTTCGGCATGGGTCTGGTCTTCGTCACGGCGACACTCACGGCGGTGTCCGGTGTGGCGCAGCACGAGTCGGGGGCGGCCTCCAGTCTGCTCAACGCCACACAGATGGTGGGAGGTTCCCTGGGACTGTCCATTCTTATGACCGTCTTCGGCACCGCCAGCCGCGACGAGGCCGCGCGGCAGCTGCCGTCGTTCCTCAAGGAGGCGACACCGGCGCAGCAGGAAGCTTTCGCCACATCGCACGAACTCCCGGCCCCCTGGCGCCACCACGTCCTCGCCGAAGGTATTTCGACGGCGTTCTGGGCGGGCGTCGGCCTGGTCGCGCTCGCCGTCGTCATCGCGCTGTTCGTCATCCGGGTACGCAAGAGCGACCTGGAGGCACTGAGCGGGGCCGCGGGCGCGGCGGGCCCCGGGGCGGCCTGAGGCGGACACAGCCGGCGCGAGCCGAAACCGGCCAGGGGCGAAGCCGCAGTCCGGCTCCGCCCCTGGCTGTGACCTCGAACGGCCGGTCAGTACTCGTCGTAGAGCCCACGCCCGTCGCCGTACGTGCCGAGCCTCCGGCACTCGGTCTGGTCTACGTCCAAGGGACGCTCTTCAAGGATCTCGCGCGCCCTCGCCACGCCGAGACTCGTCGCGTACCAGGGCTCGTTCCGGTCATCCAGCCGTTCCGCGATGCCCACCAGCGCGCAGGAACGCTGCGGTTCCGGCAGTGTGTCCAATGCCGGTACGGCGTCGGCCGACAGGTCCTGGAAGTAGTGCACGTCGAGCTTCTCGGTTGAGCGGTAGCGCGCCACGTTCTGCTCCGCGACCAGCCCGTCCGGCGACATCAGGCCGAAGGCCAGCACCGCCGCCGCCGCGCTCACCGCGACCGCGCGGGGCAGCCAGCGGGATCCCAGGACCCCGGCCGCCATGATCAGTACGATCACGAGGCCCAGCCAGAGCTCGACCGCCGCCACCGAGACGCGCAGCCGCGTCAGGCCGTACGCGTCGACGTACAGATCCATGCGGCGCAGTGCGGACGCGACGACGACGAGCGTGAGAACGCACAGGGTGCCGAGCACCGAGCGGACCAGGCCGCGGTCGCGCTCCGCGCCGCGCGGGGCCCAGCGCAGGGCGAGGGCGATGACCAGGAGGACCAGCAGGGTGGCCCAGAGCAGCTGCCAGAAGCCCTGCCGCGCGTAGTGGGCGTACGTCAGTCCGGTCTCGCTGAGCACCTTGTCGTAACCGCCGAACAGGACGGCGAGCTGGACCGCGATGAATGCGGCGAAGAGGAGATTGAGCACGACCAGCGGAAGTGCCCATTCCGCTCGGCCGCGGGCCCGCCCCGGACGTATCTCAAGGCGGTCCCAGCGCATCGGCGCGGCGGCGGTACGAGCGGCGGCGAGAGCGCCCAGCAGGCCGAGCGCGAAGAGGAATGTCCGCCAGGGGCCGTCGGCGACGGAGACCTCGGGCGTGAGGCCGCCGAGCAGATCGGCGAAGGCGGCGTCCGCGGAGGCGAAGAGCGCGCCGAAGACGACCAGCAGTACGACGGCGACAAGGGTCGTACGCACCATGGGCGCCCAGCGGCCCCGGGACACCTCCGCCCGCTCGCGCAGACCGCGAAAGGCCCACGCTGTACCGGAGCCGATGGAACCGAGGATGCCCAGGGAGCCGACGAAGACGCCTGCCCACGTGCGGTTGCCGTGCAGCGCGAGCGAGCCGAGCGCCAGCGCGGAGACGCCGGCGAGAAACGTCGGCCAGCCCGCGTCGCGCAGCGCCGGAATGGCCAGCAGGGCCAGGCCGCCGACTGCCCAGACGAGCGTCCAGGGGCGGAGGCGGCGGCCTGCCGCCTGAGCGGCAAAGTACGCGGCAAGCGAGGCCGGGACCGCTACGACCAGCAGGTTCAGGCCCAGCCCCTCGCCGAGCAGCAGGGCGCTCAGGAGGGCGGTGGCCAGGGCCGCCACGAAAGTGGCGGGACGGATCTTGGCCGGCGGTTCGGGCCGTACGTCGGTCAGCCACTTCGGCGGGCCGGCAGGCGGCCGCCGGCCGGGCGGTGGCGGCGGCCAGGGCTGGTGGCGCTGAGGCTGCGTCGCCCTGCTGTGCTGCTCCCGGTACGACAGCGTCGCCGGGGACTGCTGCTGGCCACTGTTGCCGGTACCCGCTTCTGCGGGCGGCGCGGATGACGCGGACGGTGTGACTGGCGTGGACGGTGTGGCTGACGCGGACGGTGTTGCTGGTGTAGACGGCGTATCGGACACGGGACCCCCTCCCGACCGGGCGGGTGGACGGCAGGGTGCCGTGGCCGGAGCCCGGTGTCTCGTCGGCGCGCGCCCGACATGATCAACAGGGCGGCGTGGCCCGTCAGACTAGCCCTGGCGCACACGCCCGGCGCCGCCAGAAGCGGGCTGTGGCAGGACCGTGACAGTCCCGGAACCGCCGAGTCCGGCGATCGGCCGACGCCACGAGCGCGGCCGGCACCGGGAGGCGGCCCGCGCAACGCAGCCACCAGTCCCCGTAACCCAGCAGCCAAACCCGTAACCCGGCAGCCAACGCCCGGCACCGGCTGGCGTCAGATCACCTGAGCGGCACCTGAGCCGGAGTCCATCCAGGCAGCTCTTCCGTCCGCTCCAGCCAGGCCGCCGGCGGCGCACCGGCCTTCCCCGCCGCGACGACTCCACCGAAGATGGCGCAGGTCGTGTCCACGTCGCCGCCCACCTGCGCGGTGACCCAGAAGCCCTGCTCGAAGTCGCCGAGCGCCCGCGCGGCCGACCAGAGGGCGAACGGCACGGTGTCGTGCGCACTCGTACGCCGTCCACAGCCCAGCACCGCGGCCACTGTCCCGGCGTCGCCGTAGTCCAGCATGTCGCGGGCGCGGCGGAGCCCGGCGCCCACGGCGCTGCGCGGCACCAGCGCGATCACGCCGTCCAGCAGCGCGGTCGGCGTCGGCGACCCGGCCGGATCGGCGGCGAGCGCGGCGGCGGCCGCGACGGCCATGGCGCCGACCACGGCCTCACGGTGCTGATGCGTGACGTACGCCGAGATCTCGGCCTGGTGGGTGGCCTGCTCGGGGTCGTCCGCGTACCAGGCGCCGAGCGGCGCGATGCGCATCGCCGCGCCGTTGCCCCAGGAGCCCTGGCCGTTGAAGAGCGCGGCGGCGAGCTCTCGCCAGTCGCCGCCCTCCCTGATCAGCCGGAGCATCCGGTTGACGGCGGGGCCGTAACCACGGTCGAAGTCGTGGTGCACGGAGAAGGAACGGGCGAGCGCGTCCTGGTCGATACGGCCGTGCTCGGCGAGCACTGCCAGGACCGAGCAGGCCATCTCGGTGTCGTCGGTCCACTGCCAGGGAGCGGGCGGCAGCTCGCGCCTTTTGAGCAGCGGATAGTTCACGGGCACAAAGAACTGGGAGCCCAGGGCGTCTCCCAGGGACAGCCCACGCAGGCTGGCCAGGGCGCGTTCGAAGCGCCGGACGGTGGAGGAGTCAGCGGTCATCGCTCCGCCACTCTATCCGGACAGCCGTACGGCCCGGGAGTCCGTCGGCGTTCGAACGGCAGGTCAAGGGTGTAGCGCCCGTCTTTCCCCAGCAGCAGCGACCGCGTTTCACCGTTGCCCGGATTGCAGAGCGACTCGAAATCCGCCACCGTCCAGTGAAACCAGCGCATGCAGAACAGCCGCATGGTCAGACCGTGAGTGACGAGCAGTACGTTCGGCGGGTGGTCGGGCGCCTCGAAGCTCCGGTACAGGCTCTCCAGGAAGGCCCCGACCCGGTCGTACACATCGGCCCCGGACTCGCCCTGCGCGAAGCGATAGAAAAAGTGCCCGTACGCGTCCCGGTACGCCTTCTGCAGCCGTACGTCGTCCCTGTCCTGCCAGTTTCCCCAGTCCTGCTCGCGCAGCCGTGGCTCCTCCCGCACCCGTACCCGCTCCGGATCGAGCCCGAACGCCTCGAATGTCTCGTGCGTGCGGCGGTACGGCGAGACGTAGGCGCTGACCCGCTCGTCGCCGAAGAGCTCGCGCAGCCGCGCGCCTGTTTCCCGGGCCTGCCGCAGACCGGCTTCGGTGAGCCTGAGCGCGTGGTCGGGCTCACGTTCGTACACCGAGTCGTTGACATTGCCCTCCGACTCCCCGTGCCGAACGAGGACGATGCGCCGCGGTCGTGCCATGCCGAAACCCTAGAACGTGAGATCGGATGCGGCTCAGCCGGGCGGCCGCCCAGCCTCCATCCAGCGTATCCGGCCGGCGAAACGCCGGCGCAGCGAGCGGCCGCCCGGCCGCGTACGCCGCCGCAGCCGGGACCCGTGCGTACAGGACCGCGCGTACGGCCGGATCACACCGTCCAGGAGGGGTCCAGCTGAACGACCGCGCCCGCCAGTTCCGCCACATCGGCATCGGTCTGCGCGCGCAGCGACAGACGCTCCACCCGCTCGGCGCGGTACTTGCCGTGCTCGGCGGCGGAATGCCACATCGACAGCACCAGGAACTCATTGCCGGGCGCCTCACCGAACAGGCCCCGCAGCATCCCCGGCGACCCGGCCATCGCCGGATTCCAGACCTTCTCCTGCATCAGCGAGAAATGCTCGACCCGGCCCTCATGCACCTTGCAGTGCGCGACACGCACCACATCGGCGTCGGTGAACCGCGGTTCGAAGCCTGTCTTGACGTCGAACCGGTAGTCGAAGAGCCCGACTTGGATGTTCTTGTACGTACCCGACTGGCCGGCCGCGAGCCGGTCGTGCGAGCGCGCCATGAACGAGTCGTAGAAGGCGCGGCTCTCCCAGAAGGAGAAGATGTGCGCCACCCCCGGCCGCTCGCGGCTCCAGCCGCCGCCCTGCCCCCGGAAACCCGGTTCCCCCAGCAGCCCCGCCCACTTCCGCTGCCCCCGCTCGAAACCCCGACGGTCGATCACTGTGCAGCGAATCCACTTGACCAGCACCGCGCCATCGTACGGCCACGAACGTGCACCCGGTTACGCTCGGGCGCGCTTCACCCCAACGATGCGGCTCAGAGCGATTCCCCTGTCAGGGCGCCCAGTTGTGCAACATCATCGGCGCCCGGTTCAATGCCGAACAGCTCTGCCAGCACAAGCCCGAGATGCTCCGTGGCCACTCGCCGCCGGCTGGTCGAACCGTCCGTGCGCACGGTCGTCAGCTCGTCCCGTACGAGCGCGTGCCGCTCCCCCGGTCCGGTGCGCTGCACGACGACCTGCTCGACGAACTTCGACAGCGGATGGGACGAGCTGTAGTGGTTCATGACAGTGAAGTCGGACGGAAAGAGTGTCTGCGGCGCGAAAGCGTAGAGATCCACCCAGCCTTCCGGCCGGAGTGACCGCAGTACGTGCACCCCCTCGTCCTCGACGCATATCCCGAACGTCCAGCCGCCCTGCTCGACGACAGCGCCGTCCCGCAGCGGCACGGGTTCCAGGGGGCCCTGATCACCGAACCCCGTGTCCGCCAGCCACTGTTCGCCGTCCACTTCCACGACCAGCATGGCGTGCGTGACCGGAGGCAGCGCCGCGCCTCGCGTGCGGTTCCTGGCCCCGCGCCCCGCCACCCGAAAGCCCAGGCGTTCCAGCACGGCGGCGAACAGCGAGTTCTGTTCGTAGCAGTAGCCCCCGCGCGGCGGCCCGGCCAGCTTCGCCTGGACGCTCTTGGGATCCAGCCGCACCGGCCGGCCGAGCGCGACGTCCAGATTCTCGAACGGAATCGACGCCACATGCGCCCGGTGCAGCGCCCGCAGTGTGCCGATGGTCGGCGACACATCCCCCTCGTACCCAATGCGTACCAAGTACGCGTCGAGATCGACCTCTTCGCCGCTCCACGTCATGATGCCGCGCCCCCGCCCCGTCAGGAATTCAGCGGCCCCGATGGACCCCTGCCCCTCACAATGATCAGCGTGACCGCGCCGCACATCAATCGCCTTTCACCGGCGTGCACAGGGGAACAGGGGCGAACAGGGCTGAGTGACACCCGAGTTGTCAGTGGTCGGGGCTAGCCTGGGTCCAGGTGCAGATTCGCACAGCTCGCGCCGGCGACAGCCGGCCGGGTTCCAAGGGAGGGGAAGACCGGTGGGCAGTCTCAACAAAGGGGTGGGCAAGGTCGAAGTGACGCTCAGGTGGGACCCCAGCCCCCTGGGCAAACCGGCCCATGACCTCGACATCATCGCCGCGACGTACGCCGCCGACGCCCCGTACGGCAGCCCGGCGTACGTCGTGCACTTCGACAGCCGCTCGCCGGACGGCACCATCACCCTCAACAGGGACAGCCGAGACGGCCAGGGCTTCGGCTTCGACGAGGTCATGACCCTGGAGCTCAACCGGCTGGCACCCGCGTACGCCCGGGTGGTGGTGGGTGTAGCCATCCAGCAGCGCGATGGAAGGACAACGTTCGGCGAAATAGTGAATACGGGCTTCCGTATCCGTGAGGGCTACACCGTGCTCGCGGAGAACGACTTCGCCGGCGTATCCGCCTCGACCGCCGCCACCATCGCGGAGTTCACGCGAGACGGCTCGGGAGGCTGGCAATTCCGCGCCGTGGTCCGGGGATTCGACACCGACCCGAATTCCTTCGCCGGATCGATGGGAAGCAACCTGACCTGACCGCCGTGCCCGCCCCGGAACGCCGAGGGCAGCGAGCACGCCGGCGTCGGACACCTGCAGCGGGACCCAGGTCACCTCGCTGAATCCGGCTATGCGGGCATTGTTTCGGCCCGTGTACGGGCACGACGAAGGGGACCGGCCTTCGGCCGGTCCCCTTCGTGAGCTGCTGGTCAGCTACCTGTGCGGGCTACGTCGGATGTCGCGTCCAACGCAGTTCCGCCCGGTATCAGCTGCAACCGCTGGTCGAGCCGCAGCCCTCGCAGATGTAGCAGCTGCCCGCACGCTGCATCTTCGTACCGCAGGAGAAGCACAGCGG
The DNA here is from genome assembly GCF_018614615.1 of Streptomyces sp. ISL-100. Taxonomy (GTDB): domain Bacteria; phylum Actinomycetota; class Actinomycetes; order Streptomycetales; family Streptomycetaceae; genus Streptomyces. Next base: position 36,057 of record NZ_JAGGOK010000029.1, on the reverse strand, counting down.
CGCATCCGCGCTGATGCCCAGCTGCATCTCGACGAGCTCCGCCGAGGTGTGCACCTGCTTCTGCTCCGGCACGGATTCCACCTTGGGGGCGGGGACCGGCTTCAGCGTCTCCATCTGGCGCGGAGCGGACTGGGCCAGGCCCTCGACGTCGACGTCGTCGTCATCCATCGACGGCTCGTACGAACCGGTCTCCAGGTGACGCTGACGCTCCTCGGCGGAGTGGATACCCAGCGCCGAACGGGTCTCGAAGGGCAGGAAGTCCAGCGCCAGGCGGCGGAAGATGTAGTCGACGATCGACTGCGCCATCCGCACGTCCGGGTCGTCCGTCATGCCGGCCGGCTCGAAGCGCATGTTCGTGAACTTCGAAACGTACGTCTCCAGCGGAACGCCGTACTGCAGACCGACCGAAACGGCGATCGAGAAGGCGTCCATCATGCCCGCGAGGGTCGAGCCCTGCTTGGACATCTTCAGGAAGACCTCACCGAGACCGTCGTCCGGGTAGGAATTGGCGGTCATGTACCCCTCGGCCCCACCCACCGTGAAGGAGGTGGTGATCCCCGGGCGGCCCTTGGGAAGGCGCTTGCGCACCGGGCGGTACTCGACGACCTTCTCGACCGCGGCGCGGATCGTTTCCTCGGTCTTCGCCGTGACCTGGGCCTTGACGTCCTTCTTCTTGGCAGAGAGAGGCTGGCCGACCTTGCAGTTGTCGCGGTAGATCGCGAGCGCCTTGACGCCCATCTTCCACGCCTCGAAGTAGACCTCTTCGACGTCCTCGACGGTGGCCGTCTCCGGCAGGTTCACCGTCTTGGACAGCGCGCCGGAGATCCACGGCTGGATGGCCGCCATCATGCGGACGTGGCCCATCGCGGAGATGGAACGCTCGCCCATCGCGCAGTCGAAGACCTCGTAGTGCTCCTGCTTCAGACCGGGGGCGTCGATCACATTGCCGTGGTCGGCGATGTGGGCGACGATCGCCTCGATCTGCTCCTCCTGGTAGCCCATACGACGCAGCGCCTGCGGCACCGTGCCATTGACGATCTGCATCGAGCCGCCGCCGACGAGCTTCTTGAACTTGACCAGCGCGAGGTCGGGCTCAAGGCCGGTCGTGTCGCAGGACATCGCGAGACCGATGGTGCCGGTGGGCGCGATGACCGAGGCCTGCGCGTTGCGGAAGCCGTTCTTCTCGCCGAGGCGGAGCACGTCCTGCCAGGACTCCGTGGCAGCCGCCCAGATCGGCGAATCCAGGTCGTCCACGCGCGGGGCGGTGGCGTTGGCGTCGGAGTGCTGCTTCATGACGCGCTTGTGCGGCTCGGCGTTGCGGGCGTAGCCGTCGTACGGACCGACGACCGCGGCCAGCTCGGCCGAGTGCTTGTACGACGTACCCGTCATCAGCGAGGTGATGGCGCCGGCCAGCGAGCGGCCGCCCTCGCTGTCGTACGCGTGACCGGTCGCCATGAGCAGGGCGCCGAGGTTGGCGTAACCGATGCCCAGCTGGCGGAAGGCGCGGGTGTTCTCACCGATCTTCTGCGTCGGGAAGTCCGCGAAGCAGATGGAGATGTCCATCGCGGTGATGACCAGCTCGACGACCTTGGCGAAGCGCTCGGACTCGAACGACTGGTTGCCCTTGCCGTCGTCCTTGAGGAACTTCATCAGGTTCAGCGAGGCCAGGTTGCACGAGGTGTTGTCCAGGTGCATGTACTCGCTGCACGGGTTCGACGCGGTGATCCGGCCGGACTCGGGGCAGGTGTGCCAGTTGTTGATGGTGTCGTCGTACTGAATGCCGGGGTCGGCGCAGGCCCAGGCGGCCTCGGCCATCTTGCGGAAGAGCGACTTGGCGTCGACCTCCTCGATGACCTCACCCGTCATACGGGCGCGTAGGCCGAACTTGCCGCCGGTTTCGACCGCCTTCATGAACTCGTCGTTCACGCGGACCGAGTTGTTGGCGTTCTGGTACTGGACGGAAGCGATGTCGTCGCCGCCCAGGTCCATGTCGAAGCCCGCGTCACGCAGCGCGCGGATCTTCTCCTCTTCCTTGACCTTGGTCTCGATGAAGTCCTCGATGTCGGGGTGATCGACGTCGAGAACGACCATCTTGGCCGCGCGGCGCGTGGCGCCGCCCGACTTGATCGTTCCTGCGGAGGCGTCGGCGCCGCGCATGAAGGAGACCGGACCGGAGGCGTTGCCGCCGGAGGAGAGGAGCTCCTTGGAGGAGCGGATACGGGAGAGGTTCAGGCCGGCGCCGGAGCCGCCCTTGAAGATCATGCCCTCTTCCTTGTACCAGTCGAGGATCGACTCCATGGAGTCGTCGACGGCCAGGATGAAGCAGGCGGAGACCTGCTGAGGCTGGGGCGTGCCGACGTTGAACCAGACCGGCGAGTTGAAGCTGAAGATCTGGTGCAGGAGGGCGTACGCCAGCTCGTGCTCGAAGATCTCGGCGTCAGCGGGAGAGGCGAAGTAGTTGTAGTCCTCGCCGGCCTTCCGGTACGTCTTCACGATCCGGTCGATCAGCTGGCGCAGACCGGTCTCGCGCTGAGGTGTGCCGACGGCCCCCCGGAAGTACTTGCTGGTGACGATGTTGACCGCGTTCACCGACCAGAAGTCGGGGAACTCGACGCCACGCTGCTCGAAATTCACCGAGCCGTCGCGCCAGTTGGTCATGACGACGTCACGACGCTCCCAGACCACCTCGTCGTACGGATGCACGCCGGGCGTGGTGTGGATGCGCTCGATGCGCAGGCCCTTGCCGGTCTTGGATCCCTTGGTACGGGAACCTCGTGCCGGGCCGCTCGCCGTCTCTGTCATGCCGCCTCCCATATACGTACAAAAACGCTCTGACGTGCCCAGTTCTTCCCGGGGCACGCTGTGTGTCTGATGTTCCGGACGCCGCAAAAAGCGGCCGGAGCAGGTCTGCTTTTCCGCCGGTCGGTCAGTCGGCGGCAGCGGCGGGCGCAGGGACCTCAGGGGTCACGCCGGGACCGCAGCCACAATCACTTGCGGGCGGCCGCTCTTCGCGGAGCTCCGCGATGGCGGCCTCAAAGTCTTCGAGCGAATCGAACGCCCGGTACACGGATGCGAAGCGCAGGTACGCGACAAGATCGAGTTCCCGCAACGGGCCGAGTATGGCCAGCCCCACGTCGTGGGTGGTCAGCTCGGCGCTTCCGGTGGAGCGCAGCGCCTCTTCGACCCGCTGGCCGAGCTTGGCGAGGGCGTCCTCGGTGACCGGTCGCCCCTGGCATGCCTTGCGCACGCCGGAGATGACCTTGGTACGGCTGAAGGGCTCGGTGACTCCGCTGCGCTTGATCACCATCAGTGAGGCGGTCTCCACCGTGGTGAAACGGCGGGAGCAGTCGGGGCACTGACGGCGCCTGCGGATCGACGTTCCGTCGTCGGTGGTGCGACTGTCGACGACGCGACTGTCGGGGTGCCTGCAGAAGGGGCAGTGCATGGATCCCAACCCTCCCTCACAGCACGACTGAATAGCCTCGGCCGACCCCACCTGGGGCCCTCCGAAGCAGCCCCAAGCATAGGGGATCGTGGGGCTCCTGATGGCACTGGGGACCCACATGTGGGTGGCCGCGGCCATGTGACCACTAGATCTTGGGTCTGGGCGCTTTTAACTCTCCGCGCGTGTCGCGGCGCCGGCCGTGCGGCGACACGCTGACGACACCCCCGCCACCCCTCGGCTCAGCCGCGAAGGTTACCGTAATGGCCCGAATTGCCATTCGGCTCAAAACGGCCCCTCATACACCTCACTGCGCGTTCGAGAAAGGCATTCTGCGGTTTTTCACTCGAACGTGTGTTTGGCGCAACCTTTCGAAAGCAACTACCGTTGTCCAGCCAGGGAGAGAGACAATCTCGAGAGGGGCCGACGTGACCACCACCGCTGACAGTGCAACTATCACTGCCCAGGACCGATCCCAGAGCCGACTCGAGCCGGTGCATGCCATGAATGAAGCAGCCACAAATCCTGAGGGCCCCAAGCCCTCGCGTTCGCTGCCCGGCCGACCTCCAGGAATCCGGGCGGACAGTTCCGGCCTCACTGATCGGCAGCGACGAGTCATCGAGGTCATCAGGGACTCGGTGCAACGGCGAGGATACCCGCCGTCCATGCGCGAGATCGGTCAGGCGGTGGGCCTCTCCAGCACCTCTTCCGTGGCCCATCAGCTGATGGCCCTCGAGCGCAAGGGCTTCCTGCGCCGTGACCCGCACCGTCCCCGGGCGTACGAGGTGCGGGGCTCGGACCAGCCGAGCAGCCAGCCCACCGACACGGCCGGCAAGCCTGCCGCGTCGTACGTCCCGCTCGTCGGCCGGATCGCGGCCGGCGGACCCATCCTCGCCGAGGAGTCGGTCGAGGACGTCTTTCCGCTCCCCCGGCAGCTCGTGGGCGATGGCGAGCTCTTCGTCCTCAAGGTCGTCGGTGACTCGATGATCGAGGCGGCGATCTGTGACGGCGACTGGGTGACGGTACGCCGCCAGCCGGTCGCCGAGAACGGCGACATCGTGGCCGCGATGCTCGACGGTGAGGCCACGGTGAAGCGGTTCAAGCGCGAGGACGGCCACGTATGGCTGCTCCCGCACAACGCCGCCTACCAGCCGATCCCCGGCGACGAGGCGACGATCCTCGGCAAGGTCGTGGCGGTGCTGCGGCGGGTGTGACCCCCGTCGGGCCCGCCAGCCAAAGACCGAGCCCCTGGAACCCACTGCGCCGGTTCCAGGGGCTCGCTGCTTCTCGCGGCTGAGCGGCCCTACTCTCCGTCGGCCTCCGCCTTGGCATTGATCGCGGCGAGGGAGCGGCGTACCTGATTACGGTCCGTGGTGTACCAGAAGTCCGGCAGGGACGCCCGCAGGTAGCTGCCGTAGCGGGCATTGGCCAGCCTCGGGTCGAGTACGGCGACGACACCGCGGTCCCCCATGGCCCGTACGAGCCGTCCCGCGCCCTGAGCCATCAAGAGCGCCGCATGCGTGGCTGCGACGGCCATGAAGCCGTTGCCGCCGGCCTCCTCGACCGCCTTCTGCCGGGCGCTCATCAGCGGGTCGTCGGGCCGGGGGAAGGGAATCCGGTCCATGACGACGAGCTGGCAGCTCGGCCCGGGCACATCGACGCCCTGCCAGAGCGAGAGCGTGCCGAAGAGACACGTCTTCGGGTCCGCCGCGAATGACTTGATCAGCTCACCAAGCGTTTCCTCGCCCTGGAGCAGGATCGGCATGTCGAGCCTGCCGCGCAGTTCCTCGGCCGCCTCTTTCGCCGCCCGCATGGAGGAGAAAAGCCCCAGCGTGCGGCCTCCGGCAGCCTCGACCAGTTCGGCGAGTTCGTCCATCATGTCGCCGCGCGAACCCTGGCGGCCCGGCGTGGCGAGCTGCCGGGCGACGTACAGAATTCCCTGCTTCGGGTAGTCGAAGGGCGAGCCGACGTCCAGGCCCTTCCAGACGGGGACGTCGTCCCCCGTCGTGCCCTCCGGCGACAGCCCGAGCGAGGACCCCACGCCGTTGAAGTCCCCGCCCAGCTTGAGCGTGGCAGACGTCAGGACGACGGAACGCTCGCTGAACAGCTTCTCGCGCAGCAGCCCCGATACGGAGAGCGGGGCGACGCGCAGGGAGGCCCCGTAACGGTCGTGCCGCTCGCACCAGACGACGTCGTACTCGGAACCGTTGGCGATCCGCTCCGCGACACCGTGGATGCTTTCGACCGCCGCGAGTGCCTGCTTGCGCACCGCATCCTCGTCCTGGACGGACTTGTCGCGGGTCGAGCCGATGGCCGAGATGACGTTACGGGCGGCGTCACGCAGCGCCATGATGGCGTACCCGAGATCCTCCGGGATCTCTTCGAGCCGCCCGGGAAGTGCGAGCTCCATCAGCCGCTCGAAGGACTCCGCGGCTGTCTGGAGAGCGTCGGCAACCTTCTCGTTGACCAGCTTGGCTGCCCGGCGGACGGCCCGGTTCACCTGCCCGGGGCTGAGCTCACCGGTCGCGACACCGGTCACCCGTGAGACCAGCTCATGGGCCTCGTCGACGATCAGGACCTCGTGCTGCGGGAGCACGGGGGCGCCCTCGATGGCGTCGATGGCGAGGAGGGCGTGGTTGGTCACGACGACATCGGCGAGCTTCGCCCGCTCGCGGGCCGCCTCGGCGAAGCACTCCGCTCCGTACGCGCACTTCGACGCGCCCAGACACTCGCGCGAGGAGACGGAGACCTGGCCCCAGGCGCGGTCGGAGACACCGGGGGTGAGATCGTCGCGGTCGCCCGTCTCCGTCTCGTCCGCCCAGTCGCGCATGCGCAGCAGATCCTTGCCGAGCTTGCTGGTCGGAGCGGCAGCCTCGAACTGGTCAAAAAGGCCGTCCTCCTCTTCCTGCGGTACGCCCTCGTGGAGCCGGTGCAGGCAGAGATAGTTCGACCGCCCCTTGAGCATGGCGAACTCGGGGCGCCGGCGCAGCAGCGGATGCAGCGCCTCGACCGTACGCGGAAGATCACGCTCCACGAGCTGGCGCTGCAGGGCCAGGGTCGCCGTCGCCACGACGACGCGCTCGCCGTGGGCCAGGGCCGGCACCAGATAGCCGAGTGACTTTCCGGTGCCGGTGCCGGCCTGGACGAGCAGGTGGGCATTGTCGTCGATGGCTCCGGCCACGGCCTCGGTCATGGCGACCTGGCCGGGCCGCTCCGTGCCGCCGACGGCGGTGACGGCGGCATGGAGGAGCTCGGGGAGTGAGGGCTTCGTCATAGCCCGTCCAGCCTACGGGGCACCACTGACAACCCGGGTCACACCAGGCGAGCGCATCAGGACAGGTGGAGAGGGTTGGGGACGGTGCCGTGCACCGCGGCGTGCGGGCGGCTGGGGCGGTCGCGATAGCCGTCGAGGTGCAGACGATTGCGGTTCAGGCACAGGCGCTCGATCCGCGGGGTGAGCAGGTCGAAGATCTCGTACCGGTCCTTGAGCTCCGGGAAGCGGGCCTGGTGCCGCAGGATTTCAGCCCGTACGAGTGACCAGAACTCATTCTCGGGGACGCCCAGTTGATCTTCGCAAAGGGGCGCCAGATAGCGGAACACACCGACGAACAGGCCGGAATGGATGAACTGCGTGAGAAAGGCTGGAGGCTCGGTCAGCAGGACCTCGCGCACGTCGTCGGGCATGGAGTCGTGCTCGGGGAGCCTCTGTGCGCTCACGTTCACGTCGTCGACGAAGTCCTTGATCGCGAGACGGACCGGGATGTCGTGGTCGTCGAAGACAACGATGGCGTTCTCGCCGTGCGGGGAGAAGACGGTGCCGAAGCGGTACAGGAAGTGCAGCAGCGGAGGCAGCAGCGCGGTGAAGAGCCGTCGCAGCCATACGGCGGGCGCGAGGCCGGAGCGGGCGACGAGTTCCGCTGTGAAGGCCCGTCCTTCGGAGTCCGTGTGCAGGAGGGATGCCAGCGTGCGGGCGCGCTCTCCGGGGGCCAGCCTGCCCGTGAGCGGCTCGCGCCAGATGGCCCCCAGGAGCTCTCTGTACTGGTACGGGACCTCCGGGAGGCCGTCGTAAAGGGGGTGTTCGACCGCGACGGACGCGACCTCGCCGAGGAGGATCACCCCGCACTCGTCACGCAGGAAGGGGTCGGCGTCCCGCAGTCCGTGCACCCAGGCGGTGACGGCGGGCGCCGCCAGGGTGCGCTCGGTGGGTAGTCCTCGCCATACGAGCGTGTTCAGGACGGCGAGCGGCAGCTTCACCGTGTGCCGGTCGGGACGGCTCGTATTGAGGAACGTACGGATGGACTGCTGCGGCAGCCGTACGTCGCCGTCGGTGGGGAGCGGCACGATGGCGCCCTGGGCGACGGCGGGGGCGAAGAGCGGCAGAACCACTTCATTCCACTGCCAGGGGTGCACGGGCAGATAGAGGTAACGCTCGGGGTCCAGACCGCGGGCGAGGAGTGCGGCGGCGAACGACTCGCGGGTGGCGACATCGAGTTCGCGTGCGTAGAGGCGATCGGGCGTGGCCAGTAAGGAGACTCCGCGGTAGCCCGCGAGCTCGGTGCTGACCGCGATCCAGGGAAGCCTGGCCGGTGTACGGGCTTCGGGGGCCCAGCGGGCGGTGTCGGTGGCGGAGAAGCCGAGGCGGCCCTTGTTGAGGACGAGCCAGGGGTGGCCGGTCTGGTGCCCTTCGAGCTCCGCGTACCCGAGGTCGGCGAGGTGCGCCGCGGACACGGCGGTGTGGTCGAGGCGGGCGTCGGCGGCCAGGGTGGCGCTCAGCTCGCGGATGAGGTGGCCGAGGGTGGCGCCGTCGAGGGCGAGGAGGCGGCGGGCGAGGACCAGGAACCGGAGGGGGTCGCCGAAGGGGCGGCCTTCGGCCGGGGCGTCGTCACCGGCGCCGGCGTCCGCGTCGGCTTGGGAGTCGCGCTCGTGCAGTTCGATCGTTTCCGGGTTCACGCGCCAGCTGCCGTAGGCGCCGCGAACCGCCCGGAAGGAGAGTGTGCCGCCGTCGTCGAGCGGGAGGGTGTGACGGTCGCCGGCGGGCGGCGGGACGGGCTCGATGATCTCCTCGTACGCGAACTCGCCGAGCATCTTGGCGAGGAGGCGGCGGGCTGCCGGCTCCCAGGTGCCCGGTTTCAGTCCGGGCGGAACCGGCAACGGGAGCGGGTCCTCGAAGTCATGGGCGACGGCGGGCTTCGGCACGGGGACTCCTCGGGGTGGAACCCATTCGGGTCGAGCGGTGTATGAGAAGTAGCGGGTTGTTCACAGCAGGTTTCGCAGGGCGCGGTCGCGGACCATGAGCGCGGCTCGCTTGTCGGGGAGGTCGAGTTCGGCAGAGAAGCGGAAGCCGGCCCGGAGGAAGGCCGAGACGGAGGGGGTGTTGCGCAGGTCCGGTTCGGCGACGACGCGTGCGCAAAGGGGACGCCTGTCGAGTACGAGGTCGGCGACGGCTCGCAGGAGGGTGGTGCCGAGGCCGCGGCCGCGGTCGGCCACGCCGCCGACGAGGAGGTGGATGCCGGTGTCGTGAGGGCGGGCCGGGTAGTGGCGGGCCAGTGGGTCGAGGTCGGCGCGGTAGATCTCCCAGTAGCTCATGGGTACGCCGGCCAGTACGCCGAGGCAGGGTGCGCTGCGGCCGTCGCCGTCGACCTGGGTGCGCAGGTGGGCGGCAGTGACCTCTTGCGGACCCGCCAGTTCCCAGAAGGCGGCGACAGCCGGATCGTTCATCCACCTGCTGATGAGCGGCAGGTCCCGCTCGATGCGTACGGGAACGAGCTGGAAGACGCCGCCGGAGGTGGTGACGGGACCCCAGTCGGCGGGGGTGTCGAGGAGGTCGTCGCCGGCGGCCCGGGGGCCGGTCACCGGGCCGTCGTCGCCGAAGAGCGCGATGAGCTCTTCAGTGAGCCGCAGGTCGAGGGTGTCCTCGGTGCTGGATCCGGCGCGGGGAGCGGAGTTGGTTCCTGCGTCGGTGCTCGCATCGGCGGGAGGCACGGCGACGCTCCTCTCAGCAGTTCGGGTGGGACATGTTCCTTCAGGTGCGAAGGGGGTTGGCGATGGTGACGTAGACGGACTGGGTGTCGACCGGGCCTTCGAGCTCGTCGAGGCCGTGCAGCCGGGTGAGCAGGTTGGCCTTGCAGCGGAGGCTGCGGCTCTCCAGGAGCTGGGTGGGGAGCGAAGAGCCGAGGGCGCTGTTCTTCGCGAGGAACTGGCGGAAGGCGGCGATCAGGACACGCTCGTCGGCCAGCCGCTGGGCACCGAACGCCCCGATCAGGCCGAAGACGTTGTTGATGCCGAGGTAGTAGGCGAAGCGTTCGTCGGTGACGTCGTCGGGAACGAAAGTGTCGCTGGTGGCGCCGATGCCGGGAAGGCGGCGTTCGAGTTCGGCGCGGTGGGATTCGCGGAAGTAGTAGCCCTGGTTGTCGCGGTAGCGGCCGCCGACGGGCCAGCCGTCGGGGTCGAGGAGGACCAGGGTGTTCTGCTGATGGGCCTCCAGCGCGACCCCTGCCGTGCCGTCCAGCCAGAGCACCGGGCGTACGACGTGGTCGAGGTAGCGCAGGAACCACTCGGCGGCGACGGCTCCGGTGGGCCGGCCGGTCCGGGCGGCGAGCCGGGCGACGACTTCGGCGATTCGGGAGTGCATGCCGGTGCGGCCCGGCCAGGGGCGCGGGGCGGTGAGTCCCGCGATGCAGACGGCGTCGTCGCCGGGACCGAACGGGTTGTGGCGCAGCAGGGCGTCGAGGCCGGGGATCGGTTCGCCGTCGGTCGTGTCGACGGCGAGCCACGCCGGGTCGCGGATGACGTCGAAGCCGGGGTGGGCGGACTGCCACTCCTCGGCCAGCCCGCCGCGCAGCAGCCGGTGGACTTCGACGCCGCGGTGGAGTTCCTTGCGGAGGTTTTCACGACGGGAGTTGGTGATGCGTACGCCGAGCGAGAGCTTGAGCATGGCGGGCGAACCGGGGCGGTGCACGGTGCGGACGGAGGAGGTGGGGTGCCACGGGGCGCCGTGCGGGCCGAGGTCGTGGAGGAGACCTTGCTCCAGGAGCGCAGCGACGGCAGGCCGGTGCGTCAGCTCGCGGGCCTGCCACGGGTGGAGGGGCAAGGGCACCGTGTGGTCGGGCACCGGGAGGCCGTCGGCCAGCCGGACGACGAGCTGCTCGACGGAGACGGCGCGGCCGCGTTCGGTCCAGGCCGAGTCCTCGGCCAGTACGGACCGGTCTACAGCCATCCACTGCAGCGGAAAGGAGCCGTGCAACTCGGGTGAGTACAGGTGCGCTTCGGCCTCGGAGAGACCCTCTCGGCTCTTGGGCGTGGGGTGCAGGGGATGCCCGAGGAGAAGGGACTGTTCCGCGCTGAGGAACAGGTCCGCCTCTGCCGCGGGGCCGGGGTGCCGGCGCCGCTCGGCGATGAACGCGGCGGTGCGCCGCACCGAGTCGGCGACCCGGCCGACCAGGTCCGCGCCTTCGCGCTGCCCGGCCTCGCGGCCGAGGAGGGCGGCGACTGTGACGGCGTCGGCGGAAGGGGCGCCCTGCGGTCCGCCTTCCAGCGCCGGCATGCCGAAGCGGTGCCATCCGGTGGATGACCAGTAGCGGACGGGGACGAGCAGCGCGGTGCCGCTGGCGTCGAGCGGGATGCGCAGGGTGGGGCCCAGGGGACGGGTGAGGTCGTTCTCCCGGACCCAGCAGCGCAGCAGGTTTTCGACGGCTGCTGCCTCCGCCGCAGTATGCGGGTCGGGGTGGTCGAGAAGGTCCGCGGCCGTGCCCGATGCCTGCGGGCGTGCGCCTGGCCCCGGCGTGCGCGGCTCCCCGTGGGCGCTGCCCTTCTGCCGGGGCACCTTGGCCTCGTCGACCACGAGACGGCCGTGCGTACCGCCCTGTCGTCGCTCGTGGACGGCGGGACGGTCTTCGGCCTCGGACGCATCGGGTGCGGGAGTGGAGTTCACGGGGGTCTTCCTTGGGACGAGGTCCGGGGTCAGTTCGACAGCCCGGTCTGTGGCTGGTGGTACGAAGAGCGCTCGGCGGCCGACAGGGCGTCGGCCAGACGGTCGAGGACCGCCGAGGCCTGTTCATCGGTGAGGGTGAGAGGAGGCAGCAGACGTACGACGCCGGAGTGACGCCCGCCGAGCTCGACGATGAGTCCGCGCTCCAGACACTCCTGCTGGACGGCGGCGGCCAGAGCGCGCGCCGCCGGGGGAGCGCCCGTGGACGTACGGCCGTGCCCGTCCGGATCGGCATCGGGGTCGACGAGCTCGACGCCGATCATCAGCCCCCGGCCGCGTACGTTCCCGATGCAGGGGTGGTCGGCGGCCAGTCCCTGCAACTGGCCCATCATGCGTGCGCCGAGCACGCCGGCACGCTCGGCGAGCCGGTTCTCGCGTACGTACGCCAGGGTGGCCGCGCCCGCCGCCATGGCGAGCTGGTTGCCGCGGAACGTACCGGCGTGGGCGCCCGGCTCCCAGGCGTCGAGGTCCGCCCGGTAGACCACGACGGCGAGCGGGAGGCTGCCGCCGATGGCCTTGGACAGGACCATCACATCGGGCACGACGCCACTGTGCTCGACCGCCCAGAAGGTGCCGGTCCTGCCGACTCCGGTCTGCACCTCGTCCGCGATGAGCGGGATGGAGCGGTCCGCCGTGATCCGGCGCATCCGCCGCATCCAGTCGTCCGGCGCGGGGATGACGCCACCCTCCCCCTGCACGGGTTCGAGGATCATCCCGGCCGGGACCGCCACCCCGCTCTTGGGGTCGTCGAGGAGGTTCTCGGTCCAGCGGGCGGAGAGTTCGGCGCCGCGTTCGCCGCCCACTCCGAAGGGGCAGCGGTAGTCGTACGGATAGGGCAGGCGCGTCACCCGTACGTCCTGCGCACCGCCCGATGCGTCGAGGGCGCCCGCCGTCATGCCGTGGTACGCCCCGGTGAAGGACAGCAGTCCGCTGCGCCCGGTGGCCGTGCGTACGAGCTTGAGCGCGGCCTCGACCGCGTCCGTACCCGCCGGACCGCAGAACTGCACCCGCGCGTTGTCGGCGAGCCCGCGTGGCAGCGTAGCGAAGAGCTCGGTGATGAACGCGTCCTTCACGGGCGTCGCGAGGTCCAGCACATGGAGCGGGGCGCCGGAGTCGAGAACCTTCTTGATGGCCTCCAGGACCACGGGGTGGTTGTGTCCGAGAGCCAGGGTCCCCGCCCCCGAGAGGCAGTCGAGGTAGCGGCGCCCGTCGGCTCCCTCGATCGTCAGCCCCCGCGCGCGTACGGGAACGATGGGCAGCGACCGCGCGTACGTTCGGGCGGAAGACTCGCGCAGCGACTGGCGCCGCAGGATCCCTTCGTGCGCGGCGGTCAGCACCGCAGCGGCAGGTTCGGTCACGGCCACGTCTGTTGGTCCTCCCGCAGTGAAGCTTCCGTCGCGCAGTTGTCTCCAAGTGCGTGCCCATTAGGGCTGAACGCCGACCCTGCGTCCCCCGTACGTACCAACGACGGTGGCGCCGGAGGATCACGGGCAATAAGAAGATCCTTACGTTCGGGGAACCGAGGCCCTGCCGCGCGCCGTCCCCATCCGCACCGGCATAGTGGGGACCGCACTCCGGCCCGGAGCTCCGCCGTCGGGGTGCGCGATGTGCGCATCGTTCACAAGAGTTCGCGGAGTTCGCAGAGTTCGCTGAAGAAGATGTCGAAGTCCCAGGGGGATCAAGCATGCGACCCATTCGCCCGACCATCGCAACACGTGGCGGGAGGAGCGCGCGTCGCCGAACCTCCCCTGTATTCGCCGCTGTCGGCCTTGCCGCCGTCCTCGCCCTGACCGCGACAGGCTGCGGTCCGAGCGAGGAGGACAACGCGGGCGGCGAGCCGAGTGCCACCACCAGCCAGGCCGCCGACGGCAAGATCGTCATCCCCGAAGACCTGAAGGACCGGCTCAAGGAGCACGGCGTCGATCTGGACAAGTGGAAGGACGGCGCCTGGAAGGACTGGAGCAGGGACGACTGGCTCCGCGAGGCCGAGGACTACATCAACCCGATCATCGAGGACCTCTGGGACCCGGACCGGATGCGGGACGCGGAGCAGCCCGACAAGCCGGTGGACAACGACATTTCCGGTGACGAGGGTGTCACCGACCCGACGCCCGCTCCCGTCCAGGCACAGCCCGTGAAGACCCCGTACACGACGAGCACTCCCGAAGCCGGGAAGCTCTTCTTCGACGGGCCCCAGGGTTCGATGGTCTGCTCCGCGACCGTCATCAAGGACCCGGCGCACTCCGGCAAGTCCAACATGGTGTGGACGGCCGGCCACTGTGTGCACGCCGGCAAGAAGGGCGGCTGGTACCGCAACATCGCCTTCGTCCCGTCGTACAACGACACCGGCAAGTCGGCCAAGGAGCTCGACGGCGCGCCGAAGAACGAGAAGGAAATCATGCCGCACGGCGTGTGGTGGGGCGACTGGGCGCAGACGTCCGAGCAGTGGATCGCCCAGGGCGGCCCGACCGGCGGCGAAGGCGCTCCGTACGACTACGCGGTGCTGCACGTCACCCCGGAGAAGGGCAAGGGCAACGGCAAGTCTCTTGAGGAGACGGTCGGTTCGGCCCTTCCGGTGGAGTTCAACGCACCGGCCGCACCCGAGATCCCGAGCATGACGGCGACCGGCTACCCGGCCGCCCCGCCCTTCGACGGCCAGAAGCAGTACCAGTGCGCCGACAAGCCGGGACGCCTGTCCATCAAGGCCGGTGACCCGACGATGTACCGCATCGGCTGCACCATGACGGGTGGTTCCTCCGGTGGCGGCTGGACGGCCCTCGGCCAGGACGGCAAGCCCGCGCTGGTCTCCAACACCTCGATCGGCCCGGTGACGGCCGGCTGGCTGGCCGGTCCGCGCCTGGGCACGGAAGCCAAGGGAATCTTCGACTCGGTGAGCGGAAAGTTCGCCAACCAGTAGGTCCAGTCGATATGTGAATGCTGTTCAGGGGCCCTCGGCAGGTGTGCCGGGGGCCCTTGGCCTGAACTACAGGGGGAATCGTTTCCATGCGCTCCATACGTCCGTTGCTCGCCGCCACCACGATCGCGGCGGCTCTCGCTCTGACGGCCACCGCGTGCGGCCCCGGCGAGGAAGAAGCCGCCGGCAAGGCGGCCGACGGGCCCAGCGCGTCCGCACCCGCCGGCGGCGCGGAAGCCGCCCTTCCCGCCGACCTCGCCGACAAGCTCAAGGAGCACGGAGTCGACATCGGCAAGTGGAAGGACGGCGGCTGGAAGAACTGGGACAGGAAGGACTGGCTGCGCGAGGCCGAGGACTACGTCAATCCGGTCATCGAGGGCCTGTGGAAGCCCGAACGGATGAAGGCGGCGAAGGCCCCGGCCAAGACGATGGCCACTGCCGGCACATCCGGTGGTCAGGGCGTGTCCGACCCTGAGCCGCGTCCGGTCGAGGCCGAGCGGGAAAAGACCCCGTACCACGACCACGCGGCCCCCGTCGGCAAGGTCTTCTTCGACTCCCCCGAAGGCTCGATGGTCTGCTCGGCAACCGTCGTCAAGGACCCGCGGAACCCCGGCAAGTCCAACCTGGTGTGGACCGACGGCCATTGTGTGCACGCGGGTCAGGCCGGCGGCTGGTACCGCAACATCGCCTTCGTTCCCGCCTACAACGACCTGGGCAAGTCGGCAGCCGCGCTGGACAACGCACAGCAGCGGGAGATCTCTCCGTACGGCGTCTACTGGGCCGACTGGGTCTCGACCTCGGGCGAGTGGATCCGGGACGGCGGCCCGACGGGCGGCGCGGGAGCTCCGTACGACTACGCCATCATGCACGTGAAGCCCGAGAACGGCGGCAAGTCGCTCGAGGAGACCGTGGGCAACGCCCTGCCGATCAGCTTCGACGCCTCCGAGAACGAGAACATCGGCGCGATGGGCGCCTGGGGCTACCCGGCCGCGCCCCCGTACAACGGCCTGATCATGCACAAGTGCGTGGACCGTCCGACGCGCCTGTCGATCAGCCCCGGTACGCCCACGATGCACCGCATCGGCTGCACCATGACCGGCGGTTCCTCCGGCGGCGGCTGGTTCGCCACGCAGCCGGACGGCAAGTTGGCGCTCGTCTCCAACACCTCGATCGGGCCGGTGACTTCGGGCTGGCTGGCGGGCCCGCGCCTGGACCAGGGCGCTCAGCAGATCTTCACGACGATGAGCGAGAAGTACGGCAGCAAGTAGCCGGCGCACAGCCCACACGGCGCCGCACAGCCCGAAGGCCCGCCCCCTCATCGCGACGATCCGGCACGCCTGGTTGTTGCTGAAGCCCTGCTGCATGAGCCGGAAGTATGTCTCCCGCTCACGCAGCAGCTTCTTCGGCCCCTGAGCCGTCCGGATCTCCCGGATCTTGAAGTCCATCGCATCCCCTGGGCAGGGGTGTTGCGACGACCACTAGAACGGAAGTCGTGAGGGGGCGGGCCTTTCGGTATTGCTTCCGTACTAGCGAGTCGCCGGGACGTACGGCGCCAGGTCCGACGCCAGCTCCTCGTGCACCCGCACCTTGATCAGCGTGCCTTCCCCGGTGTGCTCCTCGGAGACAACCTCGCCCTCGGCGTGTGCCCGCGAGACCAGCCCGCCGTGCGTGTACGGCACGAGAGCCTCGATCTCGACCGCGGGCCGGGGCAGCTCCGCGTCGATGAGCGCCAGCAGCTCCGCCATGCCCGCGCCCGTACGGGCCGACACGGCGATCGCGTGGCGCTCGATCCGCAGCAGCCGCTGCAGTACGACCGGGTCTGCCGCGTCCGCCTTGTTGATCACCACGATCTCGCGCACGTTCAGCGCGCCGACGTCGCGGATCACTTCGCGTACGGCCGCCAGCTGCTCCTCCGGCGCCGGGTGCGAACCGTCCACCACGTGCAGGATCAGGTCGGACTCGCCGACCTCCTCCATCGTGGAGCGGAACGCCTCGACGAGGTGGTGCGGCAGGTGCCGGACGAATCCGACAGTGTCGGCGAGCGTGTAGACCCGTCCGCTCGGCGTCTCCGCGCGGCGCACGGTCGGGTCGAGGGTGGCGAACAGTGCGTTCTCCACCAGCACGCCCGCGCCGGTGAGGCGATTGAGCAGCGAGGACTTACCGGCGTTGGTGTATCCGGCGATCGCGACCGAAGGCACCTGGTTGCGCTTGCGCTCCTGGCGCTTGATGTCGCGGCCGGTCTTCATCTCCGCGATCTCCCGGCGCATCTTCGCCATCTTCTCGCGGATCCGACGCCGGTCGGTCTCGATCTTGGTCTCACCGGGACCACGGGTAGCCATACCGCCGCCCCCACCGGAACCGGCGCCACCCATCTGCCGGGACAGCGACTGACCCCAGCCGCGCAGTCGCGGCAACATGTACTGCATCTGCGCGAGCGCGACCTGGGCCTTGCCCTCACGGGACTTGGCGTGCTGGGCGAAGATGTCCAGGATCAGGGCGGTGCGGTCTACCACCTTGACCTTGACGACGTCTTCGAGGTGGATGAGCTGGCCGGGGCTGAGCTCACCGTCGCAGACGACGGTGTCGGCCCCGGTCTCGAGCACGATGTCGCGGAGCTCGATCGCCTTGCCCGAGCCGATGTACGTGGCCGGGTCCGGCTTGTCGCGACGCTGGATGACGCCGTCGAGCACGAGGGCGCCCGCGGTCTCCGCGAGTGCCGCCAGCTCCGCCAGCGAGTTCTCCGCGTCGAGCACGGTGCCGGAGGTCCAGACACCGACCAGCACCACACGCTCCAGGCGCAGCTGCCGGTACTCGACTTCGGTTACGTCTTCGAGCTCGGTGGAGAGGCCGGCCACGCGTCGCAGCGCCGCACGGTCGGAGCGCTCGAACTGGTCGCCGTCCCGCTCCCCGTCGACTTCGTAGCTCCAGGCGACGTCCTCTTCCATCAGGGCATCGGCCCGAAGGCTCTCGGTCACGTTCTCCGTGAAGCTCTGTGCGTCCTTGGAAGCGGAAGAAGAGGAGGTCATTGGATCCTTACGTCGATAGAAAAGTCGGTTACGTCAGTCACAACGCGTGACGTGACCGGAAGATTCCCGAAGTGTCCGGAGGTCCCCCGTCCCGGCAGCGCCGCCGACCCGTTGATAGTGGCACGGTGCGCCCCGGGCCGTCACTCCGGTTTATGCCCGCTTCCTGGCGCCTCTACCTGGCGCCCTTGGCCGCAGCCTTGCCTTCCGGCTTACCGGCCGCCTTACTCCGCCAGTCCGGGTGCCCCGGCATGGCCGGCGTCTTCTTCCCGTACAGCCACTCCTTGAAGAAGCCGGACAGATCCCGGCCCGAGATCTCCGACGCGAGCCGCGTGAAGTCGCCGGTCGTCGCCGTGGAGTCCCGGTGGTCGCTGACCCACCGCCGCTGCAGCCGCTCGAACGCGTCCTTCCCGATCTCCTTGCGCAGCGCGTACAGCACCAGTCCGCTGCCGTCGTAGACGACCGGCCTGAAGAGGCTGATCTTCTTCCCCGGGGCGGGGCCCCGGGGAGCGGCGGGCGGTCCGCCCTGCGCCCGCCACGTGTCCGACTGTGCGTATGCCCGGCGCATCCTGTCCACCAGCGGCTGCTTCGCGTGGTCCTCGGCGTACCGCGCCTCGTACCAGGTGGCGTGCCCTTCGTTGAGCCACAGGTCGGACCAGGAGCGCGGCGAGACGCTGTCGCCGAACCACTGGTGCGCCAGTTCGTGCACCATGATCGATTCGACGTACCAGGCAGGCAGGTCGGAGCGGCTGAACAGCGACCGTTCGAAGAGCGACAGCGTCTGCGTCTCCAGCTCGAAGCCCGTGTCCACGTCGGCGACGAGCAGCCCGTACGTCTCCAGGGGATAGCGGCCGACCTGCCGCTCCATCCACTCGAGCTGCCCCGGTGTCTTCTTCAGCCACGGTTCGAGCTGCGCGCGGTAGGCGGTGGGCACGACATCGCGTACGGGAAGACCGTTCGGCCCGCTCCTGTGCACGACGGTCGACCGGCCGACAGAGACCTGCGCGAGTTCGGTCGCCATGGGATGGCTGGTCCGGTACGTCCAGGTGGCACCGCCCGCCACCCTTTCGGCCTTTCCCACGGGCAGGCCGTTGGTGACTGCCGTCATGCCCTTCGGAGCGGTGACACGGAACGTGAAGAACGCCTTGTCCGCGGGATGGTCGTTGCACGGGAACACCCGGTGCGCCGCGTCGGCCTGGTTGGCCATGGCGAGACCGTCGCGCGTACGCACCCAGCCGCCGTCCGCGCCCTCCTTGGGGCTGGGATGGCTCTTGTGCCAGACGGTGATCCGCAGCGGCCATCCCTCGTAGACCGGCTCCTCGGGCGTGACGATCAGGTCCTCCCCCGCCGTCGCGAACGCCGCCCGCTCGCCGTTCACCTCGACCGACGCGACGGTGCCGTGCGAGAAGTCGAGGTTGACCCGGTCGAGCTGCTCCGTGGCCACCGCGTCGATCTTCGTGACGGCGTCCAGGGGCTTGCTGTTGCTTCCGCCGTACGTGAAGGAGATGTCGTACGCGCGAACGTCGTATCCAGGGTTACCCAGGTGCGGGAAGAGCGGATCGCCGATGCCGAGCGCCACGGGTGGTGCGGGGGCGGGCAAGGTCGCGGCGACGAGGGTGGCCGATGCGGCGGCCAGCAGGGCGGCACTCAGGCGCCGGGAGGTGAGCAGCATGATCTACCGCTATCAGCGCCCGCCGCGGCCGCCGTGACGGCACGCGACGCTCCCACTCGAAAGAGCGCTGCGTTCGATCAAGCGGTGGTTCGGTCAGGCGGTGGTTCGGCCGGTCGCCGGCTCGCTCAGGCCCCGGCGGGATGCTGGGCGCGGCTCACGTCGTACACACCCGGCACCTCGCGCATCGCGCGCATCAGCGCGGGAAGCAGCGCGGCGTCGGGGAGCTGGAGCGTGTACGTGTGCCGCACGCGCTGCTCGCTCGGCGGTTCCACGGTGGCCGAGACGACCGCCGCGCCCGCGGTGGCGATGGCCTCGGTGAGGTCGGCGAGGAGTCGCGGGCGGCCGAAGGACTCGGCGACGAGGGTGACCCGGCAGTCGCCCGTGGCCAGCCAGCGCACGCCCACGGGCTCCCGCCCGCGCGCCTGCATCCGGCCCACCGCCGGGCACTCCTCGCGGTGCACGGTGACGACGCCGCCGCGCACCGCGAAGCCCGTGACGGCGTCGGGCGGTACGGGCGTACAGCAGCCCGCGAATCGTACGGTCGCGTCCGGCAGATCCACGACGGCGTTCTCGGCGACCCGGCGCACCAGCGGGTCGATGCCGGGTGCCGGAGCGGCTGCCCCTCCCCCGGGCCTGGGCTCCGGCGGCCGGCCGGCTCCTCCCTGGGCGGCTGCCTCGTCCTGCGGATGGGCGGAGAGCCAGCCGCTGATGGCGATCCGTGCGGCGGGCGTACGGGCGTGGTCGAGCCACTCGGGCGAGGGCCCCGAGCCGATGTCGTGGGCGAGAAGCAGTTGCACCGTGTCGCCGTCGCTGAGCACCGTGCTGAGCGTCGCCAGCCGGCCGTTGACCCGCGCGCCGATGCAGCGGTGCGCCGCCTCGCCGTACTGCGCGTACGCCGCGTCCACGCAGCTCGCACCGGCCGGCAGCCCCAGCACGGCGCCGTCCGAGCGGAACACGGTGATCTCGCGGTCCTCCGCGAGGTCCGCGCGCAGCGACGTCCAGAAGGTGTCCGGGTCGGGCGTGGCCTCCTGCCACTCCAGCAGCCGGGAGAGCCAGCCCGGCCTCGTGGGGTCGGCGCGCTCTCCCTCGACGGCGGGTTCCGTCCCGTCGGTCGGCGTGTACGGGTTGCCGAGTGCGACGACTCCCGCCTCCGCCACCTTGTGCATCCGGTGCGTACGGATGAGGATTTCGGCCACCTCACCGTCCGGGCTCGCGACGGCGGTGTGCAGTGACTGGTACAGGTTGAATTTGGGCGCCGCGATGAAGTCCTTGAACTCGGAGATCACCGGCGTGAAGCAGGTGTGCAGTTCGCCCAGTACGCCGTAGCAGTCGGCGTCCTCCGCGACCAGTACCAGAAGCCGTCCGAAGTCCGTGCCGCGCAGCTCGCCGCGTTTCAGCCTGACCCGGTGTACGGAGACGAAGTGCCGGGGCCTGACGAGTACTTCGGCGGCCAGACCGGCTTCCCGCAGCACCTTCCTGACCTCCTCCGCGATGACGTTCAGCGGGTCGCCCGCCGTCGCGTCCGCCGCGATGAGGGCGCGCGTGTGCTCGTACTCCTGCGGGTGGAGGATCGCGAAGACCAGGTCCTCCAGCTCGCTCTTGAGGGCCTGTACGCCGAGCCGTTCGGCGAGCGGGATCAGGACGTCGCGGGTGACCCTGGCGATCCGGGCCTGCTTCTCGGGGCGCATCACGGTGAGGGTGCGCATGTTGTGCAGCCGGTCGGCGAGTTTGATCGACATGACCCGGACGTCGTTGCCGGTGGCGACGAGCATCTTGCGGAAGGTCTCGGGCTCGGCCGCGGCGCCGTAGTCGACCTTCTCCAGTTTCGTCACACCGTCGACGAGGAAGCACACCTCCTCGCCGAACTCCGAGCGCACCTGGTCGAGCGTCACATCGGTGTCCTCGACGGTGTCGTGCAGGAGGGCCGCGGTCAACGTGGTGGTCTCGGCGCCGAGTTCGGCGAGGATCAGCGTCACGGCCAGCGGGTGCGTGATGTACGGCTCGCCGCTCTTGCGCATCTGCCCGCGGTGCGACGACTCGGCCAGTACGTACGCCCGGCGCAGGATGGTGAGGTCCGCGTCGGGATGGTGGGCGCGGTGGGCGTCCGCGACGTGGCCGATCGCGTCGGGCAGCCGGTCGCGCGAGGTGGGGCCGAGCAGTGCGACACGGCCGATTCTGCGGAGATCCAGCCTGGTGCGGCCACGCCTGCGACTGGTGGCACCTGGGTTGGCGGCCTCTGCACTCATGGGGCACCTCCGGCAGCGTCGACCGGCGGTGGACGGGTGGACCCACGTCCCCGGCCGGTGCTTGATGCTACCGAGCCCACCACGCCCCGCAGTCACGCTCCCGCTCAGCGTGAACCGGATCACCCATTCGAGCGAAGCTCTATGCGATGCCCGTTTCCTGCTGGTCGTGGGGGCCGCGGGAGAGCAGCGCTACTCGGCCGGAGTGATCCACTCCGGATCGATGGTGCCCTCGGCGACGATCACGGCGGGCCCGGTCATTTCGACGGCCCCGTCGGGCTGCTCGGTGATCACCAGGCGCCCGCCGGGGAGGTCCACGGTGTACGTCACGGGCTCACCGGTGACGGCGGGATCGGCGCCGTCCCTGCGGGCTGCGGCGACGGCCACGGCGCACGCGCCCGTACCGCAGGAGCGGGTCTCGCCCGAGCCGCGCTCGTGCACGCGCATCTCGACGTGGCGCGGGCCGCGGTCGACGACGAATTCGACGTTGACACCCTGCGGGTAGGCGGAGGCGGGGCTGAAGGGCGGGGCGGTGAACAGATCGCCGGCGTGGTCCAGGTCGTCGACGAAGGCGACGGCGTGCGGGTTGCCCATGTTCACATTGCGGGCCGGCCATTCGCGGGCCCCGACAGAGACCGTGACGTCGCCATCGGGGAGGACCGCACGGCCCATCGAGACGGTGATGTCGCCGAGCCCACCGAACTCACCGCCGGCCTGCGCCTTGGCGATGTGCACCTGCTTGACGCCGCCGCGGGTGGCAACGGCCAGGTCACCCTCGCCGACCAGGCCCGCGCGCTGGAGGTAGCGGGCGAAGACGCGGACGCCGTTGCCGCACATCTCGGCGATCGAGCCGTCGGCGTTGCGGTAGTCCATGAACCACTCGGCCGCCTCCGCCATCGGCCGGGCGTCGGGGTGCTCGGCGGACCGTACGACATGCAGCAGACCGTCGCCGCCGATTCCGGCCCTGCGGTCGCACAGTTTCGCGACGAGGGAAGAGGGCAGGTCGATGGTGTTGCCCGGGTCCGGGACGATCACGAAGTCGTTCTCGGTCCCGTGGCCCTTGAGGAAGGCGATCGGCGCGGTGCTCACGGCGTCAATCGTACGGGTCGGGTACGACACCCGGTCAGCGGAGGCGGGCCACGCGCCAGACCGCCAGCGCGACAAGGCCACTGCCCACGACGACGTACAGCGCGATCAGCCGCCAGTCCGGACGCTTGCCCGACTCCCTGGACGGCAGGCCCGGCCAGGTGTGCCCCACACGGCGGGCGGCCATCATGCCCCAGCCCGCGGCGCAGCAGCTGATGAGCAGTCCCAGCATGGCGACGACCGCTCCGCCGTCGCCGAACTCGAAGGCGAGGGGGAAGGCGAACATCAGGGACCCCATGGCGGCGAGTCCCACGATCGGCGCGAGCTGCCAGATCCGCAGGCGCCGCTGCGGGCGCAGCTCGACCTCGACCTCGGGGCCCGTCCCGGTCCCGGGCGCCCCGTCCTGGTCGTCGGGCCCGTCAGGGCTCAAACGGTCCGGTTCGTCCTGTGCTGTGTCGCGAGGGCCGGCTTCCATCGCCACGCGCCCTCCCAACTTGGACTCACTGGTCGATCGAAGCTTGATGATGGCACGGGCCCGGGCACCCGGATGACGGGCGGAGCGTCCCGATGCCATCACGTGATCAGGCTGTAACCGCTCGTTCGACCAACGCCAGCGCTCGATGCGGGAGTTCCGCGCGGTCCTGCGCCGCGCCGCTCAGCCAGTGGACCCTGGGGTCCCGGCGGAACCAGGAGTCCTGGCGGCGGGCGAAACGCTTGGTGGCGCGTACGGTCTCGGCGCGCGCCTCTTCCTCGGCGCATTCCCCCGCCAGCGCGGCCAGTACCTGCTGGTAGCCCAGAGCGCGCGCCGCCGTACGCCCCTCCCGCAGACCCTGCGCTTCCAGGGTGCGTACCTCGTCCACGAGGCCCGCTTCCCACATGCGGTCGACGCGCAGGGCGATGCGCTCGTCGAGCTCGGGGCGGGCCACGTCGACGCCGATCTGGACCGTGTCGTAGATCGAGTCGGGGCCGGGCAGGTTGGCCGTGAAAGGCTTCCCGGTGATTTCAATCACTTCGAGCGCCCGGACGATGCGCCGGCCGTTGCTCGGCAGGATCGCGCGCCCCGCGTCGGGGTCGGCGGCGGCGAGCCGCGCGTGGAGCACACCCGGGCCGCGCAGCTCCAGCTCCTCCTCCAGGCGTGCCCGTACCGCCGGGTCGGTGCCGGGGAATTCGAGGGCGTCGATGGCGCCCCGTACGTACAGTCCGGAGCCGCCGACGAGGACGGGCGTGCGGCCGTCGGCGAGCAGCCGGTCGATCTCCGCGCGGGCGAGCTTCTGGTACTCGGCGACGCTCGCCGCCTCGGTGACGTCCCATATGTCGAGGAGGTGGTGCGGGATGCCCACGCGTTCCGCGGGCGTCAGTTTGGCGGTGCCGATGTCCATCCCCCGGTAGAGCTGCATGGAGTCGGCGTTGACGACTTCCCCGCCGAAATGCTGGGCGAGGGCGACGCCCAGATCGGACTTTCCGGCTGCCGTGGGGCCGACAACGGCGATGACCCGCGGTGCGGGAGCTGCAGTTCTCACTCGCACAGTCTCGCAAACCCCACGCCCCCTCCCCGAACGAGTTACGTGACGGCACGCGCCCGGGTTCGTTGCCTGTTGCGAGGTTCCGACCGCCGGTTTACGGACCGGTGCCCCCGGGCGACGCAATGAGACGCTCCGGTCGGGCGCGGGATTTCGCCCACACGAGTAAGGTATGGAGCAGATATGGGCGTTTTTGCATGGTTTCGCCGCAAGTCCAAGGATGCCGTTGAGGCGTCAACCGAGGAGGCACAGGCCGCCACTCCGAAGGCCGACTCTCCGGAGGCAGCCGTGACGGAAGCCGAGGAAGCCGGGGCCGAAAAGGGCGCCGAGGTTTCCGAGGCCGACGCGGGGGACAACGTAGAGATCCCCAAGCAGCAGTCCGCGGACGAAGCAGCGGACAGTGAGGCTGGAGAGAACGCCCGTAAGTAGTCCCCTGAAGAGCGAAGGTGATCCATGGGCTTCCTGGATTCGTTGAAGGCCAAGCTTGCTCCCGCGAAGGACAAGGTCTCGGAGCTCGCCCAGCAGCACGAGGGCAAGATCGAGCAAGGTCTGAGCAAGGCCGCCAAGGCGGTCGACAGCAAGACCAAGGGCAAGTACAGCAGTCAGATCGAGTCGGGCACGGGCAAGGCCAAGCACGCCCTGGACCGCATCGCGCACAAGGACGACGGGACGGGCGGAACCGGGGGCCCCGGCACTGGCACCACGCCGCCGCCTCCTCCCCCTCCGGCCGGCTGACAAGTGGCCTCCTGAACGACAGCAAGAGCAACGGTGGACGGCCGTGGAGCAGACATCGCTCCACGGCCGTCCCCGTGCTTTCCGGTGCCCCTCAGGACCAGACGGCGACGAAGTATCCGACGCCGTAGGGGGCATCCTCGTACAGCAGCTGTCCGGCGAGACCGGCGCCCTCCGCGGCGCCCGCCAGGACCTGCCAGGGCGCCCGGCCCGCCGCCTTGAGTTCGTGCGCCAGGTGATCGTCCAGGGCCGTCAGAGCGGCCGTGTCGGCCGCTCCCAGCGCACGCGCCGCCGCCGCGTCGAATCCCTCGGCCCGTTCGTCCAGATAGCCGGGCGCCTTGAGCGTCCGGCAGGCGCTGCCGTCGCCGAGCACGAGGAGGGCGACGCGCTCCGCCCGTGCGGCGAGTTTCCGGCCCTCCTGTACGCACACAGCGCCGGCCAGCCGTTCCCCGACTCCGAGCCCCTCCACCGGGGCGTCGGCCCACTGCGTGCGGGAGAGCAGCCAGGCGCCCACGGCGAGCGACGGCGGAAGCTGACGGTCTGCGGCGCTTCCCGGGAAGCTCTCGTTCGCCGTTTCCGTCGTTCCAAGGAACACTCCGAAATCCACTCCGAAGCCCTTGAAGCTTCCGGTGGCCCCCTGGGGGTGCGTTTCGGTGCCGTCCTGTCCCGCGGGGCCGACCACGACGAGCAGGTCGGGGCGGGACGCGGCGAGCACCCCCAGAGCGTCCGCACAAGCCGTCCGTGCGGCGTCGAGTTCCGGTGCGGCACCGGAGGCGACCTCGGGGACCAGCAGGGGCGGACAGGGGCATACGGCAGCGGCGACAAGCATGCCCGGCAGCCTAGTACGACGGCGGAATCCGGTCGCTGCGGTTACTGGGCTGCGGTTACTGGACTGCGGCTACTGGACGGAGCAGCCGCCGGTGGCCGCCGGCAGCGGCTCCGGTACGCCGACCTTCGGCAGCCCCAGCAGAACGCCCGCGCCCTGCTGCGGCTCGGCCGTGCGCCTCTCCCAGGCGTCGCCCGCGCGCGTGCGGCGTACCGCCTTCGCGGGCCCCTCGGCCAGCAGGTGGTGCGGCGCTGCGTAGGTGATCTCAACCGTCACCACGTCCCCGGGGCGTACGTCCTCGTCCGGCTTCGAGAAGTGGACGAGGCGGTTGTCGGGGGCGCGCCCGGAGAGGCGGTGCGTGGCGCCGTCCTTGCGGCCCTCGCCCTCGGCGACCATGACCTCCACGGTCCTGCCCACCTGCTTCTTGTTCTCCTCCCAGGAGATCTCCTCCTGAAGGGCGACCAGGCGCATGTAGCGCTCCTGGACGACCTCCTTGGGGATCTGGTCCTCCATAGTGGCGGCCGGCGTCCCGGGACGCTTGGAGTACTGGAAGGTGAAGGCCTGCGCGAAGCGCGCCTCGCGGACCGTGTGCATGGTCTGCAGGAAGTCTTCCTCGGTCTCGCCGGGGAAGCCCACGATGATGTCGGTGGAGATGGCGGCGTGCGGCATGGCGGCTCGCACCTTCTCGATGATGCCGAGGAAGCGGTCCTGCCGGTACGAGCGGCGCATCGCCTTGAGCACCGTGTCCGAGCCGGACTGGAGCGGCATGTGCAGCTGCGGCATGACGTTCGGCGTCTCGGCCATCGCGGCGATCACGTCGTCCGTGAAGTCGCGCGGGTGCGGCGAGGTGAACCGGACGCGCTCCAGGCCCTCGATCTTCCCGCAGGCGCGCAGCAGCTTGGAGAACGCCTCGCGGTCACCGATGTCCGAGCCGTACGCGTTGACGTTCTGGCCGAGCAGGGTGATCTCGGAGACGCCCTCGGCGACCAGGGCCTCGATCTCGGCGAGGATGTCGCCGGTCCTGCGGTCCTTCTCCTTGCCGCGCAGGGCCGGGACGATGCAGAACGTGCAGGTGTTGTTGCACCCGACGGAGATGGACACCCAGGCGGCGTACGCGCTCTCGCGACGCGTCGGCAGTGTGGAGGGGAACGCCTCCAGCGACTCGGCGATCTCTACCTGCGCCTCTTCCTGGACGCGGGCGCGCTCCAGCAGCACGGGCAGCTTGCCGATGTTGTGCGTACCGAAGACCACGTCGACCCAGGGGGCCTTCTTGACGATGGTGTCGCGGTCCTTCTGCGCGAGGCAGCCGCCCACGGCGATCTGCATCCCGGGCCGCTTCGTCTTCATCGGGGCGAGCCTGCCCAGGTTGCCGTACAGCTTGTTGTCGGCGTTCTCCCGCACCGCGCAGGTGTTGAAGACGACGACATCGGCGTCACCGTCGGCACCCTCCGGCGCCCGCACGTATCCCGCGCCCTCCAGGAGGCCCGAAAGCCGCTCGGAGTCGTGGACGTTCATCTGGCACCCGTAAGTGCGCACCTCGTATGTCTTCTCGCTCATCTCGTACACCAGAGTACGGGGCCGGGCACCCCCTGGTCGTCGAGGGGAGTGAACTGGCAGGATCGCGCGCATGCTCAACGCCCTCCCCCGCATCAGCCGCCGCCGCGCCCTCCTGGGGTCCGTCGCCGCACTCGTGGTGTCCGGACTGCTGACGTGGTGGCTCCTGCCGATCGGGGAGTCCGCACCGCGCGGAAAGATCACCTTCAGTACAGGCGTGACGACCGGCGTCTACCAGCGCTACGGCGAGCTCCTGGACAAGGAGGTCGCCCGCGACCTCCCGGACGTGGGCATGGAGCTGCGGACCAGTGAGGGCTCGCGGCAGAACCTCGCGCGGCTGGTGAACGGGCAGGCGGATTTCACCATCGCCACCGCGGACGCCGTGGCGCAGTACCGGCAGGACGGCCTCCCGGGAATGAACCGGCTGCGCGCCTGTGCGCGGCTTTACGACGACTATGTGCAGCTCGTCGTTCCGAAGCGTTCCAAGGTGCGCTCCGCGGCCGATCTGCGGAACAAGCGGGTCGCCGTGGGGCAGGACGGCTCCGGCGTACGGCTGATCTCGAACCGGCTACTCAAGGCCGCGGGGCTGGATCCCGAGCTGGACATCACTCCGGTGTCCATCGGCATCGACACCATGCCGGGGCGTCTGAAGAAGGGCACGATCGATGCCTTCTTCTGGTCCGGTGGCCTGCCGACCACCGCGGTCAGGAATCTGTCGGAGCGCTTCGACATCCGGCTCGTACCCCTGGGTGATCTGGTCGACGAGCTGCACGCGGAGGCCGGCCCCGCCCGCCACTACCGGTCCGCCGTGATGCCGGCCGACGCGTACCCGCAGGCGCAGAACGGGGAGGCGGTTTCGACGGTGGCGGTCGCCAACCTGCTGGTGACCACGGACGCCGCGGACGCGCGGCTGACCGAGGGGCTCACCCGTACGGTCATAGGGAGCCGGGACAGCATCGGCAGAGAGGTGCACGCGGCCCAGCTGGTGGATCTGCGGACCGCCATCTACACGGATCCGCTGGAGCTGCACGAAGGCGCCCAGCGCTACTACCGGTCGGTCAAGCCGTAGGCGATGTGCGCGGGACCTTCACGGTCACGCGCAGCCCGTGGGGTTCGTTGCGGGCGTACGAGAGGGTCCCGCCGCCCGCGAGCAGCAGGGCCCGCGAGATGGACAGGCCGAGGCCCGAGCCGGTGACGTTCTGGTGGCGGTTGCTGCGCCAGAAGCGGTCGCCGACGCGGTCCAGTTCGTCGTCGGTCAGGCCGGGGCCGCCGTCGGCGACGGTGATGGTGCAGGACTCGCCGTTCGGTTCGACCGTGACCGCGACGTCCTCACCGCCCGGTGTGAACTTCAGAGCGTTGTCGATCACCGCGTCCAGGGCGCTGGAGAGCGTCACAGGGTCTCCCCAGGCGGTGACGGCCGCCGGGCCTTCGCGGGTGAGGTGTACGCCCTTGTCGTCCGCCAGGGGGCGCCAGGCGGCGACCCGCTCGGTGACCAGCTCGCCGATGTCGACGATCTGGAGGTGGGCGGGGGCCTGCTCGGCGAGCGCCAGTCCCAGGAGGCTGTCCAGGACCTGGGCGAGACGCTTGCCCTCCGTGCGGACGGAGGCGATCTCCTCGTTGCCCTCGGGCAGTTCGAGGGAAAGGAGTTCGATCCGCAGGAGAAGGGCGGCCAGGGGGTTGCGCAGCTGGTGGGAGGCGTCGGCGACGAAGGCGCGCTGCTGCTCCAGCACTTCCTCGACGTTGTCCGCCATCTCGTTGAAGGAGCGGGCGAGACGCCTGAGTTCGGGTGGGCCGCCGGCCACCGCGACCCGCGAGTTCATCAGCCCCGTAGCTATGTCGTGGGTGGCCGCGTCCAGGATGCGTACGGGCCTGAGCACCCACCCGGTCAGCCGGAACGCGGCGCCCACCGCCACCAGCATCGCCGCGACCTCACCCGCCGCGATCAGCAGCCAGCCGTGCAGGATCCGCGAACGCATCTGCCCGGTCGGCGAATCGGTGACCACGACCGCGACGACGTCTCCGTCCCGCACGACCGGTGAGGCGACGACAAGACGCCCTTCCTGCCAGGGCCACACCTGAGCGGGATCGTGGCTGCGGCGCTTGCCGAGCGCTTCCACGAAGGCGTCCCGTCCCTCGCCGCTCTCGGGAACGGCCCAGTTCTCGGGTGCGCTCGCCATGGGGAACTTGTCGCGGTAGAAGACACCCGCCTTGATCCCGTACACCTCGCTGTAGCTCGCGAGTTCGGTCTCCAGTGTGCGGCGGCGCTCGTCCTGGCCGCTCTCCATGCGTTCGGTGACGAACTGGGCGAGCGCCGCGAAGCGCGCCGTGTCGTCGATCCGGTCGACGACCACGCGCTGCTGCTGCGCGGCGGCCACGCTCAACGCGAGGGGCAGGCCCAGCGCGAGCAGGATGCCCGCGAGCAGGACGATGAGCAGCGGGAGGAGGCGGGTGCGCACGTGGGGTTACGGGCCCTGTACTGACGCGGCCGGGGCGACGAGCCGGTAGCCGACGCCGCGCACGGTCTCGATGAGCGCGGGCATCCGCAGCTTGGAGCGCAGGGAGGCCACATGTACTTCCAGAGTGCGGCCAGTGCCCTCCCAGCTCGTACGCCAGACCTCGCTGATGATCTGTTCCCGGCGGAAGACGACTCCGGGTCGCTGCGCGAGGAGTGCGAGCAGGTCGAACTCCTTGCGGGTGAGCTGCACTTCGCTGCCGGCGACGCTGACGCGGCGCGTGGGCAGTTCGATGCGTACGCCGCCGAGGCGCAGCGCGGTGTCGTCGCCGGGCGCCGGAGCATCGCCCGCGCCCTTGCGCCGGCTGACTGCGTGGATACGGGCGAGCAGTTCACCGGTGTCGTACGGCTTGACCACGTAGTCGTCGGCGCCGAGGTTGAGGCCGTGAATGCGCGAGCGGACGTCGGCCCGCGCCGTCACCATGATCACCGGGGTGTCGCTGCGCTTGCGGATCTTGCCGCACACCTCGTAGCCGTCCTGGTCGGGCAGCCCGAGGTCGAGCAGCACGCAGCCGAAGGGCTCTTTGCCGGCCGGCAGGAGCGCCTGGATCGCCTCCTCGCCGCTGCGGGCGTGGACGACCTGGAAGCCGTGGCGGACGAGGATGGCGGAGAGGGCCGCCGCGACGTGATCGTCGTCCTCGACGAGCAGCAGTCTCATGGCACCCTCCCCCACCGGTGAAATGTTCGTGAACAGGTCTCGCGCAATATGCCTCATGGCATAAAGGCCGATGCGTCACGTTCCAGTCAAGACCCTTCCCGTTACGGGCATGTTCCGTTATGGAGCCGGTATCCTCGGGCAGGGTCCTGTTCACGCGGTGTGTCCGGTTGCAGCCGGATCGTTATGCTCAATTTCCGCTCAGATGTGATGACGCTGGTCGTAGCGGCTGACTAGGGTCCTCCCCAACCGAGGAGGACGGAGCAAGAAGCCGATGAGCGGAGTTTCAGTGACCAAGGCCGCCGATGACGCTGCCCCCGCAGCCGACGACCTGGTCGTGCTGAGCAACGTCAACAAGCACTTCGGCGCGCTGCATGTGCTCCAGGACATCGATCTGACCATCGCCCGTGGCGAGGTCGTGGTCGTCATCGGACCCTCCGGGTCCGGAAAGTCCACGCTGTGCCGCACCATCAACCGCCTGGAGACGATCGACTCCGGCGCGATAGCCATCGACGGCAAGCCGCTGCCCCAGGAGGGCAAGGAGCTCGCGCGGCTGCGTGCCGACGTCGGCATGGTCTTCCAGTCGTTCAACCTCTTCGCACACAAGACGGTGCTGGAGAACGTCACGCTGGGCCAGATCAAGGTCCGCAAGGCGGACAAGGCCGCGGCCGAGAAGAAGGCGCGGGAGCTGCTCGACCGGGTGGGCGTCGGCTCGCAGGCGGACAAGTACCCGGCACAGCTCTCCGGTGGCCAGCAGCAACGTGTCGCGATCGCGCGTGCGTTGGCGATGGACCCCAAGGTCATGCTCTTCGACGAGCCCACTTCGGCGCTCGACCCCGAGATGATCAACGAGGTGCTGGAAGCCATGCAGCAGCTGGCGCGCGACGGCATGACGATGGTGGTCGTCACCCACGAGATGGGCTTCGCGCGCTCGGCCGCCAATCGCGTCGTCTTCATGGCGGACGGCAAGATCGTCGAAGAGGCCACGCCCGACCAGTTCTTCAGCAACCCGCGCAGCGACCGGGCCAAGGACTTCCTGTCGAAGATCCTTCACCACTGACGACCAACGACGACCTACGACATAAGGGATGTTCACGATGAAGCTCCGCAAGACGGCCGCCGTTGCCATTGCTGTGCTCGCCCTGACCGCGACCGCCTGTGGCGGCGAGTCCGGTACCGCGGGTGACAAGCCGAAGGACCCGACCGGTGGCAAGGAAGCCCCCAAGCTTCCGACGTACACGGTCGCGAAGGACGTCAAGCTCGACTCGCCGACCCTGAAGAGGGCCCAGCAGGCGGGCAAGATCGTCTTCGGCGCCAAGAACGACCAGCCGTACCTCGGCTTCGAGGACACCGACGGCAAGCGCTCCGGCTTCGACATCGAGATCGCCAAGATGGTCGCCGCCGACCTCGGCTTCTCGGCCGACCAGATCACCTTCAAGACGGTCGACTCGGGTGTCCGTGAGACGACCATCTCGAAGGGTGACGTCGACCTCTACGTCGGTACGTACACGATGAACGACGAGCGCAAGAAGCAGGTCGGCTTCGCCGGTCCCTACTTCGAGGCGGGCGCCGACCTCCTGGTCCGCAAGGACGAGAGCGCTATCACCGGGCCCGACTCCCTCAAGGGCAAGAAGGTGTGCTCGATCGTCGGCTCCACGCCGCTGCAGGAGATCAAGAAGCCGAAGTACGGCGCGAAGACCGTCGAGCTCTCGAAGTACTCCGAGTGCGTGCAGCAGCTCATCAACAACGAGGTCGACGCGGTCACGACCGACGACGCGATCCTCAAGGGCTACGCCGCCCAGCGTCCGACGAAGCTCAAGGTGGTCGGCAAGCCGTTCACCAAGGAGCCGTACGGCATCGGCATGAGCAAGGACGACAAGGTGCTGCGCGAGGCGGTCACCAAGGCCCTCGAGGCGCACATCAAGAACGGCGACTACAAGAAGGCGTACGACGCGACGCTCGGCCTGTCCGGCTCCGCGTTCACCGAGCCGCCGGCGCTCGAGCGCTACTGATACCGCCGTATTCGGTGGTGACTTTCCGGGCCCCGTACGCGCTTGAGGGGAGCGTACGGGGCGCGGTGTCCCCTGCCCGTCCGCTGCTGCCGCCCACGAGGACTTCCCCGTGAATGTATTGCTCGACCACTTGCCGGAGTTCCGTGACGGTTTCATAGGAACCGTGCTGCTGACCGCCGCCAGTGCGCTGCTCGCGATGGTGCTGGGCGTCGTAATGGCCGGTTTCCGTGTCTCTCCCGTACCGCCCCTGCGGTTCTTCGGCACCGCCTGGGTCACACTCTTCCGCAACACACCGCTGACGCTGCTGTTCCTCGTCGCCTGGTTCGTGGTGCCCGCCGTCTTCGGCACCGGCATGAACCCGTGGACGAAGGCCCTGCTGGCGCTCGGCTTCTACACGTCCGCGTTCGTCTGTGAGGCCGTCAGATCCGGTGTCAGTACGGTGCCGCTCGGCCAGGCCGAGGCCGCCCGCTCGCTGGGCATGACCTTCTCGCAGACGCTCCGCATGATCGTCCTTCCCCAGGCCACCCGCACCGTGATCCCGCCGCTGAGCAGCATCTTCATCGCGCTCACCAAGAACTCGGCGATCGCGGGAGCGTTCAGTGTCACCGAGCTCTTCGGCGTGCAGAAGCTGCTGAGCGACAAGGGCTTCGCGATCGCACCGATCTTCCTCTGGGTGGCTCTCGCCTACCTGGTCATCACCTTCACCATCAGCGGTCTCTTCCGGCTGCTCGAGCGGCGCCTGGAGGTCGCACGATGAGTTCGAGCGTCCTGTACGACGCCCCGGGTCCCAACGCCCGGGTACGCAACCGCATCTACAGCGTGGTCGGTTCACTGCTGGTCCTCGGTCTGATCGGTTTCTCGGTCTACCGGCTCGCGGACCGCGGTTACTTCGCGCCCGAGATGTGGAACATCTTCAACAACGCCGGCGTCCGTGCGAGCATCCGCGACGGCATCCTGTCCACCCTCCAGGTCTTCGTGGTGGCGGCAGTGCTGTCGCTGGTCCTGGGTGTGGTGCTGGCCGTGGCACGGCTCTCCGAGCACCGTCCGGTGAGCGCGCTGGCCGCGGGGTTCATCGAGCTGTTCCGGGCCGTACCGCTGCTGATCACGATCTACGCCATGTGGGTCCTGTTCCTCTCGTACAAGGAGAACCTCGGCTTCATCGGCGAGAGCTCGGCGTACTGGGCACTGGTCATCGGACTGACCGTCTACAACGCGTGCGTCCAGGCTGAGGTGCTCAGGGCGGGTGTCAACGCCGTGCCCAAGGGGCAGGTGGAAGCGGCGTACGCGCTGGGTCTGCGCAAGTCGCAGGTCATGACGATGCTGCTGCTCCCGCAGGCCGTCCGCTCCATGCTGCCGACGATCATCAGCCAGCTGGTCGTGACCCTCAAGGACACCTCGCTCGGCTACATCATCACGTACGCGGAGCTGCTGTACGCGGCCCGGACGATGGCCAACAACATCATCGTCAATGACGACAATCCGTATGTCCCCGTCGTCATCGTCGTCGGTGCCATCTACGTCACCATGTGTCTGGCGCTCTCGTCGCTGGCCACCTGGATCGAGAAGCGCGGCCGCCGGGCCAAGACCGGCATCGTGCCGGCCGCGGCCGCCGAACCGCTGGAGGCTCCCGGAGTGCTCGACGCGGGCGGCGGACCGCTCGGACCGCACGTGGAAGGCGGGACCGAAGGGACCGACGGAACCGACGGGCCTGCTGCCAAGAAGAACTGACGAAATGTGAGGCAGCGGCCACCACGCCGCTGCCGCTGTCACTTGACGCAAGCACCCGCAGTGGGTTGCATACGTTCTGTGATCGTGCACCGGGTTCCACCTGCCACTTCCCACATGTCCGTACGGACTGGAGGGGACGCGCCGTGGACCCGGTGATCGTCGTTGGGGCCGGTCCGGTCGGACTTGCCCTTTCCCTGGCTCTCGCGGGCCAGGGAGTGCCCTCTGTCGTACTCGATGAGGGGCCGGGCAAGGACGAGCCCCGCACGGCCCGTACGGCCGTCCTGCGGCCGGATACCGCCGAGCTGGTCGAGCGGCTGGGCTGCGCCACTGTCCGTGACCACGGAACGCGTTGGTCCGGATGGCGTTTGATGCGGCGCAATCAGGACGTCAGGCAGATCGAATTCGGCGACGAAGGCGACCTTCCCGAGCTGCCCGAGCTTCCCGGCCTGCCCTCGCTGTCTCCTGTGCATCTGCCGCAGCACGAGCTGACGCGCGGGCTGCGGGACGCCGCCGCGGCGCACGAACTCGTGCGGACCGTGCCGCACGGGCGTCTCGACACCATCGAGCAGGACGGCACCGGCGTCACCGCGCACACGCGCGAGCCCGGGGCCACCTGGTGGCGCGGCAGCTTCCTGGTCGGCTGCGACGGGGCGAGGTCGACGGTGCGCAAGCTCCTCGACGTCCGCTTCCCTGGGCGTACGGCGGTCGAAAGGCATGCCGTCGCCGCGCTGCGTACGGAACTGCCGTGGGACGGCGAAGCGTTGCTGCACCGCATGCCGCCGTGGCGGACGGGCGGGCAGGAAGTGACCGCGCGGCCGCTGCGGGACGGTGCGTGGCGGCTCGACTGGCTGCTGCCGCCGCGCGGCGAACTCGTCACGCCCGACGCGCTGGTGGCGCGCGTGCGGGACACGCTGGCCGGCTGGTGCGGTGAGACACCTCCGTACGAGCTGATCGACACCGGCGTGTACACACTCCACCACCGGCTGGCCCGCAAGTGGCGGGTGGGACGGGCGTTCCTCGCCGGGGACGCCGCCCACCTGCTCGGGGCGCTCGGGACGCAGGGCCTCGACGAAGGCCTGCGGGACATCGACAACCTGGCCTGGAAGCTGGCGCAGGCCTGGCACCTGGGGGCGTCGGAGACGCTGCTGGACAGCTACCAGGCCGAGCGGCGTACGGCGGTGGCCTCGCGGCTGCGCGCCGCCGACCAGGCGCTGCCGATACTGCGGGGCAGCGGACTGCGGACGTACCTGCCCGGGACCACGCGCGGGCACGACACGCTGCTCACCGACGGGCATCTGGGGCGCGGGGCGCTGGGGGCGCCGCCCGAGTACACCCGCTCTCCGCTCGCGCCGGAGCCCGCCGAGGCGCAGACGCTGGTCGGTACGCCCCTGGGTGCGCCGGTTGCGGACGTGCGGGCGACGGCGCCCGACGGCACGACGGTGCGGCTGCGGGACCGGCTGGGGCGCGGACGGCAGCTGGTGATGCTGGTCGCGCCGGGTACGGGCGTGTGGGACCGGCGGCACTGGATGACGGCGGGGGTGATGCCGCGGCTGGCCGCGGCCGTCACGGCGCTGCCGGTGCGCGCCGAGCTGCTGGTTACGGAGGGCTACCCGGGGGCGTCGGCGCACACCGTGCTGCTGGTGCGGCCCGACGGGCATCTGGTCGCGGCGTTCCACGGGGTGCGTCCCGCCGAGCTGTACGCGGCCGCGGACGCGGCGCGCGGGGGCCCGCCGGAGTCGGCGCAGGCCGGGCCGGGTCCGCAGCGTTCCGGGGAAGACGACCGTACGGAAAAGTCCGCGCGTTCCGCGGGGACCGACCAGAAGGACGAGACCGACCGTACGGACCGTACTGACCGGACAGCGGACATCAATTGACCGCCGCGGGCGTGCGTGGTGTACTCCGGAGCGTGACCGACACCAACGTGCGCCTGTGGCGGAGGGTCCATATGGACCTCGTCCGCTATGCGGGCTGCGTGTGTCGCCCGTCCTGCTGATTCGCCCTTCTTCTCCTCGCGCTGTGCCGTGCTGTGTTTCCGGCCGCGCGTTCTCGCGAACTTCTCCAGGACGGTCCCCTGTGCCTCTTTCCGTACGTTCCTCCGGCGCGCCCGAAAGCGTTCCCGGGAACGCTGTGCCCTCTCCCTCTCCCTCTCCC
>NZ_JAGGOK010000028.1 GCF_018614615.1 Streptomyces sp. ISL-100 | reverse complement strand
ATATCGACCCCGCCCGCAAGACCCGCGACCTCGTCCGCCAGCTCCAGGCCCTCGGCCACCAGGTCGCCCTCACCCCGACATCAGCCTGACCGCCCCACCCCACCGACATCCGGTCCGCAAGCGGACCGGATGCTGCCGCCTGCCCAGCCACAGGTGGATTTTCCGTTCAGCCTGTCCGGCGATTGAGGACACGCCCGCAGGGCGTCTGTGTCGTCTGGGGGCTGGGGCCAGACAGCGACGCCGTCACACGTCCAGTTCGGCCTCGATCTTCCGCATCTGGTGGCGGGCCATCGCCAGATTCGCCCGGGCCTTGTCCAGCGCCAGGTAGAGGAACAGCCCGTTGGCGCCGCGCCCCTTGAGGAGCCGGATCAGGTGGTACTGGCCGCCGAGCGTGATCAGGATGTCCTCGATCTCGTCCTTGAGGCCCAGGTGTTCCATGGTTCGTACCTTGGCGCGCACCACATCGGTGTTGCCCGCCGCGGCCACTGTCAGGTCGAGATCCTTGCTGCCGCCGAGGGTGCCCAGCGCCATGCCGCTCGTGTAGTCGACCAGGGCGACACCGAGGGTTCCCTCGATGCTGGTCATCGCTTCCTTGAGCGCGGTTTCGGTGTTGGCCATGGGGCTCGCACTTCCTTTTCGTCCGGTGGTGTTCCTGGCTGTTGTCGTGCGTTTCGGTACGGTCATGCGTTCTCCCGGGCGCTGTCGACCAGGGCGCCGATGCGGACACTGGCCCGGCGGGCCTCAAGGTGGAGCCGGCCCACGTTGACGCGCGGCCCGGCGAGGAGCGTCAGGACGGCGGAGGAACCCGCCGCGTAGGTGGCCACGTAGCCGTCGTCGCCGCGCACCAGCAGTTCGCGGAAGGCGCCCCGGCCG
The DNA here is from genome assembly GCF_018614615.1 of Streptomyces sp. ISL-100. Taxonomy (GTDB): domain Bacteria; phylum Actinomycetota; class Actinomycetes; order Streptomycetales; family Streptomycetaceae; genus Streptomyces. Next base: position 24,919 of record NZ_JAGGOK010000028.1, on the reverse strand, counting down.
GTGGCGTCCGTCAGCCGCACGGCGACGCCGAGCGCCGCGGCGGTGAGCGCCGCCACCCCCTCGGGCTCCACGGCCGTGGTGTCCTGGGCCAGTACGAGGCCGTCGACGCTTGCCGCGAGCGCGCCGGTCAGCTGGGGAACCCTGGCTTTCAACTGCCTCAGCTCGTCGAGCACTTCGGGTTCGGCCGCCATCATCTTTCTCCTTTCCGCGCGTTGTCTCAGGGCGCGCCTCATGAGGTCGGGGTGGAGAGGGCCGCGCCGACGGTCCGGGACATCACAGATTTGCCTCCAGGGCGTCGCGGAGCCGGCGCAACAGGGCGGTGTCCGGGTCGTCGGCGACCCGCGCGACCCAGGCGGGCACGGGAGGCGGGGGCGGCGGCGTGTCGCGGGGCGTGGCGACCGTCCCCGCCGCCGCGAGCCTGCGTACGTCGATCAGCGTGTGGAAGGCCGGCCGGCCCAGGGCCCGGGCGATGTCCCCCGGGGTGCGTTCACCGTCCGCCAGGTCGAGGACGGCGCGCTGCCTGCGGGTGACGGGCTGCCCCGACGGGGTGGTGCGGCGTACGACGGGTGCGGTGTCGGTGTCCGGGTACGGCCAGAGCTCGTCCAGCAGCTGCCTGCGCCGCCGTGACTCGCGCTCCACCACAGCGGCGGAGACCGGGCGTATGGCGCCTATCCAGTGGGCCGCGCCGTACCGGAAGCGGGTCGGGCCGCTGCCGGGAGCGAGCGCGAAGAAGGCGGCGTCGAACAACGCGCTCAGATGGCACAGTTCGAGCTCGCCGCCGGCCAGCCGGCCGCTGTCGACGAGGAAGCGCCCGACCCGGCCTCGGGTGCCCGCCCGGTCGACGGCCTCCTGCCAGTCCTCGGCGGGCAGCCGCCCGGTCGAGGTCAGCAGTACGTCGATGCCGGGCGCGGCAGGGCTCTCGGCGTGCACGACCTGGCCGTCGACGAGGTACAGGGTCCCGTGGTCCCGCAACAGGGCGCCGGTGGCGCGCTCGGCGGCCAGCCGGTCCAGCATCGGGGACACGGTCCCGGTCATCCCAGAACCAGCCGCTCGGCGAGGCTGCTCAGGCGTAATCGGGCCAGCGCCAGATTGCCGTGCTCGCGGTCGAGCCACAGGTGCAGGAAGACGCTGCTGTCGAAGGCGGTCTCGACGAAACGCAGCAGGTGGTAGCCGCTCGGCGTGGTGATGATGACGTCCTCGACGGGCAGCCCCTTGGGGGAGAACGCCCGCTGTTCGGCGGCCATCCGGGCCAGTTCCGCGGTCTCCGCCGCGGTGGCCTCGTGGTCACCGTTCGGCGACTCCCCTTCCGTACCCAGCGCGAGCCCGCTCGTCCAGTCCACCAGGGAGGCTCCGAGAGCGCCGGGCAGAGCCATCGCCGCGAGTAGACATTCGTCGATTCCGGGCATGCGGAACCCCCCTTCCGGTGTGGCACACGGATGCGGACTGCCGGACACGTGTTCTGTGGCAGTGACGAGGAGATTACGTAAAGGGAGGAGCGCAGGCAGGTGGTTCTGGCATTTTCTACGTGCACATGCCAGCTAGCTTTCGCCTCGTGCCTTCATTACTGCTTTATTGATCGCCCAAAGACCGATTCCGATCAAAAGTAGGACGCCTGCGCGGATGTACACGTCCGCCGGCCGGTCGGCCAGCGGGCTGGCGAGGATCAGGGCGGTGATCGCGCCGAGCACCGGCAGGGCCGTCGGCGTACGGAAATGCTGGTGCGCCACGCGGTCCCTGCGCAGGACCAGCACCGCGACATTGACCACGGCGAACACGCACAGCAGCAGGAACGCCGTCGTGTCGCCCAGCCCCTCGATCTCGCCGGTCGACACCAGACCGATCGCGAGCAGCGACACGAACACGATGCCGACGACGGGCGTACGGCGGCGGGAAAGGACCCGGCCCATGCCGCGCGGCAGGATGCGTTCGTTCGCCATGCCGTAACAGAGCCGTGAGGCCATCATGATGTTGATCAGCGCCGAGTTGGTCACGGCGAACAGCGCGATCAGGGCGAAGAGTTTGGGCGGGAAGTCGACCCCGCCCGCCTTCACGACCTCAAGCAGTGGCCCGCTCGATTTCTGCAGCGTCGTGTAGTCGACGAGCAGCGACGAGACCAGCGCGACCAGGACGTAGATGGTGCCGGTGACCGCGACGCCGATGAAGATGGCCTTGGGGAAGGTGCGTTGCGGATTCTTCGTCTCCTCCGCCATGTTGACGGAGTCCTCGAAGCCGACGAAGGCGAAGAAGCCGAGCGCGGTGGCGCCGAGGACGCTCGTGAGCAGGGCATAACCCGTACCGGACGCCTGGAACTCGCCGAGCCGCGCGGGCTCGCCCTCGCCCGAGAAGACGGCGTACGCACCGATCGTGAGGATGATCGCGAGCCCCGTCACCTCGACGAGCGTCAGCACCACATTCGTCTTCACCGACTCCGACACGCCGCGCAGATTCAGCGCGGCGAGCGCGACGATGAACAGGATCGCGACGAGCGTCGGCGGCACGGCGTCCGTGAACTCCGCCAGATAGTCGCCGCTGAACGCTCGGGCGGCCGCGCTCGCGGACGACAGGCCCGAGCACATCACCATGAAGGCGATGATGAAAGTGAAGAAGGGGACCTTGAAAGCCTTCTGCGTGTAGAGCGCGGCGCCGGCGGCCTTCGGATACTTGCCGACGAGTTCGACGTACGACGCCGCCGTCAGCAGTGCCACGACGAAACCTATGGCGAACGGCAGCCACAGCGCGCCGCCGACCTTCCCCGCCACTTTGCCGGTGGTGGCGTAGATGCCGGTGCCGAGGATGTCGCCGATCACGAACAGGATCAGCAGCTTGGGGCCGAGCGCGCGTTTGAGCGGTGTGTCGTCGACTGCTTCGGATGCTCCTGGCGATCCGGGCACTTCGGAACTGGTGGTCATGGGACCTCCCCCGGTGTCGGTGTGGGGGACTTTCTGCCCGGTGGAACGCGAGTGATGCCCGCGCGTCCGTTCGCATCTGTTCGTGCCCGTTCCGCGCCCGTACTCCGGTCAGCCGCGGCCGGCGTCCTCCACGGCGGCCGCCACATCGTCCAGGTCCCTGGTGATCGCCTTGCTCACCGCTCGCGCGCCCAGGCCCCCGAGGACCTTGGCCAGCAGCCCCGCCACTCCGGCGGGCGGGACGGCGGAGAACGTCATCCGCACGGCCGTCGCGTCGGGCCCGTCGGCGCGCAGGACGAACTCCGACACGTAGTGCGCGCCTTGCGAGTCGGCCTCCACCACATAGCGCACCGGCGGCTCGCTCGCCGTCACATACATCTCCTCGGTGGCCTGTTTGCCCAGCATCCGGCGGGTCTCGCGCCAGCGGGTGCCGACACCGAACGGGTCTGCCGGTGACCGCTCCAGGATCTCCACCCTCTCCACGCCGCTCAGCACGCGCGGCATGCCTTCCAGGTCGGTCAGGGCGCGCCAGACCCGGTCCGCGCCGGCCGAGATCCGCCGCTCGACGACCACGCTCTTGTTTGCCATGGACTCATGGAACCAGCCAGGTCTGACAATCGCCGCCCGACGACTAACCGATGGATCAGCGGACGGACTACAGCAGCGCGTCCGGGTGTGTCCCGCCGGACTCCGCGACGATCTCGGCGAGCGTCTGCGGCGGCCGTACGACGCTGAAGCGGACCCCGTCAGGAGTGGCGGTGAAGCCGTGGATCCCGGCCCTGGCAAGGCTGTTGTAGGCGTAGTGCGCGGCCATGTAGTACGCGCCGGTGTCCAGCACAGCCGCGTAGTCGCCCTGGTCCAGGAGCGGCAGCAGCCGGTTCTCGGCGAGCAGGTCGCCCGCGAAGCACGCGGGGCCCGCCACGTCCTGCGCGACCGGCGGGCCCGGCTTGGGCAGGCCCTTCGCGTCGTACGCCGCGATGCGCAGCGGCCAGGACTCGGGGGCGTACACCGTCCGGGTCGCGATCTGGACGCCCGCGTGGGTGACGGCGATCGGCCGGTCCCCGGCCCTCTTCGCGTACTCGACGCGGGCGACGACGGTGCCGTGCTTGGCGAGCAGTGAGCGGCCGAACTCGGTGACCAGGCCGTAGCGCCCGTCCAGCAGGCCCGGGACCTGCTGCTTGAGGAGTCGGGCGTAGTCGGCGTACGTCGGAGTCTCGGCGTCGGAGGTGAAGTTGACCGGGAGGCCGCCGCCGATGTCGACGGTGTCGATCTGCTGCTGGCCCGCAGCCGCGTTGATCTCCTCGGCGAGGTCGTACGCCGCCGCCACGCCCCGGGCCATCAGCTTCAGGGGCAGGCCCTGCGAACCCGAATGGGTGTGCAGCCGGGTCATCCACGGCCGGTCGAGGTACGCGCGTACGACCCATTCGCGGGCACCGGGATCGCGCAGCGCCACGCCGAACTTCGAGGTCGCGGTGGCGGTGGAGAGCGCGCCGATGGAGCCGCCGCCGATCTGCGGGTTGACGCGCAGGCCGATGGGGGAGGTGGTCGGGGCCAGTCCGACCAGTACGTCGATGCGCGCCAGCTCCTGGCGGTTGTCGGCGTTGACCGCGATGCCGGCTGCCAGGGCTTCGCGCAGCTCGGCGGGGGTTTTGGCGGGGGAGTCCAGCACGGTGTGCGCCGGGTGTACGCCGGCGGCGCGGGCCAGGGCCAGCTCGCCGGGGCTCGCGACCTCGGCGCCGATGGCGGCGTGCTCGTACAGCAGCCGCAGGACCGGGACCAGCGGCGTCGCCTTGACGGCGAACGCATGCAGGACCGGCGTGCCGGGCGGGGTTACGGCGTCGAACGCGGCGCGCAGGGCGGCGGCCGAGGCGCGGATGGCGGTGACGTCGAGGAGACCGGCGATGGGGGTGGCGGGGCCGACGATGCCCTGCTCGACCGCGGCGCGTACGGCCTGCTCGCGCCGCTGGGGCGCACTCATGTCCGAAGGCATGTGTTCCAGCCAACCACCCACTCGGACCGGGCGCAGGCGGCCGAGTGTATTGACTAGCTCTATTCATCAAGCCAGGATGTGAATAGACCCCAATGCAGTAGTCGCGAGGAGGCACACCATGTCAGGACCCCGACCCGTACGGGCGCCGCGCGGTACGGAGCTGAGCGCCCTGGGATGGCAGCAGGAAGCCGCCCTGCGCATGCTCCAGAACAACCTCGACCCCGAGGTCGCAGAGCACCCGGACAAGCTCGTCGTCTACGGAGGCACGGGCAAGGCGGCGCGGGACTGGCGCTCGTTCGACGCGATGGTGCGCACCCTCAAGACCCTGAAGCAGGACGAGACGATGCTCGTCCAGTCCGGGCGCCCGGTCGGCGTCATGCAGACCCACGAATGGGCGCCGCGTGTGCTCATCGCCAACTCCAACCTGGTCGGCGACTGGGCGAACTGGGAGGAGTTCCGCCGCCTGGAGGCGCTGGGCCTGACCATGTACGGCCAGATGACCGCCGGGTCGTGGATCTACATCGGCACCCAGGGCATCCTCCAGGGCACGTACGAGACCTTCGCGGCCGTAGCGGCGAAGAAGTTCAACAACACCCTCGCCGGCACCATCACCCTCACCGCCGGCCTCGGCGGCATGGGCGGCGCCCAGCCGCTGGCCGTGACCATGAACGACGGCGTCGCGATCTGCATCGACGTCGACCCGCGCGCCATCGAGCGCCGCATCGAGCACCGCTACCTCGACGTCAAGGCCAACAGCCTGGAGCACGCCCTCCAGCTCGCCGTCGAGGCCCGCGACGCCCGCAAGCCCCTGTCCATCGGCCTCCTCGGCAACGCGGCCGAACTGCTCCCGCGCATGCTCGCCGAGGGCGCGCCCATCGACATCGTGACCGACCAGACCAGCGCCCACGACCCCCTCGCGTACCTCCCCATCGGCGTCGACTTCGACGACATGGCGTCGTACGCCGCCGAGAAGCCCGCCGACTTCACCCTGCGCGCCCGCGAGTCCATGGCCAAGCACGTCGAGGCCATGGTCGGCTTCATGGACGCCGGCGCCGAGGTCTTCGACTACGGCAACTCCATCCGCGGCGAGGCCCAGCTGGCCGGATACTCCCGCGCCTTCGACTTCCCCGGCTTCGTACCGGCGTACATCCGTCCGCTCTTCTGCGAGGGCAAGGGCCCGTTCCGCTGGGCGGCGCTGTCCGGCGAGGCGTCGGACATCCACAAGACGGACAAGGCGCTGCTCGACCTCTTCCCGGAGAACGAGTCCCTGCACCGCTGGATCAAGATGGCCGGCGAGCGCGTCCACTTCCAGGGCCTGCCGGCCCGTATCTGCTGGCTCGGCCAGGGCGAGCGCGACAAGGCGGGCGCCCTGTTCAACGACATGGTCGGCGACGGAACCCTCGCCGCCCCGCTGGCCATCGGCCGCGACCACCTCGACTGCGGCTCCGTCGCCTCGCCCTACCGCGAGACCGAGGCCATGCTCGACGGCTCCGACGCGATCGCCGACTGGCCGCTGCTCAACGCCATGGTCAACGTCGCCTCCGGCGCGTCCTGGGTCTCCATCCACCACGGCGGCGGCGTCGGCATGGGCCGCTCCATCCACGCGGGCCAGGTCTCGGTGGCGGACGGCACGAAGCTCGCGGGCGAGAAGATCCGCCGCGTACTGACGAACGACCCGGGCATGGGCGTCATCCGGCACGTGGACGCGGGATACGACATCGCGGAGAAGACGGCGGACGAGCAGGGCGTACGGATCCCGATGCGGGAGGGCGAGTGACCTCCGTGGCGCCCACCGACGGCCCGCCGGACACAACAGGGGCCTCCTCCACCTCGTTCCACGAGATGTGGGCGGACCTCAAGCCGATCGGCCGTAACGCCACCTCCGGCGGATACCGCCGTTACGCCTGGACGGCGGCCGACCAGGACTGCCGCGCCTGGTTCAAGGCCCAGGCCGAATCCCGGGGCCTGACCTACGAGCTGGACCGCAACGGCAACCAGTGGGCCTGGCAGGGCGACCCCCTCGCCGGGGACGCGGTCGTCACAGGCTCCCACCTCGACTCCGTCCCGGACGGCGGCGCGTTCGACGGCCCGCTCGGCGTCGTGTCGTCCTTCGCCGCGCTCGACGAACTCCGCCACAGGGGAGTGGAATTCACCAAGCCGCTGGCCATCACCAACTTCGGTGACGAGGAGGGTGCCCGCTTCGGCCTGGCCTGCGTGGGCTCCCGCCTGGCGGCCGGGCAGCTCACGGCCGCCAAGGCCCACGAGCTCCGTGACGCGGACGGAATCAGCCTCCCGCAGGCCATGGAGTCAGCCGGATACGACCCGGCCACCATCGGCCCGGACCCGGACCGCCTCTCCCGTATCGGCGCGTTCATCGAGCTGCACGTGGAACAGGGCCGAGCCCTGGACCTCACCGGCGACCCCGTCGGCATCGCATCCGCCATCTGGCCGCACGGCCGCTGGCGGTTCGACTTCCACGGCGAGGCCAATCACGCGGGCACCACCCGTCTGGAGGACCGCCGCGACCCGATGCTGACGTACGCCGAGACGGTCGTCGCCGCCCGGCGCGAGGCGCGGCTCGCAGGCGCCCTCGCGACCTTCGCGAAAGTCGCCGTCGAGCCGAACGGTGTCAACGCGATCCCGTCCCTGGTACGCGGCTGGCTCGACTCGCGCGCCGCTGACCAGGCAACTCTCGACCAGGTCATCGCAGGCATCGAGCAGGCGGCCCGCGAGAACGCCACCCGCTCCGGCATCGACCTGCGCATCACGCAGGAGTCCTTCACCCCGGTGGTGGAGTTCGAGCACGCACTGCGCGACGAACTGGCGAAGCTCCTTCAGAGCGGTCACGGCGACATTCCCGTCCTCGGCACGGGCGCGGGACACGACGCGGGTATTTTGTCCGCTTCGGTCCCGACCGCCATGCTGTTCGTACGGAACCCCACGGGTATCTCGCACTCCCCGGCCGAGTACGCCGGCGAGGACGACTGCGTCGCGGGGGTCATCGCACTCGCCGACGTACTGGAGGGGCTCGCGTGCACGTGACCTACTGGCTGGAGCACGCCTGGCTGCACACCTTCGTCGAGCCGGGCGTGGTCCTGGACGTGGCGGACGGCCGCATCACAACCGTCCGCAAGGACGTCCCGGCCCCGCCGCCCGGCGCCACGGTCCTGCGGGGCCTGACCCTGCCGGGCTTCGCGAACACCCACTCGCACGCCTTCCACCGGGCGCTGCGCTCGACGGTGCAGGTCGGCTCGGGCACGTTCTGGACCTGGCGGGAGGTGATGTACGGCGTCGCCTCCCGCCTGACGCCCGAGACGTACTTCGACCTGGCGAAGGCGGTGTACGCCGAGATGGCGCTGGCGGGGGTCACCGCGGTGGGCGAGTTCCACTACCTGCACCACGCGCCCGGTGGTACGCCCTACTCCGACCCGAACACCATGGGCGAGGCCCTGATCGCGGCCGCCGACGCGGCCGGCATCCGCATCACGCTCCTGGACACGGCCTACCTCGCGTCGGGCTTCGGTACGCCGCCGAACCGCCAGCAGCAGCGGTTCTCCGACGGCACGGCGGACGCGTGGGCGGAGCGGGCGTCACTGCTGAAGGACCGCGATCACGCTCGTATCGGCGCGGCGATCCACTCGGTACGGGCCGTACCGGCGGACCAGCTGGCGACGGTGGCGGCGTGGGCGCAGGCCCGTGTGACGCCGCTGCACGTGCACCTGTCCGAGCAGACCGCCGAGAACGACGCGTGCCTGGCCACGCACGGCTGTACGCCGACCCGGCTGCTGGCGGACCACGGCGTCCTGGGGCCGCGTACGACGGGCGTCCACAACACCCACCTGACGGACGAGGACATCGCCCTCCTGGGCAGCACCTCCACCGGCACCTGCATGTGCCCGACGACGGAACGCGACCTGGCGGACGGCATCGGCCCGGCGACCCGCCTCCAGAAGGCGGGCTCCACCCTCTCCCTGGGCAGCGACAGCCACGCGGTGATCGACATGCTGGAGGAGGCGCGGGCAATGGAGCTGAACGAACGCCTGCGCTCACGGACGCGGGGCCACTGGACGGCGGCGTCCCTGCTCCGCGCGGCGTCGGCCGACGGGCACGAGGCGCTGGGCTGGCGGGACGCGGGGGTGATCGAGCAGGGTGCGCTGGCGGACCTCACGACGATCGCCCTGGACTCGGTCCGTACGGCGGGTCCGTTGCCGAGGCTGGGCGGGGAGACGGCGGTGTTCGCGGCGTCGGCATGCGACGTACGGCACACCATTGTGGCGGGCCGACACATCGTGAAGGACGGCGCCCACACCATGATCCCGGACGTCCCCCAGGCCCTGGCCAAGGCGATCACCGCCGTCTACAGATAACGGGATCCAGCCCGTCCGGCGTTTGAGGACACGCCCGGAGGGCGTCACGGGGGTCTGGGGGCTTGCCCCCAGTTCGGGAAGGGGCGGGTCGGGGAAAGCCCCGCGCAGCGGCTGCCCCGCCCCGCCCCGCCCCGCCCCGCGCACCCCACCGCACCGCTCCCAAGAGAGGACCCCGTGACCACCACCCTCATCACCAACATCGGCAGCCTCGTCACCAACGACCCCACCCAGGGCACCGGCTCCCCCCTCGGCCTGATCCAAGACGCAGCTGTCCTGATCGACGGCGACCGCATCGCCTGGGCCGGCAAGGCCAAGGACGCGCCGCCGGCCGACACCGCGTACGACGCCCACGGCCGCGCCGCCATCCCCGGCTTCGTCGACTCGCACTCCCACCTCGTCTTCGCCGGCGACCGCACCGACGAGTTCAACGCCCGCATGTCCGGCCGCGCCTACTCCGCCGGCGGCATCCGCACCACCGTCGCCGCCACCCGCGCCGCCACCGACGAGGCGCTCGAAGCGAACCTCACGCACTACCTCCGCGAGGCCCTGCGCCAGGGCACGACCACCTTCGAGACGAAATCCGGCTACGGCCTGACGACCCACGACGAGGCCCGCGCCCTCCGCATAGCAGCGGCCCACACAGACGAGGTCACCTACCTCGGCGCCCACATCGTCTCCCCCGACTACGCCGACGACCCGGCCGCGTACGTCGAACTCGTCACCGGCGAAATGCTCGACGCCTGCACCCCTCACGCCCGCTGGATCGACGTCTTCTGTGAGAAGGGCGCCTTCGACGGCGACCAGGCCCGCGCCATCCTCACCGCCGGCAAGGCGAAGGGCCTGCACCCCCGCATCCACGCCAACCAGCTCAGCTACGGCCCCGGCGTCCAGCTCGCCGCCGAGCTCGACGCGGCGAGCGCCGACCACTGCACCCACCTCACCGACGCCGACGTGGACGCCCTCGCGAGCAGCAACACCGTCGCCACTCTCCTCCCCGGCGCCGAGTTCTCCACCCGCGCCGCCTGGCCGGACGCCCGCAGGCTCATCGACGCGGGCGCGACCGTGGCGCTGTCCACGGACTGCAACCCGGGCTCGTCATTCACGTCCTCCATGCCCTTCTGCATCGCACTCGCCGTACGCGACATGGGGATGACCCCGGACGAAGCCATCTGGTCGGCCACAGCGGGCGGCGCGGCAGCCCTGCGCCGTACGGACATCGGCCGCATCACCGCCGGCGCCCGGGCCGACCTGGCCCTCCTCGACGCCCCGTCCCACGTACACCTTGCCTACCGCCCCGGCGTGCCCCTCGTCTCCGAGGTCTGGCAAAAGGGTGTGCGTACGACGGGACACGCCGGGTAGGCGCCAGAACGTAGAGGAGGGCCTGCCCCGGATAGCGCCTGGGGCAGACCCTCACTCACACACTTTGTTCACGGCGTACGCCGAGGTATTACTCCTCCAGCGTCAGGCCCTTGCGCAGCTTGTTCAGCGTGCGCGACAGCAGGCGCGACACGTGCATCTGCGAGATGCCGAGCTCGTCGCCGATCTCCGACTGCGTCATGTTCGCGACGAAGCGCAGCGAGAGGATCTTCCGGTCCCGCGAAGGGAGTTCGGCGATCAGCGGCTTCAGGGACTCGACGTACTCGATGCCTTCGAGCCCGTGGTCCTCGTAGCCGATCCGGTCGGCCAGCGCGCCCTCGGAGTCGTCCTCCTCGGGCTGGGCGTCCAGCGAGCTCGCGGTGTAGGCGTTGCTCGCGGCCATGCCCTCGACGACCTCTTCGTTGCTGAGGTCGAGGCGCTTCGCGAGTTCGCCAACCGTCGGGGCGCGGTCGAGCTGCTGGGCGAGCTCGTCACCGGCCTTCGCGAGGTCCAGGCGCAGTTCCTGGAGGCGGCGCGGGACGCGGACCGACCAGGACGTGTCACGGAAGAAGCGCTTGATCTCGCCGACGATCGTCGGCATCGCGAAGGTGGGGAACTCGACGCCACGGCTGAGTTCGAAGCGGTCGATCGCCTTGATCAGGCCGATGGTGCCGACCTGGATGATGTCCTCCATCGGTTCGCTGCGGGAGCGGAACCGGGAAGCGGCGAACTTGACCAGAGCCAGGTTCAGTTCGACGAGTGTGTTGCGTACGTACGCGTACTCGTGCGTTCCCTCTTCGAGGGTTTCGAGGCGCCCGAAGAGCGTCTTCGACAGGGCCCTGGCGTCCAGCGGCCCCACCTCGTCGTACGGGGGAATCGCCGGGAGGCCTTCGAGGCCCTCGGGTCCGGTCTCGATCTGCTCCGAGAGGGCGGGCAGGGCGGGCGGGGCGTGCGGGGGTGTCGACGGCGCGGTCTGCTGCGCGGGAAGAACAGGGAGCGCGGAGAGCGTACGCGTTTCGTCGAGCCGGGGTGACATGGTCTCCTCCATCGTTCTCGGCATATGGCTGCCGATGCCGATACGTCTGCGTGCGATGTGCGGCGCCTCCAAAGCCGGTCGTGTTGGTTGTGTCCTTACTAGGCCTACCCGCTCTTGACCGGCACTTGCAAGTCCCTTATGTCCGAATTGAGTAGTATTGAAGGGGTCTTCGGGTACCGATCGAAGTGGAGAAGGCGTAGTGTTCTGGCACGTCAATGACAGTCACGACTGCGAAGAGGGACGAGACGGACATGGAGCGCGGGACGGTCGGCAGCGCGAACCGGGGTCGGCTCCGGGTCGCAGTTCGGACCGAGGGTCAGAGTGAGATTGTCACGCCGGCAGGTGAGCTCGATCACCACACCGCCGAGCTGCTCCGTGAACCTCTGGAAAATGCCCTTGAAGCCGGGCGTGCGCGCCTGGTCATCGACTGTTCGGCGCTCGAGTTCTGTGATTCCACCGGGCTCAATGTGCTGCTCGGTGCTCGCCTCAAGGCCGAAGCGGCCGGGGGAGGGGTCCACCTGGCCGGGATGCAGCCAGTAGTGGCCAGGGTCTTCGAGATCACCGGGGCCGAGGCCGTCTTCACTGTCCATGAGTCACTCGAAGCCGCTTTGGAAGAGTGAATTCCGCCTCAGTGGCACCTCCTGCTGACCGGTTTGGTTACCTGCGTCACACGTCCGTACCGAAAAAGTGGGTGTTCTCACCGTTCGGCCGGGCAGGAGGTCTCTGACCCTGTCGACCCCAGGGGGCTCTGAATGCCCCCGCCGTCCTTGCAGCGATGAATTGATGAATTGGCGAATCGGTGAGGTGAAGCGCTGATGAGCACCACCCGGCAGCCTCAGTCGGGCGACCTCGGCCCGGAGTCGGCGAGCCACGGCTCTGCCTCTGCCGTGTCCGCCGCCGGCCAGGGGCGTTCCCTGGCGCTGACCAGTGCCAGCGGCATAGTGCCGCTCGCTCGCGACTTCACCCGCCAGGCGCTGTACGACTGGGGCTGGCTCCCCGCTTCGTCGGCCGACCGGCGGGCCGCTGCCGAGGACGTCCTGCTCGTCGTCTCCGAGCTGGTCACCAACGCCTGCCTGCACGCCGAGGGGCCCGAAGAGCTGCGCGTCACGTGCGACGGCAAAGTGCTGCGCCTCGAGGTCGTCGACCGTGGGGCCGGCCAGCCTGCCCCGCGTACGCCGCACCGGGCCGGGCGGCCCGGCGGCCACGGCATGTTCATCGTGCAGCGGCTGTGCCTGGACTGGGGGGTCGAGCGGACCCAGGAGTCCGCCGGCAAGACGGTCTGGGCGGAACTCGCCGCTCCGGCGTAGTCCACCGCACGGTTCCCCCAAGGGTTACCGGCGGTTCGCGGTCATTCAAGTGCACGCCTATCCGGCGTGCACTTTCTCTTCCCCCCGCAAGGCCTCAGGCGTACCTTGACGCCCAATCTGATGTGTCGTCAGTAACTTGACTTCCGGCATAAGGGGACTCGAGGTGTCGTACCAGAAGCGGACAACTCTCGCGCTGGCGGCGGCGGTTGCGGGCTCGGTGGTGCTGCTGGCCGCCCCCGCGGCCCATGCCGACGTCGTGGACGTCAACTACCAGTGCAAGACGCCGATCGGGAACAAGGGGGCCGTCTCCCCGATCGACATCAAGGCCGTCAAGAGCGGCAGTGCGTACAAGCTCACCATGTCCTTCCAGAAGGGCGTCTCGTCCAGCCCCGTGGAACTGGGCAAGGGGGCGATGAAGCCGAGCGCCGTCATCAAACTGGGCGGCGCGGACAGTGGCACCGTGCCGGTGTCGGGCCCGCCGAACCCGGCGGCCATCCCCGCCAACACCCCCATTAAAATCAGCGACTTGACGGGTGCGTACACTCCTGCCAAGACCGGCAAGGTCACCTTCACGGCGTCCGTCCTGACCATCAAGGCGCTCGGTACGACCACCACCTGCACCCCCTCCAACAACCCCAAGCCGTCGCTCGAACTCGACGTCAAGGGCGCGGGCGGCGGTGACTCCTCGGGCGATACGTCGCAGAACGCGTCCGGCGGCAGCCCCGGGGAGCTGCCGAAGACGGGCCCGCTGGACTCCGCACTGGCGCTCGGCACGCTCGGCGGTACGGTCCTGCTGACCGGGGCGGCCGGGGCGTTGTGGCTGACCCGGCGCGGCCAGCGGCCCACGGGCTGAAGCCGCCCGTGCAGCCGCCGCGCAGCGTCCGTCACGCCGGCCGCCGCCTTGCCGCCGCGGCCGTGGTGCTGCTGTGCGCCGCTGCCGTGCTGCCGCCGTCCGCCGCCGTGGCGGACGGGGGGCCACCGTGGAAGGCGGCCCCGAGCGGCGACGGCAGACCGTACTTCTACCTGGAGGGCGTGGCCGGCACGGTCTTCGAGGACACGCTGGCCCTGACCAACCCGGGCAGCAAGCCCCGCACGGTCGGGCTGCGCGGCTCGGGCGAGGGCGCCGGGGCATGGATCGTGCTCGCCACCCCCGAGGTGAAGATCCCGCCGCGCACCCGCGCGGAGGTCCCGTTCACTGTGACCGTGCCGCCGGGCGCGGCGCCCGGTGACCACCCCGGCGCGATCGTCGCCTCGGGCGCGGGCCACGAGACGGACGTACGCGTCCACCTGCGCGTCAGCGGCCCGAAGCTGGCGGCGCTGACGGTCGAGGACGTGACGGTCCGCTCGCACGGCGACGGCGCGGTCATCGAATACGCGCTGGTCAACCGAGGCAACACCACCCTCACCCCGCGCCTGGCCGTCCGCGCCGAAGGCCTGGTCGGCAGCGAGCTTCTGCACCGCGCGCCCCGCACCCTGCCGGAGCGCCTCGCCCCCGGCGAACGCGTGGAACGCACCGAACCCTGGCCCGGCGCCCCAGCCCTCGACTCGGTGACCGTACGCCTCACCGCGACGGCGGCAGGCGGCGCACACGGCGAGGCGACGGCGTCCGCGCCGTTCGTGGCCTGGGGCACGGTGACGGGCACGGCGCTGCTGGTACTGGCCGCCGGGGCAGGGTCGGTATGGCGAGTACGCCGTCGCCGACCCCCACCAACGACGCCCACGGGCCCCCCGACGAACCCCGAACGGCACTTGGCGCAGGCAGGAGCAACCACGTGACCCCCGCCAACCCCGACTGCCCCGAACCCACCCCCGCCCGCGGCCCGTGGGCCGTCGCGTTGCTGCTTGGCCTGGTGGTGGCGCTGGTTCTTCTCCCCGTCGCCAGTGCCGACGCCAGCGCGGACCGGCCGCCCGAGGTCACGCTCTCCCGGCAGGAGGCCGGCAAGGGCGGGGACATCACCGTCAGCGGGACAGGGTGGCGGCCCAAAACGCTCCTCATGATGCTGATCTGCGGCCAGTCCGCCCCCGGCAGAGGTGTGATCGGTGGCACCAACTCCTGCGCGAACTCCGACGGCCGCGCCGTGACCACCGACGCCAAAGGCGCCTTCCGCAAGAAGATGCCGGTGGCCGAGCCGCCCAAGCCCTGCCCGTGCGTGGTGCACGTCGCGACGGTCACCGGCAACGAACCGGCCGCAGCGGACGCCGGGTTCAAGGTCGCCGGCCACCCCGTCGCACCGCTCCCGCAGCCCGGCCAGGGCGGAAAACTCGCCGTGCTCGCGGCCGCCCGGCTCGACGGTTCGGGCTCCGTACTGACCTGGTTCGGCGCCCCGCAGACCCGCAGACTCGTCGTCACCGTCGGCAATCTCGGCTCCGACCCGGTAAAGGATCCCGTCTTCGAGATCGGCACCTCGCACGGCGTCTTCGCCCCGCAGTGGGAGGAACGCCAGTGGCGGGGCACCATCCAGCCCGGCAAGAAGGCCCGCGTCGCCTTGGACGTCCAGCTGTCGGCCGGCGCGCACGGCGACTACCTCGTCTCTCTCAAGTACGGGCAGAAGGTACTGGCCGAGCAGCCGTGGGGCGTGGGGCGGCCGTGGGGCGTCACGCTCTTCTGGGTCCTGCTGTGCGTCGTCGTCCCGGCGGCGGTGTTCCGTATCGGTATGGCGGTCGTCGACAAGGTCCGGCCCATCCGGCCGGTCCGGCCGCGTACGCCGGGCCGCCACCGCCCGGCGCGCCTCGCGGACCGAACCCGTACACCACGAGCAGAGGCCAGAGGCGCCCCGGCCCTGCCGTGGTTCACCCCGGACAACGCGCCGGGTCCGCACACCCCGATCTCCGCACCGTCTCAGCCCCAGTCCCAGAACAGTCCGACGACGAAGGGAAATTCGTGACCACGCAACGGAGGATGAGCGCGGCCGGCGTCGCGCTGATACTCGGCGGCGCGGGAATCCTGCTCGCGGCGAGTCCCGCGCAAGCAGCCGAAGTCTCGTTCAAGACCGAGTGCATACCCCCGCCCATCTCCGGCATGCCGCCCGTACAGGGCACCACGAAGGTGCAGATCACCGCACCCGCGGAGGCCAAGGTGGGCGACGAGGTCGAGGTGGTGTGGAAGACGGTGGAGGCCGCTTCCAAGAACCCCGACGTCATCGACCTGGAGAAGGACACCGTCAAGCCGACCGGGACCATCAAGGTGGCCGGAGCGGCGACCGGGGACCTCAAGATGGAGGGGCCGCGGCAGAACCCGCCGATTCCCAAGAACAGCCCGATGGTGCTGCCGGACATGAAGGGCAAGCTGAAGCTGGAGAAGGCGGGCGAGATCACGCTGACGCCCGACGCGTACAACATCAACGTCAGCAAGCCGATGTCGACGGACACCAAGTGCGCGCCGAAGGAGACGGTCAAGGCCGCCGCGACCATCAAGGTCTCGGCGGGCGGCGGCGGTACGACAGGCGGCACCACGTCCGGCGGCGGAGATACGGGCGGTACCTCGTCAGGCGGCAGCACGGCCTCCGGTGGCACCACGTCCGGCGGCACTACGACGTCCGGCGGCGGCACCACGTCCGGCGGTGGCGGCGGCGGGCAGAGCGACTTCCCCGGCAAGGAAGTCACCGTCGCCTTCGAGTGCAAGTCGCCGGGCCCGGCGAGCATCAATTCCAAGGTGACCATCAACGCCAAGAAAAACGGCGGCAGTTACGACCTGGTTGTCAAGACCGCCAAGGGCGTCATGGACAGCCCGGCCGCACTCCCGGCCGGCGCACTCAAACCGTCCATGGCGATCCCGGTCGGCGGCGCCGACAAGGGCACCGTCCCCGTGACCGGACCCGCCAACAAGGACCCACTCGAACAGGGCAAGCCGGTGGACCTGCCGGACATGACAGGGACGTACAAGCCGGGTGCCGGCGGCAAGTCCACGCTCAGCCCGGGCACTCTCACGATCGAGGTAACCCTGGGCGGCCAGAAGATCACCATCCCCTGCACCGTCAAGGGCAAGGCGGAGGTCTCCCTTGAGCTCGACACCGCTGCCCAGCCGGGCGGCGCGGCGGGCGGCGGTTCCACCGGGGGTTCCACCGGCGGCTCGGCAGGCGGCTCCACCACCGGCAGCACAGCGACCACCGGCGGCGGCACCGACTCCGGCGGCGGCCTCGCCGACACCGGCGCCGCCGACAGCGGCGGCCTGCGCGCCCTCGGCCTCGTCGCGGGCACGGTGATCCTGCTCGGCGGCGCGGTGTTCACGTTCACGCCGTGGCGACTGCTGAAGCGCTGACCGGCGGCGTACAGCGGCGTACGACGGCGCACAACGGCGAAGGGCCGCCGCACCGGACGAATCCGGTGCGGCGGCCCTTCGTAGTACGCGTACGTACGTACGGGTCAGTGCACGCCACCCATGAGCGGCTGCACCTTCTTCCGGTACATGAAGATCGCGAACCCGCCGAGCATCGCGATGGCGCCCTGGCTGGCGAACCACCACCCGGTGTCGGTCGGCGCGCCGACCAGCTGGAGCAGGGCGATCACCGAGGATCCCGCGGTCACGGCGAGGAACCAGACACCCATCATCTGGGACGCGTACTTGGCCGGGGCCAGCTTCGTCGTCAGCGACAGGCCGACCGGGGAGAGGGTGAGCTCACCGACGGTCTGGATCAGGTAGACCGAGCACAGCCACAGCGGGGTGACCTTGACGTCGCCCGAGGACGCCGTCTGGGCCAGCATCATCACGAAGAACGAGGCGCCGATCATGACCAGGCCGAAGGCGAACTTGGTGAGGGTGCTCGGCTCCTTCGAACGGCGGGAGAGCGCCACCCACAGCCAGGCGAAGACCGGCGCGAGCGCCATCACGTACAGCGGGTTCAGCGACTGGAACCAGCTCTCCGGGAAGGCGAAGCCGAGCATCGAGCTGGCGGTGTTGTCCTTGGCGAACAGGGTCAGCGTCGAGCCGGTCTGGTCGTAGATGCCCCAGAAGGCGGCGGCGGCCACGAAGAACCAGACGTACGCCGACACCCGCGACCGCTCGACGGCGCTCAGGTCGCTGTCGCGCTTGATGCGGATGATGTAGAACGCGGGCAGGACCAGACCGAGGATGGTCAGCGGCCACAGGACCCAGTCGATGGTGAACTGGCCGCTGAGACCGACGAGGGTGTACGCGACGCCTGCGACGGCCAGCCAGATCAGGGCCTTGCGGATGATCCCGACGCGGTCCGCGTCGGACAGCGGCGCCGGCACCTCACTCGACTCGGGCGCCAGGTTGCGGAAGCCGAGGAAGTAGAAGGCGAGGCCGATGGCCATGCCGACACCGGCCATGGCGAAGCCGTAGTGCCAGTTGACCTTCTGGCCGACCCAGCCGATGGTCAGCGGGGCGACGAAGGCACCGAGGTTGATGCCCATGTAGAAGATCGTGAAGCCACCGTCACGGCGCGGGTCATTCTTGTCCCGGTACAGGTGGCCGACCATCGTCGAGATGTTGGCCTTGAGGAGACCGGAACCGGCGGCGATGAACGCCAGGCCGATGAAGAACGACACCACCGTCGGCAGCGCCAGCAGGAAGTGGCCGATCATGATGATCGTGCCCGAGACCGCCACGGTCTTGCGGGCGCCCCAGACACGGTCGCCGAACCAGCCGCCCGGCAGGGCGAGCAGGTAGACCATCGCGTTGTACACGGAGTAGATGGCGATGGCGGTGCCCGCGTCGAAGCCGAGGCCGCCGTCGGCCACCGCGGCCGACAGGTAGAGCACGAGCAGGGCGCGCATGCCGTAATAGCTGTAGCGCTCCCACATCTCGGTCATGAACAGGTTGGCCAAGCCGCGGGGGTGGCCGAGGAAGGTCCTCTCGACGCCAGGAGTACTGGCCGAGTCCTTCGTCAGGCTGGACGCCATGGTGGATCCTTGCTCGCTCGGGACGCGTCCGCCTCGTGAGCGGGTGCGCGCCCGGTGTGGGGGGTGGCCGACGGCACGCAACGGCCCGGCCGACAGGTCATTCACTGTCCGGGCAGGCGCGGCCATGGCCGGCGATGCCAATCCCGCACAGAAAAGAGCCCTTTGGTGTGTTTCGCCAACCAAAGGCCTCTCGGTCCTGCTACAGACGACTCGCCACCATACGGCACGACACTGGTGCATATGGAAGGACTTGAGAGATGGATCACAGGGCGGCCCGGAACCAACGGGCCTGATTCGAAGGTCGATACCAGGATCGCATCCCACAGCCGCAGGACAGAACGATCACTCGGCGATCGACCACTCCCCGTACCTCACGCCGACTACCATCACCCCATGACCCGTGTACTGCTGGCCGAGGACGACGCATCCATCTCGGAGCCGCTGGCCCGTGCCCTGCGCCGGGAGGGCTACGAGGTCGAGGTGCGCGAGGACGGCCCGTCCGCGCTGGACGCCGGTCTCCAGGGCGGCGTCGACCTCGTCGTACTGGACCTGGGACTGCCCGGCATGGACGGCCTCGAGGTCGCCCGCCGGCTGCGCGCCGAGGGCCACGCCATCCCGATCCTGGTGCTGACCGCCCGCGCCGACGAGGTGGACACCGTCGTAGGCCTCGACGCCGGCGCCGACGACTACGTCACCAAGCCGTTCCGTCTCGCCGAGCTCCTCGCCCGCGTACGGGCCCTTCTGCGGCGCGGCGCCAGCGAGCCCGCCCCCGCGCCCGCCACCCACGGCGTACGGATCGACGTCGAGTCGCACCGCGCCTGGATGGGTGAGGAGGAACTCCAGCTCACGGCGAAGGAGTTCGACCTGCTGCGGGTCCTCGTCCGGGACGCCGGCCGGGTCGTCACCCGCGACCAGCTGATGCGCGAGGTCTGGGACACGACCTGGTGGTCGTCGACCAAGACCCTCGACATGCACATCTCGTGGCTCCGCAAGAAGCTGGGCGACGACGCCGCCAACCCGCGCTACATCGCCACCGTGCGGGGCGTCGGCTTCCGCTTCGAGAAGAGCTGACGTACACACACAGCCATGCGCCGCCGCCTGATCAACTCCACGCTCGCCGTGGTGCTCGTCGTCATCGCCGTCTTCGGCGTCTCCCTCGTCCTCGTCGAGACGCGCACCATCAGCAACAGCGCCCAGGAGAGCGTCGACTCCGAGGCGCTGCGCCTGATCAGCGTCGTGGAGAGCCGCATCCTCGGTGAGGAGAGCGTCAACCCGGGTGTGCTGGAGGAGCAGATCCACCCCGAGCGGTACGCCCGTATCGAGATCCCGGGCCGCGCTCCCATCGAGATCGGCGAGCGCCCCGAGGGCAGCCTCATCACGGGCGTCGCGCGAAGCGAGTCGGGCGAGAAGGTCACCGTCCAGGAGTCCCGCTCCACCGTCACCGACGAAGTCGGCCGTACGCTCATGATCATCGGGGCGGTGGCGCTGCTCGCCGTGATCGCCGCGGTCCTCCTCGCCGTACGCCAGGCGAACCGGCTCGCCTCCCCGCTCACTGACCTCGCCGAAACCGCCGAACGCCTCGGCTCGGGCGACCCACGGCCCCGCCACAAGCGGTACGGCGTGCCGGAACTCGACCGGGTCGCCGACGTACTCGACTCCAGCGCCGAGCGCATCGGCCGGATGCTCACCGCCGAGCGCCGGCTCGCCGCCGACGCCTCCCACCAGCTCCGTACGCCGCTGACCGCGCTCTCGATGCGGCTGGAGGAGATCACCCTCACCGAGGACCTGGACACGGTGAAGGAGGAGGCGACGATCGCGCTGACGCAGGTGGAGCGGCTCACCGACGTCGTACAGCGGCTGCTCACCAATTCACGCGACCCGCGCACCGGCTCCGCCGTGGCCTTCGACCTCGACGAGGTCGTCAAGCAGCAGATCGAGGAGTGGCGCCCGGCGTACCGCAGCGCGGGCCGCGCCATCGTCCACTCCGGCAAGCAGGGCCTGCGGGCGGTCGGCACACCGGGCGCGGTCGCTCAGGTGCTGGCCGCGCTGATCGAGAATTCGCTGATGCACGGTGGCGGTACGGTCGCCCTGCGCACCCGCGTCACCGGCAATCAGGCCGTCATCGAGGTGACCGACGAGGGGCCGGGCGTACCCGCGGAACTGGGCGCGCGGATCTTCGAGCGCAGCATCAGCGGCCGTAACTCGACCGGGATCGGCCTGGCCGTGGCGCGCGACCTGGCCGAGGCCGACGGCGGCAGGCTGGAAATGCTTCAGCAGCAGCCGCCGGTGTTCGCGCTCTTCCTGAGCAGGGTGGCGCGCCCGAAGCAGGAGCCCGAGCCGACGGTCAGATGACCTTCGCTAAGTGCCTTCGCTAAGTGCCTTCGCTAAGTGCCTTCGCTAAGTGACGCGGTCGATCCGGGTGTCCCGCGGGTCGTCCAGGAAGGACTCCGCCGTCTCGACGGCGTCACCGCCGACGCCCGGCAGCTTCTGGAAGACCCAGGTGCGGTACGACCAGAACCGGAAGACGGTCGCGATGCCGATACCGAGGAACTTGAAGAGGTTGCTCTGCAGCGGGCTGTCCCAGCCGAAGCCGTACGTCGCGGCGTACAGCACACCGCTCTGGATCACCAGGCCGATCGCACTGAACAGCAGGAAGAGCGTGAGCTCCCTGGTCCTGCGGTTCTTGTCGCGCTCCCGGTAGGTGAAGTAGCGGAAGCCCAGGTAGTTGAAGCCGATCGCGACGACGGTGGCCACGATGCTCGCCCGGACGACGGGGAGGTCCGTGAGGTGGCGCACCAGGTTGAAGACGCCGAGGTCCACCAGCAGCCCCAGTCCACCGACCGCTCCGAACTTCGCGAACTCGCGCCCGATCTGTTCCAGGCGCCTTCGCAAGGGGCCGCCGTCCCGTCCACTCATGGTGATCGCAGCCCCGTTTCGGTCGATGTCGTCAACGATCGGTCATGTCGTCAACCCAGCCATGCTAACCAGGCGCCCACGGCAGATGCCTGCGGGCGCCATCGAGGTGTGGCGGGGCTGTGACGGAGAGCGCGCGGAACGCGCGGACAAGGGGCCGCGGGCCTGCGGATACCCTGGAGGCGTGACGTTCCCCGTAGTCGGCATGGTCGGTGGCGGTCAGCTCGCCCGTATGACCCACGAGGCGGGTATCCCCCTCGGCATCAGATTCAAGCTCCTCAGTGACACCCCCCAGGACTCGGCGGCCCAGGTCGTCAGCGATGTCGTCATAGGCGACTACCGCGATCTGGACACGCTGCGCGCTTTCGCGCGCGGCTGCGATGTGATCACCTTCGATCACGAGCATGTCCCGACCGAGCACCTGCGGGCCCTGGAAGCGGACGGCATCCCCGTCCGGCCGGGGCCCGACGCACTGGTGAACGCCCAGGACAAGGGCGTAATGCGAGCGAAGCTCACGCAAATCGGAGCGCCTTGCCCGCGCCACCGCATCGTGAGCGACCCGGCGGACGCGGTCGCGTTCGCTGCCGAGACCGGCGGCTTCCCGGTGATCCTCAAAACCGTGCGCGGCGGATACGACGGCAAGGGCGTCTGGTTCGTACGCAGCGAGAAGGACGCCGAGGAGCCCTTCAAGGCCGGCGTCCCGGTCCTCGCGGAGGAGAAGGTCGACTTCGTGCGGGAACTGGCGGCGAACATCGTCCGCTCCCCGCACGGCCAGGCCGTCGCCTACCCGGTCGTCGAGTCGCAGCAGGTCGACGGCGTGTGCGACACCGTGATCGCCCCGGCGCCCGGCCTCTCCGAAGAGCTCGGCGGCCAGGCCCAGGCACTGGCGCTGCGCATCGCGGGCGAGCTCGGAGTGGTCGGCCACCTCGCCGTGGAACTCTTCGAAACAACGGACGGCCGCATCCTCGTCAACGAACTGGCGATGCGCCCGCACAACTCGGGCCACTGGACCCAGGACGGTGCGATCACGTCCCAATTCGCGAATCACGTCCGAGCCGTCCTCGATCTCCCCCTCGGTGACCCGCGCCCGCGCGCCAAGTGGACGGTCATGGCGAACGTCCTCGGCGGCGACTACCCGGACATGTACCAGGCGTACCTGCACTGCATGGCGCGCGACCCGCAGCTCAAGATCCACATGTACGGAAAGGACGTGAAGCCCGGCCGCAAGGTCGGCCACGTCAACACCTACGGCGACGACCTCGACGACGCGCTGGAGCGCGCCCGTCATGCCGCCGGCTACCTGCGAGGAACGATCACCGAATGACGACCCCTGCTGCAGCCCCCGTAGTCGGCATCGTGATGGGCTCGGACTCCGACTGGCCCGTCATGGAGGCGGCGGCCAAAGCGCTGGACGAGTTCTCGATCCCGTACGAGGTCGACGTCGTCTCGGCGCACCGGATGCCGCGCGAGATGATCACGTACGGCGAGGACGCGGACGCCCGCGGCCTCAAGGTGATCATCGCGGGCGCGGGCGGCGCGGCCCACCTCCCGGGCATGCTGGCGTCGGTGACCCCGCTGCCGGTCATCGGCGTACCGGTCCCTCTCAAATACCTCGACGGCATGGACTCGCTCCTCTCCATCGTCCAGATGCCGGCGGGCGTGCCGGTGGCCACGGTCTCGGTGGCGGGCGCGAGGAACGCGGGCCTGCTGGCGGCGCGCATCCTGGCCACGCACGACAGCGACCTCCTCTCCCGCATGCGGGAGTTCCAGCAGGAGCTGAACGACCAGGCGACGGAGAAGGGCAAGCGGCTGCGCGCGAAGGCGCAGGGCTCGGACGCGTTCGGCTTCGGCAAGTGAACGAACCGTCCCGGGAACTGTCCCGAGCCCGCGAACTGCTGGCCGCGCGCCCGGTGGTAGACGGCCACAACGACCTGCCGTGGGCGCTGCGCGAGCAGGTCCGCTACGACATCGGCCGCCGCGACATCGCCACCGACCAGTCCGCGCACCTCCACACGGACATCCCGCGCCTGCGCGCGGGCGGCGTGGGCGCGCAGTTCTGGTCGGTGTACGTACGCTCCGACCTGGCCGGGGACGAGGCGGTCAGCGCCACCCTGGAACAGATCGACGCCGTGACGCAGCTCCTGGCCCGCTACCCGGACGACTTGGCGCGAGCCCTGACGGCGGACGACATGGAGTCGGCCAGGGGGGAGGGCCGGATCGCCTCCCTGATGGGCGCCGAGGGCGGCCACTCGATCAACAACTCCCTGGCCACTCTGCGTGCCCTGCACACGCTGGGCGTCCGCTACATGACCCTCACCCACAACGACAACATCGCGTGGGCGGACTCGGCGACGGACGAGCCGGGGGTGGGCGGTCTCTCCCCCTTCGGCCACGAGGTCGTCCGCGAAATGAACCGCATAGGCATGCTGGTGGACCTGTCCCACGTGGCGGCCACGACGATGCGAGCGGCTCTGGCCACCTCCGTGGCCCCGGTGATCTTCTCCCACTCCTCGGCCCGGGCGGTCTGCGACCACCCGCGCAACATCCCCGACGACGTACTCGAACTCCTCCCCGCCAACGGCGGCGTCGCCATGGCGACGTTCGTGCCGAAGTTCGTGCTGCCGGAGGCGGTGGACTGGACGCGGCGCGCGGACGAGAACATGCGCGCGCACGGCTTCCACCACCTGGCGATGACGGGGGAGGCGATGAAGGTCCAGCGCGCCTTCGAGGACGCGAACCCGCGTCCGGTCGCGACGGTGGCCACGGTCGCCGACCACCTCGACCACATGCGCGAGGTCGCCGGCATCGACCACATCGGCATCGGCGGCGACTACGACGGGACGGCGTTCACCCCGGCCGGCCTGGAGGACGTGGCCGGCTACCCGAACCTGATCGCGGAACTGCTGCGGCGCGCGTGGTCGGACTCCGACGTAGCGAAACTGACCTGGCACAACGCGGTACGAGCCCTACGCGAGGCGGAATCGGTGGCAGCCGGCCTCCACGACCGCCCCCCGTCGAACGCGACGCTATACCGGAACTGGACGCCTAGAAGACTCCTGAAGATCTTGCTCGGACCGCCCGACTCACCCCGGATTGCCGGTAAATGTCAATCGGGCTGAACCGGTGCAAGCCGGGCGCGATTTCAAGATCTTCATCGGCCTTCTAGAAGTGCACTGAAAATG
>NZ_JAGGOK010000027.1 GCF_018614615.1 Streptomyces sp. ISL-100 | reverse complement strand
ACGTTCTAAAACACGGCCTAGGGCCAGCGTCAGATGAACCGATACCGGGTCGCCGAAGACACTATCGAGCACCTTCACCGGCAGCACCGTGGTGTCCAGCGCCACCACCTGCCCGGGCCGGTGTACCACGACATGCCTGCCGGTCGCGTGCTTCTTCACGTTGGCGGCGGAGCGTGCCGACCTCTGGCGTGCTCCCTGTGAGCCGAACCACTCCCTCCACACCGTCCGCAGCGTGTCATAGCCAGGAATCTCGACCTCAGGACCGAATACCTCCCGCACGTACTGGTGGATCAGACGTTCACGGGCCTTCGCACCGATCTTCGAGCGGTGCAGTGTCTCAGGTCGTACCGCGAAAATGGCCTCTCGCACCTCCGCGGAGATCCGGTGCCCTGTCGCCTCGCGCAACCACCGGTCGTCCGCCAGACCCACGGGGCCGAAACGGCGCCGCTGCAGGTCCCAGCGCACCAATGTGCGGAAACTGACCTGATGCAAGGCCAACGCCTTCGCCCGCTCGAAATCGTCGTCCGCGGCCCGGCGTAGTTCCGCGGCCTTCGCCCGGCGGCGCTGGGTGAGTGTCGTGGAATCTGGGTCGTACTGCGGGCGCGGTTCATGGGACAAAGCGGCCAGTGCATCACCGCTTCGGTAACCGGACTCCACCTCCCGGATATGGTCCAGCCGGCGCATGACATGCTCGCGTTCGCGCGGCTCAAGGTCCTCCATACCCTTCGGTTGGCGACCCCTGCTCGCGGCTGGCAGATCCTTCCGGGTTCGAGAAGACGGACGGCAGTCCGGCCGGTGCATCAGCTCGCTCAGCGATACCTTCCAAGCTGCCCCCTCATCACTGATGAGGGTCACCCGGCCCAGGTGCGGCAGGCACGATTCGATGCGCCACTCCGTGCCGCCGACCATCAGCTCCACCCCGGGTGCCAGATCCCACACCTCCGCCGTTGTCACCACTCCTCCGAGGAGTGCCCCGATGGAGCCAGCCGGATCAGGCACTCATCCCCGAACGGAACCGACAGGTCCACACCCAGATGGCGGTGCCACAGCAGATGCAGCACATGCGCCCTCGCCACTGCCGGCAGAACACATCGGTCCACCAAGTCGCCGTACGGCAAGGGGCCATACTCAAGAGCAGCATGCAGCTGCCTGTGGATCCCGAGAGGATCAGTTAGGGAACGCCGCTCCGCAGACAGCGCGTCTACTGTCTCCAGGACGTGTCGGTGCCACCCTGTCACCACGCCATAGCGCCAGCCGGTAGCCAGTGCGATCTCAGAGGTTGCCGCAAACTTCAGCGCATCTTCGGAACGAATCCGATCAGCGGGCCGCACATCTACGAGGAATGGCCCAGACTCCGTCATCAGCAAGAAGTCCGGGGTGTGGTTCACCTCACGGCCCCCAGCGTAGAAGCGCAGCCTGAACGGCTGCGACAACGCCTCCGCAAGCCCCGCCGCGAAGTCAGAGACCAGCAGCAGGCACTCCTCCTCGTAGCTCTCGAAGCCGTGGTGCCGGTCCGTCGTCACCAGGTACTCCAGGCCGGGCCGGTGATGCTGACCTGTCCGCCACGTGAACCGGCGCACGGGCACACTCCGCAGGATGTCCACGTCAGCCAGGTCGCGTACCGGATTGGACGTCGGCGTCCTGCCGAACTTCCACGTCGTGCTCCAGCGCACAGGCCACTTCTCGCCCAGGTCCAAGTGCTGGGCATAGTCGGCATAGCCGGTGTACAGGCAGGCAAGGTCTTGGAGTCGGCACGCATCGGACCACGCAGCAGCACCGGATTCCGACATCGACGCGTCGGGCGAACTCAACCTGGAATGTTTTGAGTTCATCTATCCGTCGCTTTCGTCTCTGCCTCAATATCGGAATGACAAGGGCGCTTCGACGTTAGGGCGAAGAGTCATATCCGCGTCGGCCACTCTTGCGGGAGTCACACGTATGAGTGATGTCCATGAGCTTCAGTGTGTGAGCAAGGTGCCGTTCTCGGCGTTCCGGTGAACGAGAGCCCTGGACTGGGCCAAGGCGTCGTGCGCCAGTCGCTGACTCTCTGACCGTGTATCTCGCACTCCTGAACTGCCACGAGCGGATCGCGCACGGGGCGTGCTCTGGGCCATCCAGAGGCGTCCACTCACGCTGCCCCCGTCAGCTGTACCAGGGTGCCAACTATTCTTCCTATTCTGTAGGGAGTGGTGCTGATGGTTGTTGGCATAACCGCAGGTCAAGAAGGTTGACTAGTGCCAATTAGGAATCCTGGTCACACCGGCTGTGACGAATGACTTGGCGCGACTATGGGGTGAGGGCGTCCGGGGCAGCGGCTGGACGGCCGATTTGGGTTTTCAGGGCGGCGCAGAGCCAGAAGTGGGCAGCGCCGGCGGTAGGTTCCGCCGGGCCGGACGGCGGGGCGGAGAGTTCGGCGGTGAGTTGCCAGTAGCGGCCGATCACCGGGTCGGCGCTCCGGGCGACCTGGTCGGTGAGGTGGTCGCGGAACGCGGGGGTGTCCCGTGTACCGCGTGAGCGGGCGTAGGCGGAGACGAAGCAGTCGAGTGCCTCCCCTGCGCCCGGTGGCCGCCGGGCCCGCAGGTCTGCCGAGGCCAGCGCATAAGCCTCGCTGAGGCCGTCGTAGAGCACGGTGGGGCGGTATTCCCCGGCGGGCGGGAGAGGCGCCGGTCGGTAGTCGTCGGTGCCGAGGCGGGGGTCGGAGACGAGGGCGTGCAGTCGGGCGAAGGCCAGTACCTGGGCCGGGGTCGGATCCGCGGGGGGCTGCGGAACAGCCGCGTCGAGGACCATGGAGACCAGCCGGGCAGGAAGACGTACGGGTAGCGTGCGGCGCCAGAAGCGCGCCAGGGCGGCAGTGCTGGGCGGGGTGGCGACGGCTCCGATCAGCCGCAGCCGTTCGGCGCGTTCTTCCGCGGTGCAGTCGCGGAGCAGCTGGAGGGCGGCCTCCTGCCAGCGCAGGGAGGTCAGTTGGGATCCGAGCTCCCGCAGCTGCCCCGCGATGACCTCCTCCAGCGCGTCGTCTCGGTCCAGGACCCGGCTCACCGCCAGGTCGAGGGTGCGCAGGGAGCGGATCAGCCGGAGCCGGTCGAGCGACTCGGGCCCGTACCGCCGGTGGCCTCCGGCGCTGCGAGCGGTCTCGGGCAGCAGGCCGCGCTCGGAATAGAAGCGAACGGTCTTGACGGTGACACCCGCGTGCTCGGCGAGCTCTCCGATACTCCACGTGCCGTCAGGGGACACGACTTGAACCTCCCTCAGGGGGAGTTCCTACCGTACCGGTGAGCGCGGGCGGCCCCTGAGGCCGGCCGCGGACCGTGGCATACGAGGAGGCGATCATGACGGCGTTCGTGTTGGTGTCGGGGCCCTTCACCGGGGGCTGGGTGTGGCGGGAAGTGACCGCCCGGCTCAGGGAGTCAGGATCCGAGGTGTACCCGGCGACACTCACCGGCATGGGGAACCGTCGGCATCTCGCCGGGCCGCAGACGGACTTGGAGACACACATCGAGGATCTGGTCCAGCTGATCGACGAGGTCGACGCGCCGGATGTGGTGCTCGTCGGCCACGACTACGGTATCCACCCCGTGCTGGGCGCCGCCGAGCGGCGCCCGGAGCGGATCGCGCGGATTGTCTACCTGGACGCGGGCATGCCGCAGGACGGTGACTCGGCCCTTGCGCTGGTGCCCGACCAGGCAGTCCGCGACCAGCTGTCGCACCGAACCGGGCAGTCGGACGACGACTGGCGGATTCCCCCGCCACCACGGGACGAGTGGCAGCGCTGGGGCAGCACCGCCGGCATCCCCGCGGACGCGTTGGCACGACTGGACCGCCTCGCCGCACCACAGCCGTCGGGCACGCTCACCCAGCCGCTCCGACTTTCCGGTGCGGCCTCCGACCTACCGACGACCGGGGTCCTGTGCACCGCCAACGGGGCGAGCATCGCCATGGTCGAACTCCTGGTGTCATCAGGGCCACCGCAGTACCAGGCGCTCGTCGACCCCCGAGTGGGATTCTTCGAACTGGACACCGGCCACTGGCCCATGCTCTCCGCCCCTGACGAGTTGGCCGAGGTGCTGCTGCGAGCCGCCGGGGGAGAAGGGCACCGGGTGGCCGCGGCCGCCGGCGAGCAACCCGCACATCTGCGGCCATTCCTCATGGAGGTACCGGAGCACCCCTGTGAGCGGGTGGGGCGGGTCGATTTCCATCTGCCGGGCGCCGACGACCCTCGTCCGGCGGTGGTGTTCGTCCATGGCGGCCCGGTCTCCCCCGACCTGCGGCCCACGCCGCGAGACTGGCCTTCCTACGTCGGCTATGCCCAATACGTGGCGAGTCTGGGAATGGTCGGTGTGACGGTGGATCACCGCCTGCACGACCTCGCTGACTATGGGCGGGCCGCCGAGGACGTCGCCGCGGCGGTCGAGCTCGTACGAGCCGATCCGCGCGTCGACGGAGAACGCGTCGCGCTGTGGTACTTCTCCGCCGGCGGGCTGTTGTCGGCGGACCTGCTCGCGGCGCCCCCGCCGTGGTTGCGGTGTGTGGCGCTGACCTATCCCGTGCTCGCGCCGCTTCCGGGCTGGGGGGTTGTGGATTCCCGATTCCGCCCTGCGGCCACGGTGAGGTCGGCGGGGCAACTGCCGATCGTGTTGACCCGGGTGGAGCTGGAACACGCGGCGATCGAGGCGACGGTCGAGGAATTCCTGAGCGCCGCCGAGAACTGCGAAGCCAATGTCGAGGTGATCGACGTGCCGCTCGGCCACCACGGGTTCGAGACGATCGACCACACCGAGCAGGCACGGGACGCCGTGGACCGCGCTGTGCGGTCTGTGCTGGGCCACACACCGTCCGCCCGGCGTTAGCCTGGCCGTACCGGCCCGGCAGAGGCGGGGAGGAGGTGGAGACATGCGTGACGCCGACCCCGGCCTCTTCGGGCCCGAATCGGTCACCTGGCAGATACACAGCGACCCGATCATGTGGGTCGCGGGCGTACGCGCCCTCTACCTCCAGGCACTGCACCCGCGCGCGGTACGCGGCGTTCTCCAGAACAGCGACTTCCGGAAAGACACCTGGGGCCGGCTGATGCGCACCGCCTCCTTCGTCGGGACCATCACGTACGGCACCACGGAAGCAGCCGAACGGGCCGGCGCCCGCGTCCGCAAGATACACAGCATGCTGCGGGCCACCGACCCGGCCACCGGTGAGCGCTACGGCGTCGGTGAGCCGGAGCTGCTGCTGTGGGTGCACTGCGCCGAGGTGGGCTCGTACCTGGAGGTCGCGCGCCGCTCGGGCATCCGGCTCAGCGAGGCCCAGGCCGACCAGTACCTCGACGAACAGCGCGAGGGCGCCCGCCTGGTCGGTCTCGACCCGGCACACGTCCCGGCGTCGACCTCCGGACTCGCCGCCTACTTCGAGAAGGTCCGGCCGGAACTCGTCGCCGGGCCCGAAGCCCGCGAAGTCGACGATTTCCTCCGCAAACCCCCGGTGCATCCGCTGCTCGTACCGGCGCGCGCACTGCTGTGGCGGCGCGCGGCCGCCCTCGCGTACGCCTCACTGCCTCCTTACGCCCATGAGCTGTACGGCCGCCCCGCCCCAGCGCCGGACACGGTGACCCGCAGGCTCGCCCTGACCGGAACGGCCCTGCGCTGCATCCCCTCGCGTGTGCGGTGGCAACTGCCGCCCGGTCACATTCTGAAGGCAATGGCACGACTCGGCCCCGACGCGCGCCCCGCACCGTACAAACTCCGCAGACAGGCGGCCATACTGGACGGGCCGGGGAGGGCGCAGCGGAGTGACGGGGGCGACAGCACGAGATGGCGGACACCAGGCTGATCCAAGGCCGGTACCGGCTGCTCGATCTGATCGGGCGCGGGGGCATGGGCGAGGTGTGGCGTGCCCACGACGAGTCGCTGGGGCGCAAGGTCGCCGTGAAGTGCCTCAAGCCGGTGGGGCCCCAGCACGACCAGTCCTTCACCAGGGTGCTGCGTGAACGCTTCCGCAGGGAGGCGCGCGTCGCGGCCGCTCTGCAGCACCGGGGCGTCACCGTCGTCCATGACTTCGGCGAGCACGACGGCGTCCTCTACCTGGTCATGGAACTGCTCGACGGCCGCAACCTCAGCCAGCTCCTGGAGGACAACAAAGCGCACCCGCTGGACGTCACCGATGTCGTCGACATCGCCGAGCAGGTCGCCTGGGCCCTCTCCTACACGCACGAGCAGGGCATCGTCCACCGGGACCTGAAGCCCGCCAACATCATGCGGCTCACCGACGGCACGGTGAAGATCTGCGACTTCGGCATCGCACGCCTCGGCCACGACATCGGCTTCACCTCCCGGCTCACCGGCACCGGCATAGCCATGGGCACCCCGCACTACATGTCGCCCGAGCAGATCAGCGGCGTCGAGGTCGACCACCGCAGTGACCTCTACTCGCTGGGCTGTGTGCTGTACGAGATCGCGACCGGTGTTCCCCCGTTCGACCTCGACGACGCCTGGGCGGTCCTCGTCGGGCACCGCGACACGCAGCCGGAGCCGCCGCGTACGCACCGCCCGGAGCTTCCCGGGTTCTTCGACCGCATCGTCCTCGACCTGCTCGCGAAAACCCCCGAGGAACGGCCTTCCGACGCCAAGGCCCTGGCGCACCGCCTGACCGCGGCCCGCACGTCGGGGCCCGTCGGCGTACCCGCGCTGCGCCCGCCGGCCGGGCGCCCCGAACAGCCGCCGTCACGCGCCCCGCGCCTGCCCTCCTGGACGCGCGGCATGACCACCGGACACAAGGCGAGCGGTACGTGGTCCCTCCCGCACACCCCGCCCGACCACTCCGCGGGGCTGACGGGGGAGTGGACCACCGGCGTCGACCTACGACGCGCTGCCGCCGTCCCGGCCGCCCTCAAGCCCGAGCGGCCCACACCCCCGCCCGAGGTGCTGGCCGTACTCAACAGCAGGCACAACGCGGGACTCAGTCTCGGCCGCCTCGGCCGCTGGAACGAGGCGGGCGAAGTGCACCGCGCGGTCGCCGCCGAGCGCGAACACGCCCTGGGCCCCGACCACCCCGACACCCTCGCCAGCCGCTACGAGGTCGGCTTCACGCTCAGCAGGACCGGGCGCGCCGCCGACGCCCTGCGCGAGTTCGGCGCCGTGGCGGAGGGGCGTGAGCGCACCATGGGCCCCGACCACCCCGAGACCCTCGCCGCCCGGCAGGAGACGGCGTACGTCCTCGGGC
Source organism: Streptomyces sp. ISL-100 (assembly GCF_018614615.1). GTDB lineage: Bacteria > Actinomycetota > Actinomycetes > Streptomycetales > Streptomycetaceae > Streptomyces. Next base: position 126,836 of record NZ_JAGGOK010000027.1, on the reverse strand, counting down.
AGCTCGGCCGGCATTTCGAGGCGCACCAGGTGTACGCCGCCGTCCTCGCCTCCCGGGAACGCACCATAGGAGCCGAGCATCCCGACACGCTGCGCTGCCGGCACAATCTGGCGTTCAACCTGAGCAGGCTCGGGCGCCTGGAGGACTCGTACCGTATGGCGCACGAAGTCGCGACGGCCCGCGCCCGGGTGCTCGGCGCGACGCACCCGGACACGCTCGTCACGCGGTACGAAGTCGCGTACGCACTCGGCCAGCTGGGGCGCTGGGCGGAGGCACTCCAGACGTACCGGGAGGTCGCCCAGGCCCGCGCGCAGGCGCTCGGACCCGATCACCCCGATACCCTGGCCGCCCGCTACGAGGTCGGCATCAGCCTGGGCCGGCTGGGCCGCAGTGCGGAGGCCCTGGAGCTCTACCGGGCACTGGTCGACGACCGCACCCGGGTGCAGGGCCCCGCCGATCCCGAGACGCTGCGCGCCAGGCACGGCCTCGGCGTCAACCTCGGCCGCCTCGCCCGCTGGGAGGAGGCACTGGCCGAGGCCCGCGACGTATGCGCGATCCGCGAACGCGTCCTGGGCCCCGACCACCCCGATACGCTCGTCAGCCGCCGGGAAGTCGCCGTCGGCCTCGGCTGGCTGGGCCGCTGGGCCGACGCCCTCACCGTATACCGGCAGGTCGCCGAGGCCCGCGAACGCGTCCTGGGCGCCGACCACCCCGACGCCCTCGCCAGCCGCAACGACGAGGCGCACTGCCTGGAGCAGCTCGGGCGCGGCGCGGAGGCCGTAGAGCTCTACCGGCGGGTGGCCGCTCTGCGCCAGCAGCGCGGCGCGCAGGGCCACTGAGTCCGGGGTAGGCACAGAGGTACGCGACAGACAGGAGTGCGCACGCCATGCCCGTACAGGTACAGGACAGCTATGACGCCGTGATCGTGGGCGGTGGCCACAACGGCCTGGTCGCCGCCGCCTATCTGGCCCGCGCGGGGCGCTCCGTGCTCGTGCTGGAACGCCTGGACCGCACCGGGGGTGCGGCGGTGTCCACCCGTCCGTTCGCCGGTGTCGACGCCCGGCTCTCCCGTTACTCGTACCTGGTGTCACTGCTGCCTCAGCAGATCGTCCGCGATCTCCGGCTGGACTTCGCCGTACGCAAGCGCACCGTCTCGTCGTACACGCCGAGCGGGCGTGGCGGCCTGCTGGTCGGCGGCGGCACGGAAAGGACCCGGGAATCGTTCGCGCGGCTCACGGGCGGTGACACGGAGTTCAAGTCCTGGCAGTCCTTCTACGCCGTCATGCGCCGCGTCGCGGAGCGCGTCTTCCCGACCCTCACGGAGCCGCTGCCCACCCGGGACGCCCTGCGCGCCCGTATCGACGACGAAGCAGCCTGGCGGATGCTCTTCGAGGAGCCACTCGGTGTCGCCATCGAGGAACACTTCGCCGACGATCTCGTACGCGGCGTTGTGCTCACCGACGCCCTTATCGGCACCTTCGCCGACGCCCACGACCCCGCGCTGCACCAGAACCGCTGTTTCCTCTACCACGTGATCGGCGGCGGTACGGGTGACTGGGACGTGCCCGTGGGCGGCATGGGAGCGCTCACCGACGCGCTCTCGAACGCCGCCCTGGCAGCCGGCGCCGAGATCGTCACCGGCCATGAGGCGACCCGTATCGACACCGATGGCAGCCGCGCCGAGGTGACCTTCCGGAGCGACACGGGTGAGGCCACCGTCGCTGCCCGCGACGTTCTCGTGAACGCTTCACCCCACGCTCTCGCGACCCTCCTCGGGGAAGAGCCTTCCGCCTCCGCCTGCGCCGAAGGGGCGCAGCTCAAAGTCAACATGCTGCTGCGCAGACTCCCGCGTCTGCGTGACCGTTCCGTGGAACCGAACGAAGCGTTCGCGGGAACGTTCCATGTCGCGGAAGGGTACGGTCAATTGGCGGCCGCGTACGGGGAAGCGGCGTCCGGGCGGCTGCCGAGCGCGCCGCCGTCCGAAATCTACTGCCACTCCCTGACCGACCCGTCGATTCTCGGCCCGGATCTCGCCGCACAGGGTTACCAGACACTGACACTCTTCGGTCTGCACACTCCGGCACGCCTCTTCGCCCACGACAACGAAGCGGCCCGCGCCGAACTCCTCGCGGCCACTCTCGCCCAGCTCGACACGTACCTCGAAGAGCCGATCACCGACTGCCTCGCGCTCGACGAGAACGGCCGCCCCTGCATCGAGGCGAAGACCCCGCTCGACCTCGAAAGCGAACTACGGCTGCCGGGCGGGAACATCTTCCACCGCGCACTGTCGTTCCCGTACGCCGACGAGTCCGCCGCAACGGGGCGGTGGGGCGTCGAGACAGCGCACGCGAACGTCCTGCTGTGCGGCGCGGGCGCCGTCCGCGGCGGGGGAGTCAGCGGCATCCCCGGCCACAACGCGGCGATGGCGGTACTCGGGCGCTGAAAGCCCCTTGAGCGCCCTTCACCGTCAGTCCTCGGACGCTGTCCAGCCCGTCGCCTCGATGCGGGTGGCGTCCGCGGGCCTGGCCTCGTCGAAGAGCGTGCGTCGGCCGTCGTCGACCCGCAGCCCGTCGACGTACGCGCCTCGCCCGACGTACAGCGTGTCGGTCCGGTACCGCCAGCGCAGACGCACCTCCTGGCCGCTCCAGGCCGCGAGGTCCGCGTTCAGCCGGTGCCAGAGGCGCTGCGACCAGCCGGTGACCGCGCCCGCCGGGTGGGACTGCGGCTCATGCCCCTTGCGTACGGTCGTGAACGGCACGGCCTGCCACGTTGTCCCGCCGTCCGCCGAGGCTTCGAGGAAGAGGCGGTCGGAGCCGGGCTCGGTGTCCCACCACAGCGAGCAGCGCAGCCGGGGGCGGTCCGACACGGGGGTGACGGCGGGCAGCGTGAGCGTGGCCGTGGTGGCCGATGCCATTCCGGAGAACCAGGCGGTACGTCCGTGGACCGGGCGTACCGCGACCGCGCGGGCCATGTTGTTTGCGGCGGCCACGCGCGGGGCGCTTCCGGAGCGCCAGGTGCGCACCGGGTGGACCGAGTTGCCGAGGACGACGAGGAAGGAGTCGGTCGACGGGTCGAGGACCAGGCTGGTGCCGGTGAAGCCGGTGTGGCCCGCGGTCTTCGGGGTGGCCATCGCGCCCATGTACCAGTGCTGGTAGAGCTCGAAGCCCAGGCCGTGCTCGTCGCCGGGGAAGGCGGTGTTGAAGTCGGTGAACATCAGCTCCACCGACTCGGGGCGCAGGATGCGCGCCCGTCCGTACGCGCCGCCGTTGAGCAGCGTACGGCCGAGGACCGCGAGGTCCCAGGCGGTGGAGAAGACGCCAGCGTGGCCGGCGACGCCGCCAAAACTGTACGCGTTCTCGTCGTGCACCTCACCCCACACCAGACCGCGGTCGAGACCGGACCAGGGCAGTCTGGCGTCCTCGGTGGCGGCGGTCTTCGGTTTCCAGGAGGCGGGCGGGTTGAAGCGAGTGCGGTGCAATCCGAGTGGAGCAGTGATCTCGTCGTGGAGCAGGACATCCAGAGTGCGACCGGTGATCTCTTCGAGGACGAGCTGGAGCGAGATCAGGTTGAGGTCCGAGTAGAGGTACTTGGTGCCGGGCTTACTGGCCGGCGCCTCGTTCCACAGGAGCCGCAGTTTTCCCTCCCGCGTCGGCTCCTTGTAGAGCGGAATCCAGGCGCGGAAACCGGAGGTGTGCGTGAGCAGCTGGCGCACCGTCATGTCCTGCTTGCCCGCGCCCCCGAACTCCGGAAGGTACGAGGCGACCTTCTCCTCCAGTTCCAGCGTGCCGCGCTCGATCTGCTGCACGGCGAGCATGGACGTGAAGAGCTTCGAGACAGACGCCAGGTCGAAGACCGTGTCCTCGGCCATCGCGATCCGCTGGTCCGCCGGGAACCCCACCGCCGTGTCGGTCTTCTCGTCGTACGCCGAATAGCGCACCGCCGAACCGATGGCCTGATGCAGCGCTACCGTGTCGCCCCGCCCGGCGAGCAGGACCGCACCCGCGTACCAGGGGTGCTTGGGGGAGGGGCCGAGGTAACGCTCCGCGTCGGTGACGAGCTGCTTGAGGTGCCCCGGGAGCAGTCCGGCGCGTTCGGGTGAACCGCGCCGCAGCGTCGGCCGTCCGGCGTCAGCGTCCTTGGCGTGGTCTGCCGCGCCCGCCGGGCCCGCCGCCAACGGCGCGAGCACCAGGGCGCCGCTCAGCGCCATGATGCCGCCACCCAGCCTGCGCCGGCTGATTCCTCCGTCGGTCACGAGCCACCCCTTGTGAAAGTAACTTCCGCCAAACGTTCAGCAAATGAAACTTTCTTGCAGGCGGAGAGTGCTGTCAACCGGTCAGCCGCCGCGAAGGGCGGGAGGAATCTGACGCTGTATCAGAAAATCTCTTCCCTCGTCCGGCCCGCTGCGGCATCCTGCCGCTCATGGAGACGGAGCTGAGCAAGAAACTGGGTGTCGAGCACGCCATCTTCGGCTTCACCCCCTTCCCGGCGGTGGCCGCCGCCATTACCCGGGCGGGCGGATTCGGTGTGCTCGGCGCGGTCCGCTACACCGCGCCGGACGAACTCGCGCGCGACCTCGACTGGATGGCGGAACACACCGACGGGAAGCCGTACGGCCTCGACGTCGTCATGCCCGCGAAAAAGGTGGAAGGAGTGACCGAGGCCGATGTGGAGGCGATGATCCCCGAAGGGCACCGCCGGTTCGTCGAGGAGACCCTCGCCAAACACGGTGTGCCAGGGCTCGCCCCGGGCGAGGCCTCGGGCTGGCGTATCACCGGCTGGATGGAGGAGGTCGCCCGCAACCAGCTCGACGTCGCCTTCGACTACCCCATCAAGCTGCTCGCCAACGCCCTCGGTTCCCCGCCCGCCGACGTCATCGCCCGCGCCCACGACCACAACGTCCTCGTCGCCGCACTCGCAGGCAGCGCCAAGCACGCCAGGCGCCACGCCGAAGCGGGCATCGACATCGTCGTCGCGCAGGGGTACGAAGCGGGTGGCCATACGGGCGAGATCGCCTCAATGGTCCTCGTCCCCGAAGTGGTCGACGCCGTCCACCCCCTGCCCGTACTCGCGGCCGGAGGTATCGGAAGCGGCGAACAGATAGCCGCCGGCCTCGCGCTCGGCGCCCAGGGCGCCTGGCTCGGGTCGCTCTGGCTCACCACCGAGGAGGCCGACCTCCACTCGCGCGCCCTCACTGCCAAACTCCTCGCAGCGGGCTCCGGCGACACTGTCCGCTCCCGCGCCCTGACCGGGAAGCCCGCCCGCCAGCTGCGCACCGAATGGACCGACGCCTGGGACGACCCGAACGGACCGGGGACGCTCCCCATGCCGCTCCAGGGACTCCTCGTCGCCGAGGCTGTTTCCCGTATTCAGAAGTACGAAGTCGGCCCGCTCCTCGGCACACCTGTCGGCCAGATCGTCGGCCGTATGACATCCGAACGCAGCGTCCAGGCCGTCGTCGACGACCTCACCCGCGGTTTCGAACGCGCCGTGGACCGCATCAACCGCATCGCCGGAAGGAGCAGCCGGTCATGAGCGTGACTCAGCCGCCCAACGGCTTCTGGGCCCAGGCGACCGCCGATCCCGGGCGTACGGTCCTCACCGCCCCCGACGGCGAGGAATGGACCGCCGGACGGCTGCACGCCGCCGTCAACCAACTCGTCCACGGACTGCGCGCCGCCGGCATGCGGCAGGGCGACGCCTTCGCTGTCGTCCTGCCCAACGGTGTCGAGTTCTTCACCGCCTATCTGGCAGCTTCCCAAGCCGGCTTCTACCTGGTCCCCGTCAATCACCACCTCGTCGGTCCGGAGATCGCCTGGATCGTCGCCGACTCCGGTGCGAAGGTCCTCATCGCGCACGAACGCTTCGCGGGAGCGGCCACCGCCGCCGCCGACGAAGCGAAGCTTCCCGTGAACGGCCGCTACGCCGTCGGCGACGTGCCCGGGTTCCGCCCGTACGCCGAACTCCTAGTAGGACAGCCTTCGTACGAGCCCGCCGACCGCACTCTCGGCTGGGTCATGAACTACACCTCGGGCACCACGGGACGCCCGCGCGGCATCCGCCGCCCGCTCTCCGGCAAGCTCCCCGAGGAGTCCTACCTCGGCGGCTTCCTCGCCATCTTCGGCATCCGCCCCTTCGACGACAACGTCCACCTCGTCTGCTCGCCGCTCTACCACACCGCCGTACTCCAGTTCGCGGGCGCGGCCCTGCACATCGGCCACCCCCTCGTCCTCATGGACAAGTGGACGCCCGAGGAAATGCTGCGCCTCATCGACCGGTACGCGTGCACGCACACCCACATGGTCCCGACCCAGTTCCACCGGCTGCTCGCCCTGCCCGAGGACGTACGCGCGTCGTACGACGTCTCCTCGATGCGTCACGCCATCCACGGCGCGGCGCCCTGCCCCCACCACGTCAAGCGGGCAATGATCGACTGGTGGGGCCACTGCGTGGAGGAGTACTACGCGGCCAGCGAGGGCGGCGGCGCCTTCGCCACCGCGCAGGACTGGCTGAAAAAGCCCGGGACCGTCGGCAAAGCCTGGCCCATCAGCGAGCTGGCAGTCTTCGACGACGAAGGAAACCGTCTGCCGCCCGGTGAACTGGGCACCGTCTACATGAAGATGAGCACCGGCGGCTTCAGCTACCACAAGGACGAGGGCAAGACGAAGAAGAACCGCATCGGCGACTTCTTCACCGTCGGAGACCTCGGGATACTCGACGAGGACGGCTATCTCTTCCTCCGCGACCGCAAGATCGACATGATCATCTCGGGCGGCGTCAACATCTACCCCGCCGAGATCGAGGCGGCCCTTCTGAGCCACCCCGCCGTCGCGGACGCCGCCGCCTTCGGCATCCCGCACGCGGACTGGGGCGAGGAGGTCAAGGCTGTCGTCGAACCCGCCGACGGGCACGCGGCCGACGACGCGCTGGCCGCCGGTATCCTCGCGCACTGCGAGCAGCAGCTGGCCGCATTCAAACGGCCCAGGACCGTCGACTTCATCGAGACCATGCCCCGCGACCCCAACGGCAAGCTCTACAAGCGCCGCTTGCGCGAGCCGTACTGGGAGGGCCACGAGCGGGCCGTCTGAGCTCCCGCCGACCGCCGCCGCAAGATCGCGAGCGCCCCACGCGCCGAAGGGCCCCCACCGCACCGGTGAGGGCCCCTCACCGGTGCGGTGGGGGCCCCTCGCCGTGCCACGTCGTGCCGTCAGCGCTCTCGCACTCGCTCCACCCGCAGCTCCGGTGACCTGAGGATGTCCTTCTCGCAGAACCGGGACGTCACCCAGCGCTCGCCCGAGTACAGCTCGGTCTGATCGCTGTAGTACGGCGACGCCGGGTTCGACGACTGCGCGTAGGTAAGCAGCGTGCGCGCCACCGGACAGCGGCCGCCGTCCCAGCCCACCGCCTGGATGTGGCTGGATCCGGTCGTCACGTCCGTGTAGCCGCCGCCCGCCGCGTTCCACACGGGCTCGATCTTGTTCCAGATGCCGAGCGCCTCCGTGCCGCCGTGGAGTGGGACGCGCTTCCCGTTCCGTACGACGAACTGGTGCTTGCCCAGCGGCGCGTCGAGCGCGATGCCCGCCGCCTTCAGCTCCGCCACAGCGCCGGTGAGGGCGGTCTCGAAGCCGGGTGCGGCCGTGTTGAGGGTGTTCGGCGTACGCACCGGATCAGCCGCGGAGAACGGCACTTTCCACAGCTCCGTCGGCGGCACGGACCCCACCAGCTTCCGCCAGAACCGGTCGAAGAGCAGCGCACCCCTGCTGTCCGTGTTCACCGTCCTGTCCCACCGCCCCAGCACCTCGCACGCGTCCTTCAGATCCGGGCGGTCCGCCGCGAGCGCCGTGCATCCCTTCGCAGCATCGGCCGCCGCCAGGTCACCCGCGGGCGCCCGGTTCGCGAACTGCTGCCGCTGCAGATCGCCGACCGTCAGCCGGCCCTTCTCCGCCATGGCCGAGACGTCCTCGACCGCGCCGCGCGTACGCATGGAGCGGGGAGTCGCGACGGTGCCGAAGATCCGCTCGTAACCGGTCAGCGGACGGTCCGCATTGGTCAGCCAGGCGCTGTCGTTGGAATTCTCGGCGTACGGCGCGTCCTTGAGCGTCGGCATCTTCGACGGGCCGAAGATCCCCGGCTGCACCGCGTCCTTGTCCGAGCCGAGCGCGCAGTCCGTGCGCGACCCGTCCAGTACGGCGACCCCTGAAGCCGGGTACGTCACCTTCCCGAGCGGCGTCGAGCAGCGCTGTGCCAGCTCGTCGGTGATCCTCGGCAGGACCTGCGACTGGCTGAAGAACGAGTGCCCGGCGGAATCCGCCGCGACGGTGTTCACCCAGGGCAGCCCCTGGACGCGGCGCAGGGTCTCCTGGATGTCGCGCGTGGAGCGGGACTTTGCAAAACCGAGTGCGGTGTCGGAGCCCCGCAGGTTGGCGGCGTTCGGGTCATTGAGGGCATACGCCGTCGTCGCCGACCAGGGCAGTGGCAAGGAGGGGCCGAGCCCGGTGACGACCGGCCCGTAACGGGTCCACCACTGGGTCCGCGTGACCGGGGCCCCGCCCTTGACCGGCACGGACACCGTCCGCTTCGTCATACGCTCCGGCTTGCCGTCCACGAGATACGCCGTGGGGTCGGCCGGATCCAGTGTCAGCTGGTGGAGGTTGAGCGTGACGCCCGTCGCGACCGTGTGACTCCAGGCCACCTTGTCGTTGAAGCCGATGTTGACCACGGTGGTGCCGAGCAACGAGCTGCCGGAGACGTTCAGTTCACCCGGGATGGTCTGCTGCGACTGCCAGAAGCGCCGCCCGCCCTTCCAGGGATAGTGCGGATTGCCCAGCAGCAGTCCGCGCCCGTTGGCGGTGGTCTTCCCGCTGAACGCCACGGCGTTGGACCCCATGTCTGCGTTGTTCGCGTGCTCCGACGCGAACATCTCGCGCGCCGCACCGGCCGCCCGCTCCGGATCGACCGCGCCGACGGGCGCGGCGCCCGGCGGTGCGGCGGCGGTGATGCCGTCGATGCCGCGCCCCTGGCCGCCCAGGACGGAGACCGCGAACCCGCGCCTGGCGACGTCCAACGGCGTCACCGGGCGTACCCAGTCGGCGTCCTTGCAGGCAGGGTCGGAGATGCGGTTCTGCTTGAGCCACGCGTTGTACCCGGCGGCCCAGCCGCGCATCGACTCCTTGATCTGCCGGCTGGGACCGGCGGGGGCGGGCGTGGCGAGCAGCTTCTCGACCGTGCCGGCGTCCCGGACCCCGGCGAAGTACAGGTCGCTGGAAAGGTTCTTGGTGGCCGATGACAGCGAGCCGTCGGGCGCGGCGTCCGGGCCGAAGTGGCGCGATCGCTCGCCGCGCACGGTCACGAAGCCGTCGGCCAGCGTGCACACCTGGTCGGCGGCCTGGGCCCAGCCGGTGCCGAAGCCGAGGTTCGCGTAGTCCTTGGCCACGATGTGCGGAATGCCGTGTTCCGTGTAGCGGATGTGGGCGGAGAGTCTGCCGGACGAGGGATGCCGGTCACGGGAACCGGCATCGCTGGCTCCGGCGGTGGCGGGCGGCAGCCCGGCCGCGGCCGTGACGAGGGCTATTGAGGTGAGTGCGAGCTGTCTCAGGCGGGTGCGGAGGTGCAACGTGCCTCCCAAAGGGACTGCGGTGCAAGGCGGTTGGCGGTGTGGGCAGAGTGGTTGGAAGAGTGATTGGTCCATGCACGCAGCAGGGCGCGCTCATGTCAACATCCCGTTCGGTATCCAGCCGCATCCCGTCACTGCCCAGGGCCGTCCAGGCCCGTTCGGCCCCTTGACCCCGGTCAACACCGCGACCCAGGATCGCGCCATGACGACAGACGTACGCAGCAGCACAGTCGACGGGATCGTGCGCCGCAGCGCCCGCCGGACCCCGGAGCGCACCGCACTCCGGTACTCCGGCCGCACCTGGACGTACGCCGGCCTGGACGCGGCGGTTTCCACCGCGGCGGCGTGGCTGAGCGCCCACGGCCTGCGCCCCGGCGACCGGGTCGCGTCGTACGGCCACAACTCCGACGCGTACCTGATCGGCTTCCTCGCCTGCGCCCGGGCCGGCTTCGTCCACGTCCCGGTGAACCAGAACCTCACCGGCGAGGACCTGGCGTACATCCTCGGCCAGTCGGGCAGTGCACTCGTCCTCACCGACCCGGACCTGACCGGCCGCGTCCCGGAGGGCTTTCCCGTACGCCTCCTTCGCGACGGCGACGGCGACGACTCACTGCTGAGCGCGCTCGACACCCCGCGGCCCTTCGAGCCCGCACGGGCCCCGCAGTCGGACGACCTCGTCCAGCTGCTCTACACATCAGGCACCACCGCCCTGCCCAAGGGCGCCATGATGACCCACCGGGCGCTCGTGCACGAGTACGTCAGTGCCATCGCCGCCCTGGACTTGAAGGCGGGCGACCGGCCCGTGCACTCCCTGCCGCTTTACCACTCCGCGCAGATGCACGTGTTCCTGCTGCCGTACCTTGCCGTCGGCGCAGAGAACACCATCCTCGACGCGCCTGATGCGGCACAGATCTTCGACCTGGTGGAAGCGGGACGGGCCGACAGTCTCTTCGCGCCCCCGACCGTCTGGATCGGCCTCTCCAACCACCCGGAATTCCCCACCCGCGACCTCGGGGCGCTGCGCAAGGCGTACTACGGGGCGTCGATCATGCCCGTACCCGTGCTGGAAAGGCTTCGTACGCGCCTGCCGGGGCTCGCCTTCTACAACTGCTTCGGGCAGAGCGAGATCGGCCCGCTCGCCACCGTCCTCGGACCCGACGAGCACGAAGGGCGGATGGACTCGTGCGGGCGGCCCGTCCTCTTCGTCGAGGCGATGGTCGTCGACGAGAGCGGCAAGGAGGTCCCGGACGGGACGGCGGGCGAAGTGGTCTACCGCTCACCGCAGTTGTGCGAGGGGTACTGGGACAAGCCGGAGGAGAGTGCCGAGGCCTTCCGCGACGGCTGGTTCCACTCCGGCGACCTGGCCGTACGGGACGCGGAGGGGTATTTCACCGTCGTCGACCGAGTGAAGGACGTCATCAACTCCGGTGGCGTGCTGGTCGCCTCCCGGCAGGTCGAAGACGCGCTCTACACTCACCCCGGCGTCGCGGAGGCCGCGGTCGTAGGGCTTCCCGACGAGCGCTGGATCGAGGCCGTCACCGCCGTCGTCGTGCCGCGCGGCGAGGTGACCGAGGCCGAACTCCTCGCGTACGCGCGGGAGAAGCTCGCCCACTTCAAGGCCCCGAAACGGGTGCTGTTCGTGGACGAGCTGCCGCGCAACGCCAGCGGGAAGATCCTCAAGCGCGAGTTGCGGGACCGCTTCGGTTCGTTCACCTCGTCCGCAGATCCTCGATCCGCTTGAGTTTGCCCACCGACCGTTCCAGCGTCTCGGGGTCGACGACCTCGACCCCGACCGAGACGCCGATGCCGTCCTTCACGGCGGTCGCGATGGACGCCTCGGCTGCTGCCCGCTGATCCCCGGTGGCCCCCGCCCGCGCCTCCGCCCGTACGGTCAGCCGGTCCATCCGGCCCTCGCGGGTCAGCCGCAGCTGGAAGTGCGGGGCGACACCGGGCGTACGCAGCACGATCTCCTCGATCTGGGTGGGAAAGAGGTTCACGCCGCGCAGGATGACCATGTCGTCGCTGCGGCCGGTGACCTTCTCCATCCGCCGGAAGCCGGGACGCGCCGTTCCCGGGAGCAGCCGTGTGAGGTCGCGGGTGCGGTAACGGATGACCGGCATGGCCTCCTTGGTGAGCGAGGTGAAGACCAGCTCGCCCTGTTCGCCGTCCGGCAGCACCTCACCCGTGACGGGATCGACGACCTCCGGAAAAAAGTGGTCCTCCCAAATGTGCAAACCGTCCTTGGTCTCCACGCACTCCTGGGCCACTCCCGGGCCGATGACCTCCGACAGCCCGTATATGTCGACGGCGTCGATCGCGAACCGCTCCTCGATCTCGCGCCGCATCTCCTCGGTCCACGGCTCGGCGCCGAAGATGCCAACTTTGATGGATGTCGTACGAGGATCGACGCCCTGGCGCTCGAACTCGTCGAGCAGCGTCAGCATGTAGGAGGGCGTCACCATGATGACCTCGGGCCTGAAGTCCTGGATCAGCTGCACCTGACGCGCGGTCATGCCGCCGGACGCCGGGATGACGGTGCAGCCGAGGCGCTCGGCCCCGTAGTGCGCGCCGAGGCCGCCGGTGAACAGGCCGTATCCGTACGCCACATGCACCTTGTGGCCGGGGCGGCCGCCCGCCGCGCGGATCGAGCGGGCGACCATGTCGGCCCACATGTCCAGGTCGCGTTCGGTGTAGCCGACGACCGTCGGGCGGCCCGTCGTACCGCTCGATGCGTGGATGCGCCGGATGTCGGACTCGGGAACGGCGAACATGCCGAAGGGGTAGTTGTCGCGCAGATCGGTCTTGACGGTGAAGGGGAAGCGGGCGAGGTCGGCGAGCGACCGGCAGTCGTCGGGACGCAGGCATGCCTTGTCGAACGACTGCCGGTAGAACGGGACGTTCTCGTACGCGTGCCGCAGAGTCGCCCGCAGCCGTTCCAGTTGCAGCGCGCCGAGCTCCTCGCGGCCGAGCTCCTCCGCCGCGTCCAGCAGAACCGTCATAAGTGACTCTCCATGACTCTCCCGCACCGACCGGACAACCGATCATTCGGTTGATCCTCTGGGGGCCAGTAATCCAGGAGCCCGGTCGGGCGTCAAGAGAAAAGCATTGCCTTGGGCGACCAGCAGTTGTAATGATCTTGTGCATGAGGGCCACGGGGACATTCAGCGCGTACGACGGGACCGAGCTCGCCTACCACGTCGTGGGCGAGGGAGAGCCTCTGATCTGCCTCCCCGGCGGCGCCATGCGCGCCTCCGCCTACCTCGGTGACCTGGGAGGACTCTCCGCGCACCGTCAGCTCGTCCTCCTCGACCTGCGCGGCACCGGCGGCTCCGCTGTCCCGGCCGACCCTTCGACGTACCGCTGCGAGCGGCTGGTCGCCGACGTCGAGGCGCTGCGCGAGCATCTGGGCCTGGAGCGGATGGACGTGCTGGCGCACTCGGCGGCGGGCAATCTGGGCATGCTGTACGCCGCTGCCCACCCCGGCCGCGTCCGCCGCCTGGCGCTCGTCACGCCGACCGCGTGGGCCGCGGGGGTTGCCGGTGACACCCGAGGACCGGCTGGCGGCGGCGCGGCTGCGAAAGGGCGAGCCGTGGTTCGAAGAGGCCTACGCCGCCCTCGACGCACAGCTGCGCGGCGTCGACACGGCCGGCTCGGCGTACCCGTTCTTCTACGGACGCTGGGACGCGGCCGCACAGGCGCACGCCGCGGCAAGTCCGCAGCAGCTCAACCGGGCGGCGGCAACGGTGTTCGCCACGGAGAGCACGTTCGACCCGCCGGCGACGCGCACCGCGCTGGCGGCGCTCGCAGTGCCCGTTCTCGTGCTCGCCGGGGAACGCGACGGCGTGCCCACCCCGGAGCGTGCCGCCGAGATCGCCGCCCTCTTCCCCGACGCCGAGTTGGCCGTCCAGCCCGGCGGCGGGCACTTCCCGTGGCTCGACGACCCGGGCTGGTTCGCCCGTACCGTCGGCGCCTTCTTCGACGCCGGGCTGCGGAGCGTACGGGCGAACGGCGTCCGGATCGCGTACCGCGCCTGGGGAGACCCCGCCGCGCCGCCCGTCGTACTGCTGCACGGCAGGTCCGGGAACAGCGCCCACTGGACGCACATCGCGGAGCGGCTCGCCGCCACCCGCCGGGTGTACGCCCCGGACCTGCGCGGGCACGGGATGAGCGACTGGCCGGGCAGCTACACGTACCCCCGGATGCGCGACGACGTACGGGCGTTCCTCGACGCGCTCGGTCTGGACCGTGTCGCCCTCGTCGGGCACTCCATGGGCGGCTCGGTCGCCTCGCTGGTGGCCCAGGCGTATCCGGAGCGGATCGGGCTGCTCGTGCTGGAGGACCCGCCGCCGCCGTTTCCCGCTGACCCGCGGCGACCGGTTCCCCGCCGTACGGACGAGGAACTCGACTTCGACTGGGAGGTCGTGCCGGCGACGGACGCGCAGTACAACGATCCCGACCCGGCTTGGTCCGAGGGGCTGGCAGGCATCACCGCGCCCGCTCTCCTGATAGCCGGCGGCTCCACCAGCCACCTGCCGCAGGACAGGCTCGCGCGGATGGCGGAACTGATTCCCGGCTGCCGCCTGGTGACCATCGACGCGGGCCATCACATCCATCATGAGCCCGAGGCGTTCCTCGCGGAGCTCAAGACGGCCGGCTGTTACTGACGCAATGTCTAGCAATGCGGCGTACCGACTGGTAATAATCATGCTGCCGGACTGCCACGACCGCCCAGGAGGCTCACGTTGACCGCTACCGACCGTTCCGCGCGTCTTCTCGTGGGTCTCCTCGCCGCAGCGGGCGCCGCCCACATCGTGGCGCCAAAGCAGTTCGACGCGATCGTGCCCGAGGTGCTGCCGGGAAGCCCCCGCGCGTGGACGCACGCGAGCGGCGTCGCCGAGCTGCTGCTTGCGGCGGGTCTCGCCGTGCCCCGTACGCGGCAGGTCAGCGCGGTCGCCGCCGCGTGCTTCTTCGCGGGCGTGTTCCCGGCCAACGTGAAGATGGCGTACGACTGGCGCCACAAGCCCGCCCCGCTCAGGGCCCTCGCCTACGCGCGGCTCCCGCTCCAGGTCCCGCTGGTGCTCTGGGCCGCCAAGGTGGGGCGGGAAGCCGCCCGCTGACTCAACGCCGGTGCGTGCGCGTGGTCTTGCGCCAGCCGAAGGGGCCGGGCAGATCCACCGAGGTGGTGCGGCGGCCCGTACTGCTGGTGGTGCGCCGGGGGCCGTTCCTGCCGCCCGTGGTGATGGACCAGGAGCGGCGGTTGATGTTCAGCCGCACCCCCGGGAGGATCCGGAAGCTCTTGCGGAATGTGATCGGCATGTGTGACGTCCTCCTGGGGTGGGACGGGATGGGTTGCTGTACGGGTTTCCCGTCCCGCCCGCGCCATGCCGCCTCCCGCCTGCCTCCGCCCCGCCGAATCTCGCTGGTGGAACGGAAACTGGCCTGCTTAGGATCCGACCGTGACCACGCCGACGGACGAACCCACCGAAACCTTCCCCCCGGCCGTCGTCCGGCGTCTCGCGCTGCTGGGAGAACGAGTCGCGTCGGGCGCCACCCCCGACGAGCGGGAACTCGCTGAACTGGCGGGGCTGATGGCGGGACCCATGGTGGAGTCGCCGGAGGCGGCGCTCGTCCTGGCCGGGCTGTACGAGCGACTGGGGCCCCTCATCGGCGGACCGCCCCCGCTGTCGTGGCGTACGGCCGCATTGCCGGTAAAGGTACGGATCGCCTGGCTACGCGCCGAGTTGCTCAACGAACCGACGGTGGTGCGGCAGGAGCTTCCGGGCGAACTCCTCTACCAGGCCGTGCGGCAGGCGAGCGTCACGAGTGCGCACCGGCCCAACCCCCTCGTGGCCGAGCTGGCGGGCAGCGGCGACCCCGTGCTCCAGGCCGAGGCGCTGCGGCTGGCCCGGCAGGGACTGCACGCCGGACTGCTGGCCCCCGCGCTCGTCCGCGAACACCTGGTCGGCCTGCTCGGCGCCGACAGCGCCGAAGTCGTGGCCGCCGCACTGGGCGAACTCACCCAACCATGGGCCGCGCAGCACCCCTTGCCGTCTGAACTCCTGGCCTCCTTTCTCGCCGCGAGCCCGGCGGCCACACGTCCCGGGGCGGCCGACGCCGCGCTCGCGGCCGCTGCCCATCACGGTCACCGCGACGTAATGCGGCAGGCTGTCGAGAATCCGGACCTGCCGCCACGTCTTCGGCGGCGGGCCCTGGAGCTGCTCGGCGACCTGGCCGAACGCGGCGACATCGGTGAACTGACGACCCTCGCCGCACAAGACCCGTTGCTGCTCGGCGGGCCGGCGGTGACCTGCCTGCGCGGTCTCCACCGGCGCGGGCACTTCCCGGACGACCGGGCCGTCCGGTCCATCGTCGGCCTGGCGCTCGCCGACCACACCATCGCCCCGGACGAGATCGCGACGGTCCTTTTCACCTGCCGCCAGGTGATGTTCCGGCTGCTGGTGGACGTGGCCGCCGACGATCCGAGCTGGCCCCGGCGGCTCGCCCTGTTGGTCGCCCTCGCCGGGCAGGGGCCGGGGGAACTGCCGATCGGGGAGGAAATCACGCGAGTGCTTCGCCTGTCTCCCTCACCCGGGCCGTTCCTCGACGCGATCCGTCGGCTGCGCCACGCCGAGGCCGAAGACGCCGTGATCGACCTCCTGCCCTCGGCACCCTTGGCGGCCCTGAACGCTCTGGAGGCCATGGGCGGGCACCGGACGGTGACGGCGCTGGCCGAAGGGCTCGGCCTGCCGCCGGACGGGGGGCCGGACACGGCCCCGGGCGAGGGCGAGGGTGTGATCGTGCCGCACCTTCGCGCCGTACGGAACCAGGCCCTTGAGGTCCTGTGGCATCTGAGCCACGAGCCGCACCAGCGGCACCGCATCCTCGTCCGTCTCGACCCAGCCGATCTGCCGGCCCGCATCGCGACCGATCTGGGCGCCCCCGATGAGCGGGAACTGGCCCTCCTCAGTTCCCACTTGGACCCGGACAAACCGGTGGAGGCCCTGTGTCGGCTGGCGGCCCACGGTGGCGCCCGCACGCTGCCGCTCGTATCCGACCTGCTGCTCGCCGTTGTGCGCGAGCAGGCGGCGGTATCGGAGCCGGGCGGCGCCGACACCCGGCCGCCCGCCAGTGGAGAGCCGGCCGGCGAACCCGCAGTGCCTCAGGAGGTGATTGACGCCCTGTACGCACTGGGCTGCCGCCTCCACGAGCGGGGGAAGATCAGACCGGCCTGCCTGCTCGACGCCGCCGATGCGCCGGAGGCCGGTCACGCCCTCGTCGCGACCGTGGCGCTGGATCTGCTGGACCGGCCCGGGCTGTCCGGCGGCGAGCAGTCGATTCTGCTCGGCATGCTGCTCGACGCCCCCAGCCCGCGCACCCGCCCGCGAGTGCACCGACTGCTGCGCTCCCGTGACCGGCATGTGCGCAAGCGCGTCATCGCGCTGCTCGCCCAGGACGCCACGGGACACGATGCCCAGGCGTTGTCAGCGACGTTGATCACCCTGACCGCCGCCCACGACATCCAGACCGTACGGCAGGCGCTCCTGGCCCTCGGTCAGGCGCGGGCAGGCTGGGCATCCGCCGCGATCGCCGCATGTCTGAGCCACCCGAACATGAACGTCAAAAAGACCGCCGCCGAGGTCCTTGCCCGGGCGGGCACAGCGGCGGCGGCGCCCGCCCTGCTCTTCTGGCTCGGGCACCACGACAATCCGGGCCTGCGCGCCACGCTCGTCAAAGCGCTGCGCGGGATACTCGGCGCCGCATACGCGGCGACCCTCCTCGCCGCCGCCGAACGCGGCGAGGACAGCCGCACGCGCGAACTGCTCCTGGCCGGCCTCGACGGCGTACTGCCGGCGCGTTCGGTTCTCGCCCTGGACGGCCAGGCATCACCGGTCGCACCGACGCTGCTCGCCCTGGTGGCGGCCGGGCGGGTGGCTCTCGCCTCCGGGACGATCGCGGATCTGGCGGTACCGCTGGCCAGACACGGCATCACCGTACCCGCGGCCCGGAAACCGCAGCCGGAGCCCGATCCGGACGAGAACGGAAAGGACCCCGAAGTCGCGTCGCTGCTGACCGAAGGCTGGAACTCCTCGGTCGCGCTGCGCATCGCGGACCGGCACGAGCCGCCGCACCCCGACCGCCTCCGGGAACTGCGGCCCATGCTGGCGGACTGGCTGCGCCTGGCGGGCTCCGCGCCCAACTCCGCAGGCACCGCACGAAGTCGCGTACTGGGGCTCACGCTCAGGCTGTGCCCCGCACCGCGGTCGGCCGGCGAACTGGCGACCTTCGCCCGGTTCGTTCACGTCCTGCTCGACGGGCTCACCGACGCTCGGGGCGGGCACGGGCACGACCTCGTCACGCTGCTGGAAGAGGTCGCGCCGATCCTGCCGGCCGTCGAGAAGCTGTCGGTGACGGACGCGGTACGCGCACTGCCCGCCGAGGCCGCCGGGGGCCGGTCCGTCCTGCCGCTGCTGCGACGATGTGGCGCGGTACTGGTCCGCACCGACCTCGACCGCGCCCTGGCCGCCGTCCGGCTCGGTGCTAACCCGTGGCAGGCTGAGACGGTCGTACTGCGTGACGCTTTCGCCGTTCCGCGCCCACCGGTTCCGGCCGGGACAGAGGCCGAGGCATGGGGGACCCGGCTGCGCGAGGCGGTACGTACGCCCAGCGGCCTGGAGGAATTCCGCCGCAACGCACCAGCCGACGACGCTCCGGGCTCACGGGACCGGCTGCGCGCCCTGATCGACGCCTATACGGCCGCTGGTCCGGACGTCCGCGACGCTCTCCTCGACTGGATGACGGTTCTTCAGCCCCTCGACGCACCGGCCTGGACCATCACGGAGACAACCGACGCACCGGCTCCGCGACTCGTGCACATTGACGATCTCGACCAGCCACGTTCCGCCGCACAGCGAGAGCGCCTGCTGGCCATGCTGAACGCCGCGGCCCCGGACCGCCGGGACGCCGCCGCCCTGACGCTCGCGAAGTGGCCGGAGCCCGAGATCGCCCGTCACGTGCTGCGAGCGTTTCTCCGGGGCAGTGTCACAGTGCCCGTCAACGCCGGTCTGGCCCGCACGCTGAACTCCTTCAGCGAGACGGAACTTACGAGCGACGAAATCCTGCCCGGCAGAGTGGTCTTCGCGGCCCGGCGACTCGACGACCCGGAGGGCCTGCGGCCGCTCCTGCCCCTGCTGCTGCGATGGTGGGAGCACGGCCCGCCCGCCATCCGCCCGGAAGCCGGACAAGCCCTGAACGGTGTCCCCGCGGACATGCTGGCGGCAGCCCTTGCCGACCGCATTGACGCAGGCGCCTGGGGGCTCCTGGACCTGCTCGCCGGCCGTCCACTGCTGCGCACTCCCCAACTGGACCGGGTCAACCGGCGGCTGCGCGCCGCAGGGCGCGACGACCTGGCGGACCGGCTCCGGTTCGTCGACGGCCCGCTGCGCGGCCCGGACGCCGAACAGCGGGACGCCGCCGTACTGGCCGAGCTGCGCGAGCGCGCACGAACGGCGCCCGGCCCTGCGGATCGTCCGTCCCGGGAGGACCTCCTGAACCTGGCCCGCACGGGTGACGCCGAGCAGATACGCCGCGCACTCAACCGCCTGGCCGAGGAGCACCACGGGCCAGCCCCGGACCAGGACCCCGCGCTGCGGCTGCTGATCGGTGAGCTGCTGAAGCACCCGAGGCCCAAGGTCCGTCTCCACGCCCACCGGACCTCGCGGGCGATGCTCGGCCGGCCGGCCCACATGCACCACACGGCGGTCCTGCTGGACGACCCCCAGCCCGACGTGGCGCGCCTGGCCGTCCGGACGCTCTGCCACGCCGCCTGGGAACCCGCGATCCCCACCGTGATCGACATGCTCACGCACTCACATCCCGTCGTCCGCAAGGCAGCACGCGAGGGACTGACCCGGATGGGCGCGTCGGTCGTCCCTGCTCTCAGACACGCCGCAGACCACGCCCGCCCCGACAAACGGTCCCTCTATACGGACCTGCTCACCCGGATCACGTCCGCCGACGACAGGCCCTAGGCCAGCCGAGTACGGCCGTTCAGTCCGGGGCCCGCACCGGACCCGTCGCCAGGACGGTCTCGACCGTGTCCGCCTCAGTGGCCGGCTTGTCCTCCCGGTAGCGCACCACGCGCGCGAAGCGCAGCGTCACGCCCTCCGGGTAGCGCGTGGACCGCTGAAGCCCGTCGTACGCGATCTCGACGACGAGTTTTGGACGTACGGTCACCACATGGCCGCTGTCGCCGGTGGCCAGCTCCAGCAGGCGCTGCGTCTGCCAGTCCAGCATCGCGTCGGTGAGTCCCTTGAAGGTCTTCCCGAGCATGGCGAACGTACCGTCCGGCCGCCGGGCGCCCAGATGCAGATTGGAGAGCTTGCCGGTCCGCCGGCCGTGTCCCCATTCGGCGGCCAGAACCACCAGATCGAGCGTGTGTACGGGCTTCACCTTGAGCCACGACGTGCCGCGCCGCCCGGCCTGGTACGGAGCGGCCAGCGCCTTGAGCACCACCCCTTCGTGGCCGCGCTCCAGTGTCTGCGCCAGGAAGTCTTCGGCCTGCGGCGCGTCGTCGGGGCCGGTCACCACCGTCCGGCGTACGCGCATCGGCTCGGGCACCAGCCGCGCCAGCCGCTCGTACCTGTCCGCGTACGGCAGGTCCAGGAGGACTTCATCGTCGAGCGCCAGTACGTCGAAGAAGACGGGGGACAGGGGAAGCGCCTCCCGCGCGGCCGCCACGTCGAGGCGGGAGCCGACGCGGCCCGCGATGTCCTGGAACGGGAGAGGCCTTCCTTCCGCGTCGAACGCGATGACCTCGCCGTCGAGAATGAACGGGTCACCGGTCAAGTCAGCGGCGACGGAAGCGAGTTCCGGTACGCGGTCCGTAATGTCGTCCAGGGTGCGCGTGAAGACGCGTACCCGGGTGCCGTCGCGGTGCACCTGCACCCGGATGCCGTCCAGCTTCTCCTCCACCGCGCAGGGCCCCAGCTTGCCGACCGCCGCGCCGACGCTCTGCCCGGGATGCGCCAGCATCGGCGGCACGGCGCGGCCCACCTGGAGGCTGAACTCCGCGAGCGCCGCGGGCCCTCCCGCCAGCAGCGCCTGACCGACCGCCACCAGCGAACCGCTCAGCATCACCGTCCGCCGCACATCGGCGGCGGGCACCGACGCCGCCGCGGCCAGCCCTTCCGCCGCCAGCGCGTCCAGCGCCCCTTGCCGCACCTCACCCGTGAGCAACCCGAACAGGAACTGCTGCTCCTCGTCGGTCGCCGCCCCCATCAGCTCCCGCACCAGCCGCCCCCGCTCCGCCTGCGCGCCCGGCCCGGCGACGCCCGCGAACGCGGTCAGCGCCGCGTCCACCTCACGCACGGTCAGCGTGGGTTCAGCGGCAGGGGTGACGGGCTCCCGCAGCAGACTCCAGCCGGTTCCGATGCGACCCTGGGGGAGGCGGCCCGCCAGATAGGGGATCGCGATCGGTACGTCGTCGGGCCCGGCGCTGCGGAAGAGCTCCGCCAGCAGCGCGGTCTTGCGCGAGCGCGCGGACGTCGAGGCGATCTCCCGCGACACCCGGGCGAGTGTGGCCAGCAGCATGCCCCCATCCTGCAACGCTGCCCGCCGTCCCGCCGCCCCTCAGCCCTATGGTCGGGCTGTGGCCCTCTTCCGTATCGAACGCCGAACACCGCTCTCCGTCGACGAGGCATGGCGGCGCCTGACCGTGTGGGAAGACCACGCCGCCCAGGTCCCGCTCACCCGCATCACCGTCACCACCCCGCCGCCGACGGCCGTGGGGACGGTGCTCGTGGCCCGCACGGGCCTGCGGCGCCTCGGCTTCGACGACCGCATGGAGGTCGTGGCCTGGGATCCGCCGGAGAGAGGCGGCTCCGGGCACTGCCGGCTGGAGAAGCGGGGCGCGGTGGTTCTCGGGTGGGCCGAGATCGACGTACGCCCGGCTCCGGGCGGGGCCGTCGTCGTCTGGACTGAGGACCTGCGGCTGCGGGGGCTTCCCCGGGCGCTCGACGGGGTGATCGAGCTCGCGGGCGGGATGGTCTTCGGCCGGGCGGTCAAGGGCCTGCTCGGCTCGCAGCCCGGCAGGTAACCGCCACCGCCCGGACCGGGACGGCGAACGGCCGTGCGATCGGGTGACTCTCGCGGTCGGACGACATGCGAGGACGGCCGGGAGGTTAATCGTGCGGTCATGAACCTTCAGCCCATTCCTGTGTACCGCGCTAGCACCCCGCGTGCCCGACGTGTCCGTACTGCCGGCGTCCTGTACGTCGCAGCCGCCGCCGCAGCCGCCGCGCTCCTGAGTGGCTGCGGGAACAGCGGCGACGACAAGACGGCCCGCGCCGCCGCCGGGCAGCCGGAGGTGCGGCAGACCCCCTCGCCGAGCCCCACGGGCTCCGCCCGGCTCACCGAGGACCAGGCCGCGCGCAAGGCCCTGGTCACGACCGCCAAGGTGACGGCAGACAAGGCGGCCGCCACGGCGGTGGGCGAGGTGTCGGGAAGCACGCTGCTCTCGATCGAGCTGAAGCGCTCGCCCCGTGGCGCCAGCCCCACCGCCAGCCCCACCGGCAGCCCGAGTCCGAGCCCGAGTCCCACTGGCAGCCCGAGCCCCGGCGCCCGTGGTGCGGTATGGGTCGCGGAGGTCTCGGAGAAGGACGGCACGGAGCACACCGTCCGCATCGACGCAGCGTCCGGTGACGTGATCCGGGCGCGGACGGACGCGGGTCAGGACGCCGACGACAAGGCGGAACGGGCCGAATGGCTCACCAAGATCAAGCAGACTCCGGAGCAGGTGGCCAAGGCCGCCACCGACCGGAAGAAGGGCACGGTCACCTCCATGGAGCTGGATGACGCCGACAGCGGTGACGTCATCTGGTCCGTCGAGGTCGTGACCACCGACGACTGGAACAAGACCACGTACGACATCGACGCGACGACCGGCGAAGTTCTGAGCGAGGACGTCGACCGCGACTGACACGTCGCGTCCCACCGGACGCGGTGGGCGACCGGCAGCCTCCTAACGGCCCCCGGAGCCCGCCGCGACGGTACGGGCCCATCGGTAGTCCGCCTTGCCGCTCGGCGAGCGCTGTATCTCCGGGGTGATCACCATCTGGCGGGGAATCTTGTACCCCGCGAGCCGGGTGCGGCAGTGAGCCTGGATGGCGTCCAGGCCAGGGGCGTCCGCGCCGTCGCGCAGCTGCACCACGGCCGCCACCCGATTGCCCCACTTCTCGTCCGGTACGCCGGCCACCAGCGCGTCGTACACATCCGGATGGGACTTGAGCGCCTGCTCGACCTCCTCCGGGTACACCTTCTCGCCGCCGGTGTTGATGCACTGCGAGCCCCGGCCGAGCACGGTAACGATGCCCTCCTCGTCCACCGTCGCCATGTCGCCCAGCAGCACCCACCGCTCGCCGCCCGCCTCGAAGAAGGTCTCGGCGGTCTTCTTCGGGTCGTTGTAGTAGCCCAGCGGGACATGCCCGCGCTGCGCGATCCGGCCCACCTCGCCGGGTGCGACGGGGGCGTACGTCGCCGGATCCACCACGGCGGTACGGGAGTTGACGCGCAGCCTGAACCCCTTGCCGGGACCCGAGTCGTCCGTCGCCGTGCCGTTGAAGCCGGACTCGGACGACCCGAAGTTGTTCAGCAGCATCACATGCGGCACCAGCGCCTGGAACTGCTCACGCACCGTCTCCGACATGATCGCGCCCGACGAGGAGACGCTGAACAGCGACGAGCAGTCGGTGCCCTTCATCGGGCCGTTCAGCGCGTCGATCAGCGGCCGCAGCATCGCGTCGCCGACCAGCGACACGCTGGTCACTTTCTCCTTTTCGATCGTCCGCAGCACCTCCTCGGGCGCGAACTTCCGGTGGACGACGACGCGCTGGCCGAAGAAGAACCCGATGAAGGCGGTGAGCGTCGACGTGCCGTGCATCAGCGGAGGAGTGGGGAAGAAAGTGATCCCGTCGCCGCCGGCCGCCACCCGCTCCGCCAGCTCCTGCGGGGACTTCACCGGATCGCCGGTGGGCGCGCCGCCGCCGAGCCCGGCGAAGAACAGGTCCTCCTGGCGCCACATCACCCCCTTCGGCATGCCGGTCGTGCCACCGGTGTAGATGATGAACTGGTCGTCGGCCGAGCGCGGCCCGAACCCCCGGCCGGCCGCCCCCGACGCCTCGGCCTCCGCGAACGGCACCGGCAGGACCGCGGGCTCCGGCGTGCCGCCGGTCGGCGTACCGACCCGTACGAGATGCCGGAGCTTGTCCGTCTGCGGCAGGGCGGCCGCGACCCGCTCGGTGAACTCGGCGTCGAAGACCAGCGCCACCAGGTTCGCGTCGCGGTAGAGGTAGACCAGCTCCTCCTCCACATAGCGGTAGTTGACGTTCACGGGAACGACGCGCGCCTTCAGGCAGGCCAGCACGGTCTGGAGGTATTCGATGCCGTTGTAGAGGTGCAGCCCCAGGTGCTCGCCGGGCTTCACGCCCGCGTCGATCAGATGGTGGGCGATGCGGTTGGCCGCCGCGTCCAGCTCGGAGTACGTGAGCCTGCGCTCCGCGCCCGTACCGGGATGGTCGGCGTACACGAGCGCCTCACGGTCCGGAACCGCGTCGACGACCGACTCGAACAGGTCGGCAAGGTTGTACTCCACCGTTCCTCCTGACCCAGGCTGCGGAATTCTCATCAGAGCAAACGGCGCCACAAGTGGGAAGGGGCTGCGCCGAATAAATCTGACTGACTGTCAGAAAGCTATTGAAGTGGGCGCCGCCCTACTGCAACCTGTTCTCGTTCCTGAGACGGGAGGCAGTCAAATGGGTGGTGGTACGGAACACCTCACCGTGCGGCGCGAAGGCGCCACGCTGGTGCTCACCTTGAACAGGCCGGAGGCGAAGAACGCGCTGTCGCTGCCGATGCTTGTAGGGCTGTACGACGGCTGGCTCGCCGCCGACGCGGACGACGAGATCCGCTCCGTCGTGCTGACCGGCGCGGGCGGCGACTTCTGCGCCGGTATGGATCTCAAAGCTCTCGCGGGCGACCGGGGCATGGGCGGTGACCAGTACCGCGAGCGGATGAAGGCCGACCCCGACCTTCACTGGAAGGCGATGCTGCGCCACCACCGCCCCCGCAAACCGGTCGTCGCCGCTGTCGAGGGTTACTGCGTAGCAGGCGGTACGGAGATCCTCCAGGGCACCGACATCCGCGTCGCCGGACAAAGCGCCACCTTCGGCCTCTTCGAGGCCAGGCGGGGGCTGTTCCCCATCGGCGGCTCGACCGTACGCCTGCCGCGCCAGATTCCGCGCACCCACGCCCTGGAGATGCTGCTCACCGGTCGCCCGTACCCGGCGGCGGAAGCCGAGCGCATCGGACTCGTCGGCCATGTCGTCCCCGACGGCACCGCCCTCGACAAGGCCCTCGCCATCGCCGGGCAGATCAACGCCTGCGGCCCGCTCGCCGTCGAGGCGATCAAGGCGTCGGTGTACGAGACGGCGGAGATGACCGAAACCGAAGGCCTGGCGGCCGAACTCAAGCGTGGCTGGCCCATTTTCGACACCGCCGACGCGAAGGAGGGCGCCCGCGCCTTCGCCGAGAAACGCGATCCACTCTACCGGCGCGCCTGAGAAGGAAGCCTGAGAAGGAGCCGTACATGCCCGAAGTCCTCAGTGCCCCGCTCGTTGTCGAGTTCCCCTTCACCCGCTCCCTCGGCCCCGTACAGAGCGCCTTCCTCACCGGACTTCGCGAGCGCGTCGTCCTCGGCGTGAAGACCGCCGGCGGCGGGGTGCTCGTGCCGCCCGTCGAGTACGACCCGGTGACCGCCGAAGAGATCCGCGACCTGGTCGAAGTCGCCCCCACGGGCACCGTCACCACCTGGGCCTGGAACCCGGCCCCGCGCCGGGACCAGCCCCTCGCAACGCCCTTCGCCTGGGTCCTGGTGAAGCTCGACGGCGCCGACACCGCCCTCCTGCACGTTCTGGACGCGCCGGGCCCCGACGCCGTACGCACCGGCATGCGCGTCCGCGTCCGCTGGGCCGGCGAACGTACGGGAGCCATCACCGACATCGCCTGCTTCGAGCCGTACGAGAGCGAGAACAGCGGGCCGGCGGCCCCGCACGACGGCGGCTTCGCCGACCCTGTCACCGGCATCACCACCCCCGCCCGCCTCGACTACACGTACAGCCCCGGCCGCGCCCCCACCGACTACATCAACGCGCTCGCCGAGCAGCGCACCGTCGGTGAGCGCTGCCCCTCCTGTCGCAAGGTGTACGTCCCGCCCCGCGGCGCCTGCCCCACCTGTGGCATCGCGACCGCCGAGCGGGTCGAGGTCGGCCCCCGCGGCACCGTCACCACCTTCTGCATCGTCAACATCAAGGCGCGCAATCTCGACATCGAAGTCCCGTACGTCTACGGGCACATCGCACTCGACGGCGCCGACCTGGCCCTGCACGGCCGGATCGGCGGCATCCCGTACGACCAGGTGCGGATGGGTCTGCGCGTCGAGCCGGTGTGGACCGAGGGCGGCCGCTATCCCGACCATTACCGGCCCACCGGCGAACCGGACGCCGACTACGACGCGTACAAGGAGCTGATCTGATGCCCGGGATGCGTGAGATCGCGATCGTGGCATTCGCGCAGACCGATCACCTCCGCTGCACCGACGAGGTCTCGGAAGTCGAGATGCTGATGCCGGTGCTGCACGACGTGCTCGGGCGCACCGGCCTGAAGACCAGCGACATCGACTTCACCTGCTCCGGATCGAGCGACTACCTCGCGGGCCGCGCCTTCTCCTTCACCATGGCGCTCGACGGTGTGGGCGCCTGGCCGCCGATCTCCGAGTCCCATGTGGAGATGGACGGCGCCTGGGCGCTGTACGAGGCCTGGGTGAAGCTCCTGACCGGCGAGGCCGACACCGCGCTCGTCTACGCGTACGGCAAGTCGTCACCCGGCGAGCTCCGCGACGTACTGACCCGCCAGCTCGACCCGTACTACGTCGCCCCCCTCTGGCCGGACTCCGTGTCCCTCGCCGCGCTCCAGGCGCAGGCGCTGATCGACGCGGGCGACACCGACGAGCCCGCCCTCGCGGCGGTCGCGGCCCGCAGCCGTACCGCCGCCGCGGCCAATCCGCACGCCCAGCTCGGCGGATCCGTCCCCGCCGGCGAGTACCTCGTACAGCCGCTGCGTACGGGCGACTGCCCGCCCATCGGCGACGGCGCGGCCGCGGTGATCCTGGCGGCGGGCGACACCGCGCGCCGGCTGTGCGAGCGACCCGCCTGGATCCGCGGCATGGACCACCGCATCGAGGCGCACAGCCTGGGCGTACGCGACCTCACCGACTCCCCGTCGGCCCGGCAGGCAGCCGAGCGGGCCGGGGCCTTCGAACGGCCCGTCGACACCGCCGAGCTGCACGCGCCCTTCACCTCCCAGGAGGTCGTCCTGCGCAAGGCCCTGCGCCTGGGCGGTGACGTGAACGTCAACCCGTCCGGCGGGGCGCTCGCCGCCAACCCCGTCATGGCGGCCGGACTCATCAGGCTCGGCGAGGCGGCGGCCCGTATTCACCGCGGAGAGTCCGACCGGGCGCTCGCGCACGCCACTTCGGGGCCCTGCCTGCAACAGAACCTCGTCGCCGTCCTGGAGGGGGAATGATGACCAAGGAGCCCGTCGCCGTCGTAGGCATCGGCCAGACGAAGCATGTCGCCGCCCGCCGCGACGTCTCCATCGCCGGTCTCGTGCGCGAAGCCGCCCAGCGGTCCCTGGACGACGCCCGGTTGACGTGGGCGGACATCGACGCCGTCGTCATCGGCAAGGCCCCCGACTTCTTCGAGGGCGTGATGATGCCGGAGCTCTACCTCGCGGACGCGCTGGGCGCCGTCGGCAAGCCCATGCTCCGCGTCCACACGGCGGGCTCCGTCGGAGGCTCCACCGCCCTCGTCGCCGCCAACCTGATCGCCGCCCGCGTCCACGGCACGGTGCTCACCCTCGCCTTCGAAAAACAGTCCGAGTCCAACGCGATGTGGGGCCTGTCCCTGCCCGTCCCGTTTCAGCAGCCGCTGCTCGCCGGGGCCGGCGGCTTCTTCGCGCCGCACATCCGGGCGTACATGCGCCGCAGCGGCGCACCCGACACCGTGGGCTCCGTCGTCGCGTACAAGGACCGCCGCAACGCCCTCAAGAACCCATACGCCCACCTCCACGAGCCCGACATCACCCTTGAGAAGGTCCAGGCCTCGCCGATGCTCTGGGACCCCGTCCGCTACTCCGAGACGTGCCCCTCCTCCGACGGCGCGTGCGCGATGATCCTCACCGGGCGGGCCGGCGCCGCCCGCGCACCGCACCCGCCCGCCTGGGTGCACGGCGGCGCGATGCGCAGCGAACCCACCCTCTTCGCCGGCAAGGACTTCGTCTCCCCACAGGCGGGCAAGGACTGCGCCGCCGACGTCTACCGCCAGGCGGGCATCACCGATCCGCGCCGGGAGATCGACGCCGTCGAGATGTACGTGCCCTTCTCCTGGTACGAGCCGATGTGGCTGGAGAACCTGGGCTTCGCCGCCGAGGGGGAGGGCTGGAAGCTCACCGAGTCCGGCGTCACGGAACTCGACGGTGACCTGCCCGTGAACCCGTCCGGCGGTGTCCTGTCCACCAACCCCATCGGCGCCTCCGGCATGATCCGCTTCGCCGAGGCCGCCCTCCAGGTGCGCGGACAGGCCGGAGAGCACCAGGTCGACGGCGCCCGCAGGGCCCTGGGCCATGCCTATGGCGGCGGCGCCCAGTTCTTCTCCATGTGGCTGGTCGGCGCCGAACCGCCCACCGGGTGAGAGCCGTCGCGGCCTGTCCGTCGCCGGGGACGATCGCTAGGCTGACCGGCGGACGACGAACCGGGAGGAGCAGGGACGTGGCCGAGAGCATCACTGCGCAGCGGGTTACGGGCTGGGACAAGCCGGAGCAGCTGGACCTGAGCAAAGCGGACTGGCAGTCGGGCAGTCAGGGGGCGGGCGACGTTCAGATCGCGTTCGTCGAGGGATTCATCGCGATGCGCAATGCCGCTGCCCCCGGCAGCCCGTCACTGATCTTCAATCCGGCCGAGTGGCGAGCCTTCGTCCTGAACGCGCGGGACGGCGCCTTCGATCTGACCTGAGCCTGTTGAGCTCTCCGATTTGGCCCGGCAGTCGGCGACGAGGTACGGCAGGCCGGGAACCATCATCAGCAGAGGGACCCACAGTGGCAGTTCGAAGAGCGGATCGTCACCGGTCAGCCAGGCCGTGAGGAAGGTGGCAGGGAGCCCGATCAGCAGCTGGACGAGCAACAGCTTTCTGAACCCGAGGCTCCCGCGCCGTATCTCCCAGGTGACCACGACAATCGCGAGGACGGCGCAGAAGACGAGGCGGCTCGGGATGACGGGCCGCTCGTACGACCAGTGCAGCAAGTGTGAGAGCAGTAGCATCGGGCCGAAGACGCACGGGATCAGCGCCGCCATGCGCAGTGCCCGCTGACGCAGCGGCTTGCGTGCCCGGGCCCAGGCGGCGGCGAAGGACTTCACGTCCTCCCCGACGACGTCCTTCGCGTCACGCCCGGCCGCCGCGGCGTCGTCCAGGTGTGCGGAGAGCTCGTCGAGCATCTCCCGTACGGAGGCGTCGTCGATGCCGCGGTACTCCCAGTTGCTCTTGCATATGGCCACTACGTGCTCACGCGTCATGGTGTGTTTCCCCCGGGTCGTTGTTCAGGGTCCGCCCGACCGCCTCGGAGAAGTGTTGCCAGGCGGCGCGGCCGACGGTCAGTTCGGCCCGCCCCTCGTCGGTCAGCCGGTAGTACTTGCGCGGCGCGCCGCCCGTGGCCGAAGGGGCGCGGAAGGTGTCCACGAGACCCGTTCGTTCCATCCGGGCCAGCAGCGGATAGATGCTGCCTTCGCTGACCAGATCGAGCCCGGTCGCGGCGAGAGCCTCGACGAACTCATAGCCGTAACGCGGCCGCTCGGCGATCAGCGCGAGCAGGCACAGGTCGAGCACGCCACGCAGAAGCTGACTGCGCCGCTGGTCACCTGCGGCGGCGGGCAGCTTCTCTGTCATGCGGTACAAGATAGTGCGGGCTATCTTGCGGCGCAAGACACTGCCGTGCCCCGACGCCGGAAGGGCCCCCGGGCCACGTACCATGGCGACATGTCCTTCCTCCGCCGCCGCCCCTCCGCCACGCCCGCGGGCCCGGAATTCGACGTCCTGGCCATGGACCCGGGCGACTGGCCGGGCAACCTCGGAGCGGGCCTGCTGCCCGCGCCCGACGGCAGCTGCCAGGGTGTCTTCCTGCGCTACGACCTGTTCGGCGGCCGGGGCCCCGCGATGATCATCGGCAACCTGCCCGAGGGCTCGCCCGCCAGGGAGCTCGAGGAGGGCCAGGTGCCCTTCGAGGTGGCGCAGCTGCTCGTGGCGCTCGAGAACGACGAGCCCGTCGAGGTGACCGGCAGCGAGGACATGCCGGTCATGCAAGGTGACAATCTACTCATCGTGCGGCGTATCAAGCTCTCCGAAACCCGCATCTCCTGCGTACAGTTCGACCGCAGCGACAATGTGCTCGTCACTATCGCCAGCTGGGACCGGCCGATCACCGACGACCTGTACGCGCTGCTCAAGCCCTTGCCCGCGGAGCTGTTCCAGCAGGGCTGAGGACCCTGTGAGGCGAGGAGTGGTTGTGGGAGATGTGGCAGTCGGGGCACCGGACGCGCAGCAAATCCAGCATTCGAAGGTGAAGAAGCAGCGCCCCTTCTGGAAGGAATTCCCGCTTCTCGTCGGGATCGCGCTGCTGCTGGCGCTGCTGATCAAGACGTTCCTGCTGCAGGCGTTCTCCATCCCCTCGGACTCCATGCAGAACACCCTCCTCAAGGGCGACCGCGTCCTCGTCGACAAGCTGACCCCTTGGTTCGGCTCCGAGCCGGAGCGCGGTGAGGTCGTCGTCTTCCACGACCCGGGCGACTGGCTCAAGAACGAGCCGATTCCTGAGACGAACGTCGTCCAGGAGGCGCTCAGCTTCATCGGGCTGATGCCGTCGGCCGAGGAGAAGGACCTGATCAAGCGGGTCGTCGGAGTCGGCGGCGACACGGTGGAGTGCGAGGGCACGGGTCCGCTGAAGGTCAACGGCAAGGCGCTCGACGAGCCGTACGTCTTCCCTGGGAACACGGCGTGCAGCACGGACGACGACGGGCAGTTCAAGGTCACGGTGCCCGCCGGCCACATCTGGGTGATGGGCGACCACCGGCAGGCCTCCGGCGACTCCCGCTACCACCAGCACGAGCCCGGCGCCGGCATGGTGCCGGTGGACGACGTGGTGGGGCGCGCGGTCATGGTCGCCTGGCCGCTCGGCCGGCTGGACAACCTGCCGGTGCCCGGCACCTTCGAGCAGTCGGGCATCGACGCCCGACGCTGACCGAGCCTCAGCCCGCCGTGGGTGAACAGGCCGTACGCGGCGGCCTGTTCACCTGTGGCCGGGTGGGAGCTACGTGTGCGCCGCAGCCGGCCTCCCCAGCAGGGTGACGATCTGTGCGGCCGAAGTACCCAGCCCCGTAGGGCCGCTCAGCTGCCACGGGGTGCCGCTCGTGCCACCGGTGCCGCCCCGCAGGTCCTCGTCGTGGTAACGGACGCATTTGTGGTGCCAGTTCAGGATCCCGGCCATCCAGTCCTGAAGCTCACGCACATAGCCGTCGAGTACGTTGCGTGCCTCGGCGTCCAGCGCGAAGTCGTCGTAAAGGACGGGCAGTTCGACCTTGATGACATGCTGGAACTGCTGCATCCGTCCCTTCATCAGCTCGTGCACCATGTCGACTCCGGTCGGATAGTCGACCCCGAAGAAGTTCTGCACCACCAGGACGGCGTTGTGCACCTCGCCCTCGTACTCGATCTCTTTCTGGTACGAGAAAAGGTCGTTGATCAGCGTGGCGTAGTCGACGGCGGAGTTCTCCAGCGAGCGGATGGGGCCGCTCCGGTAGATGTCGTCGGGCACCCGGTCTCCGTGCGACAGCCGGCACAGCCGCATCGTCATGTCCGCGCCGAAGGTGAACCGCCGCATCTCGATGTAGTCCACGGGGTCGGGAATGCGGTGCAGCGCCTGATTGGCCAGCTCCCACTCCCAGCTCGCGATCATGTCGTCGACCGACTTGCGGAACGTGCGCCGCGACGCCTCGTCCATCGGCCCCGCCGTCCGCTCCCACAGGTCGGCGAGCCCCCGCTCCATCGCGTCGGTCGGCTGCGGCGTGGGCTCCCCGTCCAGCGGCATGAAGAGCCTCAGCCGCTCATTGGCCGCGTGTGCCCCGGCCAGGTCGCGGGTGCGCCCGTAGATCACGGGGTAAAGATCGTCACCGTACGTTCCCCAGGTCAGCCAGTTCGACGACAGATCCAGTTCCTCCGGCGTCGCGTCCGGATGGAGGCCCGCGGAGCAGAGCGGCAGGTCGATGTTGCGCGCCCGCCGCTCGTCCCAGACATGAGACGCAGGCCGCCCCGGCTGCGGCTCCAGCATCCCCATCCGCCGTGCCCAGGCGATGTTCCGGTCCCGCGCGCCCGGCAGATGCGGACTGAGCTGAAGCCCGTACGGAAAGTCCAGATCAGGAACGATGGACGGACCGACGTGCTGGTACGGCACATGGGTATGCCGACGCCAGCGCGCCGCCTCCGCCCGCGGGGTGAGGTGGATCGTTGCCGCCGCCATCCCCCAGCCGCTCTCGCCGGGCGCGGCCGGGGCGGCCTGCGCGGCCGCCCCGCCGCCGTTCATGTACCGGCTCGATCGCATGTGCCACTCATGCCCGCCCGACTGCCAGTCCTGCAGCCCCTTGGCGTAAGCCAGTACGGCGGCGGTCTCGGCGGGGCCGAGGCCCTTCTCGGCGCAGAGCGGCCCGACTTCGGTGAGCGCGGTGTTCTCGAACTGCTGGAGCCGCGACGTCAGCAGATCGTTGACGGCCTCGGCCGCCTCCTGCGTCGTACAGCCCAGAAAATGCTCAAGCACCAGCACACCATTGCTGTTCTCGCGCTCGTCCTCGACCTCTCGCTGGTACGAGAAGAGGTCGTTGCGCAGGTGTACGGCGTCCGAGAAGGCGTCGCGCAGCACGCCGAGCGCCCGTGAGTGGGCCACCGTCGCCGGGACCTCGGCGTTCGACGCGAACTCCACGATCCCCGCCGACCAGGGCGCGCCGCCGACCTTCCTGCGCATCTCGATGTACTCGACGGGGTTGGCGATCCGCCCCTCGTCCATGTTGGAGAGTTCCCACAGGGATTCGTTGAGCAGATTCCTGGTCGACTCGGCGAACCGTTCCCGCCACGCGCCCGTCATGCTGGGCACGGTCCGCGCCCACAGGTCCGCGAGCCCCGCCTCGACCGGATTCCCCGGCTCCGGAGTACCGTCCGCCAGATCCATCGGCATGAAGGCCGGCAGCCGGTCGAGGTAGCGCTTCCCGCCCTCGCGGTCCAGGGTCCGCTTGAAGGTCTCCAGGAAGTGGTCGTCGAAGAAGAAGACCCACACATACCAGTCGGTGACCAGCGCCAGTACGTCGGACGAGCAGTCGGGATGGGTGTACGCACAGAGCAGCGCGTAGTCATGGGCTTCCAGGTCGCGCTCCTCCCAGATGCCGGAGCCCTCCAGCATCTCCATCCGGCGTGCCCACTCCCTCGTGTGCCGACGGGCCTCGTCGACATGGGGATTGAGCCGCGCCGGATACGGAACGTAGAAGTCCGGCAGGGTGAAGGGCTGCTGTGCCATGTACGTCCGGCCTTTCCAGGACGTCCGCGCACCCACTGTGGGCGCGGACCGGTCAATTCCGCCCAGCCCTACCCAGCGCCCCTTTCCGCCACTCGCCACGCCAATTAGTCATACAAGAGGGCGCCATCGCCCGTCGTGGCCGATGGCGCCCCTGTTCCTGCCGTGAGCCGCTAAGAGGCGAGTACGCGCACGTCAGAGGCCTTCACGTAGGCCACCCGGTGCCCGAACTGGATCTCGTAGTACGCCTCTTTGCCGCGTATCACCCGGTGCCCCGCCGTTTCGAACGTCGGCGCGAAGAAGTACTCGCCCGGTGCACGGTCGCCCACCACATAGCGCTGGCCCGCGAGCAGCTTGTAGGGCAGCGGCGAGACCGCCTGCACCGGTACGGACGTCCCCGCGTACGCCGCCCCCTCCGGGTAGGCCCGCCCGTACACCGGCACGTCGGCGGCCCCGTCCTTCGGCGTCAGCAGCAGACCGCGGGAATTCACGGCGGTCGGCTGCGTGCCCGGATTGTGGAACCACGCCTGCTGCCCCAGATACCAGATCGCGGTCCAGTCACCCCTGCGCTCGGCGACGGCGTACTGCTGACCGGTCGACGCGCGGGCGCCTGTGTCATTGACGCCGGTCGTCGAGTCCTGGCCGCCGGGACGCAGCCCGATGTCCTTCACCAGCGGAGCGTCGGCGGCGGGCGCGGTGTGCAGCCGGACGGCGCCCGAACCGTGCGGGGCACACGGCTGGCCGGCCTTCACGCAACCGGTGTAGAGGGGCTGATGCCTGGCGTACTCCGGCCGGATGGTCACCACACCGCTGTTCGGACCCGCCGACGGCGTGAAGGGCCTGCCGAGCAGCTTGAAGTAGTGCGCCCAGTCCCAGTACGGACCGGGGTCGGTGTGCATCCCGCGGATGTTCGCGGTGGTCGTTCCCGGGACGTTGTCGTGGCCCAGGATGTGCTGCCGGTCGAGCGGGATGTCGTACCGCTTCGCCAGGTACTTCACCAGCCGCGCCGACGTGCGGTACATCGCCTCGGTGTACCAGGCGTCCGGCGAGGTCAGGAAACCCTCGTGCTCCAGGCCCACCGACTTGGAGTTGATGTACCAGTTGCCCGCGTGCCAGGCCACGTCCTTGAGCGGTACGTGCTGTGCGATGTGCCCGTCCGACGAACGCAGCGAGTACTGCCAGGACACGTACTCCGGGTTTTGGACCAGCTTGAGTGTGGTGTCCCAGGTGGCCTCGGTGTCGTGGACGATGATGTAGTCGACGCCCTGGCTCCTGGGCCGGTCGCCCTTGTCGTGGTTGCCGTAGTCGCCGTCCCCGAACTCCTCGTACGGCGCGGGAATCCACTCGCACGCCACCGTCTTCGGACACTCGCTGAGCCCGGTGTCGGCGGTCCGCAGCCCAAGGTCCGCGACCTGTGTACGGTCGGGTACGAGCCCCGGGTCGCCGACCAGCGCGACCTGCTGACCGCTGTCGGTCGTACGCCGCTCGCCCGCCCCGATCACGTCGTACACATCATTGGCGTACGTCGTCGCCGTCGCCGTGTCGTCGGCCCCGGAGAAGCGGGCGACCGCCCCGTACCAGTCGGCCGGGTCCGCGCTGAGCGGCCGCCCGAGCTGCTTCTGCGCGGCGGCCAGCAGCGCCGCCCCGCCCCGGATGTTCGCGGCGGGGCTCTGCCGCAGCTCCGCGTCCGGCAGCCCGGTGAGGGTGGCGGCTCGCTCCAAGGTCTTGAGCCGGGTGGGCAGTTCCGATGCCTTCGGCAGCTCGACCTCGCCACCTCTGCGCACCGCGCGCGCGTCGTCACCGCGCGGGTCTTCGTCCAGGTCCGTGTGGTGCGGTGCTTCTTCGCGCGCGACTTGGAGTGCGGCCTCGGCGTCGGTGAGGTGCATCGGGCCGTAGCCGCCGGTCACACTCGGCGCGCCGGCGTGCGAGTCCCAGCGGGACTGTAAGTACGACACGCCGAGCAACACGCTCTGCGGCACCCCGTACTGCGCGGCGGCAGCGGCGAAGTCGCGCTGCAACGCGCCGGACGCGGGCGGCTCCGCGGTGGCGGAAGGGCCGGCCGACAGGAGCGGCAGAACGAGCGCGACGGACGCCACGAAACCCCCCGCCTGCCAGGCGCGTCCGCGTGCGACGCTCGTGGACCGTGACGTGACGGATCCTTGCAATGCGGCCTCCAGGGACGAGTGGTACGCGAAGGGCCTGCGGGCTGGGACTCGACTACAGGGGTATCGGGTCCCGGACGATCCGTCAATGAGCCTGGGTCGCAGTCGATTTCGCACGTCAGCACTGGTGCGACGGAGTTTCGCAGCGACGGCGTACGGGCCTGCGACGCGTCAGTGGTGTAAACCAATAACCGTACAGGGGCCGGCCGGGATTTGACGTCAGGTCGCGTCGCGGCCGGCGCGCACCGACTTCAGAGCGAGCAGCAGCACGCCGATGTCGTCGAGGTACATCGGGTCGGGCATGAGATCCGTCGGCAGGACGAGGTAGGCGACAGCGGCCCAGAAGACCCAGGGGCGATCTTCCGGAACCCCCGCCGCTCGCACACTCCGGCGGGCCCGGACCAGCCGTACGAGCACGAATACCGCCACGGCGAGCGTCGCCACCACCAGAAACACGGCGACGGCGACCAGGATCCAGGCTTCGGTGCTCATGAGACCTCCGGGCGGCTCGCGTCGGGCACACTCTCTCTCACTCTCACCGTCTGCCCGTGCGCGGGGCGGTTCAGGCACCGGAGGACGGTATGTCGCGCGTACGGGCCCACCTCAGCAGGTCGTCCATGGCCCAGGTGTTCACCACACGCTCGGGAGGCACCCCGCACTCCTCGGCCCTGGCGCACCCGTAGATCTGCCAGTCGAGCTGTCCGGGCGCGTGCGCGTCGGTGTCGACGGAGAACAGCACACCCGCGTCGACGGCTTGGCGCAGCAGCCGCCGGGGCGGATCGAGGCGCTCGGGCCGGCTGTTGATCTCCACGGCCGTGCCCGACGCGGCGCAGGCGGCGAAGACCTCGTCGGCGTCGAACTGCGACTCGGGCCGCCCGCGTCCGGTGATCAGCCGGCCGGTGCAGTGACCGAGGATGTCCGCGTGCGGGTTGCTCACGGCGGCGACCATACGGCGGGTCATGGCGGCGGCGTCCATCCGCAGTTTCGAGTGCACGGACACGACCACGATGTCGAGCTGGTCGAGCAGCTCGGGTTCCTGGTCGAGCGAGCCGTCGAGGAGAATGTCGCACTCGATGCCGGTGAGCAGCCGGAACGGCGCCCAGCGCTCGTTGAGCTCGGCCACCACTTCCAGCTGTTCGCGCAGCCGCTCGGGAGACAGCCCGCTCGCGACCGTCAGGTTGGGGGAGTGGTCGGTGAGGACCGCCCACTCGTGCCCCAGCGCCGCGGCGGTCCGTCCCATCTCCTCGATGGGGCTTCCGCCGTCCGACCAGTCGGAGTGCAGATGGCAGTCGCCGCGCAGCAGCGCGCGCAGGTGCTCGCCGCCCTCGGTCCGCGGCCCCCCGCTCTCCTCCTCCAGCCGCTTCAGGTACGCGGGCATCCCGCCGGCCAACGCCTCGCGCACCACCTGCGCGGTCTTGGGCCCGACGCCCTTGAGCGTCTCCAGCGAGCCCGCCGCCGCCCGGCTCGCCGTCTCCTCTTCGGGGAGTGCGGCGACGGTGGCGGCGGCGGTGCGGAACGCGCGTACGCGATAGGTGGGGGCCTGGGCCCGTTCCAGCAGGAACGCGATCCGTTCCAGAGCCTCGACGGGATCCATCGGCACCTCTTGTCGGGTGGGTCCGGCAGTACGCACCCGGGCCGGCCGGGGTGTCCAGCTTCACCCAGCACTCCGTCCCCCGCACGTCCGGCTACGGCGGACGATTTCCATCCCTCCTGCCTGGGCCGGAAGAAGTGCGCCGGGAATCAGTGCGCGCCCGGCTTCTGCCGCACAGGCTCGCGCTCCGCACCGGCGGGCGCGGCCCTGGGGCCGATGAACAGTGTGGTCAAAAGCGCCAGCAACAGCAGCCCCGCGCAGACATAGCTGGAGATCTCGAGGCCGGCGGACATCGCCTCACGTGCGGCGTCCGCGGTCCGCGCGGTCAGCGGGTCGGCCGACAGTGACGGGATCGCCGATCCGGCGCTCTCCGTCACGACTTCGCTGAGCTCTTCGGCACGCCGGCCCGAAAGGCCGGTGCTGGTGAGGCGATCACGCAGGCTGGAGGTGAGTGTGCTGAAGAACAGCGTGGTGAGCACGGCGATGCCGAGGGCCGCGCCCAGTTCACGTGCCGCGCTCTGGATGCCCGCCCCTTGTCCGGCGCTCTCGACGGGGACGTCCACGAGGACGACGTTGGTGACCTGCGCCGTGGCGAAGCCGACACCGACGCCGTAGACGAACAGTGCGATCGCGATCAGCCACCAGGCGCTGTCGGTTGCGGCGATCAGTCCGAGCATGGCCAGGCCGGCGGCCTCGAGAAGCAGCCCGAGCCGTACCAGTGCCAGGGAGGGGGCCGCCATCGAAAAGCTCGCACCGCTCGCGCAGAAACTCCCCACGGCGAGAGCGACGAGTGCGAGCCCCGCTTGGAACGCGCTGTAGTCCAGAGCGAACTGCAACCAGAGCGGCATCACCGCGATGATGCCGAACTCGCCGAGGCCGACGAGCATCGTCACGACGTTGCCGTTGAGGAAGGACGGGATGGAGAACAGCCGGACGTCCATGAGTGGTTCGGCCTGTGAGCGGCCGAGCGCCGCCTGCCGCCGCCAGAACGCGACCAGGGCCAGTGCCGACGCGACGAAGGCGACGAGAACCGGAGAAGGACCGCTGCTCCAGGAGAACCCGCCGATGGTGAGCGGCTCAACGCTGACCAACCAGCCGTAGGTACGTCCTTCGATCAGCGCGAACGCCAGCAGGCCGAGCCCCAGCGCCGAAAGCGCGCCGCCGAGGCTGTCGAGACGCCCCTGAACGCGCGGCGACGCGGGCAGGTGGACCAGGGTGCCCACAATGATCAAAGCCACGAGCGGGATGTTGATGCCGAAGGCCCAGCGCCAGGAGAAGTCCGCCAGCCAGCCGCCCAGCAGCGGACCGACGGCCGCTGCGGCGCCGATCGTCGATCCCCACACGGCGAACGCCTGGCCGCGGGCCTTCCCGGTGAAGGTCGCGTTCACCAGGGCCAGCGACGCAGGCAGAATCGTGGCTCCACCGGCGCCTTGAAGGAACCGCGCCAGGATCAGCAGGCCGCCGTTCGGTGCGACCGCCGCGGCCACACTCGTCAGGCCGAACACGACGAGGCCGGCGAGGAAGATTTTCCGGGCGCCGTGCAGGTCGCAGAGGCGCCCGGTGATCAGAAGCAGCGCGGCGAAGGCGATGGCGTACGACTCCTGGATCCATTGGGCCTCACTCGAGGTGATCCCGAGATCGTCGATGACCGGGGCGAGGATCACGTTGACGATCGTGATGTCCACGACGATCAGGGCCACGCCCAGGGACACGGCGATGAGGCCGAGCCACTGACGCATGGGAGGGGACTGTGCAGTGCCGTTCAAGATGACTCCACCTTCAATATAACTTTGCGGCAAAGCTAACTAGCTTTGCCGCAAAGCTAGAATGCGCCGAGGTAGGTTGTCAACGGAGCGGTAGAGCGGCCCACGGCGCAGATCGGAAGCGGTACATGTCCATGGAGAAGGCGAAGCCCGTCGGCGTCGAGGAGCAGCGAGACCGCCTCATGGACGGCCTGCGCGCGTTCGGTGCCAACTACACCGAGTTCACCCAGCGCTTCGCGAACTGGCTGGGCCTGCACTCCACGGACGCCGCGGCGCTCACCGAGATCCTGTACGCCGAGGACAAGGGCTCGCCCCTGTCCCCCGCCCGGCTGAGCGAGCGCATCTCCCTGTCGTCGGGCGCGACGACCATCCTGCTGAACCGCCTCGAAACGGCAGGGCACATCGTCCGTACCCGTGAGCACACCGACGGCAGAGTCGTGACCCTGCGCAGCAGCCCGGACATCAGGCCCCGGGCCGAGGAGTTCTTCGGCCCCTACGCCATACGCATGGCCGCGGAGATGTCGCAGTACACCCCCGAGCAGCTGCGACAGGTCGAAGACTTCGTCAGCCATCTGCGCGCGACGATGGAATCGCTGCTCGCGCACGAGTACGGGGAGCGCCGGCCAGGCACCCGGCCTTCCCCCGGCCGCAGCTGACGCCGGCTAGGGCCGCCCCGCCGCCGGCACCCGCTCACCCTCCGGCCCCGGACCCGGCGGCGTACCGTCACCGAACGGACGACCGCCCAGCGCCTCACGGTGATGCGGGGCCGACCACCCCGACAGATCGGGCCCCAGCGGCACGATGCCGGTCGGGTTGATGCCGGTGTGCACCTGGTAATAGTGGCGCTTGATGTGGTCGAAGTCGACGGTGTCCCCGAATCCGGGTGTCTGGTAAAGGTCGCGCGCGTACGCCCACAGCACGGGATCCTCCGCCAGCTTCCACTGGTTGCACTTGAAGTGGCCGTGATAGACCGCGTCGAAGCGCACCAGCGTGGTGAAGAGCCGGATGTCCGCCTCCGTGATCGTGTCCCCCACGAGATAGCGGCGGTCCGCGAGCCGCCGCGACACCCACCCGAGCCGACGGAACACGTCTCGGCAGGCGTCCTCGTACTCGCCCTGGTCCGTCGCGAAGCCCGTCCGGTACACCCCGTTGTTGACGTCCCGGTAGACGCCTTCCATGACCTCGTCGATCTCCGGCCGCAGCGGCTCAGGGTAGAGATCGGGTGCGCCCGGCCGGTGCAGCGCAGTCCACTCGGTCGCGAAGTCCAGCGTGATCCGCTGGTAGTCGTTGGTCACCAGTTTGCCGCTCGGTACGTCCACGATCGCGGGGACGCTGACCCCTCCGGGATACCCCGTCTCCCGCGCGTCGTAGGCCTCGCTCAGGTACCGGATGCCGAGAACGGGGTCGCGGTCCCCGGGATCGAGGGTGAACCGCCAGCTGCGGTCGTCCTGGATCGGATCGGCGACGGCCAGGGAAAGGGAGCTCTCCAGCCCGAGCAGCCGCCGCGAGACGACCGCACGGCTCGCCCAGGGGCAGGCGCGGCTCACCACGAGCCGGTAGCGGCCCGCCTCGACCGGCCAGCCTTCCTGGCCGTCGGCCGTGATGCGGTCCGCGAAGTGGCTCTTCGACCGCGTGAAGGTCCTCTTCCCGTACGCGGCATTGCCGTCCGTGTCGTCGTCGTGGGCGCGGCTCATCGTGGCCTCCCTTCCCGGTCGGGTACTGAGCTCCCTCCCCGTCGTTGCCCAGTACCCCAAACCCGCTCGCGCACGCGGTTGACCCCCCTGCCGGTGCCCCGCGCTCAGGACGCCGCCCGCGCCAGCGCCCGGTCCACCTCCGCCGGCGACAGCGCGTGCTCGATCGCGAGGATCCCGGCGCCGGCCGCCGCCGCGTTCTCCCCCGTACGGCTCGGCTCGATCCGCAGGACATGCGTGGCCAGCGGATGCGACCGCCGGTACACCGCCTCCCGTACGCCCGCGAGCAGCTGGTCGTGCACGGCGGCCAGCGCCCCGCCCAGCACCACCGTGTCCGGATTGAAGAAGTTGACCAGGCCCGCCAGCACCTCGCCGACCGCGCGGCCGGCCTCGCGCACCATCCGTACGGCGTCACGGTTGCCCGACTTCACCAGCCGTACGACGTCGCTGCCGGACGCCGCGTCCAGGCCGAGCCCCGCCAGCCGGGCCGCGATCGCCGAACCGCCCGCGACCGCCTCCAGACAGCCCGAATTGCCGCACCGGCACAGATGCGCTTCGTCACCGACCCGGATGTGCCCGATGTCGCCGGCACAGCCCTGCGCGCCGCGATGCAGCCGCCCGTCGGCGACGATGCCGCAGCCGATGCCCGTACCGACCTTGATGTACAGCAGATAGCGGCAGCCGGGGAACGCGGTCCGCTGCTCCCCGAGCGCCATCACATTCACGTCGTTGTCGACGAGCGC
The DNA here is from genome assembly GCF_018614615.1 of Streptomyces sp. ISL-100. GTDB lineage: Bacteria > Actinomycetota > Actinomycetes > Streptomycetales > Streptomycetaceae > Streptomyces. The sequence continues at coordinate 85,564 of NZ_JAGGOK010000027.1, read as the reverse complement.
CCGCACCCCGAACCGCGCCGCGAAGAACTCAGGAATCGGGTACTGGTGCCAGCCCGGCATGATCGGCGGATCGACCGGCCGCCCCGTCGAGAACTCCACCGGCCCCGGCACGCCCACCCCGATGGAACGCAGCGTGCGCGGGTCCAGATCCGCCTCCTTCAGCAGCGTGTGCAGCGTGCGCTCCACATGGCGCAGCACGGACTCGGGCCCGTCACCGATCGACAGCGGGTCCTCGCGCGTGGCGAGCGTCGCCCCGCCGACATCCATCAGCGCCACCCGGCAGTGCGACGCCCCGAGGTCCACCCCGGCGACCGTGTGCTCGCGCGTGCGCAGCTGAAGCCTGCGGGGCGGCCGCCCACCGGTCGAAGGGCCGTCGGCCTCCTCGTCGACGAAGCCGTGCGCGATGAGCGCGTCCACCCGCTGGGAGACGGTGGAACGAGCAAGGCCGGTGAGCCGCGCGATGTCGGCGCGGGTCCTCACCGCCCCCGAACTGATCAGCGTCAGCACCTGGCCCGGGGAATGGGCGGCGGCGGAACTGCTGTGGTCCATGGCAGTCACCATAAGGACGACTTCCGCTGCTCACAAGGTAGTTGGTGTTCGAACATCGGCATAAGTAGGGTCCAACTCGCCTTCACCTAACCCTGCTTGAACCCTTGACAGGTCAAAGCCCGGTCAGGACATTGCTCAGCAAACGCTTTCTGAGGAGCCTGGCAATGGCGATGCTGACGATGCAGGGCGTATCGAAGAGCTTTCTCGGGGTGAGAGTGCTGCACGATGTCGGCCTCGACCTCGAACCCGGCGAAGTGCACGCCGTCGTCGGAGAGAACGGGGCCGGCAAGTCCACCCTCATGAAGATCCTCGCGGGCGAGCACACCGCCGACACCGGCACCATCACGCTCGACGGTACGGCGCACCATTTCGCGCACCCCGCCCAGGCGCAGGCCGCCGGAATCGGCATCATCCACCAGGAGTTCGCCCTCCTCGCGCACCGCACCGTCGCCGAGAACGTCTTCCTCGGCCGCGAGCCGACCCGGCGCGGCCTCGTCGACCGCCGGGCGATGGAGCGGCGTACCGCCGAACTCCTCGCCGAGATCGACGGAACCGGCATCACGCCCCGGACCCTCGTCCGCGACTTGTCCGTGGCCCGTCAGCAGACCGTCGAGATCGTCAAGGCGCTCGCCTCCGACGTCAGCGTCCTCGTCATGGACGAGCCGACGGCGCCGCTCGCCGACCACGAGGTGGAGTTACTGTCCGCGCTCGTACGCCGCCTCACCGCGCGCGGCCTCGGCATCCTCTACATCTCGCACCGGCTCCGTGAGGTCTTCGACCTGGCCGGCCGCATCACGGTCCTCAAAGACGGCCGCCGCGTGACGACACTCCGTACCGACGCGACCGATATCGACGAGGTGGTACGGGCCATGGTCGGCCGGGACCTCGGCTCCTACTACCCGCCGCGCGCCCGCCCTGAGGAGATCGGCGCGGCGAGACTCACCGTCACCGGCGGCGGCAACGACCGCATACGCGGTATCGGCCTCACGCTCCGCGCCGGCGAGGTGGTGGGCGTGGCGGGCCTCCAGGGGTCCGGCCGTACGTCGCTGGTCCGCGCGCTGTTCGGCGCCGCGCCCTTCACCACCGGCGCCATGACGGTGGGCGGCGGCCCGCTGCGGCCGACGCGCCCGCGCCAGGCGATACGGGGCGGAATCGCGCTGGTCACCGAGGACCGCAAGGCGGAGGGGCTGGCGCTGCGTCAGTCGGTACGCGACAACGCCCTCCTGGTCACCCGCGCGGTCCCCGTTCGCGGCAGGCCACCGGCGGCGCGGGCGCTCACGGCCCTCCTCGAACGCGTACGCCTGCACGCCCACGGCGAAGACCAGCAGGTCCAGTTCCTCTCCGGCGGCAACCAGCAGAAGGTCGTCATCGCCAAGTGGCTGGCCGCCCGTCCTCAGGTCTTGCTCTTCGACGAACCGACGCGGGGCGTCGACGTGGGGGCGAAGGCCGCGATTCACACCCTGGTCCGTGAACTCGCCCGCGAGGGTCTGGCCGTACTGAGCATCTCCTCCGAGCTGCCCGAACTGATCGGCATGAGCGACCGCATCCTCGTCATGTCCGAGGGCCGTCTGGCGGGCGAACTTCCCGCCGGCGCCCCGGAAGAAGCCATCATGCGCCTGGCCACGGGTGGCACCGAAGCCCCAGAGGAGGACGCTGCATGAAGCCGCCGAATCCAGCCCGTCCGGCGTTTGAGGACACGCCCGCAGGGCCTCCCGGGGGTCTGGGGGCTTGCCCCCAGTTCGGGAAGGGGCGGGTCGGGGAACAGCTCCGCAGGACACCGAGGCGGCCCCGGTGAACGCCCTCCGCACCGCAGCCGCCGCCCCGCCAACAGTCACCCGGCTCCGCCTCACCGACCCGGTAACCGGCGTCTGGCTGGCCGCCCTCGCCGTCACCCTCGTCGGATGGATCGTCGTAGCCGCTGACGGAGGCGACTTCCTCACCCTCACCAACGTCGTAGGCATCCTCCAGAACTGCGTAGCCCTCGGCCTCGTCGCCGTAGGCCAGTCCGCCGTCATCCTCACCGGTTCCCTCGACCTCTCCGTCGCCTACCTCATCAGCCTCGGCACCCTCGTCGCCGCCGAGACCATGGAGGGGGCCGGCGTCCTCACCGCCGTCATCGCCGTGCTCGCGCTCTCCGGCGCCGTCGGCCTCGCCAACGGCCTCGTCGTCACCGGCCTCAAGGTCAACGCCTTCATCGCCACCCTCGGCGCCGCGTTCATCCTGCGCGGCTGGATCGAGGACAACTACGCCGGGCCCGCCGGCAAGGTGCCCGCCTCCTTCCAGCACCTCGGCTACGACCGCATCGGCCCCGTCCCCGTCTCCCTCTTCCTCCTCGCCGCCGTAGCCGTCGCGATGTGGCTGATCACCCGTCGCACCCGCCTCGGCCACCACATGTACGCCACCGGCGGCGACGAACACGCCGCGCGCCTGTCCGGCGTACGCACCCGCCGTACCGTCATCACCGCGCACGTCCTGTGCTCGCTCTGCGTCGGCGCGGCAGCGCTCTTCCTCGCGTCCCGGCTCGGCGCCGGCGCCCCCTGGGCCGGCACCGAAGCCCGCTACGACCTGGAATCGATCGCCGCCGTCGTCCTCGGCGGCACGGCCCTCGCCGGCGGCAGAGGCGGCGTGGCCGGCACCCTCGGCGGCGTACTCGTCCTCGCCGTACTCGACAGCGTCTTCAACCAGCTCTCGGTCGACCCGTTCTTCAAGAACGTCGTCCGCGGTGTCGTCATCATCGCCGCCGTCGCCCTCTACGCCCGCCGCTCGCCGGGGAGGCAGGCATGACGACCACAACAGCCGCCCCCGCCAAGAGAGTTGTGCGATCCCTCGGAACCGGCGCCCCCGTCTACGCCCTCCTTGCCGTCCTGCTCGCCGCCCTCGCCCTCACCGACCCCGCCTTCTACGAACCCGACCGCTTCCTCGCCTTCATCAAGCGCGCCGCACCCCTCGTCATCCTCGCCGCGGGCCAGTACCTGGTCATCGTGTGCGGCGAGTTCGCCCTCTCCGTCGGCGCGATCGTCACGGCGGGCGTCGCCTCTGGACCGGCGGCTCCCCGCACGGCGCGCTCCCCACCGCCTTCCGCCAGCTCGGCCGCGGCACGGCCCTCGGCTGGCTCCCGTGGGCGGTCCTCGCCTGCGCGGCCGCCGGAGCGGCCGCCGCCCTCCTCATGCGCTCCGACTTCGGCCGTACGCTCATGGCCACCGGCGACAGCGAGCGCGCCGCCGCGCTCGCCGGGGTCCGCGTGGCCCGCGCCCGCACCATCGCGTTCGTCCTGTCCGGTACGGCCGCCGCCCTCGCCGCGGTCCTGGTCGGCGGCTTCTCCGGCGTCTCCGCGCAGGCGGGCCGCGGCTACGAGTTCGAGGCGATCACCGCCGTCGTCCTCGGCGGAGTGGTCCTCGGCGGCGGTCGCGGCTCGGTCGTCGCCGCGATGGCGGGCGCGTTCTCACTCCAGGCGCTGTTCACCCTGCTCAACCTCCAGGGCGTGTCCGGCGCCCTCGAATCCACCGTCCAAGGCGTCATCGTCATCGCCGCGGTGGGCCTCGGAGCCGCCGACTGGTCCCGGCTGCGCCGCCGCCGTACACACTCCTCGGGAGGGAAACCCTCATGACGTCGTCCACGCGCGGACGCGCCCTCGTCCCGGCCGCCGCCGCACTGCTCTCGGCCGCCCTCATCACTTCCTGCTCCAGCGACGCGCCACCAGGCGCACCCACCGGGCCCTCCTCGCCCACAGCGGAAACCGGCGAGCACTCGAAATTCTTTCAACAGGCGGAGTATGACCGCCAGTTGAGCCTTTCGTCCCGGAAACCCCAGGGCCCGGCCGACAAGCCCTGGGAACAGATGCTGAGCCCCAAGATGGCCGACACCACCACGCACAAGAAGGAAGGCGGCGACGGAATCCACCTCTGCTTCTCCAACGCCGGTGTCTTCAACCCGTGGCGCCAGGTCGGCATGAAGAACATGAAGGCAGAGGCCGGACTGCACAAGGAGATCACCAAGTTCACCGTCCTCGACGCCCAGGGCAAGGACGACAAGCAGATCTCCGACATCCAGGAGCTCACCGGCCGCGGCTGCGACGCCCTGATCGTCTCCCCGAACACCACCGCCACCCTCACCCCCGCCGTGAAGCATGCCTGCGGCAAGGTTCCCGTCATCGTCTTCGACCGCGGCGTCGAGACCGACTGCGCGGTCACCTTCATCAACCCCATCGGCGGGTACGGATACGGGCAGGTGGCCGCCGAATTCCTGAAGGAGAAGGTCAAGCCCAAGGGCAAGATCCTCGCCCTGCGCATCTCGCCAGGTGTCGACGTCCTCGAAACACGCTGGTCGGCCGCGACGGTCGTCTTCGACGACAGCGAACTCGACGTCGTTGACGTGAAGTTCACCGAGGGCGACCCCGCCAAGACCAAGTCGGTCGTCGCCGACGCCCTCACCCGGCACGGCGACATCGACGGCGTATGGATGGACTCGGGCGCGACGGCCGTCGCCGCCGTGGAGGCGTTCGAGGACGCGGGCAAGGACGTACCGCCGATCACGGGGGAGGACCAACAGGACTTCCTCCAGGCCTGGCAGGACAAGAGCCTCACCGCGATCGCCCCTACGTACCCGACCTTCCAATGGCGTACGCCCGTGATCGCCGCCCTGCGCATCCTGAAGGGCGAGGAAGTCCCCAAGGAGTGGAAGCTCCCGCAGCCCACCGTCACCCAGGACAATCTGGCCCAGTATCTCAAGCCCGGCATGCCGCCTCTGCACTACGCGATGTGCGGCTGCGAGGACCTGCCCGGCTTCCCGAAGGTGTGGGGTGGTCAGGGATGACGAGCCGGCACCATGCGAACCCCGTCGGCGCCAACCCGTGGATCTGGCACTCGCCGGTGACTCACGAGGCGCTCACCGAGGCCCTGCCCAGGCTTGCCGCCTGGGGCTTCGACTGCGTCGAACTGCCGCTGGAGGGCCCGTCCGACTGGGACCCGTTCCACGTGGCGAAACTTCTCGACGCGACAGGACTCGTCCCTGCCGCGGTCATCGCCGTCATGCCCCCGGACCGCGGTCTCGTACGGTCCGACCCGCGGACGGTCCTCACCACCCAGGACTACCTGCTGCGGTGTGTCGACGCGGCGCACGCCATCGGCGCGCCCGTCGTCGCCGGACCGGTGTACGCCGCTGTCGGCCGCACCTGGCGCATGGACCGCACGGAACGGGCCGCCGTGTATGAGGAATGGCGCCAGAACCTGGCCCCCGTCCTTCGCCACGCGGCCGCCGCACGGGTGACCATCGCCGTCGAGCCGCTCAACCGCTACGAGACGAGCCTGCTCAACACCGTGGCCCAGACCGTCGAGGCGATCGGCCCGCTGCCCGCACGATCCATCGGCGTAGCACTCGACACGTACCACCAGAACATCGAGGAGCGCTCCCTGCCCGCCGCGGTCCGCGCTGCCGCCGGCCGCATCGCGCACGTCCAGGTGTGCGCCAACGACCGCGGCACTCCGGGCGCCGACCACCTCGACTGGCCGGGCTTCCTCGCCGCGCTCGCCGCGAGCGGCTACGAAGGGCCGCTCTGCATCGAATCGTTCACCGCCCACAACGACGCCATCGCGGTCGCGGCGTCCGTCTGGCGCCCACTCGCCCCCTCGCAGGACACCATCGCCACCGAGGGCCTGGCCTTTCTGCGCCGGGCTCTCGCCTCCCCTCCCGAGAGGACCGGTTCATGAGATGTCATGCCCGTGACATACCCCGCTTCGGCGGTATACCGCGCATCCGCGACATGCGCAGAGCGCTGACCGCCTTGCTCATGGCGCTGCTGCTCGGCGCGACCGCACTGCCCGCCACCGCCGTCGAGAAGGCCCCCGCCTTCCGCGCGCTGCTCTTCACCAAAGCGGTCGGTTACGTCCACGGGTCCATCCCCGCCGGAATCCAGATGTTCAAGGAGGAGGCGGCCGAGAACAACTTCGAGGTCGTCCAGACCGCTGACTCCACGGTCTTCGACGACGCGAAGCTGGCGGACTTCGACGTCATCGTCATGCTGCAGAACTCCGGCATGGTCTGGGACACCGACGCCCAGCGCGACGCCCTGAAGAAGTACGTACGCGGCGGAGGCGGCATCGTCGCCATCCACAACACCCTCGACATGGGCGTCGAGGAAGAGTTCCCGTGGTGGGACGAGGCCATCAACGGCGGCGTCCACATGCCCGCCCACTCGCCCGGCGTCCTCCAGGGCACAGCAAAGGTCGCCGATCGCGTCCACCCCTCGACCAAGGGCCTGCCCGAGCGCTGGGAACGACCCGAGGAGTGGTACAACTTCGACGCCAACCCGCGCGGCGACGTCCACGTCCTGGTCACGGCCGACGAGACGACGTACAACCCGGGCAGCGCCGCGATGGGCGCCGACCACCCCATCTCCTGGTGCCGCAACACCGAGGGCGGCAAGGTCTGGGCCACCGCCATGGGCCACGACACCCCCGCGTACAGCGAGGCGTACTTCCGCGACCATGTCGTCGGCGGCGTCCAGTGGGCGGCGGGCAACAAGCCCGGCGACTGCGGAGGCACGGTCTGGAGCGGCTACGAGAAGGTCGCCCTCGACGAGAACACCGCCGACCCCATGGAACTCGACGTGGCCAAGGACGGCCGGGTCTTCTACGCCCAGCGCAGCGGCGAAGTGAAGATCTTCGACCCCGCCACGCACGCCACCACCACCGCGGGGAAGCTCGACGTCTACACCGGTGGCGAGGACGGACTGGTCGGCATGGAACTCGACCCGGCCTTCGCCGACAACCACTGGATCTACCTCTATTACGCCCCCTCCGGAGCCAAGGACGACGTCAACCGCCTCTCCCGTTTCACCGTCAAGGGCGACACCCTCGACCTGGCGAGCGAGAAGAAGCTCCTCGACGTACCGGCGTACCGCGACCGCACCTTCCCCGAACCCGGACACACCGGCGGCGCCGTCGAGTTCGGGCCGAACCGCACGCTCTACCTCGGCACGGGCGACGACGTACCGCCGAACCTCGACCCGGACTGGCAGGGGTACGCCCCGATCGACTGGCGCCCCGGCAAGCAGATGCTCGACGCCGCCCGCACCGCCGGCAACACCAACGACCTGCGGGGCAAGATCCTGCGAATCAAGCCCACCGACTCCGGCGGCTACACGATCCCCAGGGGCAATCTCTTCGCCAAGGGCACGGCGAAGACCCGCGCCGAGGTGTACGCCATGGGCTTCCGCAACCCGTTCCGCTTCACCGTCGACCCCAAGAACGGGTACGTCCACGTCTCCGACTACGGGCCCGACCGCGGGCTGCCCACCACGGATCGCGGCCCGGAGGGGCTGGTCGAGTACAACGTCATCAAGAAGCCCGGGAACTTCGGCTGGCCGTTCTGCCACGGCAACAACCAGGCGTACGCCCCGTACAACCCGGGCACCAAGGAAGTCGGCCCGAAGTTCGACTGCGGCAACCCCACCAACCCTTCGCCCAACAACACCGGCCTCACCGAACTGCCCCCGCTCCAGCAGCCGGAGATCTGGTACGGCTACGGCGCCTCCAAGGAATTCCCCGAGATGGGCACGGGCGGCTCGGCCCCGATGAGCGGCCCGGTCTACCACTACGACCCGAAGAATCCCTCCAAGACGAAGTTCCCGGCCTACTTCGAGGGCGCGAGCTTCTTCTACGAGTGGTCGCGCAACTCCGTCAAGGAGATCCGCTTCGACCGGGACGAGAAGCTCCTCGAGATCAACGACTTCCTGAAGTCGCAGAAGTTCAACAAGCCGATGGACATGACCTTCGGCCCCGACGGATCGCTGTACGTCCTCGAATGGGGCAGCTCCTTCGGCGGCGGCAACAACGACTCCGGCCTCTACCGCATCGACTACGCACAGGGGCAGCGCATCCCCGTCGCCAAGGCGGCCGCCTCCGTCACCAACGGCCCTGTGCCCCTGACCACGGCATTCTCCAGTGCCGGCAGCCAGGACCCGGACGGCGACAATCTCACCTACGCCTGGGACTTCGACGGCGACGGCACGTACGACTCACCCGACCCGAACCCCACCCACACGTACACCGCCAAGGGCGACTTCAACGCCCAGCTGAAGGTCACCGACTCCACCGGCAAGTCCGGGTACGCCAACATCCCCATCACGGCGGGCAATACGGCGCCAAAGGTCACCATCGACTTCCCCGTGGACGGCAAACTCATCAACTTCGGCGACAAGATCCCGTACAAGATCACTGTCACCGACCCGGAGGACGGGCCTGTCGACTGCACCAAGGTCACCGTCAACCCGGCCCTCGGTCACGACGACCACGAGCACCCCACCACCGACATCCCGGGCTGCGAGGGAACCGTCGACACCGGCGACCTGGGCGGCCACCCCGAGGGCGCCGACCTCACCTACGTACTCAACGCCAAGTACACCGACAAGGGCGGCGAGAGCGTAGGTGAGGTCGGCGCCCTCACCGGCTACGGACGCTCGGTCCTCCAGCCCAAGCACAAGCAGGCCGAGTACTACGACGCCCAGTCCGGCACCCGCGTCGTCTCCCAGGCGGGCGCCGAGAACGGCAAGCGCATCGGCGACGTGTCCAACGGCGACTGGGTGGCGTTCCACCCCATGAGCGTCGAAGGCATCGGCAAGGTCAGCTACAAGCTGTCCAGCCCCTACGGCGTCGGCGCGATCGAACTGCGCGCCGACGCCCCCGACGGCAAGCTCCTCGCCACCACCCCGGTACCGAACACCGGCGGCTGGGACACCTACCAGGCCACCCCGGCCGTCCCGGTCGAGGCGCTCGCGGGCACCCACAAGCTCTATCTCGTCTTCACGTCACCGCAGAACAACTCGTTCGACGTCGACGCCGTCGAATTCCAGAGCCCGTAGACAAAGCCACTGGCCCACCCGGCTGAAGATCACCGGGTGGGCCAGTGCATTCCCCCTCTTCGCCCTCTCCTTCAGCGGGTACCGACCGCCGCGCGCACGGCCCGCCGGGCCATCGCGCAGTCGTCGTGCAGCCGCCGCAGCAGCAACCGCTGCTCCTCGCCGGTCGGAACCGCACCCGCCGGCGCCTGCCCCGCCGCCCCGCTCACCGGAGCGGCCTCGCGCATGGTGCGCTGGACAGCGGTCTCGTACGTACGGATCTCCCGCGTGAGTACGAGCATCAGGTTCACCAGGAACGCGTCCCGCGCCGCGGTGCCCGGCGCCTGCGCCAGCTGGCTGATCTGCCGCCGCGCCACCGGAGCGTCGCCCAGCACCGCCCACAGCGTCGCCAGGTCGTACCCCGGCAGGTACCAGCCCGCGTGCTCCCAGTCGACCAGAACGGGACCGGCCGGCGACAGCAGGATGTTGGAAAGCAGGGCGTCGCCGTGACAGAACTGCCCCATGCTCTGCCGCCCGCCGGTCGCGTGCGCGACCCCGTGCAGCAGCTTCTGAAGATCTCCCAGATCCCGGTCCGTGAGCAGACCCAGTGCGTGGTACCGGGAGATCCGCGAGGCGTAGTCGAGCGGCGCGTCGAAGGTTCCGGGCGGCGGCCGCCAGGAGTTGACCCGCGTGATCGCACCGAGGACCGCTCGCAGATCGGCACGCGGCGGAGCCTCGGCCGGATGCCGCGTGAGGGCCGCGACCCGGCCCGGTATCCGCTCGATCACCAGAGTGCAGTTGTCCGGATCCGCGGCGATCAGCCGTGGCGCGCGCACCGGTGGACGGTGCCGGACGAACGCGCGATAGGCAGCTATTTCGTGCCGGAACCGCTCCGCCCACGCGGGGGAGTGGTCCAGTAAGCACTTCGCGACCGCGGTCGCGCGGCCTGTGGTGCCGACGAGCAGTACGGATCGTCCGCTGCGGCGCAGTACCTGCACCGGATTGAACTCCGGGCAGATCCGGTGCACCGAGGCGATCGCCATCCTCAGCTGCGCGCCCTGAGGGCCGGACAAGTCGAGTCTCCCGCTGAGCGGTTGAGTGCCCAGCCCCGCCGCCGCGCGCCGGGCCCGGCCCGCGCCGAGTGACGCTCCGCCGGCGTGGTTGGGGTCGAGATACGGTCCGCTGCCCGTCGCCACTGGACGGTACGGCCGAGGCGGGGCGGACACGGAGGACGATGCTGTGTACATGGGACAGATCCCTTCGCGCGCCGACGAGTTACGTGCGCCACCCGCCCCGGCAACCGGTCAACACCCTGGGGAGTACCGGCCGGTCGCCGGAACGGGGTGGCGCTTTCTTACCTGACACCCGCCTGCGGGTGGCACACCATGTGGCGGACCCTGGCGAACCCTGGCGAATATCCCCGACGCATCTGACACGGGGCTACTGTCGAAATCAGCCGAGAACCTGGGGGCTTGACGTGACCGGAGAACCCAACACCCGCCTGGCAGACCTGTTCGGCCTCGCCGGCTGGTCCAAGGGCGAACTCGCGAGACTGGTGAACCGGCAGGCGGCGGCCATGGGCCATCCGCAGCTGGCGACCGACACCTCGCGCGTACGACGCTGGATCGACATGGGGGAAGCCCCACGCGATCCCGTGCCCAAAGTGCTGGCAGCTCTGTTCACCGAGCGACTCGGCCGTGTCGTGACCATCGAGGACCTCGGGTTCGACCGGCACGGGCGCACGGGGAAACGGCGAGACGTCAGGAACGCAGAGAATCCCGACGGTCTTCCGTGGGCGCCCGAACGGACGGCAGCGGTCCTCACCGAATTCACGGGAATGGACCTCATGCTCAACCGACGCGGCTTGGTGGGCGCGGGCGCCGCGCTCGCCACAGGCTCCGTACTCAGCAGCGCCATGCACGACTGGCTGCACACCGACCCCGCTCTGACGGCCGACGCTCCACGCATCGACGACCCCCTGCACGCCGACCCCGCTGGGTACGACCGCTATGAGGCCGCCCCCATCGGGTCGCAGGAGATCGAAGAGCTCGAGCGTTCCGTCGAAGTGTTCCGCGCCTGGGACGCCGCCCGTGGCGGCGGGCTCCAGCGCAAGGCGGTAGTGGGCCAGCTCAACGAAGTGGGCGGCATGCTCGCCTACCATCACCCCGACCATCTCCAGCGCCGGCTGTGGGGCGTCGCCGCCAACCTGGCGGTTCTCGCCGGCTGGATGTCGCACGACGTCGGCCTCGAACCCACCGCCCAGAAGTACTTCGTCATCGCCGCCCACGCGGCCCGTGAGGGCGGCGACCGCCCCCGTGCGGGCGAGGCCCTCTCCCGGGCGGCCCGCCAGATGGTGCACCTCGGAAAGCCCGACGACGCCCTCGACCTGATGAAGCTCGCCAAGTCCGGATCCGGCGACCAGATGCTGCCCCGCACCCGCGCCATGCTGCACACCATCGAAGCCTGGGCTCAGGCCGCCATGGGCCGCGGCCAGGCCATGCGGCGCACGCTGGGGGAGGCGGAGGAACTGTTCGTATCGGACAAGGGCGATGTCCCGCCGCCGAGCTGGATGCAGATGTTCGACGAGGCGGACATGCACGGGATGCAGGCCCTCGCCTTCCGTACGCTCGCCGAGCACGACCCCTCGGCGGCGATCACGGCACAGCGGCACGCCAAGCAGGCGCTCGATCTGCGGGCGGGCGGCAGGCAGCGGTCGAAGATCTTCGACTACCTCTCGCTGGCCTCCGCGTGCTTCATCGCGGACGACCCGGAACAGGCCGACCGGTACGCACGCCTCGCGCTGGTGTCGATGGGGGAGACCTCCTCACACCGCACGTGGGACCGGCTGCGCCAGATGTACCGGCTCACCGGCGAGTACGCGGGCTACCCGAAGATCGAGGACCTCCGCGAGGAGATCCAGCTGGCACTGCCGGTGAAGAAGACGAACAGGAGCGCCAGCATCTAGACCGGCTGCCCCGTACGACAACTACGCCCAGCTACTCTCCACTACTCCCACTCTTACGCCTACGCGGCAATCCGGGCGATCAGCAGGCACGCGTCGTGTTGACGCTCCGCCTCGCCGAACTCCTCCACGGTCAGCCGCACGCACTCCTGCGCGCTGCGGGCCTCGGCGAAGCGCGGCGCGAGGTCCAGCAGCCTGGAGGGGCCGGCATCGTCGGTGGCGCTGCGGCGCGAGATCCCGTCGGTGTGCAGGACCAGCAGGTCGCCGGGGCGAAGCTGCACTTCGGCCTGCTCGTACGCGGCAGCGGATGTCGCCCCGAGCAGTACGCCCTCGGGCGGCGTCAGCGAGCGCCCCGTCCCCTCGCGGAACAGCAGCGGGGCGGGGTGACCCGCCTGCGCCCAGGTGAGAAGCCGGCTGACCGGGTCGTAACGGCAGCACATGGCGCTGCCGAGCGCGGGCTGGGTCGAGGCTTCCAGCAGCTGGTTGAGATGCCCCATGAGCGCTCCGGGTGCGATGCCGGCCACGGCCATCCCGCGCAGCGCGCCGACCAGCATGGCCATACCTGAGGTGGCGGCGACGCCGTGGCCGGTCAGGTCGCCGACGGTCAGCAGCGTCTGGCCGTCGGGAAGTTCCAGGGCGTCGTACCAGTCCCCGCCGATCATCGCGCTCGACGCGGACGGCAGGTAGTGGGCGGCGAGATCGAGCGCGGCGGGCCCGCCGTGCGGGAGCCGCAGGGAACCGTGCCGCGGCGGCAGCACGGATTCCTGCAGCTCGACCGCGATCCGGTGCTCGGTCCGCGCGATGTGCTGTTGCCGCTGGAGCGAGTCACGTGTCTCGCGTACGGCCCGCTGGCTGCGGCGCAGCTCGCTGACGTCCCGCAGCACCGCCCACATCGAGGCGGTGCAGCCGTCGGAGTCGAGCACCGGCTCGCCCATCATGTGCAGGGTCCGTACGACGCCGTCGGTGCGCACGATGCGGAACTCGCCGTCGATCGGCTTCCCGTCGACCAGGCAGTCCGTGACCATCGAGGCAAGGAAGCCCTGGTCCTCGGCGAACAGCATGGACGGCAGCTCGTCCAGGGTCAGTGGCCCGCTCTCGGGCGGACGGCCGAAAATCTCGTACAGCTCGTCGGACCAGTTCGCCTCGTCGGTCAGCAGGTTCCACTCGGCGCTGCCGACCCGGCTGAGTAACGACGTGCCGCTCGCGGCGGCCGGAGGCAGGGCGGCGGGTGCCGACTCGGACTCGGCGGGCAACCCGGCCTTGAGCTGCCCCAAGTGGGCGCCCAAATCGTCGAGTTGATGGACCGCCAGGTCGCAGAGAGCTCGCTGCCAGCGCCCCTGCGGGTCCTCGTCGTCCACCGCGACCGCGTCCCGGCGCACCGCGGCCACATCGACACGCAGCCGACGGGTCTGCGAAATCAGTGCGTCGACAGAGCCCCGCTCGGGAGGCTGTGGCGCAGGACGGTCCGCGAACAGATGGGACGGCATGTGGTACTCCGATACAGGCACGGCCAGGCCAGTTCCGATGGATGGACCAGATACGACTGTGGCACAGCCGGGAAAGGCCCGTAAGGGATTTGGCAACACTCGATACGGTGGTGCTTCTGGCATATGTCAGAAGCCTCGCTGAGAGTGGCCGGATACGCTCCACGGGATGCCGGATGCACGAGAAGTCGTCCGGGATGTCAGGATAGAACCATGACGATCAAGGCTTACTTCGACATCACCATCAACGACCAGCCCGAGGGGCGCATCACCTTCAACCTGTTCGACGACGTGGTCCCCAAGACGGTGGAGAACTTCCGCGCGCTGGCCACGGGCGAGAAGGGCTTCGGCTACGCCGGGTCCTCCTTCCACCGCATCATCCCCGCCTTCATGCTCCAGGGTGGCGACTTCACCAGGGGCGACGGCACCGGCGGAAAGAGCATCTACGGCGAGAAGTTCGAGGACGAGAACTTCAAGCTCACGCACAACAAGCCGGGCCTGCTGTCGATGGCCAACGCCGGCAGGAACACCAACGGCTCCCAGTTCTTCGTCACCACCGTGGTGACGCCGTGGCTGGACGGCAAGCACGTCGTGTTCGGCGAGGTCGCCGACCAGGCCAGCATGGACCTCGTCAAGAAGATCGAGGGCTACGGCACGTCCAGCGGCAAGCCGAAGGCCAAGGTCACCATCTCCGAGTCCGGCGTCATCTGATCCCCTCCCGCTCTCTGAGCCTGTGACCCTGAGCGCGCCGGCCGACGCCACTCGTCGGCCGGCGCGCTCACATTTGGCCATGTTTGGATGTGTTGCCTCCGTTTCGCGTGGGAACGCGCCGTACGTAGGTACGTCTCGATCAGAGAGCAGGGATGGGAATGTCGAATCCGCAGCAGCCTGAACAGCGGCGCAGTGACAAGGGCGGCGCCACCTCGCAGGACAGCGCCGAACTCAAGGCGGCGCAGGCCGACCAGGCGGGGAAGCGCGGCAGCAAGCAGGCCCACGGGACCGACAAGGGAAACAAGGGTGGCGGAGAGGGCGGCGGGACGCCGCCGGACCAGCGAGCCGATCACCCGTGACCGGGCGGACCACCGTGACCGGGGCGGCTAGCCCTGGGTCCTGCGTACGCACTCGGTGACCACACCCCGCAGGCCACCGTTGCGGTGCAGCAGATCGCGCTGGACCAGCGCGCCGTTCCCGCCTTTCAGAAGCGCCGCGAGACGTTCCTGAGCGGGACCCGCGTCACCGCTGTCCTCCAGCGCGTCCCGGACATGAGCGAACAGCGCCCGCACCACCGCTTCGGCCGGTGCGGGACGCATCGTGTCCGGATGGATCAGTTCCGCCTCCAGTCCTGACCGCCCGGCTCGCCACGCGGCCAGCCGCAGCAGCACCACGGCATGCCGTGCGGGCGGCTCGCCGGCCCGCCATTGGCGGGCCGCCGTCTCGACCAGGCCGCGGACCAGCGTGGCCAGGAGCACCGTCGTGGAGGGATCCAGACAGACGTCGGCGACCCGTACCTCGACGGTGGGGTAATGGTGCGAGAGCCGGGCGTCGAAGTACACCATTCCCTTGTCCCGCAGCGTCCCCGTGGCCAGCATGGCGCCGACCTGCTCGTGGTACCGGTTGGCGCTGCCGAAGATCTCCACCGGACCTGACGACGGCCACCGGCCCCAGACCCGGCTGCGATAACTGCTGTAACCGGTGTCCTTGCCCTGCCAGAAGGGGGAGTTCGCGCTCATCGCGAGCAGCACGGACAGCCACGGCCGGATCCGGTCCAGGACGGCGACACCCTCGTCGTCGGAGTCCACCGACACATGGACATGGCACCCGCACGTCAGCTGCTCCTGGGTGGTCAGTCCGAACTGCTCCTCCAGCCACCGGTAGCGCTCGCCGCTTCCGACGGCCGGACTGACCGGGAGCGGAGACGTCGCCAGCGCGGCAACGGCCGCGCCCAGGTCCCGCGCGTGGCGCGCGGCCTCGGCCCGCCAGCGGACAATCTCCTCCGCGAGATCTTCCATCGCGGTTTTCGGCCGGGTGGCGATCTCCAGCATCTGCCGTTGCAGCTCCGCCTCGAAGACCGGGGGATCACCGCCGCCCTCCCGGGACACGGCTGCCAGTACCGCTGTCGACAACGCCCGCGGCTCGCCGGTCCGCGCATCCACCAGGAGGAGCTCCTCCTCCACTCCGACACTACGCACGACGACTGCCTCTCCGCGTTGCGGTTTCTTTGCCTCTGCCCCGCGCGAGGGTCTTAATGCCGCGAACTCACCGGCTCGCGAGAGGTACCGCCCGACGGATGCCCACGACTAGGAGGCCTGGGCCTTGCGCTGCCCCCGTTTGCCGCTGAGGGCCTTGATGAGCTCTTCGCGCGTCATGGAGGAACGGCCGGGCACACCGGCATCCGTGGCGCGCTGGTACAGCTCAGCCTTGGTCAGAGAATCGAGCGACGAAGCCTTCTTCTCGGCCTCGGGCTTGGGCTTGGGCTTCGCCGCACGGCCGGCCCGGCGTTTGTCGGCGGCGTCCTTGATCCGGGCGACGGGGGCGTCGCCGGCGGCCGACTTGCCCTTGCCCCGGTCCTTCGGGCTCCTGGCCTGGTCGACGCTGGCCCGCAGCGCCTCCATGAGGTCGACCACGTTGGTGGCCTGCGCCGGGGGCTCCGCCTTCTCGACCGACTCGCCGGTGCGCTTGGCCTCGATGAGTTTCCTCACCTGTTCCTGGAAGGTGTCGTGGAACTCCTCCGGCTTCCACTCCATGCTGAGCGTCTCGATGAGCTGCTCGGCCATCTTCAGCTCGCGGCTCGTGACGTCGCTCTTCTCGGGCAGGCTGCCGATCTCCTCGCGCGGATTCCGGATCTCGTCGGCCCAGTGCAGCGTGTGCAGTGTCAGCAGGCCGCCCTCGGCCTTCACGGCAACCAGGTACTGACGATGCATGACGAACGTGGCGATCCCGGCCTTGTCCGCCTGGGCCAGAGCCCTCTCCAGCAGGGCGTAGATCTTCGCGTACTCCTTGCCCTTGGGAGCCAGGTAGTACGTCTTGTCGAAGAAGATCGGCTTGACCTGCTCAAGGTCCACGAACCCGCTGATCTCCACCGCCTGGGAGCGGCCCGGAGCGATGTCCTCCAGCTCGCCGGGCTCGATGAGTACGTACTCGTCCCCCGCGTCGTAGCCCTTGACGATCTCGTCCAGCGGGACCTCGTCGCCCGTGCGTTCGTTCACCCGTTTGTTGCGGACCCGGTCCGACGTTCCGCGCTGAAGCTGATGGAAGTGGACAGTGTGGCTGTCTGTCGCGGTGAACATCTGTACGGGCAGGGACACCAAACCGAACGTCAGAGCACCACTCCACACCGGACGCGCCATGGCAACCGCCACCTCCTTCTGCATCCATGGCACCCCCGCCCGCCGCGATGCGCATCCCGGCCGACGGCATCGGGGCAGCGCCCGCCCAGTCCGGTCAGTTGGCTGCCTTACGGCGCGTCCGGCACCAGCGTCACTGGAGCGCACGGACGGCCGCTGAGAAGACCGAAGGCATCCTGGCCGCCGCCGGTACGACCAGACGGGCGAGGGCCGCGTGACCGCTCATCCGTACGAGACCTTCGGTCAGCAGGCGGTGCCGCAGGGACAGCCGCCGCCAGTACCGCTCGTACGCCTGCGGCCGTCCGGCCCGCAGGCACCGCACAGCCGCTTCGGCCGACGCCAGCGCCAGCGCGACGCCCTCACCGGTGAGGGCGTCGGTGTAGCCCGCCGCGTCGCCCACGAGCACCACCCGCCCGGCGGTACGACGGCGAGCCCGCTGGCGCAACGGGCCCGCGCCCCGCACCGGGCCGGCGGCGGGCCCGTCCAGGAGCCGGCAAAGCCGCGGGAAGTGGGCCAGGTGCGCGCCGAAGCCGCACCTCGCCGTACTCAGCACGGCCACTCCGACCAGGCCGTCGCCGACCGGTGTCACGTACGCCTCGCCGAAGACGGACCAGTGCACCTCGACGAAGTCCGTCCACGGACTGACCCGGAAATGCTGTCGCAGCCCGAACCGCCGAAGCCGGCGGCTGGGCAGATCCAGGCCGAGCGAGCGGCGCAGCGGCGAGTGCAGGCCGTCCGCGGCCGCTAGCCAGCGCGCGCGCAGCCCCCCAGCGCTCACCGCGTCCGCACTCTGCCGCACCTCACCGACTCGGCCGCTGAGGACCACGACGCCGACTTCGGCCGCCCGCCGGGCCAGCGCCGCGTGCAGCTCCGTACGCCGTACACCGAGGCCCGGACCGTCGCTGAAGAGTGCCTGCGCCCGGTGGAGCCCGTCGACGTAGCGGATACCGCGCAGCGCGTGGCCGCCGACCTGTACGCCCAGTCCTTCCAGCGCCCGCACGCCGCCGGGCATGATCCCCTCACCGCACGCCTTGTCCACCGGCGTGCTGCGCGGTTCGATCACCACGGCCTCCATACCGGCCGACGCCGCGTGGATGGCGGTGGCCAGCCCGGCCGGCCCGCCGCCCGCCACGAGCAGGTCGATCACAGTGCCGCCCCCGCGCCGCTGCCGGCCGTGCGCCGCGGAGCGAGTCCGAGCGCCTCGTTCTCGCAGCGGATCCGTACGGTGAGCAGCGCCGCGTTGAGGACGGTGAAGAGCAGGGCGGTCAGCCAGGCGCCGTGCACCAGGGGCAGGGCCAGCCCTTCGGCCACCACCGCCACGTAGTTGGGGTGAGTCAGCCACCGGTACGGTCCGCCCGCCACCAGGGGCAGGCCCGGCACGACCAGCACGCGGGTGTTCCACCGCGGCCCCAGCGTGCGGATGCACCACCAGCGCAGTGCCTGCGCGGCCACCACGACAGCGACCATGGCCCAGCCCAGCACCGGCTCGAACGGCCGCCCCGCCCAACGGACTTCGGTCACACAGCCGACCAGCAGCCCGGTGTGCAGGACGACCATCACCGGATAGTGCCGCTGACCCGCCTCGACGGCGCCGCGGGCCCGGCTCCACCGTCCGTTGCGGCGGGCCACCACGAGTTCGGCGACGCGTTCCACGCCGACCGCCAGGACCAGCAAGGCGTACCAGAGCATGAATTCCTCTCCCTCCCGACTACCAGCGGAGCAGGACGAGTTCGGAGCAGAACCCCGGCCCCATGGCGAGCAGCAGTCCGGCGGTGCCCGCCGGCGGGCGGCGCTCGGCGAGGGTGTCGCGCAGGACGTGGAGCACCGAGGCCGACGAGAGGTTGCCCACGGCCGCCAGGGACCTCCAGGTGACGTCGAGCGCGCCGACGGGCAGTTCGAGCGCGTCCTCGACCGCTTCGAGCACCTTCGGCCCACCGGGATGACACACCCAGGCAGTGATGTCCTCCCGGCGCAGACCATGATCGACCAGGAAATCGTCGACCTGCGCGGCGAGGTTCTTGCGTACGACATCGGAGACACTGGCGTCGAGTACGACGCGGAAGCCCGAGCCGGTGATGTCCCACCCCAGCACATGCTCGCTGTCCGGGTAGAGATGGCTGCGCGTGTCCACCACAGCCGGTCCCTCCGCGCCCGCCGACCGGCGGGCCCCGCACGCGACCACGGCCGCGGCGCCGTCCCCGAACAGCGCGGTGGCGATGAGATTGGCCTGTGAGGCGTCGCTGCGCTGGAACGTGAGCGAGCACAGTTCCACGGACAGCAGCACGGCTACGTCGTCGGGACGGCCCAGCAGGTAGTCGTGCAGGCGCGCGATGCCGGCCGCGCCCGCCACGCAGCCCAGGCCGAAAACGGGGACGCGTTTGATGTCCGGCCGCAGCCCGAGCGGCCCCACGAGACGCGCGTCCACCGAAGGCGCGGCGATGCCGGTCACCGACGTGAACATCAGGAGGTCGACATCGCGCGGGGAAAGCCCCGCCGTGTCGAGCGCCGCGCCGACGGTCTCGGCGCCGAGGCTCACCGCCCCCTCGATGAAGGCGTCGTTGACCGCGCCGAAATCGCGGAGCCCCGCGTACGCGTCGAGGGGTAGCGCCGTATGGCGGTTGCGCACCTTCGCGCTGTCATGGAGCCGGTCGAGAACCCGGCGGTCACTTCCCTCGGGCAGACACACCCCGGCGACCATGTCCGTGATCTCGCGTTGGGCGTGCCGGTGCGGAGCGAGAGCTCCGTGAACAGCTGCGATCCGGGTCATCTGGGGTCCGAAGTCGGGGCGGGGGACCTGCGGGGACCTTGCAATGAGTGCCCGCGCTCACCGACGCCACACGCCATGTCGCTCGTCCGGCGGCGGCTGCGCGCGGCTGCCTAGCATGGGCGCGTGGACGCTGACGTTGTCGCTGTGAGGCGTCGCCCGCTGTCGGCGAGCGGGCTTCTGAGGGCATGCCACCCGGTCCCGACCGTCGCGGTCAGTCTCCTGATGACCGCGCTGGTGGTGGCCTGCGGGCAGGACGCGGCCGGGTGCCTGCTGGTGGCCGCCGCGGTGCTCACGGGACAGCTGTCCGTCGGCTGGAGCAACGACGCCGTCGACGCCGCGCGTGACTCCGCCGTCGGGCGGCGTACCAAACCCGTGGTCGCCGGCTCGGTCGGCGTCACCGCCGTACGCGGGGCGGCGTTCACCGCCGTGGCCCTGTGCGTACCGCTGTCCCTCGCGTACGGACTACTCGCCGGTACGGTCCACCTCGTCGGGGTCGCCGCGGCCTGGGCATACAACTTCGGCCTGAAGGCGACCGCGCTGTCCTGGCTGCCGTACGCCGTCGGGTTCGCCGCACTTCCCTCCTTCGTCTCGCTGGGGCTGGAGGGGCGGCCCTGGCCTCCCTGGTGGATCGTCGTCTCGGCGGCGCTGCTCGGCGTCGGCGCGCATCTGGCCAACGTGCTCCCGGACATCGGCGACGACCTGGCCACCGGCGTACGCGGCTGGCCCCAGCGACTGGGTCCCGCCCGGGCGCGCCTGCTGCTGCCGGTGCCGCTCGTGACGGCCACCGCGCTGCTGGCGTTCGCCCGGCCGGGCCCTGCCGGGACCGCCGGGGCAACCGCTGTGTCCGTGGCTCTCGTCCTCGCTGTCGGCGGCGCGCTGCTGGGCCGCCGGCGCCCGAGGCTGCCGTTCCTGGCTGCGATCGTCGTCGCGGCGGTCGATGTCGCGATGCTGCTCCGGCAGGGCGCGGCCGTCACCTGACGCGGCGCGCGCCTGCGTCCATACGGGCGACGGGCGGGGCTGTCGGCGCAACAAGACGTGCTCGAAGGGCTATGGGGTGGGGATCCTGAGTCACTCCCCCGAGGAAAGGTTCAGCGATGCTGGAGCGCAGCCGACGTAAGAAGCACACCGAGATCACCTTCGTCATCCCGGCCGGCCAAGCCTGCGGGCAGGTCAGCGTAGTCGGCGACTTCAACGACTGGGAGCCGGGAGCGCACCCCTTCACCGAACGGCCCGACGGTACGCGTTCCGTCACCGTCACGCTCCCGAAGGAACAGCGCTACGGCTTCCGCTACCTCGCCCACGGTGACTACTGGTTCAACGACGGCCACGCCGACGACCAGGACGGTCACAACAGCATCGTCCACACCTGACGACGCGCCGCTTCGGCGAGCGGTGAGTTCACCGACGGAGCCGACTGCGGATGGCATGGTTCAGGAACCGGAGTCACGACGGGGCTGCGGCCGGCGCGGCGTGGGCCGCGCCGCGGCATGGGATAGGGATTGAACTGATGGCAACAGGCACTGTGAAGTGGTTCAACGCCGACAAGGGCTTCGGCTTCATTGAGCAGGACGGCGGCGGCCCGGACGTGTTCGTCCACTACTCCGCGATCGAGGGCTCCGGCTTCAAGGAGCTCGCGGAGGGCGACAAGGTCCAGTTCGAGGTCACCCAGGGGCCCAAGGGGCCGCAGGCGGAGCGGGTCAACCGCACCTGAGGCACGACTCATTGCCCTGCCCCTGAAGCGTCGGCCTCGGGGCAGGGCTCCGGCCTGTGCCGGGATCGGCTCATTTTCGCCGGATAGCGGACCGTGGCGGCGCGGATTATGCTCAACTCGTCGTAATCGCGGTAGCCGTATGCCCGTCGGTGCGGAGACTTTCCCCGACAGCCACGGTCGTCGTGATGGTGTCAGGCATGCCCGCGCCCGCTGGTGAGCGGCCCGGCACCGGCAGAAGAGCGCCCGATCGAGTGGACCGGCTAACCGCGAAAGGACTGGGTACAGGCTGCTCAGTACTGGGACCGATCGGGCGGCCCAGCGGGCTGCCCTCAGGAGAAAGAAGTGCGGTAATGAGCGCTCAGCACCGTACGGCGTCAATCGCCCGGACCCCTGTGCAACAGGCAGCGCTGCTGGTCGGCGTCCTCGGTTTCATCCCCGGGATCACCACCGACTACGACACGCTGAAGTTCGCCGAGCACGACTCCGAGGCCAAGCTGCTCGGCCTGTTCCAGGTGTCAGTACTGCACAACATCGTGCACCTGCTGTTCGGCATCGCCGGTGTGGCCATGGCCCGCGCCCCGCTCACCGCCCGTAACTTCCTCATCGGTGGTGGTGTCATCTACCTGGCGCTGTGGCTGTACGGACTGTTCATCGACCATGACAGCTCGGCCAACTTCGTGCCGCTCAACACGGCCGACAACTGGCTGCACTTCGCTCTGGGCGTTGCCATGATCGCCCTCGGCATCCTCCTCACCCGCCGCCCCCGAGCCGGCGCGGGCCGGTAACCGGGGCCGGCGTGATCACTGTGGGGGTCGAGGAGGAGTACTTCCTGCTCGACCCGGATACGGGCCTGCCGGTGCCGCTGGCCGAAGAGGTGCGCGGATCGTCCGCTCTGGAGCCGGTGGTGGACCGGCAGGAGGTCCAGAGCGAGCTGCTGCAGGCACAGGTCGAGATCGCCACGCCGATCTGCAGCGAGCTCGAGGAGGTCGGCGGTCATCTGCTGCGGCTGCGCCACGCGGTCGGCGCCGCGGCCGAAGAGTTCGGATGCCGGCTCGCCACCTGTGCGACGGCGCCGTTCCGAGAGGTGGCGCCGGTTCCGGTGACCAGGCACCCGCGCTATCTCGCCATACAGGCCCAGGCTCCGCAACTCGTCGCGGAGCAGCTGGTCAACGGCATGCACGTACACGCTGCCGTGTCCGATCCGGAGATGGGCGTCGCTGTCCTGAACCGGATCAGGGTGTGGCTGCCCGTGCTGGTGGCCATGTCGGCGAACTCGCCACTGTGGGACGGCCACGACACCGGGTTCTCCAGCTGGCGCACCGTGATCTTCGGCCGGTGGCCGGTCAGCGGGCCTCCGCCGCATTTCGCCGATCTGGCCGACCATGAGCGGCGGGTCCAGGGGCTACTGGCGGCCGGGATCATCAGCGACCCCGGTCAGATCTACTGGCAGGCCCGGCTCTCGGACAAGTACCCCACGGTCGAGGTGCGGTGCATGGACGTGCAGCTCAGGGCTGATGATGCCGTCATGTTCGCGGGGATCGTGCGCGCTCTGGTCGCGACAGCCGTCAGCGACGAGAAGGCCGGCGTGCCGCTGACCGTGTGCGCGCCGGAACTGCTGCACGGCGCGAACTGGTATGCCGCACGTGACGGCATCAGCGGTTCGCTGGTGGACCCCGACGGCAAACTGCGCAGCGCGGGCGATGTGCTCTGCCGGCTGATGGACCACATCGGACCCGCTCTGGAGGAATCCGGAGACGCACGGGAGGTGACCTCCCTGGTCCATCGGCTGTTGCAGCAGGGCACCTCCGCGGATCTGCAGCGCCGTGCTCTGGCCGAGGGCGGCGTGCGCGCGCTGACCGATCTGGTCACGATGCAGGGGGCACCGCAGTGACGTCGTGGGCGATACGGGCTTCGCGCCAGCGCGGACGGGAAACCCCGATGCGTACCGGCGTCACGCCTGGTGAGAAGTGCACCAAGGGTTCGCCGGTGGGTGCGGGCAGACCGACTGCCGTGGTCAGCGACTGCGCCAGGTTCTCCACCGTGCCGGTATGAAGGGGCCACGGCCGGTGCTCGACCGGCGTGTCCCAGATCAGACCGGCGCGGCGCGTGAAGGCGTGCCACCGGGTAGTGAGCCATACGTCGCGCTCCGAAGGCGCCGTGACGGGTTCACCGCGTCGTACAGCCAGGCGGTACGAGGCTCCGCCACCGTGACGCATGCCGGCGTAGAAGTACGTGCTGTCGTCGCGCCGGAGCGTCAGCGAGCCCGAGTGGTACGGCGCACCCATGGCCCTCGCGGCCAGCATGGCCGCGGTGGACACCTCGATGGTCAGAAACCACAGGGCCTGACGCCCGCCGGGCCCTCGGACGTACGTCCGCAGATTCGTCTCCAGGAAGCTGCCTGCCGCGGGGGCGGGAGGGGGCACACCTGCGGGGCGTACATCGGCCATCACGAACGGCGAGAGGGTGACCCAGGCCGAGTCGTCGTAGGTGTCTGCCGTCAGTCCGCCGGGAAGCAGCGCCTGAACGTCGGCGGGCCGGTAGCGCCAGTGCACGAACGCCTGGTTCAACCAGGCGGCCCGCAGCACCAGCAGCCGAAGGTGCTGCTCCGCTTCGGCGGAGACCACGCACTCACCCATGTCCCTATCTTGCCCCCGCGTCAGTAGCCCGAGGCGAGTGGCAGCGCATGACGTAGGCGGCGGTGTCCTGCCGCTGCCGGCGCTCTGGGCGCCGGTGGGCGTGCTGTGCGCCGCGCCGCCGCGCACCCAACGGCGCCTGCTGCTCGGCTGGGTACGACGACGGGCCGCACGCATCCCGGCCGCCTGACCGGCACAACAGCGGGCGACTCGCACCGGATGCGATCACGGCTCTGTTGGGGTGCTATGAGGGAAGCAGACGTCAGCACTTGTCTGCCGAGTTGCTTCCTGCCACGCGAGACGCGGGCGAATTCCACAGGGCTTCGAGGTGTTTTCCCAGCCCTCTTCCTGACGAGCGCCGCCGGGCGCCAGCCAGGGCTGTCGGTGCACTGCCGCGAAGAGGAGGTGGTTGGTGATGCGAGTAGCAGTCGTCGGACAGGGTTACGTCGGACTGACGGGTGCCGTCGCGCTGGCCCTGCAGGGGCACAGCGTCACCGGCGTCGAGCAGGACCCGGGCCGGCTGCGCATGCTGAACGCCGGCCAGGCGCCGGTTTTCGAGCCCGGCCTGCCCCAGCAACTGGCTGCCGCGCTGGCCACCGGGAGGCTGCGGTTCGTCGGCGGGCTGGCGGAGAGCCATCGGCGGACGCCCTTCGACATCGTGCTGATCACCGTGGGTACGCCGCCCGGACCTGACGGGGCCGCGGACCTGTCCCAGGTGAGCGCTGTGCTGGACGAGGTCGGGAATCTGCTGCCCGTACCCCAGGTGGTGCTCAAGTCCACCGTGCCGCCCGGCACCAGCAGCAGACTGGCCGACGCGCGCCCCTGGCTGCGCGAGCGTTACGCGTACAACCCGGAGTTCCTCAATCAGGGCAGTGCCCTGGAGGACTGGGCCGTCCCCGCCCGGGTCGTCGCCGGCACCTGGAGTGACGACAGCCTACGGGCGCTGCGTGAGCTGTACGCCGGTGTGGCCAGTCCATGGGTGGCCACAACCCCCACCAGCGCCGAGATGATCAAATACGCGAGCAACACCTTCCTCGCCATGAAGATCAGCTTCTCGAACGAGATCGCCCGGATGTGCTGCGGGCCCGACATCGACGTCGACCGCGTCCTGCAGGGCGTCGGCTACGACCCCCGCATCGGACACGCCTTCCTCCAGCCCGGCCTGGGCTACGGCGACTCCTGCCTGCCGAAGGACACGGCCGCCCTGGCCCACTGGGCGAGCAGTGTCGGTATACCGGCTCCCCTGCTGCAAGCGACGATCGCTGTCAACGACGCGCAGGCGGGCCTGGCCCTGCAGATTCTGCGCACCGAACTCGGCGTTGCCCTGCGTGACGCGACGATCGCCGTGCTCGGCGTGCGCTACGAGCCCTGGAGCGACGATCTGCGGGCCGCTCCCAGCCGCAGCGTCGTCCCGGCGATTCTCGGCGAAGCAGCGTGTGTACGGGTCTGGGATCCGGCCACCGACGCCGCGGCCGTCGCCGGGCTCTTCCCGGCCGCGGATACCGTCGCGGACCTGCCCGACGCGCTCACCGGCGCACACGCCGTGGTCCTGCTGACCGAATGGCCACAGGCCATCGAGGCGGACTGGCAGCAGCTGTCCTCGCGACTCGCCGAGCCGCGCCTGCTCATCGACGGCAAGAACTGCCTGCCTCCCGAGCGGATGGCCGGCCTTCCCATCCGGTACCGGAGCATCGGCACCAGGATCCCCACGCCGGCCACGACCGCGACCGCCGAGCCGCAACTGGAGGCGTGAGGCGACGGCGCGGACGCAACTGCACCGAACTGGGGCGTATCGGGCAATAACATCCCTTATCAAATAGGGCGTGGACAGCTCCATGACTCCGATGATGAGGAGAGCGTTCAGGTGAAGCAGTCACCTGCCGGGGACTGGGGCCCGGAACCCTCGGCGTGGGCACCCATGCGCCGACCGGTGTTCCGAGCCCTGTGGATCGCCCAACTGGCGGCCAACCTGGGCACCTGGATGCAGACCGTCGGAGCCCAGTGGCTGATGGGTGACCTCGGCGGCGGCGCCTTCGAGGTCGCCCTGGTGCAGACGGCCACGACATTGCCGGTCTTCGTGCTGGTGGTGCCCGCCGGGGCGCTGGGGGACATCCTCGATCAACGACGGTTGCTGCTCGGCGGGCAGCTTCTGATGTTCCTCGGCGCGGCGGGGCTGGCCGGCGTGACGGCTGCCGGTGCGGCGACTCAGGGGCTGCTCCTCGGGCTGACCGCGCTGATGGGGGTGGGTGAGGCGTTCTGTATCTCCTCCTTCCAGGCCATTCAGCCCGAGCTGGTCAGCCGTGAGGAGATCCCGCAGGCCGCCCTGCTCAACAGTGCGAACGGCAATGTGGCGCGGGCCGCGGGTCCCGCTCTCGGCGGCGCGATGATCGCCGCCACGGGACCCGAGGCCACGTTCGCCCTCAACGCGCTGTCCTTCCTCGGCGTTCTCGTGGTGCTGTACACCTGGAAGCGCCCGGCGACCCACAGGCCGCTCGGCTCGGAGCACATCCGTGACGCCATCCGGGCGGGTGCCCGGTACGTCCGCAGCGCGCCACTGTTCGGGGCGGTCATCGGCCGCTCGGGACTCTTCATGATCTTCGCCGGAGGTCTGTGGGCTCTGCTCCCGACGATTGCCAGGGGGCCACTCGGTCTCGACGCCGGCGGCTACGGGCTGTTGCTCGCCAGCGTGGGCCTGGGGGCTGTCCTGGGGGCGCTGCTGCTTCCGTCGATCCGGCCGCACGTGAAGACGAACACGCTGGTGACGGGCGCCATGGTGGTCTACGCGGCGACGATGGCGGCGATCGGCCTGGTGCCGTACGCGCTCGGCGTCGCCGCCGCTTTGATCGTGTCCGGCCTGGCGTGGGTGGCGGTCCTGTCGACGCTCTCCGCCTCCGCTCAGGTGCTGTTGCCCGCGTGGGCGCGGACCCGCGGTCTCGCCTACTACCAGTTGGTCTTCATGGGCGGCCAGGCGATCGGCGGTGTGGGGTGGGGCATGGCCGCCGACTGGCTCGGCGTGGGCACCGCGTTCGTGGTGTCGGGCATCGGCCTGCTGGTGACCACGCTGGTGAGCATGCGGCCGCTTCCCATGCCGTCCGAGCCGGTCGACGTGCGCCCGGCACAGGTCTGGGCCGATGTACCCGACGTCGCGATGCCGGGACGGGACGCGGGGCCGGTTCTGGTCACCGTCGAGTGGCGGGTGGACCCGGAGAATGCCGAGGCGTTCATCGAGGCGATGCGCCCGGTGGGCAAGTCGCGTCGGCGTACGGGCGCGTCCATGTGGGGGCTTTTCGAGGACATGGCGGATCCGACGCTCTTCCTGGAGACGTTCACCGTCGGCTCGGAGCGGGAGCATCTGCGCCTGATCATGGAGCGCGGGAACAAGTGGGACCAGGAGCTGGAGGCCCGGGCCATGGCGCTGATCCGTCCCGGCTCCAAGCCGCACGTACGCCACATGATCTGGGCGTACGCCTCCGGCCGCGACGAGGAGCTGTCGTCCTTGCCGTGAGCCGGGCGGCGGGCTCGCCGCACGAATATCTATCGTGGTGATGGTAGACATCCGGGTTCTCGGTGATTAGAGTTTCTGACGTAGCCAACAAAGTCAGCTCAGTGCGGCAGCGACGACCGCGCCAGCGGTGCAACGGCACCGCATGAAGGGCAGTGAACCGGAATTGATCAGCAAGGGAGGAGCAGACGCCATCAGGATCACCTGAGTGAGGAACCAGGTCCCTCAGGTACCGCAGACCCCGGATTGGAAGGTGGTCCCCGGTTAGGCATCCAAAATCCCCGCATCTCCGGCCTCCCCGGCGGACATGCGGAAGAACAAGAGTCGGCGCCAAGCGCCGATAGATGGTGTTGAACCCCTAAGGCCCCGGTGCCGGACGCACCGGGGCCCCTCCATGTGCCCGGCGAATATCTGTGGCCGCCAGCATAGAAAATAGTGCGATATGCAACGAGGGTTTAAGGGATTCCGGGCGAAATGATATTACTTGCCGCCCTCCCGTGCCCAAGTCGTGCTACGGTGAATATCAGTTGCAGTTGTGGTTCCCAAAGACTTCAAGTGCTCTTGTCGGCGTTCGCGTCGACGGGTGCACTTTTATATTTCCGGTGCTTTTTCCGGAGGGGCGATCATCGCGCGACACCGGGTCCGCACAGTGCGGTTCCGGGCACTGCCCCGAAGGAGATATGACATGGCTACTGGCACCGTGAAGTGGTTCAACGCGGAAAAGGGCTTCGGCTTCATCGAGCAGGAGGGCGGCGGCGCTGACGTCTTCGCTCACTACTCGAACATCGCCGCCCAGGGCTTCCGCGAGCTGCAGGAGGGCCAGAAGGTGAACTTCGACGTCACGCAGGGCCAGAAGGGCCCGCAGGCCGAGAACATCGTTCCCGCCTGACGCTGAAGCGTACGGCGTAGCTGGGGCCCGCACCTTGGGGTGCGGGCCCCAGCTCGTTGCATTTTTGAGGACGTATTGCCGTGGCCGATTACCGGCGGTCCTGCTTCATTTTGTATTTTCTTGGCTCGCCGTGCCGCACAAGCCTCAGTTCGTCCTTCATGCCGTCCGTGAGGACGTCAACCATTTCCGGCTCTCTTCAACCTTGCTGAGGCATTATGCGCTGCGTCATCGCCCGTTTCCCCTTCGATCTGATCAAGAGCGACGTGCAGGAGTCGATGAAGGGCATCAAGCCCGAACCCGTCACCGGCGAGTCCGTGATCATCGGCCGTCGTCACTACCCCGTCAAGCAGGTGGGCGAAGTGATCACCGGCCAGGACCGCCGCGACTTCAGTGCCAGTGAGGTGACCAGGGCGCTGACCCGCCTCGGCTTCACCTGCCGCGCCGTACCCACGCCGGCCGAACCTCCCGTCCTGACTCCCCTGGAGACCGCGTCGGCACTGCTCGGAGCGCCGGAACGCGTCTGAGACCGGACAGTGAAGAGGGCTCAGCGCGCGACGTACACGATCCATATCTGGCCCGCGGCGAACGTCATGCGCTTGCCGCCCGGGGTCGTGAACGCGGTCCGGGACTCGGCGGTGTCCCTTGCCCATTCGGCGTCGTACGCCTTGCCTTCGCGCAGGACGGTCGCGGATCCCGAGCCGACGGTCTCGGTGAACGGTGACGTATTGCCGGACCGGTCCCTGAAGAGCGACGGGCGTACGGTGACCTCCTGCAGGACGACCGTGGCCGCGGCCAGCCGCCCCCCGTCAGCCGTGCGGGCAGGTGCGCCGTCCATCTCCACCAGCCATCGCTTCTGGTCTGCGGACCACGTGAAGGCGAAGCGCGCAGCCGGATAGCGGACCGTCTGCTCGCTGACGGGTTTGCCACCGGAGGGCGCCGGTCCGAAGCGCAGCCCGATGCCCTCGGCGGCATTCGTATCGGAGCCGGCGTGGGGTATGTTCCCGGGCCGCAGATACAGGTTGTGCGGCGCCGGCCGGTCATTGCTGCGGAAGTACGCGTCCGGATCCTTCGAGGGTGGCAACGGGTTCAGCGGCGCTGCCTCGATGAGCGGCGTGAGCCTGCTCTGCGCGCCGGAGTAGGCGAGCGTGGGCCGCTCGAACTGGCGCAGCAGCTCCAGGTCCGTCTCGCGGGCGCTGCGCACCGGGCCGACGACGGACGGCACATCGGACGAATAAATGGCGAGGATGCGGCTGAGGCCGGCCTCGACCTGCTCCACGTAGACGATGTCCGCCCTGTCCAGCCCCGTCGGCGGCCGGGCCGGCGCGACGTTGTCGATCTTCACCGCCAGAACGCGGGCACTGGACGAGACCCGGTCGTCCGGCGGGGGAGTGGTCCCCTGCCCGCCGACTCCGCTTCCTCCCCCGCCTGAGCACGCCGTCACGATGAAAAGCGCCAGCGTGGCGAGTGAGGTTGTGGCTGATCTCTTCGCGCCGGCTGCGTGCATGGCTGCCACCCTTCCGAGTCGTCCCACATCAATCATCACGCGGTGTCGCCACTGGTCTGTCATGTACCGGCAATAAGTGCCCTAACCTCGCGTAGGGCAGGGGATGCGGGCCCATCGTGGGTAGAGAGACGATGGGAGATAACGGCGGCGGGCGGAAGGAGCCCGGGATGCGCGCAACCGAACCCGTCCCTGCCCACCCTGACCAGCCGGGGGGTGCTTCGTCAGCGTCGGGGGGCCTGCTGGATCTGCTGAGCGTCGCTGCCGTGGTGCTGGACGCGGAGGGGCGGATCGTGCTGTGGAGCCCGCAGGCCGAGGAATTGTTCGGTTACTCCGCCGACGAGGCGCTCGGCCGGTACGCGGGCCGGCTGCTGGTCGAGGAGCAGCACCTGAAGCTGGTGAACGGACTGTTCGAGCAGGTCATGGCCGGCAAGGCAGGAGGAGGGGGAGCGTCCGGCTGGGCTGGAGTCTTTCCCATGCGCCACAGGGACGGCAGCACCCGGCTGGTGGAGTTCCGCAACATGCGGCTGGAGGACGACCGGAAAGATCTCTACGCCCTGGGCCTGGCCACCGACCAGGCCACGCTGCGAAGCGTGGAGCGCGACCTCGCCCTGTCCACCCGACTGGTGTCCCAGTCCCCGATCGGCCTGGCGGTCGTGGACACCGACCTGCGGTACGTCACTGTCAATCCAGCACTCGAACGCATCAACGGGCTGTCCGCTGCCGAACATGTCGGGCGTAAAGTCCACGAGGCCCTGCCCTTCCTGGACACCGAGTCCATCGAGGCCTCGATGCGTGAGGTTCTCGCCACCGGCGTGCCGATCCTCGACCGGGAATCCGTCGGGCGTACCCCGGCCGCCCCGGACCGTGAAGACGTCTGGTCGGTGTCCTTCTACCGGCTGGAGGCGTCCAACGGGAAGGTGCTCGGGGTAGCCACCTCCGTCGTGGACGTCACCGAGCGGCGGCGCGCCACCATCGAGGCCGCCCAGGCCCGCCAGCGCCTCGCGCTCGTGGCCGATGCCTCCATTCGCATCGGCACCACGCTCGACCTCGACGTGACCGCTCGTGAGCTGGCGGATGTGTCGGTGCCACAACTGGCCGACGTGGCGGCCGTCGACGTACTCGACAGCGTCCTGAACGGCCGCTCCGCCGCGACCTCGGGGCCCGCCGTCTTCCGTGCTCTCGCCGTGGCCAGCGCGTACCCCAACGAGGCGGTACGAGCGGCCGACCCACCCGGTGACGTCGCCCGGTACGAGGCCGACCGGCTCGTCACCCAGTGCGTGAACACCGGCCGCCCGGTCCGCGTGTCCCACGTGAGCGGCGACGACCTGCCGTCCATCGCCCGCAGCCCCGAAGCCGCCGCGCTCCTGGCCACCGCCGGACTGCACTCCTATCTGGCCGTGCCGCTGATCGCGCGCGGCAAAGTGCTGGGTGCCCTCGACCTCAAGCGCACCCGTAACCCGGAACCCTTCACCGCCGACGACGAGGTCCTGGCCGGCGAACTCGCGGCGCGGGCGGCGGTGTGCATCGACAACGCCCGCTGGTACCGCCAGGCACGCAACACCGCCCTCACCCTCCAGCGCAGCCTCCTGCCCCAGCAGCCACCGGACCAGCCGGGCCTGGAGATCGCCAGCCGCTACCAGCCCGCGCAGGCGGCCGACGAAGTGGGCGGCGACTGGTTCGACGTCATCCCGCTGACGGGCGACAAGAGCGCGCTCGTCGTCGGCGATGTGATGGGCAGCGGCATCAGCGCCGCCGCCATGATGGGCCAACTGCGCACCGCCACCCGCACCCTGGCCGAACTCGACCTCGAGCCGGCCCAGGTGCTGCACCACCTCGACCGCATCACCGACCGCATGGGGCAGCCCATCACCACGTGCATCTACGCCGTCTACGATCCGCACCAGGCCCAGTGCCTCATCTCCAACGCCGGGCACCTGCCGCCCGTTCTGCTACGCCCCGGCCGGCCCCCCGAACTGCTGGACCTGCCCACCGGCGCCCCGCTCGGCGTCGGTGAAGTCACCTTCCACACCACCACGCTCGACCTGTCTCCGGGCGACCGGCTGGTCCTGTACACCGATGGCCTGGTCGAGACGCGTGACCGGGCCATCGATGTACGTCTGGACACGCTCCTCAGCCACCTCACCGACCCTCCGAGGTCACTGGAGGAGACGTGCGACCTGCTGCTGCACGCCCTGCGCCAGCCGGGAGACCACGACGACGTGGCGCTGCTCATCGCCCGGGCCACGGTCATGACCGCGCAGGGTGATCAGTCCTGACTACCACTCAGGGCAGCACCCATTTCTGGTTGGGACCGGTGTGACAGCTCCACAGATGGATGCGGGTGCCGTCGTTCCAGGTGGCGCCTTCGGCGTCGAGGCACTTGCCCGACTGAGGGTTGCGTACGGTTGCGTCGGCCTGGGGCGCCCACTGCTGCGCGCCGGTACCGTTGCAGGTCCACAGCTGGATTTTCGTCCCGTCGGCGCTCCCGCCACCGCTCACGTCGAGGCACTTGTTCAGCGCCCGGAACGTGCCGTCGCCGGGCCGGGTCCATTCCTGTGCGTTGGCACCGTTGCAGGTCCACAGCTGGATCTGGGTGCCGTCGCCGGTCGCGCCGCCGGCGACATCCATGCACTTGCTGTTGACGCCCTTGACCTCCCCCGGCTGCGGACCGGGCGGCGTACCGCCGGATGTCTTGACGCGGACGTTACGGAAGGACACCTGGTCGTCGGCGCCGTGGTTCTGGATTCCGATGTGCCCTTGGCGCAGGCTCCTGGCGGGGTCGGCGTTGGTGAAGTCGTTCACCTTGCGGCCGCCCAGGAAGACCTCCAGTCGTTCGCCCGTCACGCGGATCTCGTACGTGTTCCACTCGCCGGGCGGGTTGAGCGCGGCGTCGCGGGCGGCGACATCGGCGGACTTGAACCCGTACACGGACCCTGTCGTCCGGTCGGCGGTGTCAGTGGCGTCGATCTGGATCTCGTACCCGTGGTCGACCGCCGACCAGGGGTCGTCGGACGCCGGGAAGCCCACCAGGATCCCGGAGTTGTCGTCACCGTCCATGCGCCAGTCGAGCTTGAGGGAGTAGTCGCCGGTGAACTCCTTGGCGGAGTACCACAGCATCCCGAGCCCGCCCTGTGACGTGAGCGTGCCGTTGGCCAGCGTGAACGAACCGGGTCCGGCCTGCTTCCAGCCGGTCGTGCCCGTACCGTCGAAAAGCGGTGTGTACCCGGTCTCCGGACGGCAGTCGGCCTCCGTCATGCCCGCCGCCCACCGGATGCCACCCAGCAGGTGCCTGCGGAAGGCCGCTTCGGTGTACGACTCGTCGGTGTGACCGCCGCCGGTGTAGAACGCCCGGCCGCCCTCGTAGCCCTTGCACCAGGAGATCGGGTGGTCGCCGGACATGTTGCCGCCCGAGTAGCTGGACTCGTCGAGCGAGGCCAGGACGTGGGCCGTCGTACGGGGGTTGGTGCGGTAGTTGTACCACTCGTCGAAGCGCTGCCAGGTGGCGCCGAGATGGGCGGTGGCGTCGTGGGCGCGGTCCTCCACCTTGACCGTCGCCGTCTGGTTGTGGGGATGGGAGTGGAACAGGGCTCCGGCGAGACCGGCGTAGAAGGGCCAGTCGTACTCCGTGTCGGCGGCCGCGTGGATGCCGACGTAGCCGCCACCGCCCTTGATGTACTGCTCGAACGCCGTCTGCTGCGTGCCGTTCAGCACGTCCCCGGTCGTCGACAGGAAGACCACGGCTTTGTACTGCGCCAGGTTGGCGGTGGTGAAGGCCGCGGAGTCCTCCGTGGCGTCCACGGTGAAATTGTTCGCGCCGCCGAGATCGCGCAGGGCGGCATGGCCGGCGGCGATGGACGAGTGACGGAAGCCCGCCGTCTTGGAGAACGCGAGGACCTTGTACGCCGGATCAGCCGCGGCAGCGGCCGCAGCCCGGGCGGGGGTGCGAGGGGATTCGTCCGGAGACTGTGCGCCGCTCGCGGCCACACCGGGCGCGGCAGCCACGCAGAGCAGCGCTCCGGCGAGCCGGCAGCCGGCCTTGGTGAGAGTGGTACGCATATCGGTTACGCCTCCTCTCCTGCTACGGCAGGGTCCATTTCTGGTTCGGGCCGGTGTGGCAGGTCCACAGATGGGCTCGCGTGCCGTCGTTCCAGGTGCCGCCCTCGGCGTCGAGGCACTTGCCGGACTGCGGGTTGCGTACGGTCGCGTCGGCCTGGGGCGCCCACTGCTGCGCGCCGGTGCCGTTGCACGTCCACAGCTGGATCTTGGTTCCGTCGGCGGTGTCGCCGGCGCTGATGTCCAGGCACTTGCTCAGGGCCCGCAGTGTGCCGTCGCCGAGCAGCGTCCACTGCTGGGCGCCGCTGCCGTTGCAGGTCCACAGCTGGACCTGCGTCCCGTCGGCGGACGAACCGTCGGCGACGTCCAGGCACTTGCCGTTCACACCCTTCACCTCACCCGTCCGAGGACCTGCCCCCGCCGTGGTGAAGCGGAAGTCGTCGACGTCGAAGAGCGCGCCGAGGCCGCCCTTGAAAACGAGGTACAGCGTTGTCGTACCGGCGGGCCGGTTGGTCAGCGCGGTGCTGACCTCCTGGTACGTCTCCCAGCCGCCCGTCAGGGGCACCGTCGCCGTGCCCAGCACGGTGCCGGTGGGGGAGCCCGCCCGTACCTCAATGGTGCCGCCGATGCCCGCGGAGGCGACCCGCGCGGTGAAACGGGTGGCGTCGTCGAGGGCGTACGGCTTGAAGGAGATCCAGTCGCCGTTGTCGATGTGGCCGACCGTCTTTCCGCCGTGGGCCGGAGTGTGGCTGACGACCTGGACGCCCGACGAGTCGCCGTAGTGCTCGCCCTGTCGGTGGCTGGGCTGGCTGATGTGCTGGGCGTGGGTGGTCAGGGCGGGCTGGCCGTTCGCTCCCTTGTCGGTGTACTCCGCGTCCCAGACGCCGAAGATGTTCGCGTTGGGGTCGTGCTCGCCGTCCGCGATGGTCTGTACGGTGCCGGAGCAGCCGGTCGCGGAGGTCTGTGGGTGACCGTGGCTGTCGTGCCCGACGATGAAGGTGATCTTCACCTTGGAGCAGTCGATGGAGGCGTCCTCCGGGTCGGTGACGGTCACCTTGTACGGGACGGCCGCGCCGGGGTCGATGATGCGCCCGTCCACCGGCAGCTCCAGCTTCACGGTCGGTGCCGTGTTGCCGACAGTCACCTGCACGGAGGCGGTGGTGCTCTTGCCGGTGCCGTCGGAGACGGTGAGCTCGGCGGTGTACTGGCCGTTGACGGTGTACGTGTGGGAGGGGTTCGCGGCGGCCGATGTGCCGCCGTCGCCGAACTTCCACGCGTAGCTGAGAGGGTCGCCGTCCGGGTCGGAACTGCCGGCCGAGGAGAACGCGACGGCGAGCGGCGCCTTGCCGGAGGTGCGGTCGGCCTTGGCCTGCGCGACGGGGGAGCGGCCGCCGGTGATGTGCTCGATGCGGTACAGCGCGGAGTTCGCGTCACCGTTGAAGTAACCGGTGCCGTAGTCCAGGACGTACAGGGCGCCATCGGGGCCGAAGGCCATGTCCATCACCTGGGTGCCGTTCCAGGGGAAGGCGTTGATGGACTGTACGGTTCCGTCGCTTCCTTGCGCTATCCGCTTGATCCACTTACGGCCGAACTCCCCGGCGAAGAAGTTCCCGTCGTAGCTCTGGGGGAACTTCACGTCGGAGGTGGAGGAGGCGTCGTAACGGTAGACCGGTCCGCCCATGGGGGATTCGGAGCCGCTGCCGAACTCGGGTACCGAGCCGCCGTCGTACGGGATCCAGGCGGGCTGGGCCGGGGGCAGGTCGGTGAGTCCGGTGTTGCGGGGCGATGTGTTCTTCGGGGCGGCGCAGTCGAACTTCGCGCCCGATGTGCCGGTGGCGAAGTTGTAGTCGGCGTACGCGTCGTTCTTGCCGGTGCAGTACGGCCAGCCGTAGTTGCCGGCCTTCGTGATGCGGTTGAACTCGACCTGCCCGGCGGGGCCACGTGCCGCGCTCGCCGTCCCGGCGTCGGGTCCGTAGTCGCCGAGATACACCGTGCCGGTGGCCTTGTCGACGCTCATCCGGAACGGGTTGCGAAAGCCCATGGCGTAGATCTCCGGGCGGGTTTTCGCGGTGCCGGGCGCGAACAGGTTGCCCGAGGGGGTGGAGTACGAGCCGTCCGCGTTCACCTTGATACGCAGTACCTTGCCGCACAGGTCATTGGTGTTACCCGCCGAACGCTGGGCGTCGTACGCCGGGTTGCGGGAGGCGCGTTCGTCGATCGGCGTGTAGCCGTCGGACGCGAAGGGGTTCGAGTCGTCTCCGGTGGTGAGGTAGAGGTTGCCCTGCGCGTCGAAGTCGATGTCACCGCCCACATGGCAGCAGATTCCGCGCGATGCCGGTACGTCGAGGATCTTCTTCTCGCTGGCGAGATCCAGGGTTCCGTCGGCGGTGAGGGAGAAGCGGGAGAGCCGGTTCACGCCGTCGAAGGGGGTGAAGTCCCCAGCCGTACCGTCGCCCGGCGCGTCCCCGCCCGGGGTGCTGAGCTTGGGAGCGTAGTAGAGGTAGACCTGGCGGTTCGAGGCGACGCCGATGCCTTGGATGCCTTCCTCGTCGTGACTGTAGACGTCGAGCTTGCCCGCGATCTTTGTTGTGCCCGCCGCGTCCGTGAGACGCAGCGTGCCGTCGCGCGAGGTGTGCAGGACGGAGCGGTTGGGGAGGACCGCCATCGTCATCGGCTCGCCGGTTTCCGCGACGCCCTTGGCGAGTGTGACCTGCTGGAACTCTTCGGCCGCGGCTGCCTTCGCGGTACTTCGGTCCGCGTCCCGGGGGACGGCGGAGGCGGAGCCTGCGGGCGCCAGGAATCCGGCGGTGAGTAACGCTGTGAGCAGGAGCGCTGGGAACACACGGGGTCTGAACGGTTTTTTGCGCACAGAAGTCTCCCGAAGGGGTGGGGGTGTCCGGCGGACCAGGATGGGAGTCCTGCCGGGGGGAGCCAGGCGCGCGCCGTCGCGCCGGAAAGGTCACCGGTCACGCATTCACGTCCGGTTCATTTCAGGGAAGTTAGCGGGCTCGGTCCCGTCGCGTAACCCCTTTCGCACCAGCTTTCGCAACTTCTTCCGCGCACAGGACAAAGCGCGTCAGTGGTGCGGCATCAAGCTGTCGTCGCCCGCGAGGTCCTCGCCCTGGACGCGAAACCGGCGCCACGCGGGGCTTCCGCATGGCGCCGGTCGGTGGTGCACATCACGCCCGGTTACGGGGGAGGAATGGAACGTCCGGGAGTGGTTGGCCGTTCAAGTACATGTGAGTACGGAGGGGACAGCGTCCGTCCCCGGGCCTCACCTCCTCACACCCTTGCCGCCCCGGCTGGTTTCCCCCGACCAGTCGGGGCTTCCTCGTGGGTGGGAACGACACGGTCAGAAGGCGAACAGCGCACCTTCTGCCAGGCCGCCCTCCATCAGGCACCGGTTGCCGAAGGTGGTCGACCAGGAGACCTGCTTGCCCTGCCACACGCCCTGGGCGGTGATCACGAGCGGGTCCCACTCGCGCGTACAGCTCCGCCGCGGCGCCGTGTCGATCACGCCGGAGAACTCGCCGCCGGCATCGTGGAGTTCGGCGCAGGCGGCCACGGGCGACGGATGGGTGCCGCCGGGCGTCGGTGCGCAGGTCAAGGTCACCGCGCGCCCGACAGTCGCCGTGCCGGCTTCCTCGCCCGTACCCACGGTGAGCACTAAGGCGGACGGCGCGTAGAGGCTGGTCGTCCCGGTCGGCTGCGCCTGCGCCGGGCTCGCGGTGGCGGCGCCCGTCAGTGCGAGGACGGTGGCCGCCCCGATGGCGCCGAGCGTGTTCCGGAGGTGACGCATGAATGACTCTCCTCTGATTGCGGATAAGTTGCGGGGGTGTTGCGCTGAGGAGTGTTGCTGATGCGGACAGTGAGTGCACACTGATCAACTCATTCCGGCCTCCCCCGGTCGGGCGGGGGAGACCGAATGGTCGTTCGGGCAGCTCGGGGGCGGTATGCGTGCCACCCGACGGGGCGTCCGTCATGTGGACATGCGTCAGTGGTACAACGCAAAACGACCGTCTGACCTGCACTCATGAGTAAGTGGTTCATTCCTCACTTACGCTGCTTCGACTGGAAAGCATCGCTTCCGGATGGGATTCGCGGCGGACGGCAACGTGTCCGGACCACACCGCGCGTGGTGATTGACGGTGGCGTCGCCCCGTCCTGTGTTGTGTACGAGCGGCGCTACGGTCCGTCATTCCGGACGTACGGGGGGAGACCCTTGGAGGAGCCGCCATGCGCACAGATCCACCCCGTACGAAGATGAGACTTTCGGCCGTCACCGTGCTGCTGGCACTGCTCGCCACGCTGCTCGGCGCCGACTGGACCACCTTCGCGCCCGCGGCCCGGGCCGCCTCGCTCACCGAGGTCACCGGCTTCGGAACGAACCCGGGCAACCTGCGGATGTTCCGGTACGTCCCGGACGGCCTGCCGGCCGGTCGGCCCCTCGTCGTGGCGATGCACGGCTGCACGCAGTCGGCCGCCGCGTTCGACACGGAGACCGGCTGGACGACCTGGGCCGACCGCTGGGGCTTCGCGCTCCTGCTGCCGCAGCAGCAGTCGGGCAACAACCTCAACTCCTGCTTCAACTGGTTCGAATCGGCGGACATCAAGCGTGGTTCCGGTGAGGCGCTGTCGATCAAGCAGATGACGGACCGGATGAAGTCCGACCTGGGCAGCGACCCCGCCCGCGTGCACGCCACCGGGCTGTCCGCCGGCGCGGCCATGACCAACGTCATGCTGGCCGCGTACCCCGACGTCTTCGCATCCGGAGCACCCGTGGCCGGCCTGCCGTACGCCTGCGCCACCACCGTCGCGGCCGCCTACACCTGCATGAGCCCCGGAACCAACCTCCCGCCCGCCGCATGGGGCGACAAGGTCCGCGCCGCGTATCCCGGTTACGCGGGCCCGTGGCCGGCCGTCTCCGTCTGGCAGGGCACGAGCGACACGACGGTCGTGCCCGCCAACATGACCGAGACAGTCGAACAGTGGACCAATGTCCATGCCGCGGACACCACGGCCGACACCACGGACACCGTGGCCGGTTACCCGCACGCCGTGTACCGCGACAGCGCCGGACGGCCGGTGGTCGAGACGTACTCGATCACCGGCATGGGCCACGGCCAGCCGGTCGACCCCGGAGCGGGCGCCGAGCAGTGCGGCACCGCGGGCGCGTACATACTCGACGTCAACCTGTGCGCCTCGTACCGCATCGGCCAGTTCTGGGGCCTCAGCGGCGGCGGAACACCACCCCCGGGAGGCGGCGCGAAAACGGTGGTCGTGCCGAGCCGGGCCGCGGACGACGGTTACGTGAAGGCGTCGGCGACCGGGGTCGGACCCGCCGTCGGCACGCTGGAGGGCACGTACGGAGTGGCAGTCGGCAGGGGCGCGGACGGGCAGCACAACCGCGCGCTGCTCTCGTTCGACACCTCGTCCGTCCCCGACGGGGCTGCCGTGAAGCGCGCCTACGTCAGCGTGACGTACGCCGACGGCAGCGGTGATCCGTGGGCGGCCGGAAACCGTATGGTCCTGGACGTCAGGTCCGACTGCTTCGGCGCCGCCTGCACGACGGGCGCCGACGACTGGAGCGCCGTCGCGTCGGCGTCCGAAGTGGCGGAGATCGGCCGGTTCACATCCGGCGCGCAGACGTCGACCGACTTCACGGCGGTGAACGACACGGGAACCACGCAGGTACGTCTGCGCCTGGCATCCCCGCCCGCCACCACGGCGTACGTGTTCCTGAAGTCGGGGGCGTCGGCCACCCTGACGGTGGAATGGGAGTGAGGGGGCCCGGGCCACTCCGGCAGGCTCAAGTCAGCAGGCGCAGTAGCTGCGCACAGGCCTCGGCCTCGCTCGCATGCCGGGTGACCGTCTCGTAGACACCGCGCTCGTACGCACCGGTCTCCCACGCCCCGCCCTCCTCCTGACCGCACTTCCTCAGGTACAGGAAGTCGGGGGGCGTGGGAGCCGGTTCATGGACGGCTTCGATGCGGAAGTAGTCGTCGGGCACTCCCGCCGCGCTCAGCGCGGCCCGCAGTTCGTGGCGGTCCATGGGAGTGAGGCTACGCGCCGGCCGGTTCGAGGTAGTCGTGCTCCAGCAGCCACTTCACATTCAGCCGCTGCCCCTCACCCGGATCCAGGAACACCGGGTCCAGCTTGATCTGCTGCCCGCCGCCGGGCTGCTCGAACCACGGCGCGATACCGCCCTGCCACACCCAGAACGGCTTGGCGACCTCGTAGACGCGGTAGTCGCACGGCACCGACGGTTCACGGGTGTTCAGGTTCTGCGGGGGCAGTGCGCGCTTGGCGTACGCGTCGCCTGCGGGCGCCAGATAGGCCCCGTACTCCGAACCGAAACGGTCCAGGCGCTGACCGCTGCGGAGCTGGGTGGGCGCCTTGTCCACGTCGCCATTGACCTCCCTGAACCCGTCGTTGGGCGGATACTTCCAGCCACCCACGTCTGCGGGCCCCTGCCAGTACTCCTTCAGGAAGCTTTCCGGCGACAGCTCCCCTGTCCGCTTGTAGCCCTTCAGCAGCGGGCCCACCGGCTTCTCGTGCTTCGACGGGAGCCACTTGGGCCCGAGCCGCGCGTCGCCCTGGAACGAGCCGGTGCACGGGTCGTGCCGGGACACGCCGGCAGCCGACCGTTCCTCGTGCTGCTGCTGTTGCTGCGGAGCGGCGCTCGCGGTGGGCGCGAGCACCGTTGCCGCGGTGATGCCGAGCGCGGCGAGTACGGTGCGAATTCGGTTCACTCAGGGTCCCCTCGGATGCGGATCCAACACGTAACGCGGCGGAGCGTAGTGGATCAACTACTTTCCGCGTGGCGTGTCGGTGCATTTCGCCCCGAGGGGGGACCGTTTACAGCCAGTCCCGTGGCAGCGTCTCGTTCCAGGTGCGGGAGAAGACCCGGCGGTCTCCCTCGTAGCCGTCGAGGGTCGCGTCGACGAAGAACTCCGTCTCACCGCACCGCAGTTCGGTGCGCGTCTCCACGCGTACGTCCCAGTCGTCCCGCCGGAAGCGCATGGTCCAGGCCGATTCGCCGGCGACGGAGGTGAAGTCGTCGGCGGTGGCGGTGTAGCGCTCGTACGCGCGGCAGCCGACGTCGAGCCCGATGTCGTCGATACGCACCGTGCCCCGGTCCTTCACGATCTCCAGCGCGGAGTCGTACCCGATCAGGTCGCGCTTGACCTCCCAGCGCTGTTCGGGAGCCGACAGCCGGGTGGTGGTGATGGGCTCGGCGCCTTCGGGTTCACCGAAGGGCCGCTGCGGCACTTCGTCCGGCTCGGCCGTGGGCCGCACCGGCAGCGTCAGCGTGCTGGACCGCTCGTGAACGCTCAGCAGGACAGGCTTGGGGGGCGGCCAGGCCAGCGGCCAGTAGGACGTGGACAGGGAGAGCCGTATGCGATGGCCGCGCGGGAAGACCTGGGCCACGCCGTTGAGCTCGACGGTGGCGCGGTAGCGACGGCCCGGCTCCAGGGGTTCGGGTTCGCCCGTGCCGTCGCGGTGCGTCAGGTTGAGCAGGCCGTACGTGACGCGGGTGGCCCGGCCGTCGGGTGCGACGTCGGAGAGGCGGGCGGCGACGGTGGCCACCGGTTCGCTGACGGACAGGTCGAGTTCGACCGTCGGGGAGCCCAGGATCTCGACCGGTTCGCTCAGCGGTCCGGTGTCGAAGACCAGAGAGCCGCCGTCCTCCTCCCGCTGGTCGTACGGCAGGTCCGGCGGGGCGTTGTACGAGGCCCACTTGCCGGCGAACTGGCCGACGGACAGCGGCGACTGCACGGTCATCGCGTCGCCGCCGCCTTCCTCCGGCACCACGTCCCCCGGCATGACGATGCGGTGCCGCAGGAGCGGATGGGCGACCGGTTCGATGTGCGGCGAGGGCCAGTCCGGCTCGCCGACCCACCGGCCGGGCCGCTCTTCGTACGACGTCGAGGGCGGCACACTGTCCTGCATCCACGCCTGCAGCATCGGTCCGTCCATGACGCCGTTGTCGGCACCCTTCAGCCAGTGGTCCCACCAGCGCACGACCTCCTGGAGGTAGCCGATGGCCGGACCGGGCTCGCCCAGATGCGGAAACTTGTGGGACCAGGGCCCGATCAGCCCCTTGCGCGGTACGTCGAGGTTCCCCAGCAGCCGCGTCACGGCGTTGGAGTAGCCGTCCGCCCAGCCGCTGGACGCGAGGACGGGGCAGCGTACGGCCGCGTAGTCCTCGCAGACCGAGGCATGGCGCCAGTAGTCGTCGCGGCGCTGGTGGCGCAGCCACTCCAGGACCCACGGGCGGGTGTGTTCCATCCGCTCGTGCCACATGTCGCGCCAGCGGTCACCGACCACGGCCGGGTCCGGCGGGCACGTTGCGTACGCGAACATCGTCCCCGCCTCCGCGAGGTTGTCCGACAGCATCGCGCCGCCCATGTAGTGCATGTCGTCGGCGTACCGGTCGTCCGTGAAGGACGCGATGACGACGGCGCGCAGGCTCGGCGGCCGGCGGGCCGCGGTCTGGAGGGCGGCGAAGGCCCCCCAGGAGATGCCCATCATGCCGGTACTGCCGTCGCACCACGGCTGCTCGGCCAGCCAGGCGAGGACCTCTTCGGCGTCGGCCTGCTCCCGCTCCAGGTATTCGTCGGCCAGTACGCCCTCCGACTCGCCGGTGCCGCGCAGGTCCAGGCGTACGCACGCATAGCCATGACCTGCGATGTAAGGGTGGTTCATCGAGTCGCGCACCGCGGTCAGATCGCGCTTGCGGTACGGGATGTACTCCAGCACCGCCGGCACGGGCTCCTCGTCGGAGGAGACCGGCCGCCAGATGCGGGCGGACAGGCGGGTGCCGTCGGACATGGGGACGACGACGTGTTCTTCTTCCTTCGTCGCGTGCGGCAGATTGCTCACGAAACGCATACGGCGGGGCCGCTCCTTTCCCTCGGGGGCCTCGGGGTCCTCAGACGTTCTTCTGGTCGCGTCCGCCCGGAGTGGTCTCGTCGAAGGCGAGACCGAGAGCCGCCACACAGCGGTCGTACTTCTCCCGCAGCTCCTTCTCGCTGTTCCCACCTGTGAAGATGTGGGCCAGCTCGTAGCTGTAGCTGTCCTGCTGCGGAGTGTCGGACAGGCGCTGCCCCTCGTCGGGTACGACGTCGACCCGTACGCCGGGGATCTCGCGCTCGATGCGCGCGATGTCCGCGGGCGTGGGCACCCGGCGCGCGGCACCGTCGGCGAACCACCGGTAGTACCACTTCGCGGCCACCTCGTACGGGCCGGACCGGTGCGGAAGGGCAGGGTCCTCGCCCAGCGCGAGAGCCAGCATGCAGTGGTGGTTGGGGACTCCGTCGACGTACTCGAACAGCTCGGCGTGCGACTGGGAATGCCGGGGGTTGATCTCCAGCAGATTGATCGCGTCGGTCTGCGGATCGTAGAAGTACTCGATGCTGAAGGTTGCCGCGTCCATACCGATCTGCCGCATCACCCGCTTGGAGACGTCATGCAGCCGGCGTACGACCGGCTCGGGCAGGGCGGAGGGGTACTGGTGACGCAGGAAGCTGGAGGAATCGGGGTAGTTGATCGAATCCAGGACGCCGTACACGGTGACGTCGCCGTTGTGGACGTACCCCTCCACCGCGACCTGGATGCCCGAGAGCGCTTCCTCGGCCAGACACACCTGACCACCGACACCGGCCATCTCGGCGGGCAGGTCAAGCCGGTCGAGGATGTACTCGAAGGGCCGGCCCACCCGGGCGACGCCCTTGCGGATCTCGTCGACCGCTTCGCGGAACTCCTGCTGGTCCTTGACGCCGAAGGCGAGTTCCGACGAGTACGACAGGGCGGGCTTGAGCCACATCGGAAAGCGCACGCCCTCGGGCGGGCGCGGATCGTCCGCCTCCAGATCGACCCGGCCGAACCGCGGATGCTCGTCGACGACCTTCTGCTGCTCCAGCCGGCTCCAGTACTTGTGCTCGCACTTGACCACGGACTCCAGGCTGGTGCTGCGCG
The DNA here is from genome assembly GCF_018614615.1 of Streptomyces sp. ISL-100. Classification (GTDB taxonomy): domain Bacteria; phylum Actinomycetota; class Actinomycetes; order Streptomycetales; family Streptomycetaceae; genus Streptomyces. Next base: position 41,352 of record NZ_JAGGOK010000027.1, on the reverse strand, counting down.
TGCCGTAGCGCTCGCTGAGCATCGGTACGAGCGTACTCACGGGGAAGTCCCAGTAGCCGACGATCGCGTCGATGCTGCCCTCGAAGGCGTCGAGGGCAACCCGTGCCTTCTCGAACAGCTCCGCCACCGACACTTCGCCGTGCTGGAGCTCCTCGATGGTGAGAAGAGGGTGGAAGTCGTACCTCTGCGCGTCGGGCACGGCTCGCAGGGTCGGCAGATTGGCCTCGTCCAGGCCGATCACGAATATGTTCTTGCGATCGCTCACTGACTCTCCTTCGTAGGCTCGTCCCGATCGCCTTCCTCGTCAGGGGCGTCTCACACATCGGATCGGGTGAACCGGTCAGTCAGTGGTCCTTCACGAGGAGCCGCGGACGATCAGCTCGGTCGGGAGCAGGATGTGCTGCCGCGGTGCGTCCGGGTCGGCGATCTCCCGGAGCAGAGTCCGGGCGATCGTGGTGCCGATCTCCTCGATGGGCTGGCGCACGCTCGTCAGGGGCGGGTCGGTGTGGCGCGCGAAGAACGCGTCGTCGAAGCCGACCACGGCAACGTCGTCCGGAACGCGCCGTTCCTGCTTGCGCAGCTCCATCATCGCGCCCGCGGCCATGACGTCGGACGCCACGAAGACGGCGTCCAGATCGGGTGCTGCTTCAAGAAGTGAACGCATCGCGCGTTCGCCCCCGGCCTCGGTGAAGTCGGCCGTGGCCACCAGCCGTTGGTCTGCCGCGCGGCCCGCTTCCTCCAGCGCGTCCCGCCAGCCCTGCAACCGGGTACGGCCCACATCCATGTCCAGCGGACCGGTGATCGTCGCGATCGTCGTCCGGCCGCGCGCCACCAGATGGCGGACCGCGGCGGCCGCGCCCCCGAGGTTGTCGGAGTGGACGTGGCTCAGGGTCTCGGTGGGGGAGCGGCGGCCGGCGAGTACGGTCGGCAGACCCATGTCCTCCAGCAGGCCGGGCAGCGGATCGTGCTCGTGCACCGAGACCAGCAGCACGCCGTCCACGCGCCGTTCGGCGACCGAGTCGGTCAGCTGGTCCTGCTCGCCCTTGTCCCGTACGAGCATGAGCTGGAGCTGGGTCCTGGTGTCGGCCAGCGCCGTGCTGACTCCCCGGATGACCGCCGAGAAGTAGGGCTCCGAACCGAGGCGGCTCTCCGACTCGGGAATCACCAGCGCGACGGAATTGGTCCTGCTGGTCACCAGGCCGCGGGCGACGGAGTTGGGTACGTAGTTGAGTTCCGCGATCGCGGCCAGGACGGCGGCGCGTGCTTCGTCGCTGACGAGCGTCGAGCCGTTGATGACTCGTGAAACGGTCGTACGCCCGACTCCGGCTCGTGCGGCCACGGTTTTGATGGTCGGGCGCTGCCTTCCCCCCATGGCTTCCTCCTCGTAGAGCGACGTCCGGACGCCGTTCACCAGCGCATTGTGCCAGACGGTCACCGGTGCGGCGCGGGAGTCAGCGGATTGCCCCGCGACATCTGGACGCAACGAAGTCGATTCAAGTTCTTGACAGAGGGTACGCACGGCGGCCAGTCTTCGGGAACCTTGGTGGGTACGTTCCCACCTGGCCAGTGGGAACGTACCCACTCCACCATTCCAAGCCACAGAGCGGACTGACCGGCTCGTACTCCGGTGCGTCGGCGCCGCCACTGGGAGGGCTAAATGAGCAGGGCTCACAAGCTGTTGCGTACAAAGGTTGTGGCTACCGTTTCGGCCGTTGCCGCACTCGGCCTGGTCGTCGGCTGCAGCGGCAGCGGCGGCGGCGACGGAGGGACCGGCGGTGGAGTCAAGGACGGCAAAGTCACCATCACCATGGGCCTGTTCGGCGTCATGGGATACAAGGAGACCGGCCTCCTCGACCGGTACATGAAGGAGAACCCGAACGTCCGCATCGAGGCGGAGGTGGCGGGGGACGAGCAGACGTACTACACCGCCCTGCAGACCCACCTGGCGGCGGGCAGCGGCCTCAAGGACATCCAGGGCATAGAGATCGGGCGCGCCAAGGAACTGGCCGACACGCAGGCCGCGAAGTTCACCGACCTGTCCGGTGTCTCCGGCGCCGACCACTTCCTCCCCTGGAAGCTGAGCCAGGTCACGGCCAAGGACGACAAGGTCATCGGCTTCGGTACGGACATCGGCCCCATGGCGGTCTGCTACCGCAAGGACCTGTTCGAGCAGGCCGGTCTGCCGACCGACCGCGAGGAGGTTGCCAAGCTGTGGGAGGGCGACTGGTCGAAGTATGTCGAGGCGGGCAAGGACTTCAAGAAGGGCACCAAGAACGACAAGGTCGCCTTCATGGACAGCGCCAGTGGCCTGTTCAACGCCATGATCTACGGAAACTCCGAGCAGTTCTACAACGAGTCCGGCGAACTGATCTACCAGGACAACCCCGCCATCGCCGAGGCCTGGAAGCTCGCCTCGGAGGCCGGCGGGACCGGACTCACAGCGAAGCTGCGGCAGTTCCAGCCCGGCTGGGACCCCGGCCTCGCCAACAGCACGTTCGCGACGGCGGTCTGCCCCGCCTGGATGCTCGGCCACATCAGTGAGAAGGCCGGCCCGGCGAACAAGGGCAAGTGGGATGTCGCCAAGGCGCCCAAGGGCGCCAACTGAGGCGGCTCGTTCCTCGGCGTCATCGACAAGAGCCCGGTGAAGGAAGAGGCGAAGAAGCTGGTCGCCTGGCTGACCGCACCCGAGCAGCAGGAGTTCGTCTTCACGAAGCTCGGCAACTTCCCGTCCTCCGAGGAAGCCCTCAAGGCCCCCGCGGTCGCCGACGCGAAGTCCGAGTACTTCAACGGCGCACCCATCGGCAAGATCTTCGGCGACGCCGCCCAGGAGATCCCCGACAAGCAGGTCCTCGGGCGCAAGGACGGCACGATCAAGGACATCTTCTCCCAAGGTCTGACGCTCATCGAGTCCCAGAACAAGAGCCCGGACGAGGCCTGGAAGACCACGGACGACCGGATCAAGAAGGCCACCGGCTGAGACCAGCCGCCCCGGTGACCCGGCGACCGCCGCCTCAAAAAACCAAGCGGTCGCCGGGCCCCGCCACCGTTCCTGCCGGGACCGCACCTCCTGGAGAACCTCGGCAAGGCGTGGCAGGACGCCGCGCTCGGCAAGACCATGATCAACAGCTTCATCGTGGCCGGTGTCATCGCGCTGTCCACCGTGCTGTTCGCCACCCTGGCCGGTTTCGCCTTCGCCAAGCTGCGCTTCAGGGGCCGCAACATCCTGCTCATGCTCGTCATCGGAACGATGATGGTGCCGCCGCAACTCAGCGTCGTACCCCTGTTCATGATGATGACGGACCTCGGCTGGGGGCAGAAACTCCCCGCCGTCATCTTCCCCACACTCGTCAGCGCGGTCGGCGTGTTCTTCATGCGGCAGTACCTGTCCGAGGCGCTGCCGGACGAACTCGTCGAGGCGGGCCGGGTGGACGGCGCGCATTCACTCCGCATCTTCTGGAGCATCGTGCTGCCGATCGCCAGGCCGCCGATGGCGGTCCTGTTCATGATCACCTTCGTGCACGCCTGGAACGACTTCTTCTGGCCGTTCATCGTGCTCGACATGACCAACCCGACGGTCCCCGTCGCCCTCACCCAACTGAGCGCGGGCTACGTCCGCGACCAGTCCCTGATCATGGCCGGCGCCCTCCTAGGCACCCTGCCGCTGCTGGCGATGTTCCTCATCTTCGGCCGCCAGATCGTCGGCGGCATCATGCAGGGCGCGGTCAAGGGCTGAGCCACCTCACGCACGCACGCTCGCACCAGACACCCCTCCCCACCCCGGAAGGACCTACGTACGTGGTCACCGCAATCCGACACACCGCACCCGCTCCCCACGCCGCCGCCGACAGCCGCGCGTTTCCCCCGGGATTCCTCTGGGGCACGGCGACCGCCGCGTACCAGATCGAAGGAGCGGCGGCGGAGGACGGGCGCACCCCGTCCATCTGGGACACCTACGCCCGCACCCCCGGCAAGGTCCGCAACGGCGACACCGGGGACATCGCCACCGACCACTACCACCGGTGGCGCGAGGACGTCGCCATCATGGCCGACCTCGGCGTCGACGCCTACCGCTTCTCCCTCGCCTGGCCCCGCATCCAGCCCACAGGCCGCGGCCCCGCGGTGCAGAAGGGACTGGACTTCTACCGCAGACTGACCGACGAGCTGCTGGAGAAGGGCATCCAGCCCGTCGCCACGCTCTACCACTGGGACCTGCCCCAGGAACTGGAGAGCATGGGCGGCTGGCCGGAGCGCGCCACCGCCGAACGGTTCGCCGCGTACGCCGCCCTGGCCGCCGACGCCCTCGGCGACCGGGTACGCACCTGGACCACCCTCAACGAGCCCTGGTGCAGCGCGTTTCTCGGCTACGCGTCCGGCGTCCACGCGCCGGGCCGTACCGACCCCGTCGCCGCCCTGCGCGCCGCGCACCACCTCAACCTGGCCCACGGCCAGGCCGTACAGGCACTGCGCGCCGGTCTTCCGGGCGACGCGCGGATCTCCCTCACGCTCAACGTCCACCATGTGCGCCCGCTCACTGCGAGCCCCGAGGACGCGGACGCCGCCCGGCGCATCGACGCGCTGGCCAACCGGGTCTTCACCGGCCCCGTTCTCGGCGGCGAGTACCCGGCCGACCTGCTGCGCGACACCGCCCACCTGACGGACTGGTCCTTCGTACACGACGGCGACACGGCCGCCATCCGGCAGCCGCTCGACTTCCTGGGCGTCAACTACTACACGCCGACTCTCGTATCGGCCGCCACCGACGAGGCCGGCCACGGCTCCGACGGACACGGCACAGCGCGCACAGCCCGTGGCCGGGCGCCGACAAGGTCACCTTCCATCTGCCGCCGGGCGACAAGACGGCGATGGGGTGGGCCGTGGACCCCAGCGGCCTGTACGACCTGCTGCTCAGGCTCAAGGCGGACTTCCCGGACCTGCCCCTCATGATCACGGAGAACGGCGCGGCGTTCGACGACTACGTCAACCCGCAGGGCGAGGTGATCGACCCCGACCGGATCGCCTTCCTGCACGGCCACCTCACGGCGGTGCACCGGGCGATCCAGGCAGGGGTCGACGTGCGCGGCTACTTCCTGTGGTCGCTGCTCGACAACTTCGAGTGGGGGTACGGATACAGCAAGCGCTTCGGCGCGGTGTACGTCGACTACCCGACCGGCCGGCGCACCCCGAAGGCCAGCGCGCGCTGGTACGCGGACGTGGCACGTACGGGCACGCTGCCGGCGGCGGACGCGACCTGATCCGCCGCACATGACCACTGTGCCCGGTGTGCTGTGTGCGCGCCGGGCACAGTCAGTGGCCGGGCTTGTCGCGGGGGCGGGGTTTCGCGCGTACGTGCATGCGCTCGCCCTGGCGGCCGAACAGGCTGAGGACCTCGACGGGGCCGTCGCCGGTACTGCCGAACCAGTGCGGCAGCCGGGTCTCGAACTCGGCGGCCTCGCCGGGGCCCAGGACGAGGTCGCGGTCGGCCAGGACCAGACGCAGGCGTCCGGAGAGGACATACAGCCACTCGTAGCCCTCGTGGGTGCAGGGCTCGGGTGTGCTCCGGGTGGCCGGCAGGATCATCTTGAAGGTCTGCAGCGGCCCCGGCTGCCGGGTCAGGGGCAGCACGGTGCTGCCGTTGACGCGCTTGGGCTTGAGGCGGACGCGCGGGTCGCCGACTTCGGGGGCGCCGACCAGTTCGTCCAGCGGAACCTGGTGGGCCTGGGCGATCGGAAGCAGGAGTTCCAGACTGGGGCGCCGCTGGCCGGACTCCAGCCGGGACAGGGTGCTCTTGGAGATGCCAGTGGTCTCGGACAGCGCCGTCAGCGTCACGCCGTTCTCAGTGCGCAGCCGTTTGAGGCGAGGGCCGACCTCGGTGAGGACTTGGGCGATGGCAGGTGAGTGTTCCACGCTTCCCATTGCACAAGCTCGTTCCGGAAATAGCAACAAAGATTGCCACTGCTGAATCCTTGGTCGCACCCTGTGGGCGGAGGTGATCGCCGTGAGCGATACGAAGAGCGTGGCATCGAAGGATTCCCTGTACGACGTGGTGGTCGTCGGCGCGGGGGCCGGCGGCCTGAACGCGGCCCTGGTACTGGCCCGGTCCCGCCGCCGGGTAGCGGTCGTGGACGCCGGGGAACCGCGTAATGCCCCGGCCGCGCACATGCAGGGCTTCCTGTCCCGGGACGGGATGGCCCCGGCTGCCCTGCTGGAAGTGGCCCGGGCCGAAGTGGCGGGCTACGGCGTGGAGTTGATGAAGGGACAGGTCGATCACATCGACTCCGGCTTCCTCGTGCATCTGGCCGGCGGCCCGGTGCTCCGGGGCTGCCGCGTGCTGGTGGCCACGGGCCTGCGCGACGAGCTGCCCGAGATTCCCGGCGTCCGTGAGCGATGGGGCAACGACCTGCTGCACTGTCCGTACTGCCACGGCTACGAGGTGCGCGACCAGCCCATCGGGGTGCTCGGCAACCACCCCGGCTCCGTGCGGCACGCGCTACTGCTGCGGCAGTGGTCGAGTGACATCGTGTTCTTCCCGCACACCCTGGACCTCACGGACGACGACCGCGAGCGGCTGACCGCCCGAGGTGTGCACATCACCGAGGGCGTGATCAAGCGGCTGGTGGTGGGCGACGACCGGCTGCGCGGGGTCGAACTGGCCGACGGCCGGGTAGTGCCCCGCAGCGCCGCGTTCGTCCTTCCCCGCATGGTGCCCCGCGACGCCCTGCTGACCGCACTGGGCTGCGAGCGCGACGACAACGGCTGGGTGACGACCGACCCTTCCGGCCGCACCAGTGTGTCCGGGGTGTGGGCGGCGGGCAATGTCGCCGATCCGCGGGCGGCGGTGGTCACGGCGGCCGGCATGGGATCGGCGGCCGCCTTCGCCATCAACCACGACCTGGTGGACGAGGACGTGGCACGGGCCGTCGAGATCCACCGCGCGGCGGTCTACTGGGAGACACGCAGGACAGCGGCGTGTCCGATGGTCAGCTCCGTCCGGCGCTCACCGTAGACGGTGAGGCGCACTGCGTTGACGTACCCGCTCGTCGACTTCGGATCGTAGGCGTACCGGCCGTCCTTGCCGAGAGTGGGCCGACCCTGCGCGTCGGTGGTGACCTGCTCGTTGAAGACGACCAGTGCTGCGACGGGCTGGGAGGTGTCGGCGGGAATACGCACCGAGAAGTTCACCGGCCACTCGGCCGGCACGGTAGCCACCTTCCGCCCGGCCGACGTGACGTAGGCGTGCCTGGCACCGCTGGCGAGGGTGACCGGCTGGCCGGGCTTGGTGACCGCCTCGGCCGTCGCCGCCTCAACGTGCACACCGAAGGGCGAGAGCGGCGCGCCGCCGTCGGGATTAACGCCGTACGCAATGGAGACGTCCCCGCTCGCGAGACGGCTGTCGGCGTGGGCCGTGCCGCGCTCCGCCGAGACATCGGGACCCGCCGAGGGCGACAGAAGGGCGTTCTGCGCGGCGCGCGACATGGGGGCCGCGACTTTCCCGAGCGCCGAACCGGCAACCTCCAGCTCGTGCAAGGTCTGCCGGCCCGACGCATGCCCCGGCGCGTCGGCCGCCTCAGGAGCGTGCGCCTGGAAGAAGAAGGAGTCCTGCGGGCCGAATCCCGTGAGCAAGGCCGTCCAGGCATGCGCCTGAGACGGGTGGCTGCCGTCAGCGACGATCCCCCAGCCGTGGTCCGACGGCTCGACCTGAGGGGGTGTTTGCAGTGTCATGGCGGTGACTCCTCGACTCGGTGAATCTCGCCACCAGTCAACGCGCCACACCTCCGGTGGGCACGACAGCCGCGCACTGCCACCGCACACTCCACTCGGCAGCACCAAGGCCGGACCGAGCCTACGGGCCGGTCCCCGCCGCGGGCGCGCTCGCCGAACGGAGCAGCTCATGCAGCAGGTGCGAGGCCGTGATCACGCCAATGAGGCGGGTACCGCCCCGGGTCTTCTCCACCACCGCGACCAGCGGGCTGCGTACCCGTGCCATCAGCGTGGCCACCTCCAGCGCGGTGTCGTCGGGAGCGGCAATGGGCGGCGGGGCCGTGGTGCGGGGCAGACAATCGCCGACGCGGCGCCCGGCCAGGGACTCGCACAGCCGGTCGGCGTGCTTCTCGTCGATGACGGACGCGAGCCCCGGATCGTCGATCACGTAGGAGGGAACCAGGGTCTTGACCATCTGGGACGCGGGCAGGATCGCCTTCGGCTCGCCGCGTTCGTCGAGCACCAGCAGTCCGGGCAGCCGGTGCTCGGCCATCAGCCGGGCAGCGTCCAGGGCGTCGCTGTCGAAGCTCACGGCTTCGTACTCTTCTGCCAGGTCTCGCGCGCGCACGGCCGGCTCCCGTCTGTGGGAAGGCTCCTCATTTCCAGCCTCATTCGAATATACGAGAAAACCCTAGGCCGCGGCGAAGTACCGCAGCCAGATGTACACCGCGGAGATCGCCACGGTGACGGCGGTGACGACAAGGCCGTACTTGGTGAACTGCCAGAACGAGATGGGTGTGCGGTTGCGTTCGGCGATGCCCAGGACGACGACATTGGCGCTGGCTCCGATCGCGGTGGCGTTGCCGCCGAGGTCCGCGCCGATGGCCAGCGCCCACCACATGACGTGGTCTCCGGAGCCGCCCATGGCCTCGACGACGTCGCTGGTGACGGGCGCCATGGTGGCGACGTACGGAATGTTGTCGACGATGCCGGAGAGCACGGCGGAGGAGCCGAGCAGCAGCATGGACCCGCCGATTTCGTTGTCGCCGATGGCGTCCGCGAGCTTCCTGGCGACCTCACCGATCACACCGGTCTCGATCAGCCCGCCGATCATCACGAAAAGCCCCGCGAAGAAGGCGAGCGTGGGCCACTCGACGTCGGCCAGCACATCACCGGTCCGCACGCTGGAGACGGCGATGAGCAGCCCGGCGCCGAGCAGGGCGACGACGCTGGGTTCGTAGTGCAGCACGGGGTGCAGTACGAACCCAGCGACGACGAGCACGAGCACGACCAGGCCCTGGACGAGAAGGCGCGGGTCGTGAATGGCCTCGCGCTCCTCCAGCGACATCACCTCGGCGGCGCGCTCCTCGTCGTACACGAAGGATTTCCGGAAGAGCCAGCGGCACAGTGCGATCAGGACCAGGATCAGCAACGCAGAGAGCGGGGCGAGGTGTACCAGGAAGTCGTTGAAGGTCAGGCCGGCGCGGCTGGCGATGATGATGTTCGGCGGATCACCGACCAGGGTGGCCATGCCGCCGATGTTGGACGCCAGCACCTCGGCGATCAGGTAAGGGGCGACCGGCAGCCCGAGCCGCTCGCAGACCAGCAGGGTCACCGGGGCGATGAGCAGCACGGTGGTGACATTGTCGAGGAGGGCCGAGGCGACGGCCGTGATGACGACCAGCCACGTCATCACCCTGAAGGGCCTGGCCCGCGCTCTCTTCACGGACCAGATGGCGAGGTACTCGAACATGCCGGTCTTCTTCAGCACGCCGACGATCACCATCATGCCGAGCAGCAGGAAGATGACGTTCCAGTCGACCCCGCTGCGCTCCGAGTGGAACGCCGCCTTGTCGTCGGTCGCCCCGATCACGAGCATCAGCCCGGCACCCCCCAGGGCGGCGGCCGTGCGGTGCAGCTTCTCGCTGATGATCAGTGCGTATGTACCCGCGAAGACGACGACCGCGGCCCAGCTCTGCCAGTCGTTCACGCTTCTCCGATGAGATGCGTCATCAGTGAGGCGGCCGTGATGGCGCCGAGCAGGCTGATCTGGTCGCCGTCGCGCTCGATCACGGCGACCAGCGGACTGCGGGTACGGGCCATGAGCGCCGCCACGTGCAGCAGACCGGCGTCGGGCCCGACCACTGGCGGCGTGTACGTGCGCTTCGGCAGCCATTCGGCGACCGTGAGTCCGGCGATCTTCTCCGCGACTTCACCGAGGTGGCGGTCGTCGATCACGGCGGCGAGCAGCGGTTCCTCGATGAGGTAGTCCGGCACCAGCTGCTTGATGAGCTGGGAGCCGGGCACGATGGCGTACGGCCGATGGTCGGCGTCGACGACGAGCAGCGCGGGCAGCTTGTGCCTTGCGAGCAGCCGGGCCGCGTCCACCGCATCGGCGTCGACCGATACGTAGGGGTAGGTTTCCGCGAGATCACGCGCGAGCATGGCCGTTCTCCTGAGTGCGCCGACCCAACGACCGGGGCAGCAAGCGGCGCTACTGTGCCGAGGGGCTGTGCGGCGGGGAGGGGACGGTGGCGGCGCCACCCTCACGTATCGCCGCCACCACGGCGTCGTGCAGGTCGCGGCTGTCACTCTCCGAAGGAGAAGGCACGGGACTGCCCGACATGGTGAACCAGTCGGACGCCCCGCTGTACTGCACAGCGATCCGTGCCTCACTGTCGGCCCACGTGGTGTGCACCGTGAGATCACCGGTCAGAACGCCCACCTCCTCGGTGAGGACCCCGCCGCGGCCCGTCAGCACCCCGAGCGTCGTCCATGAAGCCCAGTCCATAGTCCAAGTCTCGCATTCGTGGCCGCATCCGCGACCGGCGTGAAGGGGGTGGCCGGGATGAGTACGTAAGACCGGCTCGGGTCAGTCCGAATCGCGATCGTCGGGGTACGTCGCGGCATCCCGCTCCCCGGACGGCTCCCCGGACGGCTCCCCGGACGGCTCACCGGGCTCGGAGCCCCGTTCGGGGGACTTCCGATCCTGCTCCCGGGCCTGCCGCTTCTCCTCCTCCAGCCGCTTGCGGACCTCTTCCGGCTTGTCTCCGAGCTGATTCATCCCTGACTCCCTCCGGTCGGCACGGCCTTTCTCGCGGCAAGGGTCACACAGCCCCACCACGCCCGCACGCCGGCATATTCCGAGTGAGCGGATCCATGGCCGGTCCTTGCCCTCCGGGCGGGCGGACAGGTGGGGTGATGGATAGCCTGGCCAAGAGCGCAAGACAACGACGGCCAGATCAAGACCGGTGAGACGCTGATCCCGGGGGTGCGTGTGCGCATTGCTCGCAGCAAAGACGATCCCCTCGACGCAGGCAACGCGGCCGGGCTTCTCGTGGACGGCACCGGGACGGTCCTCGGCTGCACTCCGGCGGCCGAAACCCTTCTGCACCGGCGGGCCGACGAGCTGTGTGGCCGACGGGTCCAGGACCTGCTGGCCGACCCCGGCCGATGGCGGGACGTCATGGCGCAGCGGGACGGCCCGGTGTGGGAGGGCCGGGCTGTGGTGCGTGAGGGCGGTGGCGGGGAGACGGAGGTCATGTTCCGCGTCCTTCCGCTGGACCCCGGGCAGCCGGACCGTCGCGTGTCGCGCTTCTTCCTGCTGGGAGCACCTTGGGCTCTGGTGTTGAAGTGGCGCCAGGATCACGCCTTCATGCAGGAACTGTTCCTCCAGGAACGCGTCGGCTTCGCGGTGTTCGACCGGGAACTGCGATTGGTGCGGACGAACACTCAGCTTCTTCCGTATACGGGTGTGCCCCCTGACTTGCGCGGTCTGCGGCTCGCGGAGTTCCTCTGGGAGGAGGACGCGGGTGTGATCGACGAGCAGCTGCGGAAGGTTCTCACGACCGGGAACCCGCTGGTGGCGATGGACGCGCTCGTACGTACCCGGGTCGACCCGGGGAGGGGCCGGATCATGGCACTGTCCGCGTTCCGCCTCCAGGAGACGGACGGGCGCGTCATGGGCGTCACCGCCCTCTTCACCGATGTCACGGAACAGCGTCGCGCGCGCGAGCGCCTCGACCTGCTGCACCGCGCCACCGCCGTGCTCGGCAACTCGCTGTCGGTCGCGGAAACCACGCAGGACCTGGCTGATGTGCTGGTTCCCGTGCTTGCCGATCTGGCGGCCGTCGACATAGCGGAGGCCGGGTTCGCCCACGAGGAGCCCGGGCCCGAGCATCAGCGACATCACGTCTTGCGGCGGGCGGCGGTGGCCGCGAGAGCGGGCGCGGGCGCCGGGCGGCTGCCGACCGGTGGTTCCATGCGGGTGGATGTCGGCGACGGGTTGCGGGGCCGCGTATGGGGGCGACCCGCCGAGCAGCCGTCGGCCGATGCCGATGCCGATGCCGATGCCGATGCCAATGCCAATGCCGATGTGCTGGGCGACGCCGACACTTGGCCCGGTTCGTTGCCCGGGCCGGGCACCCGCTCGGGCATGAGCGCGCTGCTGCGAGCCAGAGGCAGGCTCCTGGGACGGGTCATGGTGTGGCGCGACGGCGACCGCGCGCCCTTCGGCGCGGACGACCTGGACCTGCTGGAGGAGATCGCCTCCAGCGCGGCCCTCGTGGTGGACAACGCACGCCGGTACGCGCGCGAGCGCCACGCCTCCGTGAGTCTGCAGCGCAGCCTGCTGCCCCCGATGACGACCGAGACGGCCGCGGTGCAGAGCTTCAGCGTCTACCTCCCCACGGATACGGCCGGCGGAGTGAGCGGGGACTGGTTCGATGTCATCCCGCTGTCGTCCGCCCGGGTCGCCCTCGTGGTCGGCGACGTGGTCGGCCACGGTCTGGAGGCCACAGCGATGATGGGCCGGCTGCGCACCGCCGTACGCACGCTGGCCGACCTCGATCTCGAACCCGACGAGCTCCTCACCCACCTCGACGACCTTGTTTCCCAGCTCACCGTGGAGAACAGCAGCTACGAGAACGGTACGCAGACTCCCGAACGCCGGAGCGCCTACGACTCGTTCGGTGCCACCTGTCTGTACGTGACGTACGACCCCGTGTCGCGTCAGTGCGCCATGGCCAGTGCGGGGCACCCCCCGCCCGCCCTGGTGGCTCCCGACGGGACCGTCAGTTACGTGGACGTAAGCCCCGGGCCGCCACTGGGAGTCGGCGGACTGCCCTTCGAGCCAGTGGAGTTGGAGGTCGAACCGGGCAGCGTGCTGGCGCTCTACACCGACGGCCTGGTCGAGCGGCCGCAGGCCGATCTGGACGAAGGAATGGCGGCCCTCAAGAGCCGGCTGGCGGCCGCGGACGTCCTGGGCCGTCCGCTGCGGGACGTCGGCCAGGAGGTGGTGGCAGACCTGGCCCCGAGCCCGCTGTCGGACGACGTGACCCTACTGCTCGCCCGTACCCGTGGGGTTCCCGCACAGGACAGCGTGATGTGGGTACTGGAACCGGATCCAGCGGTGGTGGCCGACGCCAGGGCGCTGGTGGTGGGGCAGCTGTCCCGCTGGGACCTGGACGAACTCGCCTTCACCACCGAACTGGTGGCGAGCGAGCTGGTCACCAACGCCATCCGCTACGCGGGCGGCGGCCCCGTCGAGCTCAAGCTCATCCGTACGACGACGCTGATCTGCGAGGTGTCCGACCCGAGCAGTACGCAGCCCAGAATGCGACGCGCACGCGCCACGGAGGAAGGCGGGCGCGGCCTTTTCCTGATCGCGCAGCTGACCGAGCGGTGGGGCAGCCGGTACACGCGCCACGGAAAGACCATTTGGACGGAACAGCCACTCCCGGGAGCGCCGTGAGTCCAGAACATCTGGATGGTCGTACCACCGTCGTGGTGATCACAAAGGACCGCCGCGCGGAACTGCTCCGGACCCTGCGGATACTGCGCGAACTCCCGGAGCGGCCACCGGTGATCGTCACGGACAACGGGTCGGGCGACGGCACGGCCGAAGCCGTCGCGCGGGATTTCCCCGACGTCGTACTGCTGCGGCCGGGACACAATCTGGGCGCGCTCGGCCGCAACCTCGGAGTGCGCCACGTGCGTACTCCCTATGTCGCCTTCTGCGACGACGACACATGGTGGCAGCCGCACTCCCTGCGGCACGCGGCGGGCATTCTCGACGAACGGCCGCTGCTGGCCGCCGTCACGGCCCGGATCGTCGTCGAGCCGTCGGGCGAGGACGACCCCATCGTCGCCGACATGCGCGATTCACCGCTGTCCGGCCCCGACTGGCTGCCCGGCCCCGCGCTGGGATCGTTCCTCGCCGGGGCGACGGTCATGCGTACGGTCGCCTTCCGCGCGGTGGGCGGATTTCACGCGGGCCTGTGGTTTGGCGGCGAAGAGGAACTGCTGGCCACCGACCTGCTGCGACGGGGGTGGTGGCTGAGTTACGTACCGAGTCTCACGGTCCACCATGCCGCGTCCAAGGCCCGGGACAGCACGGCGCGGCGGACCGTGGGGCTGCGCAACACCCTGTGGTTCACCTGGCTGCGCCGGCCTCTGCGCCCGGCCCTGCGCCGTACCGGGTATCTGCTGCGGACAGTGCCGCGTGACGTGGCGTCCCTGCGGGCCTTCGCCCTCGCCGCGGCGGGTCTGCCGTGGGTTCTCAAGCAGCGCGAACCGGTGCCGGCCGAGCTGGAGGACCGCCTGTGGCTGCTGGAGAAGGCACAACGCGCCTCCACCGCGCGGAGGTATGTGGGGTGACCATCGACCCGGAGAACGCGGTCGGCAGTCCGGCGACACACGTGCGGGCCGCAGCGCCCCGGTGCCTGAGGAGGCACCGCGGCGATGACATCGGCGTATTGGGACGGGATGTCGGCATCGCACCAACGCAGCCAACGCAGCCAACGCAGCAACGAGAACAACGCCTTGTGGCTAGCGAATCTCTTCGTGCTTGACGACCAGCCACCGCTTGTCGGCCGTCACCGGCCCACCGAGCTCCCGCTGGCGGGCGGCATTGGACCGCTGCATGTCCTGGATCTGCTTCAGGTACTTGTCCTTGCGGTTGACCCAGAGCTTCGTGCCCGCGTTCTTCGAATCTGTGCTGTGGAACAGCATGGGGCCGTCGCTCACCGGCGTGTCACCCGCCACCAGAATCGGCTTGCGCCACTCGTCGATGTAGGTCCGGATCGCTGCGGGCTTTCCCTCGAACCATGTCAGGGGCGCCCACAGCGTCGGAGTCAGTTCGCGGTCGCTCAGTTCGGCGGGATCGTATGTGCCGGCCGCTATCTCCTTGCGGGCGGTGGTGACATCGCCGGTCGCGCGGTCCTTGAGGAGCATTGATACGCCTATGACGTTCCGCGGCTTCACGTGGTAGCCGTACTTGGGGTCGGAGAGCACCATGCGGACCAGTTCCTCGCTGGCCGCGCTGACGACGTAGACCTCGATGCCGTTGGCCCGCAGTGTCTTGTACAGCTCCTGCATGCCCCTCAGGAACTCGGGCGCCTTGACCTCGGTCCTGGTCAGCCTCCCGTCCTCGTAGTACTCGGCCGGAATCGGTTTGCCGTACGCCAGCAGGTCATCGACATGCCCCTTGAGCTGCTTCAGCGTCAACCCCGAGAAAATCTGGGCGACCCACGGGTAGCACACCTGGTCGTCAATCTCGCACAGCCTGTTGTAGTAGCTGTACAGGCTCTCCTTGTGGCCCGTGGTGTCCTTGAAGGGAATGGTCTTCAGTGACGGGTCCATCGACTCGCGCGTGACGACCCCGCGCATCTCGAGGAAGGGCAGGAGGGATTCCTCAAGGTCGTTGCGGTAGGTCGTGTTGTCCGCGTCGAACACGGCGTACGCACCCTTGTGGGCGTTCTTCGAGATGACGTGGCCGAGTCGGTCCGCCACCGGCTTGGGCCAGTGCCGCAGTTCGGCCGTGGCCCGGCCGGACAGATCCGCGGCCTTCGCCTCGGGACGCGTGTCGATGAGACCGGCCCCTGCCACCAGAGCCCCGGTCAGTACGCTTACGGTCCCGAGGACCGCCAGCCTGCTCTTTGTGCGCTTTGCCATCTTGGTTACCCCTGAGATCGATCTTCACAGCGACCCGCGATCGTAGCTGGCCGCGCTCCCGACGCCCGTTAGGGAAGTCACCGTTCAAGGAGGCGTGACCGGAGCCGATTTGGGTATTCCGGTGCTTGCCGGTTGGGCGTTTGTCCTCAGGGGTGGCAGTGGAGTTCGCACCAGAGGTTCTGCAAGAGCCACAAAAGTGAGTAGCATCCGCCCCCAACAGTTGTACAAGGAAAGAGAGCTGTCATGCCAGAAGGCAACCCCACTCTGCAGACCCAATACGCCCAGCAGGTCGATACCGACCTCGAGCGCAACACCAAAGAACAAGAACGCATCACGGCCGAGGTTGCCGCCCTCCAGGCCCAGCTCGAGGCACTGCAGAAGGACCATGAACTGCTGGTCAGCATGCAGGCGGCACTGGGCAGTTCACCCGTGAAGAAAGCCAGGGTGTCCAAGGTCGCCAAGGTCGCCAAGACGGGTAAGGCGGCCGCGGCGGCACCGGCCGTAACGGTTCCCAGGGCGCGCCGCGCAAAGGCAAACCCCGGCACCGACAAGCGTTCCAAGAAGACGGCGGAGTCGAATACCGGAGCGAAGGCGAACAAGACTTCGCCTCCCCTGCGTGAACTCGTCGTCGCCGTCCTCGCCAAGCACGAGGAACCCCGGTCGGCAGCCGAAGTCACCCAAGAGCTGGCACAGGCACACCCCGAACGCACGCTCAGCGTCACGGTGGTGCGCAACGCCCTTGAGGCATCGGTCGCCAAGAACCAGAGCGAACGAACCAAGCAGCAGAAGTCCGTCTACTACCGCGTCGTCAAGAACGGTCAGGCAACGGAGGAGCCGGCTGCCGCGCCCAGCACAGCGAGCGCGTAACCGGCACACACACTGAGGGCGGTGGCAGGAGCCACACCTCGGTGAGGTCGGCCGTGGACGCGAGGTTCTTGCGAGGCGGCGGCGCGGGCCGGCGCCCACGCCGCCGCCCGGCTCGCGCCGGCCAGGGTGCCCGGCACATACGTGAGGGTGCTGCCCAGTACGTCGTCGAAATCGGCGACCAGCGCGTACAGCTCCTGCCGGCGATGCAGGAGGAGGTGCGGGGTCCCGGCCTCCTCCAACGCCCGTACGACCGGCCCGTCATCGGGAGGACAGTCCTGTGCGGGACCGTCCTTGTGGCGGAATGCGACCGTGGACGGCAGCAGGGCAGCAGGGCGGCGGGCCATGGGCCGGGGGGCCGGACGCCGGGCAGCAGGGTGCGGCCCTGCGGAGTACAGAGGAAGAGCGCGTACCCGGACAGCCGCTCCAACCGCCGGAAGAATTCCACGGTTTCGACCTTCTGCTCCGGTCCGCAGCCGCGCCGCCCGCCGCGTGACGAGCGGATACGCATGGTCAGGTGGCGTCTGTCCGCCCGGCCCGGAGGGCGGCTCGCGCGCGGGGCCATGTGTTTACCGGGTCGAATTCCGCTGCCTGCCAGGTGGTTGAGGCCAGCGTGCCGCGTCCCTCGTACTGGCGCATGATCGCGACATGGGGTGGCCAGGCGATGAAGCGGTGCAGGGCGGCCGCGTCGCGCCAGACGGCCACGGCGCCGCACCGACGGGCTGTGGGGACGGTCCACAGCCACAGCCCGTGGGCCCCCTCCAGCTCAGGCCAGGCCGCCACGAGCCGACGGGCCGCGCGGTAGACGCCGGGCAGGTCCGTGATCCTGTCGAGCCTGAAGTCGGTGACGCTGACGAGCACCGGGCCGCTGCGGCCGTGGTCCTGGCCAGGCGTCCAGGAGGACCTCAACATGTCGTGTCGTGGACTGCCGCGCAGGGGGGCAGTCCGGCTGCCGCATCCGGGGACGGGCTTTGCCAGTCCGGCGACCGGCCCAGGGACATCAGGATCCGAGTCAGGGTGCTCGCGTCGGGGGCCGGGATCAGCCCGGGACGGAAGTGGCTGTCGGGGGCCAGCCGGGAGGCACCGTCCGGGACGGCACGGGCTATCGGCAGTGCGGCTCGCAGGAGTTCGGGGCCTGGGGCGTACGCGAGGCCCAGGCTGCGGGCGACGTCCCAGCTGTGCACCACGTAGTCGACGAGGTGGAAGCCGACGGCCTGAGCGGCGGGGAATGTGTGGGTGACGGCGAATTCGGGGAGGGCGAAGGCGCGGTCCGGGGTATCCACGGTCGCGAAGGCGGCGATGACCTGCTCGGCGGCCTCGCTGTACTGCGCGGCGGCGTCGTCGCCGAGCGGCCGGACCGTCCAGTGCGCCGCGTCCTGGCCGTGGCCGAGCGCGGCCGCCGCGAACCCCCGGTGCTGGGCCGTCATATGGGCGAGCAGATCGCTCATCGCCCACTGGGCGCAGGGCGTCGGCCGGGGCAGGTCGTCGCGGGTCACCCGGCGTACGAGGGTGACGCTGTCCCGGACGGCCTGCGCGTGAAGGCGTTGTGTGCGGTCGAAGTCCGAGCATTCAGAGTTCGTGTGCATGTGCTTACGATCTGCGGACGCTTACGAACTGTCAACGTGGATTACCGGCCATGGCTGAGAACGCTCCTTGAACATGCCGCCCACACCTTGCGTACGTCTCTGTGCCAACGACAGGAGCGGACATGGCTGATCGCATGGAATCGATGATGCAAGGGCTTCCGGGTGGTGGTGCTGAGCTCTCCGTAGTGTGCTGACTCTGCGCTGGGACGACGTGGCCGCGCTCGGCCGGGAGGCGAGCCGGCTGGCCGAGCAGCGCGGCGCGCCCGTGACTCTCGACGAGGCCGCCAGCCACCGGCTCCGTACCTGGTCTTCGGTGGCGAACGCGCCTGACGAGCGCAAGAGCCAGGCGCCCGCATCAGCTCCGGCGACCGCTGCCATCGCCGGTACTCAGACCGCCGACCGGGCCCGCCCGCACGTGGGGCACTTGAGCGAGACGGCCCCGGTCGCGTCCATCTCACCGCACTCCGCCCAGCAGATGCCGGCGCCCTTGGGAGCGGTCGGCGGCCCGCAGCGATGAATGTCGCGCCTCGGCGAATGACAGGCACCCCCCGGCCCCGGCGACACACCGAACACACCGAACACACCGGACACACCCAGAAAGGAATTGAACGATCGTGATGGCCCGGCGCACCACTCGTCTCGTCACACTCGTCGCTCTGCCCGCCGCCCTGGCTCTCGCGGCAGTCGCCTCTTCCCTGCCCGCCGTCGAAGGGACCGCGTACCAGGACAAACTGGACCCACTGAACGACTCCGGCGGCAACGGCACGGCGATACGCGGCGGTGGGTTCCACCCTGTGGGCGGAGCCGATACCAGGAGCGGGCCCGTCCAGAGCAACGAGGTCTCCAGCGCGGTGGTCGCCGCGGGCGGGGTCGCGTTCGTGGCGGTGGCCGGCGCACTCGCCGTGGGCCGCAAGCGGCCCGCCGCTACCACCAAGAAGCCGGCCGACGGGAGCGCCGCGTGATCACCGGCATCCGGTAGACGCTGAGCAAGCCGAGGCCGACGTCCCTTTTCGGACGTCGGCCTCTTCGCGCGTACGTCGCTACGGTCCGGAAAGCGCCGCGGTCATGTACGACGACCACACCCGCAGCGGCAGGAAGTCGCCCCGCTCCGCCCCGGATCCGCCCACTCCAGTCACCGGGAGCAGGCCACCCTCGCCAGGTTTGTCCCTGAAGACGGTCACGGCGGTGGACAGTTCTTCCGTGTGGCCGATGAACCAGGCGGCCGGCAGCCGGTCGGTGTCACCGGTGCGGCCCGCGGCAATCGGCGTCGCCAGTGCGCGCAGGGTGTCCGGGCCCAAGGCGTCCACGGCCACGTCCCGCATCGCCCTGGAGACCTCACGGGCCACCTCTGTCTCCAGGACTTGCCTGCCGGGCGGCCGCTCCAGCCCCTCCAGCTGTGTGCCCCGGTAGGTGACCGCGGTGACCGAGTACGGGTCCGTCCGCCGGCCGTCCTCGGCGAAGGTGGCGTAGGCGTCGGCCATCCGGATGGCGCTCGGGGTGGAGGTGCCGACGGAGAAGGGCCGCTCCAAGGGGGCCATGCTCTGCGGAAGCAGTCCCGTACTGACCGCGAGATCCCGTACCTTCTGCAGGCCGATGTCCTCGCCGAGCCGGGTGTAGACACTGTCGCCGCCTGCGACCAACGCCTGGCGCAGGGTGGTGGGAAAGCCGGTGGAGAAGGGAATGGCACCGGTGGCCGATCGCTCCGGCAGCAGCCACGGCGTTCCGGTGGTCAGCACGCCGGTCCCGTCGTAGAAGCTGTCGGTGGTCACCGGCAGCCGCAGCGGGGCCGTACCCGCCGAACGGACACCGTGCTGAAGAGCCGCGGCCAGGACGAACGGCTTGAAGGCCGACCCCACCGGCACACCCGCGGTGTCGGCGTTGTTGGTGAAGTGTTTCGTCGCGTCGGAGCCGCCGTACAGCGCCAGCACCGCCCCGTCGCCCGGGCGTATCGACGCGGCGCCGAACTGGACGTCCCGGTCGGCGACCCGGCGTTCGGGATCCAGCGTCTGCGCCGTGACCTTGTCCACGGTCTGCCGCAGTTGCTCCACCTTGGTCCTGTCGAAGGTCGTACGGATCTTGTATCCGCCGCGGCCCAGGTCCGCGGCGGTCAGCCCGGTACGTTTTTCGATGTACTTGTTCGCCACGTCCACCAGGTAGCCGGTCTGTCCGGACAGGCCGGTGGACACCGTCTGCGGGCGCGGCTCCGGGAAGGCGGTGTACTGAGCCCGCTCCTGCCGCGACATGTGGCCGAGCTCCACCTGCCGGTCGAGGACGTACTTCCAACGGGCCTCTGCCCGGCGGTGGTTCGCCTCGCTCAAGGAAGGGTCGTACTGCTCAGCCCCCTTCAGCAGCGCGGCCAGCAGCGCGCTGCGCCCGGGATCGAGTTCCCGGGCGTCCATGCCGTAGTAGGCCATCGCGGCGGCCTGCACTCCGTAGGCGTTGCGGCCGAACCAGCTGGTGTTGAGATACCCCTGGAGGATCTCCTGCTTGGACAGGGAACTGGACAGCTTGACCGCCAGGCACAGCTCACGCAGCTTGCGGTCCACGGTCTGCTCCGGCGTCAGATACGTGTTCTTCACATACTGCTGCGTGATGGTCGAACCGCCCTGGATCTCCCCGCCGCGGGCCATGTTCACCACGGCCCGGCCCAGACCGCCTACGGAGAACCCCGGGTCAGTGTAGAAGTCGGCGTTCTCCGCCGAGATCACGGCGTTCTGCAGTGACGGCGGGATGTCGGACAGCGGGACGTTCTGCCGGTTGATCGCCCCGACACTGACCATTTGGGTGCCGTCGGCCCAGTAATAGACGTTGGCTTCGGCTCGCGCGGTGGCGTTCACGTCCGCGATGTGCACAGTGGAGTAGACGTAGCCGACGAGAGCGGCGACCGCCGCGCAACAGATCAGCGAGAGACCCAGCAGCTGGCGCCACGACGGAACCAACCGCAACAGTCCGCGACGGCCCCGGCGCGGGTAGTCGATGCGCAGCAGGCGGCTCCTGCCGGAAGGCGGGTGCGGCCGCCCCCACGCTTTCGGTCCCATTCGACGCATCACAGACGCTCGCCCTTCTCCGTACGGTCCATCCTGCCGCTCCCTACTACGCGGTGTGACGGCCACCTGTTCAGGGGGCCGGCGGCGGCGCCGTGAACGACTCTCACGTCTGCGGAGCCAGCCAGGACGCGACCGCTTCCGCGATCGGCTGGCCGGTCTCCAGCTCCACGAAGCCGAACTGACCACCCTGGTTGCACTCCAGGAACCACCAGACCTTCTCGGCGTCCTCGGCGAAGTCGAAAGCGGCGTAGGCGAGGCCTGCCAGCTCCGTGTAGTCGCGAACCGCCCGCGCGATGCGGTCGGGTACGCCGACGGGCTCCCACACGTGGCCCGTATCGCCGTAGCGTCCGTCGACCTGCCCGTACGCGGAGAGCTTCCGGGCGGCGAACGTCCGGCCACCGACGCTCGTCAGCCGGATGTCCGCCCGTTTGGGGACGTAGCGCTGAAGCAGCGTGGGGCCGGCCGCGACGTCGGCGAAATCCGTACCGGGCTCGACGAGTGTGGTGGGCAGGGAGACCGGGGGTTCCCTGCGCGGCGGCCCGGACAGGCACTTCACCACGACCTTCCCGTACTGCGCCGCGAACTGCTTGGCCACCCGCGGGAAGGTCGTGATGACGGTGGGCGGCACGGCGAAGCCGCTCTGGTGGGCGAAGCGCAGCTGCCAGGGCTTGAGGCGGGCCTGCGCCGCCTGTCGGGGATGGTTCATCCAGCGTGCCGTGGTCGAGTACAGCGCCCCGTACAGGGCTTGTCCGGTCTCGGCGGTGAGCCACTGCGACGGCTCGGGGGCGTGCGCCGCGGGCTCGCCGGGCCGTCGTACCCAGATGGAGCTCAGAGCCTGGGAGCTGACCATGCGCCCGTCCGCCGACAGGTAGCAGTGGAAGTCACCACGGACGTACTCGGCCGACAGACCGGCTTCGCCGGGGAGACCAGCGGGGTCCAGGCGCACCAGCGGGACGCCCCGCTCGTGCAGCTTGGCCACCACCAGGTCGGTCGTGACATCCTGATGGCACGTCAGAATCAACACCGTCATCGGCGTGCCGGCCGGTCAGTCGTCGAAGTGCGTCTGGGAACCGGCCGTGGACGTCGTGGTGCTGGTCGCCCAGGAGCAGCACCCGGTCGCTGATGGCGGGACGCCCGCCGGACAGCACGTTCAGCTGGAGAGCGGTGCTGTATCCGTACGGAACCGGGCTCCCCGCCCCCGCCCCCGTCCCTTCATTCTGCCGAGCGTAGTTCGGTACGAACGGTTGCATGTGGCCCCCTCGTCGCGTGACCGGTCAACGGTGTTCGTGGGTCAGTACGTACCGGACATGTAGGGAGTTCACTACTTTCCGCTACCCCCGTTTGGTGTGAGCCGAGAGGAGCCGCGCGGCCAGGGCGCGTCTGACATGATCGCGATTGATGACCGAGATTTCAGGCTGTGTTCTGTGTGGCGGAACGATTGCGCCCGATGGCTATTGCTGGGACTGCGGTGAGGCACAGCCCGGCTTCCGCTCACACGTGGAGATTACGGCGGACGACGGTGCGGCGGGAGTCAGCGACCGGGGTAAGCGACGCGGCATCAACGCGGACGCCATGGCGTTGACCACGACCGGCAGGTGGACCATCGGTGTCGTCTGCGACGGCGTTTCCATGTCGCCCCGAGCGGAAAGAGCCGCTCAAGTCGCGGCCGAAGTCGGCATGACCACCCTCGCGGAACGGCTGGGGGCGGGTGTTCTGCCGGAGGTCGCGCTCAGCGATGCCGCCGTCCGGGCAAGCCGCGCGGTCACCGCCTTGGCCGCGTCGATCGATGCGGCACCGGCCTGCACGTATGTGGCGGGCATCGCCGGTCCGGAAGGTATCTGGAGCGCTTGGATCGGCGACAGCCGCGCCTACTGGCTGCCCGACGAGGGGACAGGGATGGCGCTGACCGAGGACGACACGGGTGAGCACGAGGCCCTCACCGCTTGGCTGGGAGCCGACGCCGACGAACCGGAACCGCGCATCCGGAGCTACCGGCCGTCGGTGCCGGGGCGGCTGCTGCTGTGCACCGATGGACTGTGGCGGTACCTGCCCGATGCCGGTGGACTGCGGGCTGCGCTGACTTCCCCTTCCCGGCGCGCGTCCTCGCCGGGCAGCGGGCTTCTGGAAGACGCCCGAACGCTGGTCGGACACGCCCTGGACGCGGGCGGGCACGACAACGTTACGGCGCTGCTCCTCCCCGTCGCGGCAAGCGTTCCACCCGGCGCCCCCGATAACCTGACGCCGTGAAACGAATGCGGCGGACCGCCGGTACGGTCATCGGCTCTGCGGTCGGCGACGCACTCGGCGGCCCCTTCGAGTTCGGGCCGGCGGGAGCGTTCTCCACGCGGTTCCCCGAACCCGGCGACGGCAGCGAGATGTGCGGCGGCGGTGGGTGGGACCCCGGCGAGGCCACGGACGACACACAGATGGCCGTCCTGGTGGGGGAGTCGCTGCTGGAGCGGGGCGGACTGGAGCTGCCGGACATCTTCGCGCGCTTCCAGCGATGGGCGGCGTCCGAACCAAAGGACATCGGCCTGCAGACCGAGGACGTCCTCACCAACGGCATGCCGTGGGACCTGGCCGCCGCAATCCACTTCCAGGTCAACCAGCACGCCGCGGGCAACGGCTCCTTGATGCGGGCAGCCACCTCCGCGGTGTACTTCGCGCCCGGAGGCCGGCAGGCCACCATGGACGCCGCCCGCCACATCGCT
The DNA here is from genome assembly GCF_018614615.1 of Streptomyces sp. ISL-100. Classification (GTDB taxonomy): domain Bacteria; phylum Actinomycetota; class Actinomycetes; order Streptomycetales; family Streptomycetaceae; genus Streptomyces. The sequence continues at coordinate 17,493 of NZ_JAGGOK010000027.1, read as the reverse complement.
GCCCTCACCCACGGCGACCGCGCCGCCTGGGAAGGTACAGCCGTCTTCCACGAACTCATCCGGGTCACCCTGGACGGCACCGAGCCCCTCGCGGCCCTCCCCGGCATCCTGGACCACGTCCACCCGGACCACCGCCCGCGATACGCCACGGTCCTCGCCGCCGACTGGCACCCCGATCAGGCCACCGAGTTCAACGGAGCCGTCTGGCCATGCCTGGGCTCCGCCGTCTGGGCCCTACGTACCACGGGGAGTTACGAGCAGGCGGTACGCGCCGCGATCGACCTCGGTGGTGACACGGACACCGTCGCCGCGGTCACCGGCGGCCTGGCGGGCGCGTACTACGGACTGGACTCGATACCCACTCGCTGGACCGACCTTCTGCACGTTCCCCTGCCGGGATCCGGCGGGCGGGTGTTGCGTCTACCGCATCTGCTCGACCTCGCACACCACCTCGGAGCCTGACCACCGGCCATCGCCCTCGCTCCGGGTTCGACCTACGAGGCCGTACGACGTCCTACGACGCGCTCGGACCAACGGAGCCTGAGAAAGCCGTCGGAGCCGGGCTCCGGCTCCAGCACCGTACCGAAGGCCTCGCCGGCCCTGGTCAGCGCCTCGCACAGCCAGCCGGCGTCCGGCGCCGACGCGTGGTGCAGCGTCATCCGCCGGGCCTGCATCGGGGCGATCCGCAGAGCGGCCAGTTCGCCCGTGCCCGCGTCCAGCGACGCAAAGTACAGCAGCCGCAAGTCGTCGCGGTAGCGCTCGTACCCCGTGATGCCCTCGTAGTCGTCGATGAGGTCCCCGCAGCCGTACAGGATGAGCCTGCCCCGATAGACCTCGACCGGACGCGGATGGTGCGAGGAGTGACCGTGCACGACGTCGACACCACCGTCGACCAGCCGCCGTGCGAAGGCGATTTGGCTCCGCGCCACCGCGTACCCCCAGTTCGACCCCCAGTGGATCGAGACGACCGTCAGATCACCGTCCCGGCGCGCGGCCCGCAGCCGCCGTACGAGGGCGTCCGCGCTGCGGACCGACAGATCGGGTACGAAATCGACGCCCGGCCGGTTTTCCGTCGCCGCCCACCGTGACGGGATCCCGCTGGACGCCATCCCGCACGAGAGCACGACCACCCGCCCGCCGCCCCTGGTGGCGACCGCCACCGGCCGCCGCGCCTCGGCCACGTCCCGCCCCGCCCCGGCGGGCACGAGCCGCGCACCGTGCAGAACGTCCAGCGTCTCCTCCAGGCCGCGGTATCCGAAGTCCAGTACGTGGTTGTTCGCCAGCGCGCACACATCGGGCCGAGCAGCGGTCAGACACGGTACGTTCGCCGGGTGCATCCGGTAGTTCACGGCCTTGCCGGGAGCGAAATCGTCGCTCGTCGTGATGCTCGTTTCCAGGTTGATGACCCGGACGTCGGGTGCGACGGCATCCATCACGTCCAGCGCCGCTCCCCAGGGCCAGGTGTGGTCCACGGGCGCGGGGATCGGGCCGTTGGCGGCCTCGGCCAGCGAGACGTAATCGCGCGCGTCCCGGATGTACCCCTCACGCAGCTCCGGATCGCCGGGGTGCGGAAGGATCTGGTCGACACCCCGGCCCGGCATCACGTCGCCGCTCAGCAGGAGCGTCACCAGGGCCTGGCCCATGACCCAATTTTATCGGCTTCACGCGGTCACGGAACGTAGTGGCTTGAGTTCGATCTCGACAAATGCCAGCCATGAGCCGCCGGTGTTGACGACATCGTGTTCGCCACCCGCCGACCGGGCATACGACTGCCCGGCCCGCAACTGTGACTCGGTCACCGACCCGTCGGGCGCGACGGCGCTGATCCGGCCGTCAACCACGGGCACGACCACATAGTCATACTCGTGCACATGGCGTCCCGTACGCGTTCCGGGCTCGAAGTCCCAACGTGTGACGCGCACTTGCTCGTCTTCATGCTGCACGCTCGCACGAGCCGTTGTCGTCATCGGCCTTCTCCTCGCAGTCCGACGGTTCGCCGCGCGCGCAGTCAGGTCCCTTCCACGACTCAGCGCTGGTAGAGGCCGACCAGTGTGCCGCTGGCCAGTTGCTGCTTGTCCACGGCGGCGTGCACATCCGCGGCACTCGCGTCGTCGGCCAGATCGACAGCCTCCGAAAGCGCGTAGAGGTGGAAGAAGTACCGATGAGCCTTGTCGCCGGGGGGAGGGAGCGGACCTCCCCAGCCGGACTCGCCGAATCCGTTCATCAGGGCCTGTCCGCCGTCGGGTGTCTGTCCCGCTTCCACGCCCGTGCTCGCGGGATTGATGCCCGTGACGAGCCAGTGCACGAAGGTCCCGCTCGGCGCGTCGGGGTCCTCACACAGCAACAGCAGCTCTGACGTGCCGTCCGGCACCCCGGACCAGGACAGGGCGGGGGAGACGTTCTCGCCTTCCATGGCGTAGCGGCGCGGGATGAGCGCTCCGTCGTTGAATGCGGAACTCTTGAGTTCGATACCAGCCATGCGGAAGTGGTACCCCTCAGCGGTGCGGCTCTGCCGAGCCGGTCGGAAGATGCACCGAGTGGCGCAGTTGTTCACGGCGCGACGAGCACCGCCACCCCGGTGATCCGTCCGGCCCCCAGGTCCTCCAGGGCGTGGTCGGCCAGCCTCATGGGATAGCTCGTTACCCGCACCGTGGGGCGCAGTTTCGTCACCTCGGCGAGGTACGCCCGGCCGTCCTCGCGGGTGTTGGCGGTGACGCTGCGTACGGTCCGTTCCTGGAACAGGTGGCGGGCGTATTCCAGCGGCGGGATGGCGCTCAGGTGGATCCCGGCGATCGCGAGCGTGCCGCCCCGGTCCAGAGCCGCCAGCGCCACCGGCACCAGATCCCCGGCCGGTGCGAAGAGGATCGCGGAGTCCAGCGGCCGCGGGGGTGCGTCGGCTCCCGCCGAGGCCGCGCCCAGTTCCAGGGCCAGCTGCTGCGCCGTCGGTGAGCGGGTGACGACGTGGACGTCGGCTCCCCGCGCGATGGCGAGCTGGGCGGTCAGGTGCGCCGAGGCTCCGAATCCGTAGATGCCCAGCCGGCCGCCCGGCGGCAGGTCGGCCCGCTGAAGTGCCCGGTAGCCGATGATCCCCGCACACAGCAGGGGAGCTACTTCTTCGTCGCTCCACCCTTCGGGCAGCCGGTAGGCGAACCGGGCGTCCACAACGAGGTGGCCGGCGAATCCGCCGTCGATGTCCCAGCCGGTGTAGCGGGAGCCCGGGCACAGGTTCTCCCGTCCCGTCCGGCAGTAACGGCACTGCCCGCAGGTCCCCGCCAACCAGGCCGCGCCCACCCGGTCACCGACGCGAAACCCGTACCCGACCCCGATGGCGGGCCCGCCCGCGACCACCTCGCCGACCACCTCGTGGCCCGGCGTGCAGTGCGGTCTGCGAGGGGCCAGGTCGCCTTCGGCCAGGTGCAGATCGGTCCGGCACACCCCGCAGGCGCGCACGCGCACCAACAGCTCGTACGGCCCGGGCTCCGGAATCCCGCGCTCCACGAGCCGCAGCGGTGCGGACCCGATCGGGCCCGGGCGCTCGACCACCCAGGCGGATGTGATCGTACGCCCCGCCCCTGCGACCTCTGGTTTCACGGGCCCGTCGGAGGTCCGGCGACCGCTACCTGGGCGGGCCGCAGGAGGTGGTCACCGACCCGGTGCCCGGGGCGCAGGATCTCGGTGCAGATGGGGCGTTCCAGCGTGTCGGAATAGCTGTACGACACGGCCTCGTGCACGAACGGATCGAAGGGTTCGCCCGCCGTCCCGAACGGCTCCAGGCCCAGGGCGGCCACTTCGGACCGCAGCACCTCGGCGACGCGCTCGAAGCCGCCCTCCACCTCGCCCTGCTCGTCGGCCTCCGCAAGGGCGTCGAGCACGGGCAGGAGCCGTCCGAGTACGTTGGCCACGGCGATCTCGCGGACCGCCAGGCGATCGCGGCGTACCCGCTTGCGGTAGTTGTCGTACTCGGCCTTCACCCGCTGCAGGTCGGCCGTGCGTTCCCGCAGTTGTGCACGCAGCGCCTCCTCACGGGAGGGTTGAGGTACGAGGTCGGTCCCGCCGTGGCTGGCCGACGCCCGCTCAGCCCCCTCCGCCCGCTCGGCCTGCTCCTCGCGCCGGGCGGCGGCGCGGGTCGGAAGCGAATCCTGGGAGCCACGCCTTCGTCCGTCCCGGACGATCTCCAGCGACGGCGCACCGGGGTGGCCGCGACCGTCGGTCGGGCGATTCATCCCGCGCCTCCCTGCTGCTTGTCGTCATCGACGATCTCCGCGTCGACGACGTCCTCCTCCGCGCCGCTCTCCGCGCGCGCCCCGCTCTCGCCCGCGCCGCCCGTGGCCCCACCCGAGCCCTGCGCCTGTCCCTGCGCCTGGGCGTACATGGCCTGGCCGAGCTTCTGGGAGACGGCCGCGACCCTTTCCGTGGCCGAGCGGATCTCGGCGGTGTCCTCTCCCTTGAGCTTTTCCTTCAGCTCGGTGACGGCGGTCTCGACCTCACTCTTCACGTCGCCCGGAACCTTGTCCTCGTTGTCCTTGAGGAACTTCTCCGTCTGGTAGACGAGCTGCTCGGCCTGGTTGCGCGTCTCGGCGGCCTCGCGGCGCCTGTGGTCCTCCTCCGCGTACTGCTCGGCGTCACGGACCATCCGCTCGATGTCGTCCTTCGGCAGCGCCGAGCCACCGGTGACGGTCATCCGCTGCTCCCTGCCGGTGCCGAGGTCCTTGGCGGCCACATGCATGATGCCGTTGGCGTCGATGTCGAAGGACACCTCGATCTGCGGGACCCCGCGCGGTGCGGGCGGCAGGCCGGTCAGCTCGAACATGCCGAGCTTCTTGTTGTACGCCGCGATCTCCCGCTCACCCTGGAACACCTGGATCTGCACCGACGGCTGGTTGTCCTCGGCCGTCGTGAAGATCTCGGAGCGCTTGGTCGGGATCGTCGTGTTGCGCTCGATGAGCTTCGTCATGATGCCGCCCTTGGTCTCGATACCGAGCGACAGCGGCGTGACATCGAGCAGCAGAACGTCCTTGACCTCACCCTTCAGCACGCCGGCCTGGAGCGCGGCGCCGATGGCGACGACCTCGTCGGGGTTGACGCCCTTGTGCGGGTCCTTGCCGGTCAGTTCCTTGACCAGCTCGGTCACCGCCGGCATACGGGTCGAACCACCCACCAGGATCACGTGGTTGATGTCGGAGAGCTTGATCTTCGCGTCCTTGACCGCGTTGTGGAACGGAGCCTTGCACCGCTCCAGAAGGTCGGCGGTCAGCTGCTGGAACTGCGAGCGCGTGAGTTTCTCGTCCAGGTGCAGCGGGCCCTCGGCCGACGCACTCAGGTAGGGCAGGTTGATCGTGGTCTCGGTCGCGGCCGACAGCTCGATCTTGGCCCGCTCGGCGGCCTCGCGCAGCCGCTGCGTGGCCATCTTGTCCTTGGACAGGTCGATGCCGTACGCGTTCTTGAACTGCTTGGCCAGGTGATCCACGACCCGCTGGTCCCAGTCGTCACCACCCAGGTGCGTGTCACCGTTGGTGGCCTTCACCTCGACCACGCCCTCACCGATCTCCAGCAGCGATACGTCGAACGTGCCGCCACCGAGGTCGAACACGAGGATGGTCTGGTCGTTCTCCTTGTCCAGGCCATAGGCGAGCGCCGCGGCTGTCGGTTCGTTGATGATCCGCAGCACCTTCAGGCCGGCGATCTCCCCGGCCTCCTTGGTCGCTGTGCGCTGCGAGTCGTTGAAGTAAGCCGGAACCGTGATGACCGCGTCCGTCACGTCCTCGCCGAGATAGGCCTCGGCGTCGCGCTTGAGTTTCTGCAGTACCCGCGCTGAAATCTCCTGCGCGGTGTAGCGCTTGCCGTCGATGTCCCCGTGGTCGGGGAAACGCCACTGTGCCTCGCCCACATGGCGCTTCACCGATCGTGCGGTGCGTTCGATGTTGGTTACGGCCTGCCGCTTGGCGATCTCACCCACCAGCACCTCACCGCTCTTCGCGAAACCGACCACCGACGGGGTGGTCCGGGCGCCTTCGGTGTTGGTGATGACCGTGGGCTCGCCGCCCTCCAGCACGCAGACCACAGAGTTCGTCGTACCGAGGTCGATACCCACTGCACGTGCCATTGCCTTCTCCTCACCCTGTGCTCCACTTCCACGGCGGCGCGCCATGCCCGGGCGGAGCCGCGTGCGGCGTCATTTTCATGGTCACACGTCAGTGGCCAGATGGCTCAGAGCTGGCCACCGCGCGCACCTCCCAACCGCTCTGACCTGCGAATATGGGGGAACCTTGTTCAAAACCTGGATAAAACGCGTCGACGCGATTGTCAAGATATCCACGGTGCGACGGCCACGGTTCGTCGCTGTCGCCGGCCGGGGTGGACAGGACGGCCGGTCAGGGGTTTCTCTGGATGAACAGTCCGTCCACCTTCCCAAGGGGGCGCTGTGAACGACACGATTCAGGTCGGCGTTGACGCCACCGGACCCGACAGCTGCCGGATCACCGTGGCAGGGGACCTCGACGTCGTCGGCGCCCCGGATCTCAGAGAGGCCCTCCAGGCTGCCGTGGCCACTCGCCGGCAAGTCCTGGTGGACTGTGCGGGCCTGACCTTCTGCGACTGCTCGGGATTGAACGCCTTGCTGGCCGCGGCCCGTACGGCGAAAACGAACGGAACCGAGCTGCGGCTGTGCGCCGTCCCGCGCGCGCTGGCCCGGCTCCTGCGGCTGTCCCACACCGGCAGCGCGTTCACCATCGAGAACGAGCAGGCGGCCGTCGACGCCTGACCTTGCGGCGGTCGCCGCCCCGGAGCGGTTCTCCTCAGGGCCCTCGGGCGGTTGATCGCCAAGTTGCGTGCAGTTCGCACTAACGACCGGTGGTGAAGAGGGATATGAGTACAGGTTCAGCTCGGTCAGCGGCAGCCTGTACGTGTGGTCGAAATCGTCCTGAGCGGACCCGGCTCAGGCGACCGCGCTCAGGGTGTCCGCCAGGCGGCGGTGCGCGGCGCGAGCGGCCGGCAGGGTGGCGAGCGCGGCCGCGCCCAGCACCGCCGCCGCGCCCAGCAGGACGAGCAGCCACGGCGACGGGGTCTGCGCGATACCCGCGCCGATGCCGCTCGACCGGCCCTGGGCGTCGATCAGCAGGCGGGCGAGCGGCACTCCCAGCGCCGCGCCGACGACGGCGGCGGCCAGGGCGGTGCCGGCGACGGCCGTTACCGTCACGGCGGTGATCTGGCGCGGAGACAGTCCGACGGCCTTCAGCGCCAGCAGGTCCCGCTCGCCCTCCCGTACGCTGCCGCCGATCACCGTCGACAGTTCGGTCAGCCCGATCAGGGCGAGTACGGCGATCAGTCCGAGTACGACGCCGCGCAGCGGGGCCGGACCCCCGGCCGGGTTGGTCACTTCGCGGATGTCCAGCCGGCCGTCCGACGCCCCGGTCAGTGCCGCGCCGACGGCGTGCGGGTCCGCGCCGGGGCGCAACTGGAGCTGATAGAGCGCCGGCCGGAGCCCGGGGTCGTTCTCCCGCAGTGTGTCGAGCGAGGTCGAGATGACGCGGCCGGAGTTTTCCGGCTCGATACTGCGGCCGACGATGTGCAGGATCTGCGGGCGCCCGCCGACCGTCATCCGTATCCAGTCACCGACCTGTACGTCCAGCAGGTCCAGCAGCCCCTGCCCGGCCACCGCCTCGTCGGGTCCCTGCGCCGGGCGGCCCGCTGCCAGCGTGAACGGATACGGCTCCTCGCGGGTGCCGAGACCGCGCAGCGCGATCGTCCCGGTCTGGCCCGGTACCAGCGCCGTCACCTCCACGCCCGGGTGGGCGGCCCGGACCCGGTCGTCGGCTTCGAGCAGGGCGCGCGCCTCACGGTCGTCGAGTCCCTTGTCCGCGCGGGCCGTGAGCGCGGCCGCGAGACCGAGCTGTTCGGGCTTGCTCTCGAAGCGCTCGACGGTCGTCCACGCGCTGAGGGCGACCGTGATCAGCACCAGCGGCAGGGCGAGGCGCGCGATCGTGGCCATCGAGCGGGGACTGCGGGTGAACGTCCGGTGCAGGCCGAGGACGAGGGCCGGCGGCAGCCGCAGCCCCAGCGCCCTGCGGGCCGGACCGGAGAGCCGGCTCCCGGCGGGACCGGCCGACCGCAGCACGGGCACGGGCGAAACCCGGCCCGCCCGCCAGGCGGCGAGACACGTGGTGGCGCCGATGAACAGCACCGCACCGACCGGCACCGCGAGCAGCGCCGCGGCATGGCCGGGCAGTCCCTGCCACACCCTGACCGCGTCGCCGAGCCTGCCCGGGATGCCGCTGCCGAGCGTCTCGATGAGTACGGTCGCCAGCACGGTGCCCAGCAGCGCGAACGCCACGTGCTGGGCGAGGAAGACACGTACCACCTGGCCGGGTGTGAAGCCGATCGCCTTCAGTACGGAAATGTCCCGCAGATGACCCCGGATCCGGGTGCTGATCGCGCCGAACACGGCCAGCGCCGCGGCGAGCAGGGCGCCCAGCCCGAAGAGTCCGAGGACCTGGCCGAGCAGCCGGGTGTCGCCCTGCGCCTCGGCGCGCGCCTGCTGCCAGCTGGAGACCTGTGTGACGGCCCCGGCACCGAGCTCGGTCACGGATCGCTGTACGGCGTAGTCCGTGTCGCCGGGGTCGCTCAGCCGCAGCCCCACGACCTGTCCGGTGCGCTCGCCCGTCCGTTCCACGACCGACGGCAGCGCCCAGACGGTGCCGGACCGCTCTCCGGGGCTGTACCGGGGCTCGGCATGGTCCGCGACACCGAGCACCGTCAGGGGGCGCGGGCTGCCCGGGAGGGTAAGCCAGTCGCCGGTTTCCACCCACAGGGCGCGGGCGAGATCCCTCTCCAGTACGACGCCGTCAGGCGTGCCGGGGTCCAGCCACCGCCCGGAATCCAGGAGCGGACGCCCGGTGGTGGGCGGGGTGTCATCGGCGCCGCGGAGTTCCACGGTCGCGCGGGTCCCGCGCGACTCCACCGTGGCGGACGCGGTGCGGTAGGGGCCCGACACGGATTCGACGCCGTCCAGCGCGGCGAGCCGGGCCGCGTCGGCGGACGGGCCGGTGTGGATCCACAGGTGAGCGCCGTTGGCCCGGGTGAAGACGCGCTGCCAGGGGTTGGTGGCGTAACCGAACAGCGCGGTGGCGAGCAGCAGTGAGGCGATGATTCCGGCGGTGGCGAGGACGATGAAGAGCGCTTCACCGCGATGCGTACGCAGATCGGCGTGCGCCCAGCGCAGGGTGGCTCGCACGGCTCAGTCCTTCAGTTCGAGCACGGAGGATATGCCCGTACCCGGCGATCCCGTGGCGTCGTCGAGCTCCGCGTCGTCGGCGATCCGGCCGTCGTAGAAGCTGATCACGCGATCCGCGGCGCTGGCGAGCCGCGCGTCATGGGTCACCAGGACGATCGTCTGGCCGCGCTGGTGGAAGCGGGTCAGCAGCCGCATCACCTCACGGGTGCCCTTGCTGTCGAGGCTTCCCGCCGGCTCGTCGGCGAGCAGCAGCCCGGGGTGGTTGACCAGCGCCCGCGCCAGTGCGACGCGCTGCTGTTCACCGCCGGACAGCTCGCCCGGCATGCTGCGCGCCTTGCTCTGAAGTCCCAGCTCCGCCAGCAGGCTCTCGCGCTCGGCGCGGGCCCGCTTGGGGGACGTACCGGCGAGCAGTGCGGGCAGCTCGACGTTGTCGGCGACGGTCAGGTTCGACACGAGGTTGAAGAACTGGAAGACGATGCCGATCCTGCGGCGGCGCTCCACCGCCCAGCGGGCCTCGCTGTAGGAGTCGGTGCACGCGCCGTCCAGCCAGATGCTGCCGCTGTCCGGCCGCTGGAGGCCGCCGAGCAGATGCAGCATCGTGGACTTCCCGGCGCCCGACGGTCCGGTGACGGCGACGAACTCACCCTGCCGTACGGAGAGATCCACACCGCGCACGGCACGGACCGGCGCGCCCTCGCCGTGGTGGGTCTTGACCAGGCCCTCGGCGCGCAGAGCGGGAACGGGGGTGTCGCTCATTCCAGCTCCTCCTGGCAGCGTTCCAGCCAGTCGAGGTCGGCCTGCAGATGCAGAATGGCGCCCTCGACGAGCAGATGGGCGATGGGGTTTTCCCGGTTGTCGGCGGCGGCCAGCTTCGACAGATTGCGCATGGTGTTCAGGTACTGACGGCGCTGTTTGTTGATCAGCGCGATCTGGTCGGCGAGGCCGGTCCGGGGAGCGAGGGCGAGCTTCATGAAGAAGTCGTCCCGCACCCGAGGCTCGTCCGAGGTCTCCTCGAACCAGACCTGCAGTGCTTCCCGCCCGGCATCCGTGAGCCGGTAGACCTTCTTGTTGGGCCGGCTCGACTGGGCGACCTCTTCGCCCTCGATCAGGCCCGACTTCTCCAGCCGTCCCAGAGTCACATAGATCTGGCCGACGTTCGGCTGAGGGTACTCGGCACCCAGCAGTTGCTCAAGGTCCTGTTTCAGTTCGTAACCATGGGCGGGTCCGCGTGCGAGAAGAGCCAGGAGGGGCAGCCGCACTCGTGCTCTCCTCCTTTGCGTCGTCTGCATGCCTGTTGCACAGTGATTCTGGCCGCGGTTCGCAGTGTGGTCCGGATCGCCTCGTCATTCTGTCGCAGGCCCTAGTATCGCCCATGCCTAACGGGTATACATGGCCCGTCACGCCGAGGGTGCTCGGCGCCGGTGTACAGGGAGGAACCTATGCGGTGGATACGTGCCGCCGGTAGGGGCCTGCTGGTCGCCGCGGTCGTCGTGGCGGGATACGTCGCCCCGGACGCGCCGGGGGGCGGGGCGCGCGACGACGGGCGCGGCCCGATGACCCTCGCCACGGCCGGGGACCTCACGGACTACCTCGGCCCGCTGCTGGACGGCTGGAACCGTACGCATCCGGACGAGAAGGTCACGCTCGTCGAGCTGCCCGACTCCGCCGACGAGACCCACGCGCAGATGGTCACCGGACTGCGCTCGGACCGGGGCCGGTTCGACATTCTCAATATCGATGTCGCCTGGACCCCGGAGTTCGCCGCCGCCGGATGGATCTCCCCGCTCGACCGGGACCGCTTCCCGCTGAAGGGCTTCCTGCCGCCGGTGGTGGGCACGGCGACGTACGACGACAAGCTGTATGCCGTTCCGTACGTCACGAACGCAGGGATGCTCTTCTACCGCAAGGACATCCTGGACCGGGAGGGCGAACGGCCCCCGCGCACCTGGCAGGAGCTGGAACGCCAGGCGCGCACCATCGCCCCGAGGCACGGGCTCGGAGGGTACGCCGGTCAGTTCCTGCCGTACGAAGGGCTGACCGTCAACGCGGCCGAGGCGGTGTACTCGGCGGGCGGCAGCATCCTCGGCGACGAGGGGGAGCGCGTCACCGTGGACTCGGCCGCCGCCCGGGACGGACTCGGCTTCCTGGCCCGTGGCGTGCGCGACGGGTGGATCCCGCGCGAAGCGCTGACGTACAAGGAGGAGGAGTCCCGGGAGGCGTTCCAGAACGGCCGGCTGCTCTTCCTGCGCAACTGGCCGTACGCCTACGCGGGAATCTCCGGCAAGGACTCCGAGGTCGCGGGGAAGTTCGGCGCGGTGCCGCTGCCGGGTGCCGACGGGCCGGGCACCAGTGTGCTCGGCGGCTCGAATCTCGCGGTCAGCGCTGATGCCCGGCACCCGGAGTCGGCGGCCGATCTGATCGCGTATCTGACCAGCGAACCGGTGCAGCGCAAGGTGCTCACCGAAGGCGCGCTGCCGCCTGTGCTGGCGGATCTGTACGGGGATGCCGATCTGGTACGGAAATATCCCTATCTGCCGGCCCTGCGCACAAGTGTGCTCGCGGCCGCGCCGCGTCCCAAGAGCCCGCGCTACGACCAGGTGAGCCTGGCCGTGCAGGCGGTCGTACACGACGCGATGACGCAGCAGCAGTCGCCGGCGGTGGCTGTGCGCAGGCTGGCCGAAGAGCTGGCCGCCATCGCGCGTCGCCAGGGCTGAGCCCATCCCGCTAGTTACTTGTTAGGTAGATGGCAGACCTGCGAACGTGCCTGTGCTCAAGTCAAATCCGGGCATAATACCCCAACTTTGCGCAGCTTTCTGTTCAGTCGTTGACACCCTCTCGTCACGCCTACTTAACATGCATGCATAACAGCGCGGCCCACCTCTTCTGGTCTTCTGGCCGCGCGCACCCCTTCACGTAGAAACAGGTCAACGGGTGATGCACAACTGGTGGCGCGACGCGGTGATGTACCAGGTGTACGTCCGTAGCTTTCTGGACAGCACGGGGGACGGCATCGGCGACCTCGCCGGCGTCCGCGCGGGACTGCCGTACCTGAAGAAACTCGGGGTCGACGGCATCTGGCTGAGCCCCTTCTATCCGTCGCCCCAGCACGACCACGGCTACGACGTCGCCGACTACTGCGATGTTGACCCGGTCTTCGGAGACCTCGGCGAGTTCGACCGGCTGGTCACCGGCGCCCGGCGGCTCGGCATCAAGGTGCTGCTCGACATCGTCCCCAACCACTGCTCCAGCGAGCACCCGTGGTTCAGCGAGGCACTCGGCGCGGGGCGCGGCAGCGCGGCGCGTGCCCGCTTCCACTTCGCCGAGGGGCGCGGCCCGGGCGGCGAGGAGCCGCCCAACAACTGGCACGCGATGTTCGGCGGTCCGGCCTGGAGCCGGGTCACCGAGCCGGACGGCAGCCCCGGCCAGTGGTACCTGCACATGTTCACGCCCGAGCAGCCGGACCTGAACTGGCGCAACCCCGAGGTCGGGGCCCACTTCGACCACGTGCTGCGCTTCTGGCTCGACCGCGGCGTCGACGGCTTCCGCATCGACGTGGCCGCCGGACTCTTCAAGCACCCCGAACTGCCCGACTCGCCGGACCCCGAGGCCGACGCCCGCACCCGCGACTCGGTCAACCCGCTGGCGTGGAACCAGCCCGAGGTGCACGACGTGTGGCGGCACTGGCGGTCGGTGTGCGAGGAGTACACCGCGCGCGACGGCGGGGAGCGGCTGCTGGTCGGGGAGGTGTCCGTACCGACGACCCGCGAACACGCCCTGTACGTACGCCCCGACGAACTGCACCAGGCCTTCTTCTTCGACCTGCTCAGCGCCCCCTGGGACGCCGACCACTTCCGCAAGGTCGTATCCGAGGCCATGCAGGACATCGCCGGCACCGGCTCCACCGTCACCTGGGTACTCAACAACCACGACCAGGTCCGCACCGTCACCCGTTACGGCGACCACGGCACCGAGGGCAGCGGCCTCGGCACCGCCCGAGCCCGCGCCGCCGCACTGCTGATGCTGGCGCTGCCCGGCGCGGCGTACCTCTACCAGGGCGAGGAACTGGGCCTGGCCGAAGTGCTCGACCTGCCCGACGAGGTGCTCACCGACCCGATCTTCCGCCGCACCGGAAGCCGGGCGCGGATACGCGACGGCTGCCGGGTGCCGCTCCCGTGGTCGGGCCACGCCTCACCGTTCGGCTTCAGCGCGGACGCCGTGGACGTCAAGCCGTGGCTGCCGCAGCCGGACTGGTTCGCCGAGCACGCCACCGACCGCGCGCTCGCCGACACCAGCTCCTTCTGGCACCTCTACCGCGACGGGCTTCAGCTGCGCCACAGCCTGCCGCAGCTCGGTGAAGGCACCCTGCGCTGGCTGGAGAGCGCTCCTGGAGTGCTGTCCTTCGTCCGCGGTGACGGCCTGGTCTGCGCCGTCAACTTCGGGACCGCCCCGGTGCCCGCACCGGTCCCCGGCGCCCCTCTGCTGGCCAGCGGGCCCTGCCCGGCCGGCCTCCTCCCCGGATCCACCGCCGCCTGGTGGATCAGCGACGACACCTCCCACAACACCGACACCGACGACTCGATGGGACTTTCACGATGACGCAACGACGCACCACCACCACGCTCGCGTGCTGCACGGCTCTCGTCCTCGCGCTCGGCGCGACCGCCTGCGGCGGCGGCCCCGTCACCACCGCGGGCGGCGGCGACAAGGCGCTCAACGGCCAGACGATCACCGTCGCCGGTGTCTGGTCGGGCACCGAGCAGAAGAACTTCCAGAAGGTGCTCGACGCCTTCACCGAGAAGACCGGCGCCAAGACCCGGTTCGTTTCCACCGGGGACAACGTCTCCACTGTCGTCGGCAGCAAGATCGAGGGCGGCAACGCCCCCGACGTGGTGATGGTGCCGCAGGTCGGCGTACTGCAGCAGTTCGCGAAGAACGACTGGCTGGAGCCGCTTTCCCGTACGACCGAGGAGTCCGTCGACACCAACTACGCCAGTGTGTGGAAGAAGTACGGCACTGTCGGCGACGACTTCTACGGCCTGTACTTCAAGGCCGCCCACAAGTCGACCGTCTGGTACAGCCCCGACGCTCTCGACCAGGCCGGCGTCAAGCCGCCGACGACGTACGCCGAGATGCTGAAGTCCGGCCGTACCGTGGCGGATTCGGGCCTTTCCGCCTTCTCGGTCGCCGGTGAGGACGGCTGGACGCTCACCGACTGGTTCGAGAACATCTACCTCTCCCAGGCCGGCCCCGAGAAGTACGACCAGCTCGCCGCCCACAAGATCAAGTGGACCGACCCCACCGTCGTGAAGGCGCTGACCACTCTCGGCAAGCTCTTCTCCGACAAGCAACTGATCAACGGCGGCCAGAAGGGCGCCCTGAGCACCGACTTCCCGGGCTCGGTCGAGAAGGTCTTCGGCCCCGAGCCCGAGGCCGGGATGGTGTACGAGGGCGACTTCGTCGCGGGCATAGCGAAGGACCAGTTCGGCAAGAAGCCCGGTGAGGGCGTCTCCTTCTTCCCCTTCCCCGCGGTCGAGGGCGGCGAGGCACCGGTGGTCAGCGGCGGCGACGCGGCGGTCGTCCTGAAGGACGGCAAGAACCAGAAGGCCGCCATGAAGTTCCTCGAATACCTGGCGAGCCCCGAGTCGGCCGCCGTCTGGGCCGGGGCGGGCGGCTTCCTGTCCCCGAACAAGAAGGTCGAACCCGCCGCCTACGGTGACGACACCAGCCGGAAGATCGCCAAGTCGCTGACCGACGCGGGTGATTCGGTGCGGTTCGACATGTCCGACCAGGCGCCGGCGTCCTTCGGCGGCACCAAGGGCACCGGCGAGTGGAAGATCCTCCAGGACTTCCTGCGCGACCCGTCCAACCCGCGCTCCACCGCGAACCGGCTGGAAGACGCGGCAGCCAAGTCGTACGAAGGCTGAGGCGGACCGTCATGACCACGGTCACCGCACCCGGCACAAAGGGAGGGCCCGGCACAGTGAAGGGCCCCCGACCGGACGACAGGCACGACAGGCATACGGACCACCGGCGCCGCGCCCGGCGGCGCATGCGGATCGTAGCCGTGGCGTTCGTACTGCCCGCGCTGCTCCTGCTCGGCGCCCTCGTCGTCTACCCCGTCCTGTTCTCGGTCGGCCGGAGCTTCTTCGACGCCCCGGGTACCCGCTTCGTCGGCGGCGAGAACTACGCAGAGATATTCCGCGACCCGGCCACACTCACGGCCATCCGTAACAGCACCATCTGGGTGGTCGTCGCTCCGACACTGCTCACCGGGCTCGGGCTCATCCTCGCCGTGCTCGTGGAGAAGGTCCGCTGGGCCACCGCGTTCAAGCTGCTGCTGTTCATGCCGATGGCTGTTTCCTTCCTCGCCGCGGGCATCATCTTCCGGCTGGCGTACGAGGAGGACCCCGACAAGGGCGTACTCAACGCGACCGTGGTCGGCGTGCACGACGCCTTCCAGGGCGCCTCCTCCTACCCGACCGCCCGCGCCCGTGAGGGGCAGGGCCTGACCAGGGCGGCTGACGGCTCGTACGGTACGGACCAAGCGGCCTCCCCTGGCAGTACGGTCAACCTCGGGCTCGTCGGCGTACAGCCCAAGGAGCTTCCCGCCGGGGCGAAGGAGGCGCTCCCCGGCGCCAAGCAGCAGGCGGGCCGCGACGAGTTGCGCGGAGTCGTCTACCTGGACTTCGCGCCGGGCGGCGGTGGCAAGCAGGGCGCGGTCGACAAGGCCGAGAGCGGACTGCCGCAGATGCGGGTCGAGGCCGTACGGGACGGGAAGACGGTCGCCACCGCCAACACCGCGGCCGACGGCTCCTACCGGTTCCAGGATCTGGCGCCGGGTTCGTACACCGTACGGCTGCCGGCGGCGAACTTCGCCCAGCCCTACGAAGGTATTTCGTGGCTCGGGCCGGCCCTCGTCACCCCGGCCATCATCGGGGCGTACCTGTGGATCTGGACCGGCTTCGCCATGGTGCTCATCGGCGCCGGGCTCTCCACCCTGCCGCGCGACACGCTCGAAGCGGCCCGGATGGACGGCGCCAACGAGTGGCAGGTCTTCCGCAAGATCACCGTGCCGCTGCTCGCGCCGGTGCTGACCGTGGTGTTCGTGACCCTGGTGATCAACGTGATGAAGGTCTTCGACCTCGTCTACATCATCGCGCCGGGACCGGTGCAGGAGGACGCCACCGTACTGGCCACCCAGATGTGGCTGGTGTCCTTCGGCGGCGGTAACAACCAGGGCCTCGGCAGCGCGCTCGGCGTCCTGCTTCTCCTCCTGGTGATCCCCGCCATGGTCTTCAACGTCCGCCGCTTCCGCAGGAGCCAGTCATGAGCGCCGCCACTGCCACCGTCCCCGCGAAGGAGCAAAGGCCCGCCCCGGCGACGCCGGTGCGGGGACGTCCGGCCGGGCGGCTGAGGCGTTGGCTGGGCAACGGCCTGGTCCAGGCGTTCCTCGTCGTCGTCAGCCTCGTCTGGGTCACCCCGCTCGCCGGGCTCTTTCTCTCCTCGATGCGTACGACGCAGGACAACTCGGCGAGCGGCTGGTGGACGGTCCTGACCAGCCCGGGGCAGTTGTCCTTCGACAACTACTCCACTCTGCTCGGCAACGCGGGCATCACCCAGGCGTTCTGGAACACCGTGCTGATCTCGGTGCCCACCACCACCCTCGTCGTGGTGATCGCCGCACTCGCCGGATACGCCTTCGCCTGGCTGGAGTTCCCGGGCCGGGACTGGCTGTTCCTGCTGGTGGTCGCGCTGCTGGTGGTGCCGGTGCAGGTCGGGCTGCTGCCGGTGGCGAAACTCTTCGGCCAGCTGGGTCTGTTCGGCACGATCCCGGGCGTGGTGCTCTTCCATGTGGCGTACGGGCTGCCCTTCGCCGTCTTCCTGCTGCGCAACTACTTCGCCGAGATACCGCGCGAAATGCTGGAGGCCGCCCGGATGGACGGCGGCAGCGAGTGGCGGATCTTCACCCGGCTCGTCCTGCCGGTGGGCCGCCCGGCCATCGCCAGCCTGGCGATCTTCCAGTTCCTGTGGGTGTGGAACGACATGCTGGTGGCGCTGCTCTTCGCCGACAGCTCCGCCCAGCCGCTCACCGTGGAACTGCAGTCGCAGATCCGCCAGTTCGGCAGCAACATGGACGTGCTGGCGCCCGGAGCGTTCCTCTCGCTGATCGTGCCCGTGGCGGTCTTCTTCGCCTTCCAGCGGCACTTCGTGCAAGGGGTGATGGCAGGCTCCGTCAAGTGACGCGGATACGCCCCCGGCCCCGG
>NZ_JAGGOK010000026.1 GCF_018614615.1 Streptomyces sp. ISL-100 | reverse complement strand
TCCTTCGAGGGGCCGGCGGGCAGAAGCCGTCCGTGACAGCACTCTGCCCGCTACACTCCCACCGCTCGACGTTTCCCCAGGTCAAGCCACGAAGTACTGCTGGAGTACTAGTCGGCCTCGGTCCGTGCGGCCAGGCGGTAGGTGCGGGGCCGGTCGTTGACCTGCTCGGCGATGTTCTGCTTGGCGAGGGTGACCAGGGAGTTCGCGATGGCGCCCGAGCTCTTCTCGATCTTCCGGCTGATCGCGGTCGCGGTGAACGCCTCCTGGGGATGGGCCGTCAGGTGGTCGATGACAAGCTGGCGCAGCGCTCCGGGGGCCGGTCGTGCCTTTCCGCCGGACGCCGGGGCGGGGCTGGCGGCGATCGTCGGGGGCTTGGGCTGCTCGTCCTCCGCGTCCGTCCCGTCGGGGGCGGCGGAGGTGCTGTCACTGCCCGCGCTGGGGGTTTCGGCGTCCTCGGCGGTAGTGACGGGCTCGTCGTCGCTGGACCGAGCGGGCTCCGGCTCGTGCGCAGGGGTCTCCGTCTCGGCCTCTGCCGCCGACTCCGTGAGGACGTGCTCGCTGGTGTCCGGCGCGTCGTCGGCGGCTTCCTCCGGCTTGTCGGTGTCCGGGGTGGCATCGGCGGCGGGCTGGGCGCAGCGCCATTGGTCGGGGGTGCGGCGAGCTCCGGTGCGCTCGCCCTCCTCGCGTACGGCCAGTCCGTGCTCTTCGAGGGTGGCTAGGGCCTTGCCGGCGGTGGAGCGGCCGATGCGTGCGGCCAGGGCGAGCTCGGCGACCGTCGCGCCGGTGGAGGCGGAGAGTTCGGTGTAGATCGCGGCGGGTGCGCCGGTCAGCCCGCTCAGCGGTTCGGGGGAGGCGTCGGCGTGGAGGGCTCGGGTCGCGGTGGTGTTCTCGGACATGGGTGGGGCCTCGTTCCAGATGAGGTGTTGATGGGGTGAGGTCCCCGGCCGGGGTGCGACCACATGGGTGCGGTCGTGGGGTGGCGGGCCGCGTGCGCATCGCGGAGTTCTCCCGCCGGTCCGCCGGGGGGCTTGGGGTTCGTGAACCCGTGGCCTTGCGGCGGACCACCATGGACGCTCTGGTCCGCGACGGTGTCAAGCGGCCCGTTGCCGCTGGTGGAGAGCGTGCGGGCCGATCCGTACTCCTGTGTGGGAAGGGTGGCGGCGTCGACGGTCTGGGGACCGTGTCCGGGTGGCCGGGCGATCGGTCCGGAGCGGTGTACGGGTGGCCGGTCACGTCGCGGATCGGGTCCGGCCGATCGGCGGGTCCGGATCGGCGGGCTCGGCGGGGCGATGGTGGGCGAGGAGCTGGGTGTGGATCTGGCGGGCGCGGGTGGGCCCGATGTGCAGTTCGGAGCGCAGCTTCCAGAGGCTGACCGGCCGTCCGGCGACGGCGCGAGCGGCGTGGTCCAGGGAGAGAGCGCGCCGCCACAGATCGCCGTTTGCCGCGCCGTTGACCGGGGGCTGGGCATCGGGGCCCATCGGCGGGGTGCGGGGCGCGTCGGCCCCCATCGTAGCCGTGATCTGCGGCAACAGACGCTGCCCCGGGGCGGTTTGTGGTGCGGGGGTGGTCGGGGCGTACGGATGGTTGGTGTTCTCGGGACCGGGCCCAACCGGTTCCGTGTGATCGGCGACCGAGTCGGGGGAATCGGTGGCACGAGCGGAGTGCGCGGCGGGAGGATCGGCTTCGCCGATCTGGTTCAGAAGATCGGCCACGACCCTGCGGTAGGCGGCGATCGTCTCGGTTAGCAGGATCAGCAGGATTGTGGGGATGCCATGCAAGAGGATCCTGGCCGGGTCGGCGTGGATCGGCCAGCCGATCTGTCCGGTCGGCCAGATCGCTTCCCAGGTGTTCATCAAGGTGGCGGCGATGCCGGTGAACCAGCGCAGTGCGGCCGACCAGCGCGGTGGGCGCATGCCCCAGGACGCGAGGCGGGCATCGGCGAAGAGGACGGCTGCCAGCGCCAGGCTCAGCATGGGGTCCAGGAGTGCCGCGATGCCGAGGGGGATACCGCGCGAGCGAGCGAAGAGGGTGATGTTGACGGCGGTGAAGACGAGCGCGAGGACGGCCACCGCACAGAGCACCTTGGTCAGTACGCGCAGCAGCGCCTGCGCCTCAGCGGCCGTTGGGGCGCTCACCGGGCCGCCTTCGTACCAGAGGGGCGGGTGGCCCCCTGGAAGTCGGCCCGGCCCGTGGGGTCGAAGGGCGCCTCGCGGACGACGGCACCCGTGCGGGGCGCGTCGATCATGCGGCCCGGTGCGCTGTAGATCCCGGTGTGGGTGATGGCGTTCGGGCCGGTGCCGAAGAACAGCAGGTCGCCCGGCGCGAGCGGGGATTTGGCCGGGATGCGGGGGCCGTGGTCGTACTGGGCCTGGGCGACGCGCGGCAGGCTGACGCCGGCGGCGCGGTAGGCGGCCTGGGTGAGTCCTGAGCAGTCGAAACCGCCTTCGGCGGGGCCGTCGCCGCCCCACACATATGGCGTGCCGAGCTGGGCGCGGGCGAAGGCCACCGCCTTGCCGGCGGCCGCGCTGGGGGCCGGAGCCGCGGCCTCGTAGGCGGCGGCCTGCTTGAGGACCTTGTCCACGTACCAGTCCGCGTGGTTGTACGCGAAGATCGCGGAGCGGATGTTCCGGCCGTGCTTCGCGCCGTTCGCGCACAGCAGGCGGGCGGCGGCGTAGACGGCGTCGACCGGATCCAACGGGGTGGGCGGCTTCTTCCCGCCTGGCGGGACCGGGTGGGCGTACGCGAGGAAGGTGGTCGGCATGAACTGCATCGGCCCCACCGCGCCGGCGGAGGAAACCATGGTGTGGTGGCGGGCATGGTCGGTCTCGACCTTCCCGATCGCCGCCAGGATCGTCCAGGACAGCCCCGGGCATTCAGGGGCGGCCCGCTGGTAGAGGGCGAGGTAGAACGCGGGGATGTCGGCGAGGGCATGCTTGCTGGGCGAGGCCGCCGCACCGGCCGTGCCACTGCCGGGGATCAGTGAGCTGAGCAGCACGACGATGATGAGCGCGGCGAGCAGCGGCAGGGCGAGGACGGCGCAACCCACCGCGCCCGCGGTCTTCGCGAGCGCGCTCACGCCTCAGCCTTCGGGTGTCGGAGGCTGCGGCCGGATCGGCCGCCACGGCAGGGTGGCGTGACGGCCGGAGGGGGCCGACACGGTCTCGGGAGTGTGGGCAGGGGCGAGGCCGGGCCAATGGGCGGCGAGTTCGGACAGGGCGAGACGCCGGGTGGGGGTGCTTGCCAGGGGCAGCCATACGGGGTTGGCGGGGTCGCCGAGTGCGGGGTTGGTGGTGGCCACGGGCAGGTCGAGGCGGTCGGCGCTCTCGGCGAGCCGGTGGCGCAGGGCAGCTTCGCGGCGTGCGCCACCGGTGTGGATCAGGAGAGGGGTGCGGGTGCCGGTGGTGGCGGCCAGGGCGGCGTAGCCGGGGAGTTTCGCCTCGACGCGGGCGAGGTTGTAGGAGCCGGTGTCGTACTCCAGGAAGAACGGCAGGACCTCGCCAGTGGGAAGGGACGCGTGGGCGTAAGCGTCGGGGTGGATCCAGTCGCCCCACAGACGGGTCGCCGAGCGCTCCGAAAGCCACTGGGTCAGATGTCCGGCGGCGGCGAGGTGGACCAGGAGGGTGTTGACGCCCAGGGTGTGGTCCAAGGTCGGGGAGAAGGCGATGCGGGCGCAGGCGTCCTTGCGCCAGCCGGTGGCCGCCAGGTCGCAGCCGGCGCGGGCGGCCAGGAGCTCCGCGCCGGCCTTGCCGAGGGTGTAGTGCTCGGGGGCGGATCCGCGCTGGCGCAGCGGGCGGAAGGAGTCGACGACGCCCATGAAATACAGCTCGCGCAGGCGGCGGTTGGCGGTGCGGTGGCCGGTGAAGGCGAGCGCGGTGATGTGGTGGGAGGTCAGCACCTTGTGCTCGTGCAGCACCTCGATCAGCCACACGTCGCGCGGCGTGAGCCGAGTGGCGAGCTGGGCGAGGTCGCTGCGGGCCCGGCTGGGCTGGGCGGGGCGGCGACGACGGGAGGCGGCGCGGGGAACGTACCCGGGATTCGGACTGGTCGTGGGCATGGCGTAACTCCTCGCGCTACAGGGGCAGGTAACCGGAACGGCTGGCCGTAGAGCCGACCCGGCGTGCGGCGGCGACTCGCAACTCGGCGGAGCGGCCCGGGACGGTCGGGGGCAGGGGGCAGGGGGCTGGTGGTGAGCGTGAACGCGGCGCTCTCCGCGCCGTCGGCCAGCAGGTGTGCGGCAGCCTGGTAGGGGCCGAGGTGGGACAGGTCGTGGGCGGCCAGGGTGGGCAGGGTGTGGCGTTCCAGAGCCTGCGCGTCTTCGGGGGAGGCGTTGAAGAAGACCTTGTTGCGGGCGTTGGCGGAGATCCCCTCGCGCAGGTCGCGGGGGAGCTGGGCCAGGTGCTGGTGGGCGAGGTTCATCGAGAGGCGGTAGCCGCGGGCCTCGGCGAGCATGTCCTCCAACGGGTAGGGCAGGGTCAGGAAGTTGTGCGCCTCGTCGATGTACAGCGCGGCGTCGATCCGGTCGCGTTCGGGGGTACGGGCGCGGGCGGCGGCGGCCTGCCAGGTCTTGGCGACGATGAACGAGCCGAGCAGCCGGCAGGTCTCCTCACCCAGCGCCCCTTTGGGGAGGCGGGCCAGCAGGATCCCGCCGTCAAGGACGTCGTTCAGGTGGAAGGTGGACTCGCCGGAGGCGATGGCCTGGCGGGCGAAGGAGCGCAGCAGGAAGGCGCGCAGTTTGTTCATGACCGGGCCGACGACGGCGGCGCGGGAAGGCTCGGACAGGGACTCGTACCAGGTCCAGAAGCCGCGCAGGACGGGGTCCTTGATGGTGGGGATCATGCGCAGGCGGTAGGCGGACTCGCCCAGGAGGCGGGGAATGTCGGCGAGGGTGACCAGGCGGTTGGTGGTCTGCGCGTGGCGCAGGAGGGTGAGGCAGGCGGCGCGCATGATGTCGTCGGTGCGGGGGCCCCAGAAGGCGGTGAAGATGCGGCGGAAGATGCCGGTGATGTTGTCGACGACGACGTCGATGTCGTCGCCGGACGTTCAGGCAGGGCGGGGCGTGGGTGTCGTCGGGGTCGATCACGACGAGTCGGTCGGCACATGCGGCGGGGAGGCGATGGAGGAGGTCGGTGATCAGGTCGCCCTTGGGGTCGATGACGACCGCGCCGCGCCCGGCGGCGACGTCGTCCAGGACGAGTTGGGCGATGAAGGTGGACTTGCCCGAGCCGGTGGAGCCGGTGAGGTGGAGGTGGTGGCGGGCGTCGGGGACGGCCAGGCCGACGCCGCGGCGGGTTCCGGTGTCGGTGTGGCCGAGCGGTTTGACGCCGGGACCTGGGCTGGGGATCGAGGGCGGGGGCGCGACGGAGCGCGCGCCCGCGCGGGCCAGACCCGGCGCGTCGGGGTCGACGGGCAGGTGGGCCAGGGCGGCAAGCTCGGGCACCGAGAGCAGGTCGCCGCGGTGGGGGAAGTGGCGGTTGGAGAGGACCGGGTGCGGGGTGCGCAGGCGGTGGCGGGTCAGCCAGTTGCGGGCGGAGTAGAGGGAGAAGGCGGAGGCGATCGCGTGGGACCGGCCGCGCAGCCGAGCCTGGATTCGCTCGGCCGGTGAGGCTTTGGGTGGAAGGGCGACGGCGTAGCGGATGGTCACCTCCCATTGCGGGCCGGTGAGCTTGCCGACGCTCTGGCGTACTTCCGCGCCGTGCGAGGGATCGGCGGCAGCCGGTGAGGTGCGCTGCGGAGCATGGGCGAACAGGCGGAAGAGCGACGAGAGGCGGGGCGCGGTGCGGCCGGCCTTCAGACGGCGGGCACCGCGCTTGGCCCGGCGCAGACGGGCCCCGGTGGCGGGGCGGGCCAGGACCTGGACGAGCGCGTGCTCGCACTCGCTCATTCCGGTGGCGGCCTGGAGCAGGGCGCGCAGAGGATCCTCGGCGTGATCCGTACGCAGCGGCAGGATCTCGGGGCGGGCCAGGCGCAGGGTTCCTGCCGTGCATCGGTAGGTGGCCGGGAAAGGCGGCGCGGCGATGTCGGTGAGGGTGGTGTGGGCACCTGGCCAGGCGGCCTCCACCGCCCGGCGCACCAGCGCGGTGGGGATGCTGCCGGGCAGCCACAGGCGGATGACCAGGCCGCGGGTGGACCACGCGTACTCGAAGCCGACATGTGGCTGGCCGTGCAGCAGGCGTTGATAGCGAGGGCGCAGCAGCCCGGAGAGCTGGGCCCACAGCACTTCGCCGCCGGTGGCGGGCACAGTGGGCGGGGCCAGGATCGTCACCAGCCGCGCCTGGTCGCAGAACGCACGCTGCCGCCTGTGGAGCAGGGCGGTACGGGCGAGGCTGGCCCCGGCGACGGTCATAACCGTAATGGGGGCGAACCAGGGCCAGGAGGCGGCGAGGGAAGCGCCAACAGTCTCCAGCACGGT
Organism: Streptomyces sp. ISL-100; assembly: GCF_018614615.1. Lineage (GTDB taxonomy): Bacteria > Actinomycetota > Actinomycetes > Streptomycetales > Streptomycetaceae > Streptomyces. The sequence continues at coordinate 42,601 of NZ_JAGGOK010000026.1, read as the reverse complement.
GCTGAAGAAGCCGCCGGGGTCGGTCAGGAACTGGCCGAGCGGACCACCCGGAGCTGCCGGGCTCACAGCTGAATTCCCGTCAGGTCGGGCAGGCCGTACGGGTCGCCCGCTTCGTCGGCGGTGGCTTCGGCGTCGGCCTGGAGCTCGACTGGATCCGTGGTGATCAAGGAATGCTCTTCCTCGGAGGCCACCGGGCTGAAGGAGACCTTCGTACGGCCCGACAGCAGTAGCGCGCAGCCTCTGGGGGCGGAGAGCAGGTGGTGGCGCTCGCCGCGCGAGAGGCGGAAGGCGGCACCGATCTGGTCGATGGCCTGCGGAGACTGGCGCATCAGCAGCTGGGTGGCGGCGTTGGAGACGATTGCCCGGCCCAGCTCGGAGGCCAGGACGTCGTCGGCGTCCTGCGTGATGACCGCCAGCCCGGTGAAGTGCTTACGGGCGGCCTTGGCCATCCGGAACAGGAAGTTCGCTCCGTGACCATCACGCATCAGCAGCCACGCCTCGTCCACCACCACCAGACGCCGGCGCCGGGTGCCGGTGTGGGCGACTTGGCGCCAGATCACGTCCAGGGCCAGGAGCATGCTCGCGGTCTTCAGCTCGTCGGGGATCTCACGCAGGGCGAAGACCACCAGATGTCCTGTGGGGCGGGTGGTCGTCGGCCCGGCGAACAGCTGGCGGTGTGAGCCGTTCACGTACGGGTCCAGACGTGCGCACAGCTCACTCGCAGCTGCTTCCTCCATGGCGGTGAGCTGGGCGGCGAGGTCGGCGAGCAGCGGGGCGGGGTGCGTGTGGGTGGTCCGGTCGGCGGTGATCCCTGCCGTCCGGTAGGTGGCCAGAACCGCCCGGTCCAGGACCGAGCGCTCGTTGGCCGCCAGTTCGCCGCCCAGGAGCACGGCCAGGAAGGTATGGAGGAACAGCACCCGGCGCGTGAGTGCGTCCTGTTCGCCGCCGGTGTCGGGCGGCAGGTCGAAGGGGTTGAGCCGCACAGCGGGGTCACCGAGGCGGATGACCGTGCCGCCCACCGACTCGGCTAGCTTCAGGTACTCGTCCTCCGGATCGATGACCATCGCTTCGCACCCGGTGAACAGCTGGCGCAGCAGCTCCAGTTTGGTCAGATACGACTTGCCGGCCCCGGAGCGGGCCAGCAGTACGGAGTTGTAGTTGTCCTGGGCGAAGCGGTCCCACAGCACCATCGACCCGCTGGAGGTGTTCAGCCCGTAGAGCACCCCACCCGGTGCCATGGCGATGTCGGCGGGCAGGTCGGGGGAGGCGAAGGGGAAGCAGGCGGCCAGGGCTTCGGTGTCGAAGGTCCGCCTCACCTTCAGGGTGTCCAGGCCCAGAGGCAAGGTGGCCAGCCAGCCCGGCAGCGCCCTGTAGGTCGCCGGGGCGGTCGTCACGAGCAGCGATTCGGCGATCGAGCGGACGGAGGCGACCTCGTCGGCCAGGTGCTCGACGTCCTGCCCGTAGATGGTCATGTACAGGCCGAGGCGGAAGAGCTTGCCCTCGCCACGGGCGATCCGGTACGCCAACTCCGCGGCGTCCGCCGCTGCGGCCTCGGTGTCGGGGTCGTCCAGGCGGCCGTTATCCAGACTCGTGCGGCGGGAGGATTCCAGGCGGGCGCGCTGTTTCTTGAGCTGCTGGGCGGCCAGCGCGCTGGCGACCGGCTCGATGTGCAGGGCGACGTCGAGACGGCCGGGGTAGGTGAGCAGCGGATCCAGCCAGCCCGGGACGACCTCGGAGGGGTAGCCGGTGACCACCAGGGTGGCGGCGAGGTGGGAGCCGACGGCCAGGGTGCGGGCGTGGACTTCGAGCCCGTCGGGGCCCAGCGCGGACAGTGTCTCTCGCACGTCGACGGACGTGTCGGCCGCGCTGTCGCGGCGAAGGAAGCGGAACATCACGCACCATCAGGGGTCGCTACGGATTCGGGGTCGGCGGCCAGGCGGAGCATCTGCGCCGTGGCAGGGGCGTCCAGGGCGGTAACGGTGATCTCGGCAGCCTCCAGGGCGCGGGCCGCCTCGGTCAGCCGGTGGCCGGCCCGCGCCCCACCGGTGGGGGAGGGCTCCCGGGCCACCAGGAGGACTTGGCGGGTGAGCAAGTCACGTTCGGCGGCCAGCTCGACGAGGAAGTCGGCATGGGCCAGGGCCGCCCGCTCCAGAGCCGGATGAGGAAGGGCGGGCGCGGACTCGAGCAACTCCTCGACCAGCGGGGCGGCGTCCAGGCGGTGCGCGCGCACCAGGATCTGGGTGGGGCCGGTCAGTGAGTTGAGCCAGCGGGCGAAGGCCTCGTTCAGCGCCTGCTGCTCGCCGCCGGTGCGCAGATGGAAATTCAGCGTGCTGCACACGGCGAGGGCCGCCTGTCCGTCGGCGGCCAGATCGAGGGTGCCCGTCTCGGTGACCTCCCGGACCGGCAACCGCAACGCGGCCGACGGTCGGCCGGACCGCACTCTCCAGGCCCCTGGAGTGAGAGCGGGCAGCGGGGTGATGCCCTCGGGGGCGGGCACGCGGCGCTTGGGCGTGAGATGGAAGCGGGTGGCGGCGAGCAGGAGGCGGTCCATGCCGATGCCGTCGCGCCGCCCCACCGCGACCACCGTCACCATGACCGCCACGGGAGCCACCAGAGCGGCATAGGCGACCGGTGCCATGAACGGGCGGGCTGCCCAATATCCGCCGTACAGCACCAGGCCGGTGGTGGCGAGGATGGCCGTCTGGCGCGCGGTCAGCGGCCCGAGGACCTGATCGCTTCTCGATACGTCGGCGGGGATCTTGGCGGGCAGGACGGTCTCGTCCTCGTGATCGGCCATGAAGGGACTCACCTCCGGGGAGTGGGCGGTTCGAGGGGCAGGCGCAGCTGTACGGGGCGGGCTGTGCGGGCGCGGGTCCTGGCGGCGGGGACGGGCAGAGCGAGTTGGCGGCCGCGCGCCGTGGCCGAGGCGCGAGGCGCAGGTCCGGTTGCCGCACGCGCGGGGCGCGGACTCCGCACGGCGGGGACGGGCAACCGCAGCTGGGTGGGCCGTGAGGGGCGAGTCGGCACTCGGGTCGCTTTGATCGGCAACGTCAGCTGGCGGGTACGCCGGGCGGTACCGGGGTGCATCACACTGCGCGGGCCCGGCGCGATACGCGGCGGCGCGGTCGGCGCCCACGACGGCGTCCTGCGCCGGGTCCTGGGCTGGGACGCGCCGCCCGCCGGGCTGCCGGCGGCGCCTGGAGCGCCTGCCGCACCGGGTGCAGGGTACGGGCCGCGTGCGGCCCGGCGGGCGATGACCGCCAAGCCACGGCGTACCACGAACCCGGCCACCCCGCCCGGAATCGGCAGACGTCCCGCGAGGCGGCGTACCGCGCCGCCGGCCACAGCTCCGCGAGCGCCCCCGCGTCCTCCTCCTCCGCCGCCGCCCGGGTGACCGCCTCCGCCGCCGCTAGGACGCCCGCCGCCTCCGCCAGGACGCCCGCCGCCGCCCCGTGGCCCGATCAGACCCCCGCCGCCGGGTCCGCCGCCACCTCCCCGGCGCATCGCAGAGGCGCCCGGTACGGCCCTGTTCACCAGCCGCCACATCGCCACGGACTGCATCATCCGTAGCGGCCCGGGCAACGAGGCGTTGACCGGCGTGGAACGGAAGATGCTCCGCGTACACCAGCCGGGAATCTTGAACAGCACCCAGAACAGGCCGAGTCCGGCGAGCATCGTGCCCAACTGAGTCGGCTTGGGAAACCCGAGCAGGGTCGCACCGGGAGCGAAGAACATCTTCAGCGCGACGATGAACGTCATCGACTGCGCGACCTGGATGGTCAGGCATCCCGCGAGCGCCCGCCACCACATCTTCGCCACGCTCTCGGTGACCGGATGGGCATGGCAGGACAGCGCGAGCGGCGCACTGACCGCGAGCAGCGCGATGACCGCGACGCGCACGATGTAGCCAGTCAGTACCGCCAGCACCAGGACGATCATGATGATGGCGAGGATGAGCCCGTACAGCTTCAGCCCGCCGACGCCGAACAGGGCGAACGGGATGACCCGCTCCACGAGCCCCTGCCCGGAGTCCGACAGGTCGGTGCCCATCACCGCGTGGGAGAGGGCGTTGGCCAGCTCGATGGCCTTGCCCATGACCGTCAGCGACGTCGCCGAAGCGATCATCCCGACAAACAGGCGTGGTGCGATCTGCTTGAGCGCGTACCGGGTCTGAACGGTCTCGTGAGCCATCACCGTCACGCCGCCCGCGGTCACGAACAGGACGTAGATCCCAGCCGTGATTCCCAGGGAGCCGTTCCACAGCCGCTTGATGTCCGCCTGGCGCGTGACGTCGGGGGTCGCCAAGAGCGTGTCGGCGAGGAGTTCACGGATCGGCTTCATGATCTGCTCGACGAGCATGCCCAGGAACGCGGTGATCGCGTTCGCGATCATTCCGGGGATGTCCAGCAGATCATCGAAGCCGAAGCCTTCGGTGTACTCGCAGTTGGTGCCGTTCACCTCGCAGGCGTGCGGCATCTCGCCCGGAGTCGGTTCCGGATCTGGCTGGGACGGCTCGTCTGGCCGTGGGGACGGCGGCCCTGGCTCCGGGGAAGGGCCGGGCTCAGGATTCGGCTCGGGCCGTGAGGGCTCGGGATGGGGTTCAGGCGCGGGCGCGGGGCCGGGCTCGGGCCGAGGCTCCGGATCAGCCGGCGCGGCTGGTGCATATGGGGCGGCTTGCGCGGGTGCGGATGCCGACAGCCCGAGTACGAGAGCGCCGGAGACGGCGAGCAGGAGCAGAGCGCCGAGCAGGCGCCGGGCGGGAGTCATGGCGCGCCCCCGCCCGCGTCGGCTCCGACGATGCCCTTGAGTACGGTGACCAGTACCGGAGCCAAGATCGTGAGCCCGTAACCGATCGCGGCGGCCTTCAACGCCCGCTTAGACGCCTCGACTTCCCCCGGATCACCCCCGGCCATCAGATAGCGCAGCCCGCCGAAGGTGAGGAACAGCGTGGCAAGCCCGGCGAGCAGCCCGACGATCCAGTCCCGCAGATTGTTGATCACGGTCGGGATGTCAACCGCGGCCCACGCCCACGGCGGATCCGCCAGCAGCGACAGGACCATCGCAGTGACCACGACGAGCACACGGGCTGCTCCCCGGACCCGCCGGCGCGGGGCGAGGCGGCGGATCTCTGCCCGCAACCCGGACATGAGAGCGAGCACGTAAAACACCTCCAACACGGCAGACAGGGGAGAGAGGAGAGGACGGCGCGGTCAGCACCGTGGCGGGAAGAGGGGGTACTCCGTCCCCGGGGTTCGGGGCGGGCCCGCGGCGGCGCACCACCTCCCTTGCGGAAGCCAGCGCGCACGAGGCGCGGTACGCGGGTTTCGAGGTGTCAGCACGAAACGGCAGGACCCAGAACCCACGGGGACAGGAGGGGGAGAAGAGCACCTTCCGGACTCCGGACTCCGGAACCCGGAAGGCGCTCTCACTCCCTTAAGGAGAAAAGTGCGGCCGATCGTGCCAGCCTCAGCCCGTCCCGGCCGAGAGTTCCCCGGCCAGCAGGGCCTTGACCAGGCGTTGTTCGGCCTCCGCACGGCTGCGGAACATCGCCCGCACGCTCATCCCGGCACCCCGTGCGGACTCGGCCGCGCTCATCCGGTCCAGCCGGGTGCAGCCGATCAGTTCCAGCTCGGTCTCGGTGATGACCCCGGCCGCCTCTGCGCGTTCAAGGACCGCGTACACCTGCGCGAGTGAGGTCCCCGGCAGCCCCGTCGGCACCGCACCCTCCTCCAGCGGTTCCACCCTCGTACGGCGCTCCCGCCGCACGCCGTACGTCAGACGGTGGGCCGCACGGTCACCGGCCCGCACCAGCCGAAGCCCGAACTGCGCCGGATCCTCTCCCGGTTCCAGAGCAGCGAACTCCTCGGCGACCGCGACCAGCACCACCTGCTCCAGCTCGAACTGGTCCAGCTCCGCCGGGCGCGGCATTCGGGCCAGCGCCCGGCGCAGCGCGGGCACCACCATCGCCACCCCGACCGTGCCCCACGGCTCACCGTGCGCCGCCCGACGGCGGACGATCTCGGCCCACACCCTCGCCCGCGCCGCACCCGGCGTGGAGGGGTGCGCCATCCGCGCCCGGACCCGGTCCACCGGCCAGGCGGCCGACGGCTCACGCTCCGACAGCAGCACGGCCGGCAGAGCCAGCGGGGAGGGCCCGGAGGCCAGATTCAGCAGGGAGACGTCGACCCGGTCGAAGGGGGAGGCGGAAGACTGCGACAGTGACGTACGGACGTTTGCGCGGCGCATGAGCGGGCTCCTTGCCTGCGGTAGCGAATCGGGACGCCACCCATCCCGCCAAGTCCTCCTGTCACCGCCCTGCCATCGAGCCGCACGCGCTCCGCACCGGGCCTGCCGCAGCCCAGCCAACGCCTCGTCAGCTACTGGCAGTTTGCCCGCTGACCTGCACGTTCTCCCGTATCAAGAAGCCCTGGAAATCTTCGAAAAAAGTCCCGGAACGACCTTTGACCCTTGCCTCTCCGCTCATCGCGCCCGCCCGGAACGGCTTGTGGCAGATCGGGCGTTGACCAGCGGATTCCCCATTCGCTGGCACGATCAACCGGGGATTTCTCCTTAAGAAGTGTCAGCACGAATCACCGGCACCCGGCCTGTGGCGACGCATCCCCGCCATGACCCCCAACCGCCGCACCACTCCCACCCGTCCGAACGCCTCCACCCCGCTGCCGACGACGATCTGGCTCCCCACCCCTGGCACACCCACCGCCACCCCGGACGGGCGCGTGCTGCCCGACTGGGCGGTGCGCCGAGCAGAGCGGGAGTTCTGCCACCGCCCCGGCCGCCTGCCCACCGGGCTGCTGCGCCTGGCCATCAGCGACACCGGCCCCGGCATGGACACCCGCACCCCCTGTGTGGCCCACGGCACCTCCGGCCCGGCACCGGGCGAGGTCTGCCTCACCCCGGTGATTCTGGCCGAACTCCACCCCGACACCTTGCCCACCGCCCCCGCGCACGGCGCCTACGGCCCCGGCGAACATGGCGCGATCGACGACGGCTGGCCCGGCTTCTTCCACCGCACCCACCGCCTCCTGCGCGCCGACGGCCTGCTCCTGATCGCCACCCGCCAGCGCCGCGAGAACGGACGCCTGACCGACCCGCTCGGCCTGCTCATCGCCACCGCACGCACCGCCGGCTTCCGCTACCTCCAGCACATCGCCGTCGTCCACGGCTCCCCGATCGGCGACCGCATCGAGCCGACCCCGCCCGACGCCGACGCGCCCGGCCTGATCCACTCCGACCTCGTCGTGCTCTCCGCCGTCCAGACCGCGCAGTAAGGAGCCCACCATGAACACCCGACCCCTGTCGGTGTGGAACACCGCCCCCACCTCGGGCCCCGCCCAGCGCGCCGACCGGTACGTGAAGGGCTCGGCCGCGCACCCCGCCAAGATGCTCCCGGCCATCGCCCGCCACGCCATCCAGACGTACACGCAGGCGGGCGGCCTGGTCCTGGACCCGATGTGCGGCATCGGCACCACGCTCGTCGAGGCCGTACACCTGGGCCGTTACGCGCTGGGCTGCGAGTACGAACCGCAGTGGGCCCACCTCGCCGAAGCCAACCTCCGCCACGCCGACAGCCAGGGCGCCAGCGGGGGAGCGGCGGTGTTCTGCGGCGACGCCCGCCAGCTCGTCTCCCACATCCCCGCCCACTTCCACGGCACCGTCGATCTGATCGTCACCTCACCGCCGTACGGACCCTCGGTGCACGGCCAGGTCCGCTCCACCCGCGAGTCCGGCGAACGCGGCGTCACCAAACGCGACTACCGCTACAGCACCGACCGCCACAACCTCGCCCACGTCGGCCTCGACGCCCTCCTCGAAGGCTTCACCGACATCCTCACCCAGTGCCGCCACCTGCTGCGCCCCGGCGGCCACGCCGTGATCACCACCCGCCCCTGGCGCGAACGCGGCGAACTCATCGACCTCCCCTCCGCCGCCTTGGCTGCCGCCGAGAACGCGGGCCTGATCCCCGTCGAGCGCAACATCGCCCTCCTCGCCGGCATTCGCGACGGCCGCCTCATCCCCCGCCCCTCCTTCTTCCAGATGAAGAACGTCGGCGACGCCCGCCGCACCGGTCTCCCCCTCGCCTTGATCGCGCATGAGGACGCGCTCGTGGCCGTACGCCCCGAGATGCCCCCGGCCGCGAGGCCCGGGAGCAGTACCGAGACCAATGGCGAACGACGCTGCGCGACCCGGTCCTCGCGCAAGCCCGCGACCCCCGCCAACTTCCGCTCCCGCACCTGTGCACCGAAGGTCGCCCATGGAGGCCAGTGACTCCCTGACGATCGGCAGTCTGTGCTCCGGCATCGGCGGCCTCGACCTCGGGGCCCAGGCGGCTTTGGGCGGAAGGGTTGTCTGGCACGCCGATACCGATCCCCGCGCCGTCCAGGTCCTGTCCCGGCACTGGCCCGGCGTCCCGAACCACGGTGACATTCGCGAGATCAATTGGCAGCGCGTCGAGCCGGTCTGTGTCCTTACGGCCGGCTTCCCCTGCCAGGACCTCTCCGTCGTCGGTACCCGCACCGGCCTCGTCCCCGGCACCCGCTCCGGTCTGTGGCACCACATCGTCACTGCCGTCGGCACCCTAAGACTCCACTTGGTGGTGATCGAGAATGTCCGAGGAATCCTCTCCACCCGAGCCGGAATCCCTCCCCTTCGCGACGTGGAACCCTGCCCGAAGTGTCTGGGAGACCGAGCAGACCATCCCCGGCTGCGGGCACTCGGCGTGCTACTCGCGGACCTGGCCGACCTCGGGTACGACGCTTGCTGGACGTGCGTACGCGCCAGCGACGTCGGAGCCCCGCACCGCCGAGAAAGGGTCTTCCTCACAGCCTGGCCGGCGACCCCGAGTCCCGCTGACCCTGTTGAAGACGACGACGGCGAACCTCGGCAGCAACGGCGGCTCCCAGCACCCGGACAAACGCAAAGCGGGCGGACACGGCCCCACCCTGGCCGACGAGATCGAGCACCTGCTCCCCACCCCGAGAGCCAGCGACGGCGCCAAGGGCTCACCGAACCAGCGCTACCGCAACGGCGGCCTCACCCTTGCCTCCACCGCAGCGGCCCTCACCCGGCCGGGCACGTCTGCGGACGAGGAGGCCAGACGGCTTCTGCCTACCCCGACCTCGGCCGACGCCAGGGGAGGCGCGGGCACGACGCCGAAGCGTCAAGGCGGCATGAATCTGCGGACCGCCGTCACTCACCTGCCCTCTGGTGGGGCGATTATCTCCCCGCCATCCGACGGTGGGAAGACGCCACCGGACGCCCCGCCCCGCCGCCCACCGTCCCCGGCACACGAAGACTGTCCGCCGAGTTTGTCGAGTGGATGATGGGTCTTCCGTCCGGGTGGGTCACCGCCATCGAGGGCCTCACCCGCGCTGCCCAGCTTCATCTCCTCGGCAATAGCGTCGTCCCCCAGCAAGCTGCACTGGCCCTGGACCTCCTGCTGACCGACAGCTGTCCGCCGCGCTGCTCGCTACAGCCGGGCGGCAGGTCAATGGAGGGCGCATGATGAGCCCGTCTCCACGCAAGGACACCACCGCTGAGGTTTGCGGTCCATCAGATTCCCCTGAGCCGACTTGTGTTGACGCACTGTCGGCTGCGGATCGGGTGTTGAGACGCTCGGCCGGGCTATGCCGAGCGGAGGAGAGCACTGGGCAGGGTCCGGCAGATTCGGGGTTTGACGGACGACAAGGTAGTCCGTCCCCTGGCAATGAACGCTGCGGCTTTGCGCGACTGCCGGAACGGCCGTGTGACAGCCCGGCGACATCTGGCCGTCAACTTGAGGCTCACCATCGCTGCCGACCCCGCCTCCCGAGGACACCAGCACGCAGGACCCGGCATGCCCGACCGCTGGGCGAGCGTCAGGGCAAGGCAGTCGAGGACGGAGCCGCGCAGAGCGGAGATGCGCTACCGGAGGAAGAAGCCTCTGCTTGGATCGAAATGCAATTCGGGAGGCTATCAAATCCCACTGTGCACGTGATCTGGGCGATCAATGAAGAGCATGACCGAGATACCTACCGCCGTTTGCTGAACCTACTGTTCAGCTCCCGCTCTGGGCGTCCGTCCCCGTAAGCTGCCCGCTGCATGGATGACCCCGGGGGTGCAGCAAACACGCCCGGGGTCCGGGCAGCCATGGGCTGCCTGGCCAGTCGCGAAGGGGACTGACATGACCCACACTCTCACGCCCGCATTGCGTGCTGTCGACTACCTCCGGGTGTCCACCGAGGAGCAGGCCAAGGGTTACGGCATCGCTTACACCGGCAAGAGGACCGTCAAGTACATCGAGAAGAAGGGCTGGACCCACGTCGATACATACGCTGACGAGGTCAGCGGAAGTCTGGAGGCCCACGAGCGTCCTGATCTGAGGCGCCTGATGGAGGATGCCAGGAGAACGCCCCGTCCCTTCGACATGGTGGTGGTCAACGAGGGGCGTGGTATTGGCCGCACCGGTCGCGCCTTCTGGAAGTGGGTCTGGGAACTCGAAGATCTCGGCGTCTACGTTGCCGTCGTCAAGAAGGACTACGACAACACCACGGCCGTCGGCCGTTCCCAGATGCGCAAGGATGCGGACTATGCCGAAGAAGAGCGCGAACTCATCCGTGAGCGAACTCAGGGAGGCGTTCAAGAGAAGGCCGAAGAGGGGGGCCATCCCGGCGGTGTTGCCCCGTACGGCTGGCGTATCGAGGACAAGGGACAGCGCGGCAAGAGCCGGATTGCCCTCGACAATGAGCATGCGGCGGCCCTGCTTCGTCAGGCATGGAAGCACATTGTCGAAGACGAAATGGCTCCTCACGCGGTAGAAGACGAATTCAATCGGCAGGGAATCCCTGGTCCGACGAAGGAGTACTGGCCCCGCGGATCGCTGCGGCACATTTTGACCGGCCGCGCGGTTCAAGAAGCAATCCGGGTCCACAGGGATCCCGCCAGCAACAGTGGCCGACGTGGCACACGATTGGATTCCGCAGGAAAGCCGCTATATGGCGAAACAGTCATCATCGAGCTGCCGCCGCTGTTCACGAAGGAGGAACTGAGGCGCCTCAACGCCGCGTTGGCCCGCACTGCTCGTAAGCCCACCGTTGCGCGCGAGTCCATCCCGGAGGCTGCCGTTCACCCACTCAGCCAACGCATCGTGGGGGCGTGCGGCAAGTACTACACCGGTACCAGTCGCATCGGCAGGGACGGCGGACGGGCCTACCGCTGCTCGGGCAAGGGGCAGGGATATGCAGGGGCGCCACGATGCGACTGTGCTCAGATCAACGCTGATGCGCTGGAGAAGAGGGTCTGGGACGAGGTCTGTGCGCTTCTGGAGGACCCCGATCGTCTGATGGTCATGGCAGAGGACTGGATCGATTTCAGTCAGTCGGGCCGCGTGGATTATGCCACTCGGATCGCCGGCCTGGAAAAGCAAGTGGCTGCCCATGACGCCGCCATTTCGGCGGCTGTTGTCGTGGCTGCCAAGCAATGTGACGCCAAGGCCGCCATCGAGCAGGCAGTCTTCACACTGGCCAAGGAGCGGGAGAAAACCGTTGAGCTCCTGGAAGACGCCAAGCTGTGGCAGCAGGAATCCGAACATGCCGTGCAGCGAAGCCGCGATCTTCAGGGCTTGGTTCAACTGGCTCGTCACCGGCTACGCGGGCTGGATTCGCGCCAACAGGCGGATGCTCTGGACCTCCTGGAGGTTCAGGTCACCATCCTGGGGGAGATTCCGCGGAAGGCCCGGTGCGATGACGGGATCAGCGCGTGGTTCCGTAAGCGTGAGCGCCGTGTTCCCGTTCTGACGGACGACGCCTGGGCGAAGGTTGAGCCCATCTTCACGGGGCGCAAGGGTAGGCGCCCCAAGGACCCCTGGGGCATGCTGGACGCCATGCTGCACAAGGCGCGTGAGGGTTGTGCCTGGAGCGAGCTGCCGCTTCCGGGCGGCAACCTTGCCAGTGTTTGGCAGCGGTGGCTGAAGACGGGCTTCTGGGAGCAGCTCATGGACGCGCTGATCGACGTGCCGGGGGAGTTGCTCCCAGAAGGCGGGGTGACGCTCCCGCCCCTTGAGGTGCACGGACGGGTTGATCCCCGGTTGTTCCTAAGCCAAGATCCGTCCCCTGACAGCGGCGACGTATTCAAGGCCTCCGACTACAAGATCTCGCCGTTCGAGCTGGAGAGCGCGCTGCTCGAGCACGAGGCGGTGGCCGAGGCGGCGGTCGTGCCCGCGCCCGACCCGCTGCGGCTGGCCGTGCCGAAGGCGTACGTCGTACTCGCGGAGGGGTGGGAGCCGGGCCCCGACACGGCCAAGGTGCTCTTCGCGCACTCGCGGTCGGTGCTCGCGCCGTACCAGCGGATCCGGCGGATCGAGTTCGGCGAGCTGCCGAAGACGGTGTCCGGCAAGATCCGCCGGATCGAGCTGCGTGAGCGTACGGCGAAGGGCTCGTCGGCGGAGTACGACGAGGGGGACCTGCGATGAGCCCGAACCCGAACCCGAACCAGAACTCCTACACCCACGGCACCGGCTCCGTGCCGCTCCTCGGCGACACCATTGGCCAGAATCTCGACCGGGCCATCGCGGCGTACCCGGAGCGGGAGGCGCTCGTCGATGTCGCGGCGGGAACCCGCTGGACGTACGCCGAATTCGGTGACGCCGTCGACCAGTTGGCGCGCGGGCTGCTCGGGACGGGGGTCGCCAAGGGCGACCGCGTCGGGATCTGGGCGGTGAACTGCGCTGAGTGGGTGCTGGTGCAGTACGCCACCGCCCGGATCGGCGCGATCATGGTGAACATCAATCCTGCGTACCGGGCGCACGAGCTGGCGTACGTACTCAAGCAGGCGGGGATCTCGGTCCTGTTCGCCTCACAGTCCCACAGGACGAGCGACTACCGCGCGCTGGTCGACCAGGTGCGGCCGGACTGCCCGGCGCTGCGGGCCGTCTACTTCATCGACGACTGTTCGTGGGACGTGCTGCTCGATGCGGTGCGGGTGGTCACGGACGAGCAACTGGACGCCCGTGAGGCGGAGTTGTCCTGCGACGATCCGGTCAACATCCAGTACACCTCCGGCACGACCGGCTTCCCGAAGGGTGCCACCCTCTCCCACCACAACATCCTCAACAACGGCTACTTCGTGGGCGAGATGGTCGGCTACACCGATCAGGACCGCATCTGCCTGCCCGTGCCCTTCTACCACTGCTTCGGCATGGTCATGGGCAACCTGGCGGCCACCTCGCACGGCGCCTGCATCGTCGTCCCGGCCCCGTCCTTCGACCCGGCCGCCACCCTCCGGGCCGTACAGGAGGAGCGCTGTACGTCGCTCTACGGCGTCCCGACGATGTTCATCGCCGAGCTGGGGCTGCCGGACTTCCCGGCGTACGACCTGTCCTCCCTGCGCACCGGCATCATGGCGGGCTCGCCCTGCCCGGTGGAGGTGATGAAGCGGGTGGTCGCCGAGATGCACATGGCCGAGGTGTCCATCTGCTACGGCATGACGGAGACCTCACCGGTCTCCACCCAGACCCGCCGCGACGACGACCTGGAGCGCCGTACGGGCACGGTGGGCCGGGTCATGCCGCACGTCGAGATCAAGGTCGTCGACCCGGCGACGGGGGTGACGCTGCCGCGCGGCGAGGCCGGCGAGCTGTGTACCCGGGGCTACAGCGTGATGCTCGGCTACTGGGACGAGCCGCGGAAGACGGCGGACGTCATCGACGCGGGCCGCTGGATGCACACGGGCGACCTGGCGGTGATCCGCGAGGACGGCTACGTCCAGATTGTCGGGCGCATCAAGGACATGATCATCAGGGGTGGCGAGAACGTCTATCCGCGGGAGATCGAGGAGTTCCTCTACAGCCACCCCAAGATTTCCGACGTCCAGGTGGTCGGCCTCCCTGACGCGCGGTACGGGGAGGAGATCCTGGCCTGCGTCATCCCCCGGGACGCCGGTGATCCGCCGACGCTGGGCGAGCTGACCGCGTACTGCCGCGACCAGCTCGCCCACTACAAGATCCCGCGCCGCCTGGAGATCATGGACGCGTTCCCGATGACGGTCAGCGGGAAGGTCAGGAAGGTCGAACTGCGGGAGCGATACCAGGCTTAAGGGCTGTCGACGCGCACGACGAGTTTGCCGACGGAGCGGTTGTGCTCCATGTCGGCATGGGCCTCGCGGATGTCCTCCAGCCGGTAGACCTGCGGCACACCGAGCGCGAGGCGCCCGTCGGCGATCTTGTCGAGGCAGTCCTGCAGTACGGCGGCGGGCAGGTCGGCGGACTCGCCGCCGTAGCCGGTCAGGCGGACGCCGTTGGGCAGATAGCCGATCGGGTAGAAGTCCGGCACCGTCCATTCGTTGGACAGCATTCCGGTGAAGCAGACCGTGCCGTGGACGCGGGTGGCCGCGAGGGTGTCGGGGAGCGTGGGGGTGCCGACGAGTTCGATCGCGGCGTCCACTCCGGCGAGGACGATTTCCCGTACCTCGTCCGCGATACGACCGGTGTCGACCAGGACGTGGTCGACACCGTGCTTGATGAGCGCCTTGGCGCGGCCGGCCTGCCTGGTCGTGGACAGCACGGTGGCGCCCATGTCCTTGGCGAGCGCCGCCGCGGCGAGGCCGGTGGAAGAGGTGCCGCCGCGGATGAGGAGCGTCTGGCCGGGGCGCAGGTCCAGTCCGGTGGTGAGCGATCCGTACGCGGTCTGCAGGGTCTCGGGTATCGCGCCGATGACCTCCCACGGCAGCTCCGACCGGAACGGGATCACCTGGCCGCGTGGCACGACCGTGTACTCGGCGTAGCCGCCGTCGAAGGTGCGGCCCATGTTGCCCATCATCGTGGCGACCTGCTGTCCGGCGCTGAACTCGCCGTCCGGATCCGCGTCGATCGTGCCCACGCACTCGATGCCCGGTACGCGCGGGAAGGTGACGCCTTGCGCGAGGCCGAGGCGGGTGTGCAACTCCGAGCGGTTCAGGCCGAAGGCCCGCACCGCGATGCGGACCCAGCCCGGCGGGGGCTGTGGCATCGGCAGTTCACGCAGGTGGAGGTTCTCCACCGGCCCCGGTCCGGTCAGGACCACCCCACGCATGCTCGCGGCCATCGTGATCTCCCTGTTCACAGTTCGCGCCGCATGCAGACCCGCGGCCAGCGGTCGAGGCCGTGCGCCGCCTCCTCGCGCCTGATCTCCCGCAGGCCGTCCGTCAGTTCGGCATCGGCGAGTGTCCGGAAGCCCAGCCGGGCGTAGTACGGGGCGTTCCAGGGGACGTTCGCGAAGGTGGTGAGGGTGAGGGCGGTGAGGCCCTCGGACGCGGCCGTCCTGGTGAGGTGGTCGATGAGGGCGCGGCCTGTGCCGCGGCGGGCGGCCGAGGGGTGGACGGAGACCTGCTCGATATGGGCCGCCGCGTCCACGACATCGGTGAGCAGGTACGCCCTGGGGCGGTCGTCGTGGTCGGCGTGGTCGGCGGCGACCCAGGCGCGGCCGGCCCGCTGGTAGCCGGCCAGCACGTCGAGGGTCGGCGGGTCGTCGTCGGCGATCGCGGCCATGCCGAGCGTGCGGAACGGCTCGCCTGCGGCGCGTTCGATTGCCTGGAGTGCGGGGAGCTCCGCGAGCGTGGCGGGACGGATGCGCATGGGGCGAGTATCGCGCGGAGGGCGATGCCCCTGCGGGGCTTTTCCCCGACCCGCCCCTTCCCGCTGTGACACTTTGCGGCTCCGCCGCGTGAGGGGCGCTGCCCCAGACCCCGCTCCTCAAACGCCGGAAAGGCTGGAGGGGTGCGGCAGCATATTCACCCGTCCGGCGTTTGAGGACATGCCCGCAGGGCGTCCGGGGGGCTGGGGGCCTGCCCCCGGTTCGGGAAGGGGCGGGTCGGGAAAACAGCCCGCCGCAGGCGCCCGGGCCCCCTACGCGCCCGCACTGACCAGTTCGTCCGCCGGGCGGTTGACCGGCTGGGGGGTCCCCGTGAGGTCCATGACGAAGAGCGGCACCCCGAGGGCGTCCGCGCGGGCCCGCGCGTCGTCGGCGTACCCGGCGAGCGAGAAGAACACGCTCACCGCCGACGCGCTGAGCCCGTGGAGCCACAGGCACTCGACGTCGCGCAGGCCGGCGGGGCGGGTGGTCGGGTCGACCTGGGCGACCAGGCCGGGCCCGCGCAGGTCGATGCCGGAGGCGGGGCGCTCGGGGGACTGCATGATGTCGCGGAATCCGAGCCACTTCAGGTAGAGCGCCGCCGCGGTCACCGCGTCGCGCCCGGTCCTGATCGTCATCGGGCGGAACTTCGGACGCGGGGGAGCCGCGGTCGGCGGCAGCGGGATGTGGAACGGATAGCCGGTGGCCGAGGCGGGCGTCCCGCCGGCGGTACCGGCCGAGGGCGGCGGCGCCGGGCGCGGCACGGGACGTACCGGAATGCGCAGCACCACCCCGCAGGCGCATCCCAGCTCCGGCTGCGGCCACTGGTCCTGGCGCCCGCACGCCTCGCACCGGACGGTGACCCACGCGTCGGTCCAGGTGCGGTGCGTGATCCGCTCCGGGGTCGCCCCCCGCAACAGCGGCGGCGCCAGCGGCTCCCCGCACGCGCACGGGAAGACCGGCGGCGTGAAGGTGTGCTGGCGACGGCATGCCGGGCAGCGCACCGGCACGTTCTCTCCCATGACCGTCCCCCTCGGACCGGTACGTGTGACTGCGGTACGTCGCCCATCGTCCACCAAGAGCGAGGCCTTGGGGAGGGACTTCAACCAATGCCCGCTCTTGACGCGCGCCGGACCTCCCCCTAAATTGCTTCCGTATAGCAGAATCAGAATTCCGCATTATGGAAACGATGGAGTGGCGTCGCCGGCCCGCAGCGGTGAGGTCACTCCGATGGCCGAGCAGGAGTACGCGATGCCTCGAATGACAGCCGCCGCCGCTGCAGTGGAGATCCTCAAGCTGGAGGGTGTTGAGCAAGCGTTCGGCGTGCCCGGCGCTGCGATCAACCCCTTCTACCGGGAGCTCAAGAACGTCGGTGGCGTCAAGCACACGCTGGCCCGCCACGTCGAGGGCGCCTCCCACATGGCCGAGGGCTACACCCGTGCCAAGGCGGGCAACATCGGTGTCTGCATCGGTACGTCCGGCCCCGCCGGCACCGACATGATCACCGGCCTGTACTCCGCGATCGCGGACTCGATCCCGATCCTGTGCATCACCGGCCAGGCCCCGGTCGCGAAGCTCCACAAGGAGGACTTCCAGGCCGTCGACATCGCCTCGATCGCCAAGCCCGTCACCAAGGCCGCCACCACGGTCCTGGAGGCCGCGCAGGTCCCCGGTGTCTTCCAGCAGGCCTTCCACCTGATGCGCTCCGGCCGCCCCGGCCCGGTCCTCATCGATCTCCCGATCGACGTCCAGCTGACCGAGATCGAGTTCGACCCGGAGACCTACGAGCCGCTGCCGGTCTACAAGCCGCGCGCCACGCGCGCCCAGGCGGAGAAGGCCATCCGGTTCCTGCTGGAGTCCGAGCGCCCGCTGATCGTCGCCGGTGGCGGCATCATCAACGCCGACGCCTCCGATCTGCTGGTCGAGTTCGCCGAGCTGACCGGCGTCCCGGTCATCTCCACCCTCATGGGCTGGGGCACCATCCCCGACGACCACGAGCTGAGCGCCGGCATGGTCGGTGTCCAGACCTCGCACCGCTACGGCAACGCGACCTTCCTGGAGTCGGACTTCGTCCTCGGCATCGGCAACCGCTGGGCCAACCGTCACACCGGTTACAACCTGGACGCCTACACCAAGGGCCGCAAGTTCGTCCACGTCGACATCGAGCCCACCCAGATCGGCAAGATCTTCGCCCCGGACTTCGGCATCGCCTCCGACGCCAAGGCCGCGCTGGAGCTCTTCGTCGAGGTCGCGAAGGAGCTCAAGGCCGAAGGCAAGCTGCCCGACTTCACCGCCTGGGCCGAGTCCGCCCAGGAGCGCAAGGCCACCCTGCAGCGCCGTACGCACTTCGACAACATCCCGATGAAGCCGCAGCGCGTGTACGAGGAGATGAACAAGGCCTTCGGCCCGGAGACGCGCTACGTCACCACCATCGGCCTCTCCCAGATCGCCGGCGCGCAGATGCTGCACGTCTACCGGCCGCGCAACTGGATCAACTGCGGCCAGGCCGGCCCGCTCGGCTGGACCATCCCGGCCGCGATCGGTGCCGCCACCGCCGACCCGGAGACCCCGATCGTCGCGCTCTCGGGCGACTACGACTTCCAGTTCATGATCGAGGAGCTGGCTGTCGCCGCGCAGCACAAGGTTCCCTACGTCCACGTTCTGGTGAACAACGCCTACCTGGGGCTGATCCGCCAGGCGCAGGGCGGCCTGGGCATCAACTTCGAGGTCAACCTCGAGTTCGAGAACATCAACACCCCGGAGCTGGGCGTCTACGGCGTCGACCACGTCAAGGTCGCCGAGGGGCTGGGCGTCAAGGCCATCCGGGTCACCGACCCGAACGAGCTGGGTGCCGCCTTCGAGCAGGCCAAGAAGCTGGCCCAGGAGTTCCAGGTCCCGGTCGTCGTCGAGGCCATCCTGGAGCGCATCACCAACATCTCGATGAGCAAGACGGTCGACATGAGCGACGTCACCGAATTCGAGGAGCTGGCCACCGAGCCCGGCCACGCGCCGACGGCGATCAAGCCGCTGAAGGTCTGACACACCCCGCGCCCCTGCCTGTCCCAAGACCCGGCCTGCTCCAGCAGGCCGGGTCTTGGGCGCTTTGGCGGCTACTCCTGCGCGTCCTTCGGCTTGCGGAGCCGGGACGCAGCGGTTGATCTTGTTCCAGCACCACACCCGGTGCGCATATACGGTCATGCCGCTTCGAGGGAGTGCCCCCGTGCGCCTGAACTGCCCCCTGCCGTCCCGTCCGGGCGTACGAGCGGTCATCGGCGTCGTTGCGTCGCTCGCACTCGTAGCCGTCCCCGGCACGGCCGGACCCACAGCCGCCGCCGACAGCCGCCAGGCGCCTTCGGCCAACCCCGCGGCGGTCCGCCACTGGAACGCCATCACCACCCAGACCATCACCGCCAACCTCGGCGCCATGCACCCCTCCGGGCAGGTGGCCGTCTGGCACGGGTTCGTCTCCGCCGCCGTCTACAACGCGGTGGTCGGCATCCAGGGCCGGTACGCCCTGTACAAGTGGAATGCGAGAGGGTCCTCCACCGCATCACCCGAGGCGGCGGCCGTGACCGCCGCCCACCGCGTGCTGCTCGCCTACTTCCCCGCGTCCCAGTCCCGGCTCGACACCGAGTACGCCAAGTCCCTCGCCAAGATCCCCGACGGCCGCGCGGAGGACCAGGGCGTGGCCTACGGCGAACGCGCCGCAGACCGCATCATCCGCCTTCGCGAGGGAGACGGCCGGTTCGAACCGATCGAGTACACCGCTTCCCCCGCACCCGGCGTCTGGCGGCCCACCCCGCCCGCCCATCCGCCGTATCTCGACGCCTGGCTCGGCACGATGCGCCCGCTGCTGCTCGAGGCCGGGGACCAGTTCCGTCCCGGCGGGCCGCCCGCTCTGTCCTCGGCCCGCTACGCCCGGGACGTGAACGAGGTCAAGGCCATGGGGGCGAAGACGGGATCGAGCAGAACGGCCCACCAGACCGAGACCGCCCTCTTCTTCGGGGGCAATCTGATGGTGCAGTTCCAGACAGCCTTCCGGGACTACGCAGCCCGGCACCGTCTCGGCATCGCCGACACGGCGCGGCTGTTCGCGGCGGCGAACACCTCGGCGGCCGACGCGGTCGTCACGGCGTGGGACTCCAAGCTCCACTACGCACTCTGGCGGCCGGTCACCGCCATCCACCAGGCCGACACCGACGACAACCCCGAGACCGAAGCCGACCCGCAGTGGCAGCCGCTGCTCGTCACGCCCCCGCACCCCGAGTACATCAGCGGCCACGCGGCGGTCGCCGGCGCCGTACTGCGGACCGTGGCCGGGGTTCTCGGCACCTCACGCCTCGACCTCAACGTCCGCTCCGAGGCCATTGCCACCACACGGCACTACGAGCACGCCGACCGGTTCAACAAGGACATGGTCGACGCCCGGGTGTGGGGCGGAATCCACTTCCGCAGCGCGGACATCGCCGGGTGCGAGGCCGGCAACCGCGTCGCGGACTGGGCGCTGGCCCACTACTTCAAGCCGGTACGCCGGTCGATGCCGCCCGGGTCGCAGTCGTCTCTTCCCAAGTGTCCGCGCTGAAGTCCGAATCTCCCTCTAATCGGTTAATTAACCCGCATGGGGACATGACCGTCCCCCCGTTTGGGGATGTGTGTCGGACATCGACCGCACACCGTCTGGAGCAACGTGGAGACCACCGGCACCGTATGGAGCTGTCCCTTCGACTACGCGGAGGCCCTCGAGTTCGACCCCCAGCTCCGGCAGCTGTTGGAGACCGAACCCGTGGCCCGCATCCGGATGCCGTACGGCGACGGCGAGGCCTGGCTCGTCACACGCTACGAGGACGTGCGCACCGTCACCACCGACCGGCGGTTCAGCCGCAGCGCGGTCAAGGGCCGCGACTTCCCGCGGATGACACCCGAGCCGATCGTGCAGTCCGAGTCGATCAACCTGATGGACCCGCCGGCGAGCAGCAGGCTGCGCAGCCTGGTCGCCAAGAGTTTCGCGCCGCGCCATGTGGAGCGGATGCGGCAGCGGACCCAGAGCGTCGTGGACCGGATGCTCGACCGGATGGAGGACCTCGGCTCACCCGCCGACCTCGTCGAACATGTGGCGGCGCCCCTACCGCTCATGACGATCTGTGAGGTCCTCGCCATCCCCGAGGACGACCGGCCGCGGCTGCGCGCCCACGCACTCACCATGATGAATGTGAGCGCCGACAACCGGGAGGCGGCCGTCCGCTCCAAGGCCGAGCTGCGCGCCTACTTCGCCGAGCTCAGCGCCGAGCGGCGCCGCGCCCCCGGCGACGACGTGATCAGCACGCTGGCCACCGCCCGCGACGGTGCGGAACTCCTCGACGACGACGAGCTGGCGGTCATGTCGATGGTTCTGCTCATCACGGGGCAGGACACCACGACGTACGAGATCGGGAACATCGCGTACACGCTGCTCACTCGCCCGGACGTGCTCGACGCACTCCGTGCGCGTCTCTCGGTCCTCCCGGCGGCGATCGATGAGCTTCTGCGCTTCATCCCCTTCCGCAAGGGCGTCGGCATCCCGCGGATCGCCACCGAGGACGTGGAGCTGAGCGGGGTGCTGATCCGGGCCGGGGACGTCGTCCACGTCTCGTACCTCACCGCCAACCGGGACGAGCGGAAGTTCGACCGGCCCGACGAGCTGGACGTGGACCGGCCCACCGTTCCCCACATGACTTTCGGCTGGGGAGCGCACCACTGCCTCGGGGCGCCCCTCGCCGCGATGGAACTGGAGGTCGTGTTCGCCGCGCTCATTGACCGCTTCCCCGGGCTGCGGCTGGCGGTGGAGCCGGCGGAGGTGCGCTGGAACACGACCTCGATCTGGCGCTATCCGCTTGGCCTGCCCGTCACGTGGTGACGACCACCCGTGTGACGACCGCCCCGTGGTGACGACCGCCCGGCGATACCGCTGCCCGGCATGAGACAAGGAAAATCCATGGCCACACTGTGCCGACCGTCCGTCGCCGTACCCGACCACGTCATCACGATGGAGCAGACGCTCGCGCTGGCCCGTGAGACGCACGCGGACCATCCGCAGCGGGACCTCGTTCTGCGCCTTATCGAGAACACGGGGGTGCGCACCCGACATATCGTGCAGCCGATCGAAGACACCCTGCGGCACCCCGGATTCGAGATCCGCAATCAGCTGTACGAGGCCGAGGCCAAGGCGCGTGTTCCCGGCGTCGTCCGCCAGGCGCTCGCCCACGCCGAGGTGGAGCCCGGCGATATCGACCTGATCGTCTATGTCTCCTGCACCGGCTTCATGATGCCGTCGCTGACCGCCTGGCTGATCAATACGATGGGCTTCCGCTCGGAGACCAGACAGCTGCCCATCGCCCAACTCGGTTGCGCGGGGGGCGGTGCGGCGATCAACCGCGCGCATGATTTCTGTACCGCGTATCCGCAGGCCAATGTGCTGATCGTGTCCTGCGAGTTCTGCTCGCTGTGTTACCAGCCGACCGACCTGGGGGTGGGCTCGCTGCTCTCCAACGGCCTGTTCGGCGACGCGATCTCGTCGGCCGTGGTGCGGGGACAGGGCGGCGTCGGGATGCGGATCGAGCGCAACGGCTCCCATCTCGTACCCAATACGGAGGACTGGATCTCGTACGCCGTCCGGGACACCGGGTTCCACTTCCTTCTGGACAAGCGGGTCCCGGGAACCATGGAGATGCTGGCCCCGGCGCTCAAGTCACTTGTAGCGCAGCACAGTTGGGAGGTCGCTCAGATGGACTTCTTCATCGTCCACGCGGGCGGGCCGCGCATCCTGGACGACCTGTGCCACTACCTGAACCTCCCGCCGGAGATGTTCCGGTTCAGCCGGGCCACGCTCACCGAACGCGGGAACATCGCCAGCTCGGTGGTCTTCGACGCGCTGGCCCGGCTGTTCGAGGAGGGCACCGTCGAGAACGGAGCCGGCGGGCTCATCGCCGGGTTCGGGCCCGGCATCACGGCCGAGACCGCCATCGGCCGGTGGGTGCGGGCCACCCCGGTGACGGCCCACGCCGTGGAGGCGGCGGTGTCGGTCGGCTGACGAACGCCTGAAGGGCGCGGGGTGCGTACGGGACCGTCCGTACGCACCCCGCGCCCTGGCAGGGAAGCTGATGCCGCCCGACGGCACGAGACTGGCGCGACAGGACGTTCGCGCCGTCGGGCGGAGCTGAGGGAGGAAGGGGTTCCGCGGCGGTGGGCGATGAGCTTTCGGGCGTCCTCCCCTCAGGTCGAGGAGGACGTTCCTTGAGCCTTGACCACCGCACTGGCTCGCACGCCGCCGCGGCACCTTCCGTCCGTAACGCCGGCCACCCCTCATTCGGGCCGTCGGTACGGACTGCGCGATGGGCCTGACCTCCCGTCAGACCCGCCGCGCGGTCTTGGTGTTCTAGTCCTCGCGCAGGGCGCGGACCGCTTCCTCGACGCGCTTGCCGTACTCCGCGTCAGCGGCGTGGAAGTGCGCGAGGTTCTTCTCGATCACGTCGTCGCGGCTGACCTGCGAGAGGCCACCGGCGATGTTCGCGATCAGGCGGGACTTCTCCTCGTCCGACATCAGGCGGTAGAGCTCACCGGCCTGGAAGAAGTCGTCGTCCTTCACGTGGACGGCGGCGGCGTGCGTGCCGGTCCAGCCGGCCAGTGCCAGCGGGGCGGAGAGCGCCGCGTCCGTCTGCGCCGGACCGTCGTACGAGTTGGGCTCGTAGTTCTTGTCGTAGCGCGAGCCGTAGCGGGTCGCCATGGCGCCGTCCCGGCCGTAGTTGTCGGCAGCAGCCGCCTTCGGGGCGTTCACCGGCAGCTGGGTGTGGTTCACACCGAGGCGGTAACGGTGGGCGTCCGCGTAGGCGAAGAGGCGGCCCTGGAGCATCTTGTCGGGCGAAGGGCCGATACCCGGAACGAAGTTGTTCGGGGAGAACGCGGCCTGCTCGACCTCGGCGAACACGTTGTCCGGGTTCCGGTCGAGGACCAGCCGGCCGACCCGCTGGAGCGGGTAATCCGCGTGCGGCCACACCTTCGTCAGGTCGAACGGGTTGAAGCGGTAGTCCGGGGCCTCGGCTGCCGGCATGATCTGCACGTACAGCGTCCAGGACGGGTTCACACCGCGCTCGATGGCCTGGAGCAGGTCCGTCTGGTGCGAGTTGGCGTCCTTGCCGACGAGCTCGGCGGCCTGCTCGGACGACAGCGAGCGGATGCCCTGGTTCGTCTTGAAGTGGTACTTGACGAAGAAGGCCTCGCCCTGGGCGTTCGTCCACTGGTAGGTGTGCGAGCCGTAGCCGTTCATGTGGCGGTACGACGCGGGGATGCCGCGGTCACCCATCAGCCACGTGATCTGGTGCGTCGCCTCGGGGGCGTGCGCCCAGAAGTCCCAGACGTTGTCCGGCTCCTGCTTGCCCGTGAAGGGGTCGCGCTTCTGGGAGTGGATGAAGTCGGGGAACTTGATCGGGTCCTTGATGAAGAACACCGGGGTGTTGTTGCCGACGAGGTCGTAGTTGCCCTCTTCGGTGTAGAACTTCAGCGCGAAACCGCGCGGGTCGCGGACCGCGTCCGCGCCACCGAGGTTGTCCGCGACGGTGGAGAAGCGGATGAACGTCTCGGTCCGCTTGCCCACTTCGCCGAGGAAGTTGGCGCGGGTGAAGCCGGTGACGTCGTCCGTCACCTCGAAGTAGCCGTACGCACCCGAGCCGCGGGCGTGGACGACGCGCTCCGGGATGCGCTCACGGTTGAAGCGGGCGAGCTTCTCCAGCAGGTGCTGGTCCTGGAGGAGGAGCGGGCCACCGACACCGGCGGAGGCGGAATTCTGGTTGTCGGCGACCGGGGCGCCGGACTCGGTCGTGAGCACACGCTTCGACATGGGGACCTTCCTGCGGAAATCTGCTGGCGGCGTGAGGAGCGTAAGTACGCACCGAGCGTGACGTCAACAGTTTGTTGAAGTTGAGGGTAGAGATCGGCGCGGACTGGAGCGAAAAAAGAGGAATCCGGGCGGCGGCGGCGCCTGGGCGCGACAGGACAGGTGTCAGCGCCGCCGCAGCCCGGAAATCAGGGGGGTCAGCTCTGGACGGGCTGACCGGAGAGGCGCTCCACCGCGCGCAGCAGGGCGGAGTGGTCCAGGCCACCGTCACCCTGGGCACGCAGCGAGGCGACCAGCTGGGCGACGACCGCGCCGACGGGGAGAGCGGCACCGACATTGCGGGCGGCGTCGGTGACGATGCCCATGTCCTTGTGGTGCAGGTCGATCCGGAAGCCGGGGGCGAAGTCCCGGTTCAGGAAGTTGGCCTTCTTGCGGGTCAGGACGGTCGAGCCGGCCAGTCCGCCGTTGAGGACGTCCAGAGCGGCTTCGAGGTCGACGCCGGACTTCTCCAGGAAGACCACGGCCTCGGCGCACGCCTGGATGTTGACCGCGACGATCAGCTGGTTCGCGGCCTTCACCGTCTGGCCGGAGCCGTGCGGACCGCACAGGACGATGGTCTTGCCGAGCGCGTCGAGTACCGGCTTGGCGGCGTCGAAGTCCTCCTGCGAACCGCCGACCATGATCGACAGTACGGCCTCGATCGCGCCGGCCTCGCCGCCGGAGACCGGGGCGTCCAGGACGCGCAGGCCCTTCTCGGCGCCGGCCTTGCCCAGGTCGATGGAGGTCTGCGGGGTGATCGAGGACATGTCGATCAGGAGGGCGCCCTTCTTGGCGTTCTCCAGGATGCCGTCCGGACCGTACGCGATCGCCTCGACCTGCGGGGAGGCGGGCACCATCGTGATGATGACGTCGGCGTCCTTGACGGCCTCGGCGATCGAGGACGCGCCCTTGCCGCCGGCGGCGACGAGGCGGTCGATCTTGGGCTGCTCAAGGGTGTAGCCGGTGACGTCGTAACCCGCCTTCAGCAGGTTCTCGGACATGGGGGAGCCCATGATGCCGAGTCCGATGAATCCGATCTTGGGGAGGTTGCTCATGATGGGTGCCTCTTTCAACACACGCGTTTCAACACACGCGTAAATATGGTCAGTTCGAGAGCCAGCCGAAGGCTTCGGCGCTCGGGCGGTCGCCGGGCTTGTACTCCAGGCCGACCCAGCCGTCGTAACCGGCGTTCTTGAGCTGGTTGAGCAGCTCTTCCAGCGGCAGGTCTCCCGTGCCGGGGGCGCCGCGGCCGGGGTTGTCGGCGATCTGCACGTGGCCGGTCTTGCCGGCGTACTCCGCGATCACGTCGGAGACGTTCTCGCCGTTCATCGACAGGTGGTAGATGTCGAGGAGGAACTTGGCGTTGCCGAGCCCGGTCGCCTCGTTCACCTTGTCGACGACCGCGATGCCGGCCGGTGCGCTCACCAGCGGGTAGAGCGGCGACTCCGGCTTGTTGAGCGTCTCGATCAGGAGGATCGCGCCCACCCGGTGGGCGGCGCGGGCGGCCACCACCAGGTTCTCCAGGGCAAGCTTGTCCTGGACATCCGGGTCGACGCCGTCCACGCGGTTGCCGTAGAGCGCGTTGAGCGCCTTGCAGCCCACCGAGGCGGCGAAGTCCGCCGCGACGTCGATGTTGGCGCGGAAGCGGTCCGACTCCTCGCCGGGCACGGAGAGTGCGCCGCGGTCCGGGCCGGGCAGCTGTCCGGCATAGAAGTTCAGGCCGACCAGCTGGGTGCCGGCCTCGTCGAGCGCCTTCTTGAGCGCGTCGAGCTCGGCCTGGTCGGGGGTGGGGGTCTCGATCCAGGGCCACCACAGCTCGACCGCCTTGAAGCCTGCCGCGGCGGCGGCCGCCGGGCGCTCGACGAGCGGGAGTTCCGTGAAGAGGATTGAGAGGTTCACATCGAAGCGCTGGTCCGTGTAGCCCATGAGGGTTTCGGCGCTCCTTCCGTATCGCGGAAGTTATTTTCTGCCTGATGGAATGTTGCACGGTGGCCTGGATGCCTGTCAAGAGGCCCCGCCAGTAACGTGGGGGCATGGTGCGATTGAGAGTGGAGTTCACGACGGAGCCCTTCGACCTCGACGAGGCGCCGGCGCACGCGCTGGCGGCTCGCGAGGTCATCCAGGTGGCCGAGCTGGACGCTGTGGATGTCGGTCCCTTCGGGAACACCGCCGAGGGTGGGGCGGACGCGGTGCTGACCGCGGTCGACGCGCTGCTGCGCAAGTCATTGGCCGCGGGTGCCACCCGGGTCTCGTTGCAGGTCAACGTGATCGGGGAGGGCGAGAAGTGACGGATCCCAGCGGGACGGACATCGGCGCGCCGGACGATCACCCCCTCGTCATCGCGGTCAAGCCGCTGGTCGACGCCATGGGCGGCGAAATGATGGTGCCGGAGCGGGCGGGCGGTGACGATGTGGTGCTGGCCTGGGAGGGCCGGGACGTCGTCGCGGTACGGCTTCCGCAGCTTTCGGACTCCCTCGATCACATCCTGGCCGCGCTGGAGCGCCGGCACGGCCTGCCGCTGGCGGAGCTCGACCGTAAGGAGAAGCAGTCGGTCGTACGGATCCTGGAGGCGCGCGGGGCCTTCTCTGTACGGCACGGGGTGGAGACGGTGGCGAGCGCCCTGGGGGTCAGCCGCTTCACCGTCTACAACTACCTGAACAGGGAAAACAGCTCGAAGAGCGAGTAGCGGGGTGTCCAGTAACTGGGCATATTTGATCGATCATTCGCAGAGGCCGCCGTCCCCGCAACGGGTCGGCGGCTTTTGTGTTCGCAAGATTTCAACAAAGTGTTGACGAGCTGTTCTTGAGGGCGTTAGCTATGCGCAGCCCGTCCAGCACGCCACGGAGGCTCCCGTGACTTCAGGTTCGACGCCGGGCCTCGCCCGGTTCAATACCTCGGCGGACAGCGAGGCCTCGGCCGCGCTCCACGAGGTATGCGCCAGCTCGGCGTGGGGGAGCAAGATGCTCGCCCAGCGCCCGTACGCCAATGCGGAAGCCCTCTTCCTCGCCAGTGACGCCGCCATGGCCGAACTGACCGCGGAGGACCTGGCCGAAGCGATGGCGGGCCACCCGCCGATCGGCCGGCCTAAGCCCGGTGACCCGACCTCCTCCCGCGAGCAGCGGGGGATGGCCGGAGCGTCCGAGGAACTGAAAGCCGAGATGCTCGAGCTGAACCTGGCCTACCAGGAGAAGTTCGGACATGTCTTTCTGATCTGCGCCACCGGTGCGACCGGTGAGCAGATGCGTGACGCGATGAAGGTCCGGATCGGCAACAGCGCCGAGGCGGAGCGTGAGATCGTGCGCACCGAACTCGGGAAGATCAACCGAATCCGGCTGACTCGTCTCGTAGAAGAGGACTAAGG
The DNA here is from genome assembly GCF_018614615.1 of Streptomyces sp. ISL-100. Classification (GTDB taxonomy): domain Bacteria; phylum Actinomycetota; class Actinomycetes; order Streptomycetales; family Streptomycetaceae; genus Streptomyces. Next base: position 14,736 of record NZ_JAGGOK010000026.1, on the reverse strand, counting down.
ACTCATGAGTACCGCGACCACTGCTTCGGTGTCCACGCACATTCTGGACACCAGCATCGGACGCCCCGCCGAGGGCGTCGCCATCTCGCTCACCGCCCGCAGTGGCAGTGACGCCGAGTGGGTGGCACTCGGCGGGTCCGCGACCGACGCGGACGGGCGCTGCAAGGACCTGCCGGCCCTGCCGGAAGGCACGACCCACGTACGTCTCGATTTCGAGACCGAGGCGTACTTCTTCAATAAGCACAGTTCCAAGAAGCAAGCCGAGGCACAGCAGGACGCCCCCCGCGTAAGGGACAGCGGCGCGTTCTTCCCGGAGGTGGCGATCACGTTCGCCGTCGTACCGGGCGAACACTTCCACGTACCGCTGCTGCTCAACCCGTTCGGCTACTCCGTATACCGAGGGAGCTAGCACCGACATGCCCACGATTCTCGGCCAGAACCAGTACGGCAAAGCAGAGAACCGCGTCGTCAAGATCACGCGGGACGGCGACACCCACCACATCAAGGACCTGAACGTCTCGGTCGCCCTCTCCGGCGACATGGACGACGTGCACTACTCCGGCTCGAACGCGAACGTCCTGCCGACGGACACCACCAAGAACACGGTGTACGCGTTCGCCAAGGAGTACGGCATCGAGTCCGCCGAGCAGTTCGGCATCCACCTCGCCCGCCACTTCGTGACGTCGCAGGAGCCGATCCAGCGCGCCCGGATCCGGATCGAGGAGTACGCCTGGGATCGCATAGCGACCTCGGACAACAACTCCAAGTTCATCGGATCGGACGAGGTCAACCACTCCTTCGTCCGCCAGGGCCAGGAGCTGCGCACCACACAGATCACCTACGACGGTGAGAAGTGGGAGATCATCTCCGGCCTCAAGGACCTCACGGTCATGAACTCCACCAACTCGGAGTTCTGGGGCTACGTCAAGGACCGGTACACGACGCTCAAGGAGGCGTACGACCGCATCCTGTGCACCGATGTCTCCGCCGCCTGGCGCTACAACTGGACCAGCGACGAAGACCGGATGCCGAACTGGGAGAAGTCGTACGCCCAGGCCAAGAAGCATATCCTCCAGGCCTTCGCCGAGACGTACTCGCTCTCGCTCCAGCAGACCCTGTACCAAATGGGTTCGCGCGTCATCAACAGCCGGAGCGAGATCGACGAGATCCGCTTCTCGCTGCCGAACAACCACCATTTCCTGGTCGACCTCGAGCCCTTCGGGCTGAAGAACGACAACGAGGTCTACTTCGCCGCCGACCGCCCGTACGGCCTCATCGAGGCCACCATCCTGCGGGACGGCGTCGAGCCGCAGATCCCGGTCGACATGACCAACCTCTGACGCGGGACCGGTACGCCCCCGCTCGCCCGAAGCAGCACCACCGGGGCGGGGGCGTACCGGACCGGAGGGAAGCTCCATGGCAAAGCCTGTATGCCGGGCCGACGGCGGGCCCTGTGTCCACGTCGTGCACACAGGGCCCCGTCTTGCGGCTGGTCCGTGCCGCTCATTCACTTTCCGCCCCGAAGTACGGGGGCGTCGTCACCGTCCCTGGGCGCAGAGCCGGAGCCGGCTTCGGCGCAGCGGGTCATCCCGAACGGTCTTGGATGACCTGGTTCCCCGCTTTCGCACCCCGGCGGCGGCGCAATCGACGGCCCGCTGCGAAGATTGCCCTAGCGGTTCACTCGATCGGGCCGGTGCGATTGCGTGTTCGCACAGTCGCCTGCGCCGAGGGCCCGGGAGTACCCTCGCCGTCAACTTTGGCCGGAACCGGGTGGGCCATGGTGCGGTCCTGTTCTGTGATCCCATGTCCGGCGGGCTCCTGCCCGTCCATGGTCCTTTCAGCAACCGCGGATTTTGCGGAAGTCGGCCGCAGGGTGCTGCGCCTGCCCCCTCCTCCGCGCTGCTTTTCCGGCCGGGGGTCCGGGGGTTGTCCCCCGGGCAGACACAGCAGCCCGCCGCGATCCTCTCGCTGTGCAGCGTGATGCTCGTACTGATGACGGAGTCGTCGGCCGGCATGCTGGCGCTCGGTGAGATCTGCGACCGCAGGACCGACGGGAAGACCCTCACACGCGGTCTGCGCACCGACGGCATCGCGACCCTGTCCGGTCCGGTCTTCGGCGGCTTTCCGACCAGCGCGTTCGCTCAGAACGTCGGCGTCGTCACGCTCACCCGAGTACGCAGCCGGTACGTCGTCGCCGTCGCCGGCGGAGCCCTGCTCGTCCTCGGCGCCTTCCCGGTGCTCGGCGCGGTCGTCTCCACCGTCCCGATGCCGGTACTCGGCGGCGCGGGCATCATCCCGCTCGCCGCGCCCACCTTCTACACGGATTTCCCCGCCTGGGCACAGACCGTGCTCGGCTCCGGAATCAGTGCCGGAGCACCGGCAGCGGTCCTGCTCAACCTGTTCTTTCACCATCTCGGCACCCGGAGCCACGCGGCTGCGGCACTCAAATCCTCCTAGGGTCCTGCCGTGCCCACATCACTGAGAGAAGGACGCACCATGGCAGCACAGGCAGCCGCGCGCACCATCATCGAGAACTGTGCCATCGCAACGGTCGACGCCAACGACACCGAGTACGCCTCGGGGTACGTCGTGGTCGCCGGCAACCGCATCGAGTCGATCGGTGCGGGCAAGGCCCCCGAGGGCCTGGAGAACGTCGTACGCCGGATCGACGGCACCGGCCACCTGGTCACGCCCGGCCTGGTCAACACGCACCACCACTTCTACCAGTGGATCACGCGCGGCCTGGCCACCGACCACAACCTCTTCAACTGGCTGGTCGCCCTCTACCCGACCTGGGCGCGCATCGACGAGCCCATGGTCAAGGCCGCCGCGCAGGGCTCGCTGGCCATGATGGCCCGCGGCGGCGTCACCACCGCGATGGACCACCACTACGTCTACCCCAAGGGCTCGGGCGACCTGTCCGGCGCCGTCATCGGGGCCGCCTCCGACATGGGCGTACGCTTCACCCTCGCCCGTGGCTCCATGGACCGCAGCGAGAAGGACGGCGGCCTGCCGCCGGACTTCGCCGTCGAGACCCTCGAAGGCGCTCTCGCCGCGACCGAGGAGACCGTCAAGAAGCACCACGACGCGTCGTTCGACGCGATGACGCAGGTGGCCGTCGCCCCCTGCTCGCCGTTCTCGGTCTCCACCGAACTCATGAAGCAGGGCGCCGAACTGGCCCGCCGCCTGGGCGTGCGCCTGCACACCCACGGCAGCGAGACGGTCGAGGAGGAGCAGTTCTGCAAGGAACTGTTCGGCATGGGCCCGACCGACTACTTCGAGTCGACCGGCTGGCTCGGCAGCGACGTGTGGATGGCCCACTGCGTCCACATGAACGACTCCGACATCGCCGCCTTCGCCCGTACGGGCACGGGCGTCGCCCACTGCCCGTCCTCCAACGCCCGCCTCGCGGCAGGCATCGCCCGCGTCCCCGACATGCTGAAGGCCGGCGTCCCGGTCGGCCTCGGCGTCGACGGTACGGCGTCCAACGAGTCGGGCGAGCTGCACACCGAGCTGCGCAACGCCCTGCTCATCAACCGCCTCGGCGCGCACCGTGAGGCGGCGCTCAACGCCCGCCAGGCGCTGCGCCTCGGAACGTACGGCGGAGCCCAGGTGCTCGGCCGCGCCGACCAGATCGGTTCGCTGGAGGCCGGCAAGCTCGCCGACCTGGTGATGTGGAAGATCGACGGTCTCGGTCACTCCACCATCGCCGACCCGGTCACCGCGATCGTCTTCGGCGCCGCGGCTCCGGTCACCCTGTCGCTCGTCAACGGCAAGCCCGTCGTCGAGGACAACCACCTGATCACGGTGGACGAGGACGTCATCGCCCGCGACGCGCGGGCGCAGGCGCAGCGGCTCGCGCGGATCGTCGCGCAGGGCTGATCGTCCCCCCTGGAAGTCCGGCTGAGGGGGACGGCCCTCAGCCGGCGGCCGCGGACCCGAGCGGGGTCCACGGCAGCTGTGCCCGGGGGTGCGGGCCCAAGTGCCCGCGCCCCTGGGGACGGTGACAACGCCCCCGGTACCGCTGCCCGCTACCGGCGGGGCCCACAGACCCCACAGCATCACCGCCACCCCCCGGCACACCCCCCATGCGTCATGCACGTCTGCACCACCTGCTTCAACGCTCCACTCCGCACCACCTCCCTGACATCCACGTCCCCGCTGGCGTGTAACCGACCGGAGGAACCGCCGTGGCCGCCAAGCCCAGGTTTCGCAAAGATGCATCCGCCGAATCCGCCCCCGTCGAGCCCGGATCCCCGTCCGGCCCCGACCTGAAGCACCCGGTCGACGAAAAGCTGCCGCCCGGCAAGATGTTCACCAGCGGCCTCCAGCACGTGGCCGCGATGTACGCGGGTGTGGTGGCCCCGCCCATGATCGTTGGTCCCGCGGTGGGTCTCGACGCCAAGGAAACGGCCTTCCTCATGGGGGCCAGCCTCTTCACCGCAGGCATCGCCACCCTCCTCCAGACCCTCGGGTTCTGGAAGATCGGCGCAAAGCTCCCCTTCGTCAACGGCGTCTCGTTCGCCGGTGTGACCCCGATGATCGCCATCGGCAAGGGCGAGGGCGACAACGCGATACCGATCATCTTCGGAGCGATCATCGTCGCCGGTGTGCTGGGCTTCTTCGCAGCCCCGTACTTCTGCAAACTGGTCCGCTTCTTCCCGCCCGTCGTCACCGGCACCGTGATCACCCTCATCGGCATCTCCCTGCTGCCGGTGGCCTTCAACTGGTCGCAGGGCGGCAATCCGCAGGCCGACGACTACGGCTCGATGACCAACATCGGCATGGCCGCCGTGACCTTCGTGATCGTCCTCGCCCTGCGGAAGCTGCTGCGCGGCTTCCTCCAGCAGATCGCGATCCTCCTCGGTCTGGTGGCGGGCACACTGATCGCCATCCCGGTGGGCATCACCAACTTCGACGCCATCAAGAACGCCGACCTGGTGGGCTTCCCGACCCCCCTCCACTTCGGCGCCCCGCAGTTCGAGATCGCCGCGATCATCTCCATGTGCATCGTGATGCTGGTGTGCATGACCGAGTCGACCGCCGACATGCTCGCCCTCGGCAAGATCGTCGGCCGCCCGGCCGACGAGAAGACCATCGAGGGCGGCCTGCGCGCCGACACCCTGGGCAGCGCGATCAGCCCGCTGTTCAACGGCTTCATGTGCAGCGCCTTCGCGCAGAACATCGGCCTGGTCGCCATGACGAAGGTCCGCAGCCGGTTCGTCGTCGCCGCCGGCGGCGGCATCCTGATCCTGCTCGGCCTGTGTCCGGTGCTGGCCTCCGTCATCGCCCTCGTACCGCTGCCGGTACTCGGCGGCGCGGGCATCGTCCTCTTCGGTACGGTCGCGGCCAGCGGCATCCAGACCCTTGCCACGGCCGCGCTGGAGAAGGGCGAGAACGCCCTGATCGTCGCCGCCGCCGTCGGCATCGGCCTGATCCCGATCGCGGCGCCGACCTTCTACCACGCGTTCCCCGAGGACCTGCTGGTGGTGCTCGACTCGGGCATCAGCACCGGGTGTGTGGTGGCCATCGTCCTCAACCTGGCCTTCAACCACCTGGGCAAGAAGGACAGCCAGGACGAGAACGCCACCCAGCCGGAGATCCCGGACCAGATCCCGGCAACCGCCCACTGAGACGACGACACTTGGCGCGTACGGCACTTACCGGTGCCGTACGCGCCACACGTCGTCGCCCGTTGCCGCCGCCGTCGGTTCGTCGAGGATGACGTGCGCGCCGGCCCGCCGGGTGGCTTCCGCCGCACCACCTGGAGAAGGACCAGGCGGGCATGGCCTCCGGTGGCGACGACGGCGCGGTAGAGCTCGGCGGCCTGGTCGGGCGTCGTGGCGGGGTTGGTGTCGGCGGCGCCGTGGACGATCAGGACCGGTCCGCGGAGGAGGTCGGCGAAGTGCAGGGCGCTGAAGGCCTCGTAGATCTCCGGGACTTGCCACAACGACCGCCGTTCCTGCTGGAATCCGGTGGGTGTGAGGGTGCGGTTGTAACAGCCACTGTGGACGACCGCGCCGACCGGCCCCGGAACATGAGCCAAGGCGTAGAGGGCGAGTGTGGCGCCGAAACTGTGGCCGGCGACGACGACATCGCCGCTGCTCCGGTTTCCGTAGTGCCGGGCCATCGCCTCCATGGCGACGCGGATGGGACCGGTGATCCGCGCGTGCAGCATGTCGAGGCCGGCGTCGGACGGCCAGTGGACCGGCAGATCCAGTACGGCGACAGGGCAGCCCGTGCCGGTGATGGTGGCCGGCGGCCGGCCGGACTCGTGGGCCCGGATCCACAGCACCGCCGCACCGGGCGGCCCGCTGCCGGTGCCCTCGAACATGGTCAGCGGGGCGTCGGCGCAGCAGGTGGGGATCAGCCGCAGAGCGGCGTGGCCGGAAGGGGGCCCCGGGAGCGACCGGCCGGGCGGTTCGGCGACGACGCATACCGTGTCCCGGGGCCCGCCCGCCGGGCGTTCACCGACGGACACCGGCTGCGGCGGCCCGAGAACACAGAGGCTCAGGCGGGTTGTCCGCCGGCCCAGAGCGTAGGTGTCCTCGGCCTCTTCGGCGTACTCGACATCCAGGAACTCTCCGGTGGGCGTGGGGCGCACGCTCCGGACCAGCAGCGGGCCGCTGAGTGGACGCGGTACGGGATCCTCCCCGTCGTCCAGGTCCAGTACGGCGACCCGCGCGGCGGCCGTGGCCTTCAGCTCCTCGATTCCCGGCGCGAAGCTGATGCGGCCGGGCCCGGTGGCCTCGAACACCACCGGCAGCGGCACCGCCCCGCGCGCCGGCGCGGCGCCGGAGTCCCGGCCCGCGTCCGTACCGTCCCGGGGCACGAGCAGCGCCAGCCGGGTGCTCCCGCACCAGGCCACCGGAGGGGCGTGCCCCAGGCCGGTCAGCGCGGTGGCGGCACGGACCTGGCCGTACACCGTGACCGTACGGGCGCGGTAGTCGGCGACCCAGGGGTGGGCCCTGAGGTCCCGTACGGCCAGCCCGGCGACCAGCGGCCGGTCCGGGTGCCAGGCCAGGGGCGTCGCCAGGACCCCGCGCAGCGGAAGGAGCCACCGCCCCGCACCCTTGCCGGGGGCCTCGCCGACGTCGTTGGGGGCGGCGTCGTTGGGGGCCGGAGGTGCTTTGGGCGTGCGGGCGGTGAGGACGATGTGCGTGGGGCCAGCGCGGCCCGGCACCAGCCCGCTCAGCCCCGGGTCCACCATCAGGTCCCGCCATGCGACCGTCGCGGGATGACGTTCGGCCAGGGAGGGACCGGCCGGTGCGCGGACGTCCGCCCACACCCCCTCCTGGGGCGCGTGGTCCCGCCATCTCTGCTCACCGTTCATGGACTGCATCACCCACGGCTGTCTCGGCACTGCTCGCCGGTGCCCCGATGGTGACCGACTCGATGAGCGCCTTCACCGCGCCGATGCCGGAGACCGGGGCGTACACCGCCTCTCCCGTCGCGTTCAGACCGAAAGCGGCGGGGACCCCCAACCCGGCCAGAAAGTCGGGGAGTTGTTCGCCCTCGCCCAGGACGGTCGTGGTGACCGCCTGCCGGCGCGCGGGCTCCATGGCGTCCAGGATCTGATGCAGCGACTTGCAGGACGGACACGCGACGGAGGTGTAGAGCAGCACCTCGTGCACCCGTTCCGTGGAGTCGACGGCCGCGTCGTCGCTCTGCCCCGTCACAAGCCGGCCGCCCGGCCGTCCGAGCGGGCCGCCCAGCACCAGCCCCTGCCGGTCGGCAACCAGCAGAACCGCGAGCGTGACCGCTGCGGCGGCAACACAGACAACCGCCCGCAGTCCGCCCTGCGTCGCGCCGGGACCGCCGGCGAGCGCCGCCAGGGAACCGGCTGCCCCGGCCGCCGTACAGGCCACATGCAGCGGCCCCACCGTGGCCCGCGCGGCCCCGCCGAAACAGGCGCAGGTCTGCCCGCGCAGCGTGTGCGCCACCATGGTCAGGCAGGCGTAGAGGACCAGGGCGATCAGGGCCGCCCGGCGCCCGGGAAGGGCCACGACGGCGGCCGCCGCGCCGAGTTCGACTGCGCCGGCCAGTCTTGGCCCGAGCGGGGCGGGGGGCCACCACCGCCCGGTCGGCCAGTTCGTACTCTCCTCGGAGGTGAGCACCTTGGCCGCTCCCGCCACCAGCAGAGGGCCGGCCACAGCGGCCACGACAGCATCAGGCCATGCACTGAACATGGTTCACCCTTCTTGCTCTGCGGTGGGGGACACGGTCGAGGGGCACAGGGATGAGGGGGACACGGTCAGCCATCCGTGGGCGACCAGTTCGGCGGCCAGGTACGCGGGCGGCGAGCCCCGGTCGGCGATGGACAGGCCGGTGGCCAGCAGCCGGTCGATGACGAAGGCTTGGGGCTCGCCGCACTCGGCCAGCGCCAGCGTCACCGTGTTGAGCAGCACGGAACCGCCGTACGGCAGCCGGGTGAGGGTCACGTCCGGCGCCGGCCGAAGCAGCGCGGGCACGGGTACGGGCGTGGGTACGGGGCCCGGTGCGGGCGCGGCGCCGGGAGCAGCGTGGGCAGTGGTCATCGGTGCCCTCGCAGCCACTGGCACACCCAGCACGGTCTTCGTTTCCGTCTGCGTTTGCGTCATCAGTCCCGCCCCGATCGATGAACCTCTACGTAGGTCTCCCGTACCGGGAGCGACGTGCTCACCACCGCTTCCCCGCACTGCACCCACGCGTAAAAACCCGAGGGCGGCGTGACCGGCACCAGGCACTCCGACGAGCTGATGCACGAAACTCCGAACGGCTTGCACGCCGCCGCGACCGTGGTGGGCGCGGTGGACAGGTGCTGCCGCAAGCCGTCACTGGCCAGTCGTGCGCCGATCGGTGTGATCCTCATGTCGTGATTCCCTCCCCTCTCACTGACTTGCCTCGGCCTCGACGACCACGCAGATGAACGCCCAGTCGCACCACAGGCCGGGGCAGCACTCGTACGAACTGATGCAGCCGCCGCCGACCCCCTTGCACCGCTCCGCCACCGTGGAGGGCGCGGCGAACATGTACTGTTGCAGGCCATCGCCGGCGAGGCGTGCGGCAAGTGACGTCGTGATCACGTGGTCCCCTTTCTTCGTGCGCGGCGGCGACCGCGCACGACCTCGGCTCGTCACTAAAAGTATCGTCACCTGTACTTACCGTCACCAGGCGTGCGGAAGCCCAGGCTCCGGCGCGAAGTGCGCTGCTCACGCTCTTGTGCGGTCGCCGGGCGCGTGTGTAGGCGGTGCGGTATGCCGAGGGGTGCGGTCGGCGGTCGGAACGTCCCGCCCCGGCCTGTAGCGTCGGGGGCATGGGTGAGCACTCTGTAGTAGATGTCGGCGACGTACGACTGGCCTATCGGACCTGGGGCGATTCGTACGGGGCGCCGGTCGTGCTCCTGCACGGACTCGGCTCGTCGTCGGCGAGCTGGGAAGAGGCCGGGGAGGCGCTCGGCGAGGAATGGCGGGTCTACGCGATCGACCTGCGCGGGCACGGCGAGAGCGACTGGCCCGACGAGTACTCCGTCGAGCTCATGCGGGACGACGTACTGGGCTTCCTCGACGAGCTGGAGCTGGACCGGGTCGGCGTGGTCGGCCACGGCATGGGCGGGATCGTCGCCCGCCTGCTGGCGCAGGACAACTCGGACCGCGTGGAGCGGCTCGTCCTGGAGGAGACCCCGCCGCCGTTCCCCGGCGCCGTCGAGGCTCCGGCGGTACGCCCCGACGCGCCGCTGGACTACGACTGGCCCGTCGTGCCGGCCATTACGAGCCAGATCGCCGATCCCGACCCGGACTGGGCGGAGAGCCTCGGCGAGATCGTCGCACCGACCATGATCATCACTGGCGGTCCGGACAGCTCCATGCCGCAGGACCGGATGCCGGACATGGCCGCGCTCATCCCCGACTGCCGGCTGATCACCATCCCGGCCGGCCATTACGTCCATGAGGAGCGCCCCCGCCCGTTCGCGCACGAGGTCACGGAGTTCATGACCAGCTGATCCGGCTGACTATCGGCAGGCCGACATCACCGGCCCCGGTTCTGCGGCCCGTCATGCCGCCGGCCGAGGTCAAGCGGGCGGCGGCGGACCTGCTGCCGGGGTGCGGGGTGCGCACGCTGCTGTTCTGGCGGTATCTGCTGGTGTACCGCAGCCCCTGAGCCTCTAGCGGTGATACCAGTCCGTGCTGTCGCTGATGGCGATCGAGACGTACGTCTGATGGATCGCCACCAGTGACGCCACCATCCTGGGGTCCCAGTGGTCCTGCATGACGCGGTAGTCGCCCGCCAGGCCGCGGAAGGACATGACGGCCCGGCCGGCGCTGTCCCGCCAGACGATGCGGCGCGGGGTCGTGACCGGGTCCTGCGCGATGCCGGTGAAGGCGGCGACGACCAGCGCGATGTTGAGGGGCAGGAGCACCGTCCACCACAGCGCCCACCACATCAGCCGGCCGGCCGAGCCGCGCACAGGGGGTGTGCCCGCCTGGTCCATGGTCCAGTGGGAACGGCCGATGCGGAAGATCCGCCCGCGGCGCAGTGAGATGCGGCCGATGAGTGTGCCGTCCGGGTCCAGCACCCGGTAGACGAAGCGCGGGCCGCCGAATCCGAAGCCGGTGCCGTGTTCGGTCGTCACGGTGGCGAGGACCTCGCGGCACTGATCGTCACCGTACAGAAGGATTTCCCGGGCGCCGGGGAGGTACGCGTTGGGGCCGCCGCCGGCGGTATTGCGCAGCAGGTACGCCACGGGGCGCGGGCCGTCCTTCGACCTGCCGTCGTCGGCCGTGACCATGACCGGTGTGCCCGGCTTGAAGGCGATGGATTTGTCGCGGCCGCGCGCAGTGTGGCTGCGGGGGTCGAGCATTCTGTACGTGATCGCCATTCAGGTGGCCCCCTATTTCCTGATCCGTTCCGTTCTGGGGCGTCAGCCTAGTAGTGGGTCGTGCGCGCACTCTTGCCGGGCATCGCCGCACATGGCATACAGGTCTGGACCATTGCCCTCGAATGAAGGGTCTGACCGTGCAACGCCCCACCGTATGCGCTGTGTTGGCCTGTTCTGCGTTGTTGTTTGTGACGGGGGCCGCCTGTTCCGCGACCGAGCCGGAACGGGACACCGAGAAGCCCTCCAGGCCGGGCGGGGTGACGGCCCGGGCGGGCAGCGCCACCTCGGTCCACGTGATGTGGGACCGGTCGACGGACAACAAGGCGGTCACCGGTTACGAGGTGTACGAGAAGGGCGCCAAGGTCAAAACCGTAACGGGGGCGCGGCACATGATCGACGTCGACCGGCTCACTCCCTCCACCGCCTACACCTTCACCGTCCGCGCCCGGGACGCCGCGGGCAATCTGTCCGCCCCCAGCGGGGCCGTACCCGTCAGGACCCCCGCCCTCGCGCCGGACGACCGGAAGGCACCGTCCGCGCCGGTGAAGCTGCGGGGGCACGTCGAGGGGGCCGGTGCGGTGAGTCTGTCCTGGGGGCGGTCCGCCGACGACACCGGCGTCACGTCGTACGACATCTACCAGGAGGACTCCCGCATCCACAGCGTGCGCGGCGCCGGCACTTCGGCCCGGATCACGGGGTTGCGGCCCGGGACCGTCTACACCTTCACCGTCCGGGCGCGGGACGCCGCGGAGAACTCGTCGGGGGACAGTAACGCCGTTGACCTGACCACCGCCCCGGGGCGTGGTGATGGTCCGTCCACCGCGCCGCGGGGATTGAAGGCGACGGCTCGTACGAAGGCGGGCGTACGCGGGATCGAGCTCCGGTGGACGCCTCCGCGTGTCGGGGGTGGGGGTGTCGTTCGTGAGCATCAGTTGTTTCTCGACGGGGAGTTGGCCACGACGATCGTGTGGGGCGCGACCCCGCCGGCGGGCACGGCGACGTACCACTTCACCGTCAGCGAGCCGCCCGGTACCCGCTACAGCATCAAGCTCCGCGCGAAGCTGCCGGACGGGAAGTGGGGCGACTTCTCGGCGCAGCGGACTGTGGTTACGCGTTGACGGATGGCTGAGCGCTCGTTTGGAGACACACTCCGCATGCCCACGGGACTCGCCCGCGAGTACCCCCCCTTGAGTGCGGCGCTCGACCGGCTCATCGCGACTATGAGGAGGAGTCGCTGAGCGTCATAAGGCGGTTGTGCTCGGCCTCCGGGACCTGTTCGCCTGAGGAGGGAAGCAGCTGGGGGATGCCGTCGACGATCGGGTAGCGCCGGCGCAGGCGCGGGTTGTAGAGGGCGTCCTCCGGTGCGAGGAGGGTGAGCGGGCCCTTGTCGAGCGGGCAGGCCAGGATCTTCAGCAGGGGGTCATCTGGGGTCATGGCTCAACTCCGGGGAAGGGGCGGGAGTGGTGGGGGTCTGGGGTGTCTTTTGGTGGGCGGTGAGGGTCAGGAGGGCTGTTATCGCGAGTGTGGCTCCCGTCAGGTGCAAGGCCAGGAGTAGCGGGTCGTCGGGGAGTGACTCGCCGAAGGCGAACGTTCCTGCAACTGCCGTGTAGAGGCAGGATGTTGTGGTGCAGACGGGGACGATCAGCGATGCCCTGCAGCGCTGGAGTGCCGTTTGGGAGAGAAGCAGGCCGGTTGCTCCCGTGATCAGGAGGAGGTACGGGTACGGGCTCGTCAGGACGGTGAGTGCGGCGCCGGCCGGGTCTTCCAGGGTGGCCGTGGTGAGGTGCGCGGAGACACCCTTGATCGCCAGGGAGCTCACGCCGTAGACGAATCCGACCGCCACTCCGTACTCGACGCCTGCCGTGGGCCGGCGGTGGCGGTGCGCCGTGCGGTGCTCTGTGGCGACGTACAGGGCCAGGCCTGTGGCCAGGGAGAGGGCGCTGAGGAGCAGGACCAGTGGGTATGGGGCGTCCTGGCCGACGCTGTCTGTTTGCCGGCTCAGGGAGCTGACCACCATGAGCAGGGCCAGGAGGACTGCGGCCAGCGCGTAGCGCTCGCGGGTGGATGTGCGTTCGCCCAGGAAGAGATTCGAGAGGACGAGGAGCAGCACCAAGCCTGAGACGAACAGGGCTTGGGCCGCGGCCATCGGGAGGGTTCTGTACACGATGAGCTGCGCGGCGAAGCCGCCGGCCAGGGCGAGTGAGCCGCCGATCCACAGTGGGCTGGCGAGAAGGTGGCGGAGCAGGTGGGCGGGGCGGCGTACGTTCAGTGCCGGGAGCTTGGTCAGCGCGCGCTTCTCCAGTACGAAGCCCGTGCTGTACAGGACGTTCGCCAGCAGCGCGGCTGCCACCCCCCACCACATCACCCTCAGTCCCCGTCGCGGCGGCGGGCGTGCGCCAGCAGGATTGACCCCGCTGTGGGTGCGGCGGAGCAGATCAGCCGGTCCAGGGGGCGCAGGGGGCGGGGGACGCCGTGGAAGGGGGCGCCGGTGATCCGGATGACGTCGAAGCCCGAGGCGGTGAGGAACTCACGCAGTGCGCGGGCCGTGTAGAGGCGGAGATGGCCCACCACCTCGCGGCCCGGGCGGCCGTGCACCGCGCGCAGGCTCACCTCCGAGAACACGGGCTGGGTTCCGGTGAGAAGGAGGGCGCGGTTGTACCAGGCGGCGAGGTTGGGCGTGGAGAGCATGAGGTGGCCGCCGGGGGTCAGGACGCGGCGTAACTCGTCCAGTGCGCTGTCGGGGTCCACCAGGTGCTCTATTACTTCGCTGAAGAGGATCGCGTCCGCTGCGCCGGTGGCGAAGGGCAGGCCGTTGTTGGTCAGTTCGCCCCTCACTACGTGCGTGAGGTGCGAGGATGCGCGGCGCAGCGCGTCCTGTGACCAGTCGACTCCGATGACGTGGTGGCCGCGCAGGAGTGGTGCGGCGGTGGCTGCCGCGGTGCCGTCGCCGCAGCCTATGTCCAGGACGGTGGCTGGGGAGCGGCGGTGCGGGTGCGGGTGCCGGCTCAGGGCTGCGGCCAGGATGCGGGCCTGGCGCAGAGTGCGGGGGGTGCCGGAGGCCACGGGGACTGCTGGGTTCTCGTAGAAGTCCTGGAGGGTGGGTGGGGATGTCTTCGTCATGCGTTGTCTCCGGACGTCGCGTCCAGGTACTCCGCGAAGAGGTCCCGCAGTCGTTCGCCGTCGGCGGCTCCCAGCAGTACGCCCGACCAGCGCAGCGCCAGGTGCAGGCGACCCGCCGTGCTGGCCGTGGTGACCGTGAGGCCGCGCGGCATGCGGGCGGGGGCCGAGAACCACACGGCCGTCGCGCGGCCCGCGCCTTCGCCGAAGTCCAGGGGGTACGGGACCCGGCCGATGTTGCTGAGGAGGGTGGTCGATGTCCATGGCGCCGCTGTTCGGCGAAGGGTGCGGGTGAACGCTGCTCTTAGTGGCACTGGCAGCACGGGGGCTGTGAGCAGGGCCGCGCCGTGGCCCAGTTGGGGGCGGGGGAGTGCCTTCAGGGTGCGGGTGCGGAGGGCAGTGCGGCGTAGTAGGGCCGGGATGTCGGGGTGGGCCAGCTCTTCGGGGGCGTAGGGGACTTCTACCAGGCGGGTGCCGTTGCCTATGGGCATGTCCAGGCCACGGGAGCGGTCGTCCACCGGCATCGTGATCCGCATGGGGCGGGGCCGGCTGCCGTGCTCGCGGTTCCAGGCGGTGATCATCCGGGCGGTCGCGACCATGAGTTGGTCGTTGACCGTGTACGGGGCGTCGCGTGGGCGGGTCGGGAGGGGCAGGTCGGCTGTCAGCATGCCGTTGGCTGTGGTGGAGGTTGGCTTGCCCTGGGCTACGCGCGCCACCGGGGCCAAGCCGGGGCGGGGGGTGATGTCGGGGTGGCCCTGGGG
>NZ_JAGGOK010000025.1 GCF_018614615.1 Streptomyces sp. ISL-100 | reverse complement strand
TCTTCAGCGGCCTTCTAGGGCAGACCGTCCCCGCTCAATGACCTGCCGCGCGGGGGCGGGACAGGTCTGCCCGCCAATCCGGACATCCCCGGACACAGTCGAGTGAAATTCGAAGGATCTGACGCAACCATGAACAAGAACATCCGCCGTTCCATCGCCGTCGCCGCCACCGCCGGCGGTATGTGGGCCCTCGGCACCGCCGCCGCGAGCGCGGCCGAGCTGCCCGTCTCGGTGCCGCTGTCGACCCCCGACCAGGCTTCCGACGCCATAGACGACGTCCAGGCCGTCCAGGACGCCGAGGACGCCAAGAACGCAGACCTTGGTGGCGACCTCACCGACTTCACGGTCACCGCGAACGTCGCCGCCCAGGACGTCCAGCAGGAGGTGCGGCACGACGTGCAGGCCGCGCCCTCCGTGGCTGAGGCCGAAGCTGTGGCCGAGGCCGAGGTCGACTACCTCTTCGGTCCGCTGTCCGCCTTCGCCTCCGAGCTGGAGCAGGCACCGAGCCAGGTCCAGGGCCAGGCGCACAGCTACGCCGACCAGGCCCCCGGCTACGCCCAGGGCGCAGTCGCGGACGCCACCCCGCTCACCCACGCCGTCGCCCAGGACACCCTGCCGCCCATCGCCGCCCGCGCCGTGGCCGGCCTGCTCCCCGTCGCCGGTCAGGCTGTCGGTGACGCCGGTGGCCTCGCCCACGGCGCGGTCGGCGACGTGGCGCCGTTCGCGGGCGGTGTCGTGTCCGACGTTCAGCCGTTCGCCGGTGGCGTCGTCTCCGAGGTCGGCCCGTTCGCGGGTGGCGTCCACGGCGCGGTCCAGCCGCTCGTCCAGACCGTCGTCGACCAGGTCCAGCCGCTCGCGTACGGCGTCGGCGGCAGCGCCCACACCCTCGCCCACGGAGTCGTCGGCGACGTGACGCCGTTCGCGGGCGGCGTCGTGTCCGACGTCCAGCCGTTCGCGCAGGACCTCTCGGGCACCGTCGCCTCCACCCCGCTCGCCGGCAACGCCGCCTTCGGCGCCCAGGACGCCGCCGGCTCGGTCACCCCGGGCTACGCGTCGTACCTGACGCAGGGCATCTGACGTACGACGTGCACGACGTGCAGTGCACACAGGGCATCTGACCGGCGGGTCCGATGTTCCCCGGGCGGTCTCCATTGGGGTGGGGGCCGCCCGGCTCTGTGTTCCCGCGTGTTCCCGCCGTGGAGCGGCGCCGACGCCGTAGCACGTGCGTTCCGTGACCGGCTGTGACCGGTATCACCGCTCAGGTGTGATCTGCGATTTAGGGACCTGTGGCCCACGGGGATAACCTGCGAGACGGACATGCCGCGTACCGGACACCGTGTACGCCTCCCTTGTGACTGCGCCGTCACGTTGCCCTTCGCGGCACGCCCATCGCATTCAAAGCAACGAACCGCGATCACCAGAAAAGGGACGGACGCGCGTGGACCTGTTCGAGTACCAGGCGAGGGACCTCTTCGCCAAGCACGGTGTACCGGTGCTGGCCGGTGAAGTCATCGAAACGCCTGAGGCGGCGCGCGAGGCCACTGAGCGGCTGGGCGGCAAGTCGGTCGTCAAGGCGCAGGTGAAGGCCGGCGGCCGCGGCAAGGCCGGCGGCGTCAAGCTCGCCGCGACGCCGGACGAGGCCGTCGCCCGGGCGACGGACATCCTCGGGATGGACATCAAGGGCCACACGGTCCACAAGGTGATGATCGCCGAGACGGCACCCGAGATCGCCGAGGAGTACTACGTTTCGTACCTCCTCGACCGTACGAACCGCACCTTCCTCGCCATGGCGTCCGTCCAGGGCGGCATGGACATCGAGGAGGTCGCGGAGAAGACCCCCGAGGCCCTCGCGAAGGTCCCGGTCAACGCCAATGACGGCGTCACGATCGAGAAGGCCCGCGAGATCGTCGCCCAGGCGAAGTTCCCGGCCGAGGTCGCCGAGCAGGTCGCCGAGGTTCTGGTGACGCTCTGGGACACCTTCGTCGCCGAGGACGCGCTCCTCGTCGAGGTCAACCCGCTCGCGAAGGTCGCCGACGGCCGCATCATCGCGCTCGACGGCAAGGTGTCTCTCGACGAGAACGCCGACTTCCGTCAGCCCGGCCACGAGGCGCTCGAGGACAAGGCCGCAGCCAACCCGCTCGAGGCTGCTGCCAAGGCCAAGAACCTCAACTACGTCAAGCTCGACGGCGAGGTCGGCATCATCGGTAACGGTGCCGGTCTGGTCATGTCGACCCTGGACGTCGTCGCGTACGCCGGTGAGAACCACGGCAACGTGAAGCCCGCCAACTTCCTCGACATCGGTGGCGGCGCCTCCGCCGAGGTCATGGCGAACGGCCTGGAGATCATCCTCGGCGACCCGGACGTCAAGTCCGTGTTCGTCAACGTCTTCGGCGGCATCACCGCTTGTGACGAGGTCGCCAACGGCATCGTCCAGGCTCTTGAGCTGCTGAAGTCGAAGGGCGAGGCTGTTACCAAGCCGCTCGTCGTGCGACTGGACGGCAACAACGCGGAGCTGGGTCGCAGGATCCTCTCCGATGCGAACCACCCGCTCGTTCAGCGCGTGGACACCATGGACGGCGCGGCCGACAAGGCCGCCGAGCTCGCCGCGGCTGCGAAGTAAGGGACGAGGGACTCCAACACCATGGCTATCTTCCTCACCAAGGACAGCAAGGTCATCGTCCAGGGGATGACCGGCGCCACGGGCATGAAGCACACCAAGCTCATGCTGGCCGACGGCACCAACATCGTCGGTGGCGTGAACCCCCGCAAGGCCGGTACGTCCGTCGACTTCGACGGCACCGAGGTTCCGGTCTTCGGCTCCGTCAAGGAAGCGATGGAGAAGACGGGCGCCGACGTGTCCGTTCTCTTCGTGCCGCCGGCCTTCGCGAAGTCCGCGGTCGTCGAGGCGATCGACGCCGAGATTCCGCTGGCCGTCGTGATCACCGAGGGCATCGCCGTCCACGACTCCGCGGCCTTCTGGGCGTACGCGGGTGCCAAGGGCAACAAGACCCGGATCATCGGCCCGAACTGCCCCGGTCTCATCACCCCGGGCCAGTCCAACGCCGGCATCATCCCGGGCGACATCACCAAGCCCGGCCGCATCGGTCTCGTGTCGAAGTCCGGCACGCTGACCTACCAGATGATGTACGAGCTCCGTGACATCGGCTTCTCGTCCGCCGTCGGTATTGGTGGCGACCCGGTCATCGGTACGACGCACATCGACGCTCTCGCCGCGTTCGAGGCCGACCCCGACACTGATCTGATCGTGATGATCGGTGAGATCGGTGGCGACGCCGAGGAGCGTGCGGCTGATTACATCGCGAAGAACGTGTCGAAGCCGGTCGTCGGTTACGTCGCGGGCTTCACGGCGCCCGAGGGCAAGACCATGGGTCACGCCGGCGCGATTGTCTCCGGTTCTTCTGGCACCGCACAGGCCAAGAAGGAGGCCCTTGAGGCCGCCGGCGTCAAGGTCGGCAAGACGCCTACCGAGACGGCGAAGCTGGCTCGCGCGATTCTCGCGGGTTAGTAGTTAGTAGTTAGTAGTTGGTAGTACGCCGCTGCCGCTTCGGCGGTGGTCCGGTGCGGGCCCGTATCCCTGGTCAGGGGGTATGGGCCCGCCCGCGTTCGTCAGCGTGTTTGCGGGACCAGGCGGGCCGGGCCCGTGATGGGCGCCGAGTGGAGCATGTCGCGCAGTTCCTCGTCCTCCGGGGTCAGCGGCTGCGGGCCGGCGCGCACCGGGACGCCGCCTACCGGTTGGCCGGGGGCGCGCGGGGGCTCGTACCGCGTCGGGGCTGTGACGAGGGTGAAGCCTGTGGCGCTGACGATCATCGCCGTGAAGAAGAGGGCCGCGCGCGTCCAGAACCGCGTTTTGCGCTCGCTTCCCGTCCGTACCGCGCCGGCGGGCGGCAGCTTGACCGCCTTCGCCTTCGTGTTGGCGGCCGGCGCGGTGGCGCACTCGGCGAGCTTGCTGAGGCGTTCCTGGAGCAGCGCGGTCTGCTCGGCGGGCGTGCCGGCGTCGGCGAGTTCCGGCAGCCGCCGGGTGATCGCGGCTCGGGCGTGGAGCAGGCGGTTCGCGGCGGCGGGGGTGCTCGCCTCTGTTTCGGCCGCCGTGTCGGGGAGGTCGAGGCCCAGGCCGTCGTACAGGAGGAGGGTGCGGCGGTAGATGGGGGGAAGGTCGAGGAGGGCCTTGAGGAGTACCCGGCGGTCGCGGTCGGTGGGGGGTCGGTCGGGGCGTTTGTGCGCGGGGCGCAGGCGGTGCCAGGGGGAGAGCGCGTACTCGTACGCCGCTGCCCTGACCCAGCTCGCCGGGTCGCGGTCTGTGGCCACGGCGGGCCAGCGCCGCCAGGCTAGGCGGAAGGCGTACTCGACGGACTCCCGGGCGAGGCGCCGGCTTCCGGTGAGGAGGTACGCCTGGCTCAGCAGGGCGGGGGCGGAGTGGGCGTAGAGGGCGTCGAAGGCCTGGGCGGGGGTGAGGGCGGGGGCCTTTTGCGCCGGGGTGTCGGGGTCGGTGCCGCGCCGTGGCGTCTCCTCGGTCGTCGAACGTTCGGGTACGGCGTTGTCTCGTTCGCGGTGGCTGCGTTCAACGCCCTGCGGGGAGCGCCCCGGCACGTCCCCTCCTGGCACCGTGGCTTGCGGGGCGGGGGCGGGCTCGTCCTTGAGGGAGGCGAGGAGTTTGGCGTACGCCGCTCGCTGGCGGCGCTTGGGGTTTACGCGGCCGGATTCCCAGGCCTTGATCGTCTCGCGGGTGACGCCCAGAGCGGCGGCGACCTGCTCCTGGGTAAGCGATCTCGCCTCGCGCAGCCTGCGCCGCTCCTTGGGGGAGGGCAGCCGGGCGGCGGGGGCGGTTTCGGTGCTCTGCGTCATGAAAATCCCCCCGCAGCGCTACACCAGGCAAAAAAGTACATAAATGCATATTGAGCGACACGGCAGTCATTCGCCCGTTACATGGATTAAGCGCGTGTCGTTGACAGCATGGCCGGGTGACTCAAGTGACCCATCGCGGTACGTGGTTGCCGTCCGTGCGAAGCCGCTCCTCGGCGCAGGCCGCATGTTTTGTGCGGGGAGTGATCGCTGCGGGGCTCGGGCTGGGCTCCCTCGCCGTCCTGGTGCTGGGGCTGTGGATCAGTTCGCCGTACCCCGACAACGGGCCGGGCGAGGCGCTGCGCGTCGCCGCCGGGCTGTGGCTGCTCGCCCATGGGGCCGAGCTTGTCCGGTACGACACGCTCTCCGGCGTTCCCGCGCCCGTCGCGCTGACTCCGATGCTGCTCATGGCCCTGCCCGTGTGGCTCGCGCACCGGGCCGCGCGGGATGCGGTGGAGGGGGAGGGGGAGGGAGGGAGTGGGGAGGAAGGTGGGGACCGGGAGGTTGAGGGTGCTCGTCCGACTGCGCTTGTTGCCTTCTGCGGGGTTGTTGCCGGGTATTTGGTCGTCGGTGCGGCCGCGGTGCTTTACGCGTACGGCGGGCCGCTGCCCGCCGGGCTGCTCAGCGCGGCGCTGCATCTGCCCGTCGTCGCGGCGGTGGGTGCGGCGGCCGGGGTGAGGACGGCGAACGGGCGCCCGCGCGGGCCGCTGCCGCGCTGGGTGCCGGGGGGCCTGCGGGAGGTGTTTGTGCGCCCCCGGTTCCGGGTCGCGCTCGGGGCTGCCTGGGCCGGGGTAGTGGCGCTGATGAGCGGCGGGGCTTTGGTCGCGCTGGTGTCGCTGGTCTGGCACGCGGGGGCGGCGCAGGGGGCGGTGCTGCAACTGGCGGCGGACTGGTCGGGGCGGCTGGCTGTGGTGCTGCTGGTTCTGGCGCTCGCGCCGAATGCCGCCGTGTGGGGCGCCGCGTATGGGCTGGGGCCTGGGTTCGCTCTGGGCGCGGGCGCGACTGCCACGCCGCTGGGTGCGGTGGGGACTCCGGCGCTGCCGCACTTTCCACTGGTCGCGGCGCTGCCGTCCGGGGAGGGGGTGACGCTGGTTCACTGGGCGACGTCGGCGGTGCCGGTGGTGGCGGCGGTCACGGTCGCGTGGTTCACGGTACGCACTGCCGCTCCGCCCTTCGCCGTACGGGAGGAAGCCTGGACCCCCAGCGAAACGGCCCTCGGGGCGGCCCTGGCGGGCGCGGGCTGCGGGGCCGCGACGGCGGTACTCGCCGCTCTGGCGAGCGGTCCGCTGGGAGTGGGGGCGCTGTCGGAGTTCGGGCCGGTGTGGTGGCGTACGGGCGGGGCGGCGCTGGTGTGGACGGTGACGCTGGGCGTCCCGGCCGCGCTGGTCCTGCGAGCGTGGCGCTTGCGCGACCGGACTCCGGGCTCTTGGCGCGGGGGGTCGGATGCGGATGAGGCGGTGGCGGAGGGCGGTGCCGGGGTAGAGCGCAGGTGGTGGTGGCGGCGAGGCGCGGCTCAGGATCTCAGCGCGGGCAGTCCGAACGCAGCGGCGACCGGCGCGAAGCGGGCGTGGTGGCGTGGTGGCAGGGGCGGGAGTAACGACGCCGCCGACTGGCCCGCCACCACGGGTCCGGTGGCTGCGACGCCGTGGTGGCGTCCTGGTGGTCGCGGCGCGGCGAACGACGATTCTGGGCCGTACGACGGCGAAGCCGACTTCCTGCCCGTCGGCGATCCTGAGGCAACGGTCGGGGCGGCCTGGCACGACAGCGGGGTGCGCGAGGCGAGATGGGAGGCCCTGAAGGAGGCGTCCGGCGGCTTGATGACCGACTTTCCGGCCAAGCCTGCCGCAGAGTACCCACCGGACCGGTACGCCCCCGGCGACTTCCCGGGCGACGCACCACGGCAGTCCCCCACGGCCCCGCCCGGCGCCCGCACGCCCAGCTTTCCGGCTCCGTCGGGTGCTGAGGCTTCCGGCCTCCCGGCTTCGCCGGGTACAGGGACCTCCGGTCCCCCCGGTCCGCGCGGTGCGGGGGCGTCCGGCACTGCGGTTCCCTCCGGTGGGGAGAACTCCGGGGAGCTGGAGGGGGGCTTGGACAGCGCTTCGGATCCGCCGCCGTCGTAACCACGCGATGGCCCGCTTCCCCGTCGCTGGGAGGCCGCTGTCGTAGCCCCTCCTTGCCACCGAGTTCCGCGTGTAGTCGCAGTTGCGGTCGTCTCCCGCGCCCGGAGCCCGACTCAGCCTCAGTGCAGCCGCGCCGCCGCCTCGGTCGCCTCGTACCGGGACGGGCGTGGTCACAAGCCCGCCCCTCGTTGCGTAACAGGCGCGGGGGGCGGGCTTCATGACGCGGTAGGTGTGGCTACTCCTTTACGCCGAAGATCGGGCGCAGCGGCTTCGGGAGGAGGTCGTTGCAGGACGCCTGGGCGGACTGAGTCAGGGAGTCCTGCACGCACGTGTAGTAGTCGCGGTAGACCAGCTGCACCGTGAACGTCGTCGCCACGATCGTCAGCGCGAGCGCCGCCGTGACCAGGCCGCTCACCGCCGCCGTCGTCTGCGGCCTGGTGCTGCCGGACGTAGACGACGCGGGAGCGGGCGCGGCATCCGCCGCGTCCTGGGCGCGGCGAGGCTTCGCCCGCAGCGAGCTGATGCCCCAGTAGAGCGCCAACGCACCCAGCAGCAGCGCGACCTCGGGGAGGTCGAACAGTGCGAAGAAGAACGCCCACATGCCGGACAGCAGCGCGTAACGCGCCCGGCGCTGCGCGGGGTCCGTGGGATCCCAGCGCAGGCCCGGGCCGGTGCCGCCGCCTCCCTGGCCGCCGCCCGGCCCCTCCGGGCCGCCCTGGCGTCCGCCGGGCCGACCGAATCCGCCGCTCTGGCGGCCCGGCTGGCGGGGGCTCCACTGGCTGCCCCCGGAGGACGACGGGGCGTCCGGTTCGTCGCCGCCGTCATTCTGGCCGCCGCCGTCCGCCGGCTTGCGCGGCTGCCACGGCTGGTCGGGCTGCCCCTCGGGAGGCGGCGCGAAAGGATTGTCGTCCCCCTGCCGGGACGGAGGCGGTGTCGACGAGGACTGGCGGTCCCGCAGCAGCAACTGTGAACCCCGCTGTCCCGCATGCGTCGCGGAAAGCGGCAGGCGGAGAGCCGCGCGGCGGCGTCGGTCCGTCATCTGGTGAACGTCTTCCCCTCAGACCCGATGCGCCGTGCACACAGGGTCTTGTGTGTCGATCGGTTCCCGTCCGGAGACGGATTGTCCCAGTCTGGAGACTGAACCTGTCCCCTGACGCTACCTCCCGGCCACGTACCCGTCCCGTGGGGGCCGCTCGGTGTGCCGGTATCGTTGCCGACGGTTGGCGTCTTCGTAGAGTTCCCCGTATCGGGGGACACGATTCGTTCGTACGACCACACAAGCCGCACCATCCGCGAGAAAGAGACCCGCCGTGGCCTCCCCGCCCCCTTCCCGCCGTCCCCCCGGCACGCCCGCCCGCCTTGTCGTGCTGGTCTCCGGTTCCGGTACGAACCTCCAGGCCCTGCTCGACGCCATCGGCGACGACCCCGCCGCGTACGGCGCGCAGGTCGTGGCCGTCGGTGCCGACCGGGACGGGATCGCGGGTCTTGAACGTGCCGAGCGCGCCGGGCTGCCGACCTTCGTCTGCCGAGTCAAGGACTACGCCTCCCGCGACGAGTGGGACGCGGCGCTGGCCGAGGCGACGGCGGCGTACGAGCCCGATCTGGTCGTCTCGGCCGGCTTCATGAAGATCGTGGGGAAGGAATTCCTCGCGCGCTTCGGCGGCCGCTTCGTGAACACGCACCCCGCCCTGCTGCCCAGCTTTCCCGGAGCCCACGGCGTACGCGACGCACTCGCGTACGGCGCGAAGGTCACCGGATGCACGGTTCATTTCGTCGACGACGGTGTCGACACCGGTCCGATCATCGCGCAGGGCGTGGTCGAGATCCGGGACGGGGACGATGAAGCCGCTCTTCATGAGCGCATCAAGGAAGTCGAGCGAAGGCTGCTCGTCGATGTCGTGGGGCGCCTGGCCCGTAACGGCTTTCGCATTGAGGGACGAAAGGTAGTTATCCAGTGACCGCCGAAGGTACGAAGCGGCCCATCCGCCGCGCGTTGGTCAGCGTCTACGACAAGACGGGCCTCGAAGAGCTGGCCCGCGGCCTGCACGAGGCGGGCGTCACCCTGGTCTCCACCGGCTCCACCGCCGGGAAGATCGCCGCGGCCGGCGTCCCGGTCACCAAGGTCGAGGAGCTCACGGGCTTCCCCGAGTGCCTGGACGGCCGGGTCAAGACGCTGCACCCGCGTGTGCACGCCGGCATCCTCGCCGACCTGCGGCTCGACGCGCACCGCGCGCAGCTGGAGGAGCTGGGCGTGGAGCCCTTCGACCTCGTGGTCGTGAACCTCTACCCGTTCAAGGAGACCGTCGCTTCCGGCGCGACCGCGGACGAGTGCGTCGAGCAGATCGACATCGGCGGTCCCTCGATGGTCCGCGCCGCCGCCAAGAACCACCCGTCTGTGGCGGTTGTCACCAGCCCCGAGCGGTACGCCGATGTCCTCGACGCGGTGAAGGGTGGCGGGTTCGACCTGACGACCCGCAAGCGTCTCGCCGCCGAAGCCTTCCAGCACACGGCTGCGTACGACGTCGCTGTCGCGTCCTGGTTCGCCGCCGACTACGCGGCCGCGGACGACAGTGGTTTCCCGGACTTCCTCGGTTCGACGTACGAGCGCAAGAACGTGCTGCGGTACGGCGAGAACCCGCACCAGCCCGCGGCGCTCTACACCTCCGGAACGGGCGGCCTCGCCGAGGCGGAGCAGCTGCACGGCAAGGAGATGTCGTACAACAACTTCACCGACACCGAGGCCGCGCGGCGCGCCGCGTACGACCAGACCGAGCCCTGCGTCGCGATCATCAAGCACGCCAACCCGTGCGGCATCGCCGTCGGTGCGGACGTCGCCGAGGCGCACCGCAAGGCGCATGCCTGCGACCCGCTGTCGGCTTTTGGTGGCGTGATCGCCGTCAACCGGCCGGTCTCCGTGGCGATGGCCGAACAGGTCGCCGAGATCTTCACCGAGGTCATCGTCGCGCCGGGTTATGAGGACGGCGCTGTCGAGGTGCTCGCCCGTAAGAAGAACATCCGGGTGCTGGTCTGCCCCGACGCTCCGTCGGATGTCGTCGAGGTCAAGGCCATCGACGGTGGCGCTCTGCTCCAGGTCACCGACCGGCTCCAGGCCGAGGGCGACGACCCGTCGACCTGGACGCTCGCCACGGGCGAGGCGCTCTCCGAGGGCGAACTCGCCGAGCTGGCCTTCGCCTGGCGCGCCTGCCGCGCCGTGAAGTCCAACGCGATCCTGCTCGCCAAGGGCGGCGCGTCCGTCGGCGTCGGCATGGGCCAGGTCAACCGCGTCGACTCCGCGAAGCTCGCGGTGGAGCGTGCGGGCGAGGAGCGCGCGCGGGGCGCCTTCGCCGCCTCGGACGCCTTCTTCCCCTTCCCGGACGGGCTCCAGATTCTGCTCGACGCGGGCGTCAAGGCCGTGGTCCAGCCCGGTGGTTCGGTCCGTGACGAGCAGGTCGTCGAGGCCGCGAAGAAGGCGGGCGCGACGATGTACTTCACCGGCACGCGCCACTTCTTCCACTGACGCAGACGTGCCGGAGGCCGCAACCCCGTCGGGTTGCGGCCTCTCGTGCGTACGGTCGTTACTTCTTGATCACCAGGGTGCCGGAGGCACGGTCGTGCCAGCCCTGAAGCTTCCCGGAGTTGTCGAAGAACGGGGAGAGGTAGACCAGGAGCTGGCCGATGCCGCAGAGGAGCGCGCCGGCCATCGGGATGATCCAGCGGATGAAGCCGCCGCCGATGCCCGGGACCTGGCCCGTGTTCTCCTTGACGACCTTCAGGCCGAGCGCCAGCTTGCCGACCGTGGCGCCGAGGAAGGCAATCATCAGCCACTCGTAGAGCAGCGTGGCCACGAAGAAGATGAGGATGACCCCGAGGAACGCGGCGACCATGCCGCCGGCCGCCTCGGCCTGGTCGTTGACGCAGGACTCGTACGCCGAGCTCAGCGGGTCGAGGTTGGTGCAGTCCTCCATGCCCTCGGCAGCGCCGAACGCGCCCGCGAGACCGACGGCGCTGAGGATGAAGTACAGGACCCAGATGATGACGGCGTCGATGAGGCGCGCGGCGAAGCGACGGCCCATCGTGGCGACCTGAACGGTGCCCAGCACCGGGACGTTGATGTAGCCGCTGTTGGCCTGGAGCGTGCCGGGCGGCTGCTGCGGGTACGCGCCGTAAGGCTGGCCCGGCTGCTGAGCGCCCTGCTGCGGGTAGCCGTAGCCCTGCTGCGGCGGCACGCCCTGCGGGGCCTGCTGGGGGTAGCCGTAGCCGGGCTGGCCCTGCGGCTGCTGCGGCGGCGGCTGCTGCGGTTGGCCGGGCTGGCCGTACGGGTTGTTCGGGTCGCCGAAACTCATGGCGGGGTTCCTCCGTTGGAAGTGCTGGGGACGTCGCGGCCCGAGCGGAGGAACGTCACAGAGAAATAAGCGGTGCCCCCCCGCCGCTGTCCGCGGCACTGCGCCGATCATCGTTGTAGGACAGTCGTGCCTTTGTCCAGTCGGTATGCCTATGTGTTGTGCAAGTGCAACCTCGGCCAAGGCGGCCTGACTGGAATCAGGGCGGGTCCATCCGCGAGGATGGGGGCATGACTGCCCAGATTCTCGATGGCAAGGCCACCGCAGCCGCGATCAAGTCCGACCTGACCGCCCGCGTGGCGGCTCTGAAGTCCAAGGGCATCGTCCCCGGGCTCGGCACCGTGCTGGTGGGTGACGACCCGGGCAGCAAGTGGTACGTCGCGGGCAAGCACCGCGACTGCGCCCAGGTAGGCATCGCGTCGATCCAGCGCGAACTGCCCGCGACCGCCTCCCAGGAGGAGATCGAGGCAGTTGTACGGGAGCTGAACGAGAACCCGGAGTGCACGGGTTACATCGTCCAACTCCCGCTCCCCAAGGGCATCGAAACCAACCGTGTCCTGGAACTGATGGACCCGGACAAGGATGCCGACGGCCTGCACCCGATGAGCCTCGGCCGGCTCGTGATCGGCGAGCCCGGCCCGCTGCCGTGCACCCCGTACGGCATCGTCCAGCTCCTGCGCCACCACGATGTGGAGATCAAGGGAGCGAACGTCGTGGTCGTCGGCCGCGGCATCACCATCGGCCGCCCGATGCCGCTGGTCCTGACCCGCAAGTCGGAGAACGCGACGGTGACGCAGTGCCACACGGGCACGCGTGACCTGTCCGCACACCTCAGGCAGGCGGACATCATCATCGCCGCGGCGGGTGTGCCGCACCTGATCAAGCCGGAGGACGTCAAGCCGGGCGCGGCCGTGCTCGACGTGGGCGTCAGCCGGGACGAGGACGGCAAGATCGTCGGCGACGTCCACCCGGGCGTCGCGGAGGTGGCCGGCTGGGTCGCTCCGAACCCGGGCGGTGTCGGCCCGATGACGCGCGCCCAGCTGCTCGTCAACGTCGTCGAGGCGGCGGAGCGCGCGGCCGCCGACACCGCACACGCCGGCACGAGCTGAGCGGGAAGGAAGCGCCACCGATGGGTGCTGCTACGAGTCCGGACGAACCGGCCGCCACTGGCGACGTCACGGTGGACGCGGCCGCGCAGGACGCGGGGTCCGCTGACGCTGCCGACGGGCAGGCCGCGGAGCCGACGGACGTGACGGACGTGACTGGCGAGACGCGCGGGACTGGCGAGACGCGCGGGACTAGCGCTACTGGCAACGCGGGCGAGCCCGAACCGGCGGCCAAGGGCGTCGTCAGCGCCCCCGGCCCGGACGGGCCCGTCCGCACCACGCGGCGCTTTCCGCTGTTCACCCGGGACACCGCGCGCCCCGAGGGCGGCGGGCGCGCCGCGTCCGGGGCCGCCCCGGTCCGGCAGTGGCCGTTCCTGGCCGTTCTCGGCACGATCGCGCTCGGGCTGCTGCTCGTGGCGGTCGACGCGTTCGGTATCGGCTTCCGTCTCGGCACGCTGCTGATCGGCCTGGCCCTGATCGCCGGAGCCGTGCTGCGCCGGGTGATCCCGTCCGTGGGCATGCTCGCCGTACGCTCGCGCTTCACCGACATGGCGACGTACGGCCTGCTCGGCACCGCCATCGTGCTGCTCGCACTGATGGCGCAGCCCGAACCGTGGCTGGAGATCCCCTTCCTGGAGTCGGCGATCCGGTTCACGGTGCGGTAAGGCGGCGCCAGGGCAGGGCGTCCACCCGGCAACCGCGTTGACCCCCGTCCGGAGCGGGCAGCAAGATGGCCGGACGATGAGAAGCGATCAGATCGTGACCCTCCGGGGCGAACAGGAACTCGTCCGACGGGCCGGAGATCTCTTCGCCGGCGCCCGGCAGGAGTTTCTGTGCGCCGCCGCGGATCCCTTCACGTGGTCGGCCGGGGTCAACGCCGCCTTCGCCGAGGGCAAGCGACCGCCGCTGAGGCCGGGCGGCCTGTCGATGCGCAAGCTCTACACCCCTCAGGCGCTGTCCGACGCGGAGGCCGAGCGCCGTCTTCTCCGTATCGCTGCCTCCGGCGCGCAGATACGGATCTGCGTCGCGCCGCTCGCCCACGAGGCGATCGTCATCGACCGGCGGATCGCGATCCTGGCCGGAGCGCCGGTCCACGGCACCCGGACGTACACGGTGGTCCGGTCGCCGGACGTGGTCGACGGCGTCAGGTCGCTGTTCAGCGCCGCCTGGGAGACCGCCGGCGACCTGGCCGGCTATGTGCGTGCGCGGCCGCCCGTACTCAACGACCAGGCCCGCGAGATCCTGCGCATGCTCAGCGCCGGATACACCGACGAGACGGCGTGCCGCCGCCTGGGCGTGTCGCTGCGTACGTACCGCAGACGCGTCGCCGAACTCATGGTGACGCTCGGTGCCACCTCGCGGTTCCAAGCGGGCGTACGCGCCCGGGAGTTCGACGGCGGCGTCTGAGAGCCGGCACCGTCCGGCCCCTTCCGTACGTGCCGGAGCCCGTCCTCTCCCCCGAGGGAGGACGGGCGCCGGCACGGTTTTCAGCGTCGGCCAAGCGCCAATCGCGATCAAGGGATGCCGGGTCCCTGTGGCACGGAGGTGACCATTCCGCCACGGCCCGATCACCGCGCAACAGCGGGGTTACGGACCGCGCCGGGTCACTGCGATGGGACACTGTTCCCGGGAATCGGGAGGGGGCGCGCGAGGGGGGCACGCCGGACTGCCGAATGCTCCCGTGCGCTCCTGCCCCAGGAACTGACATCCTGGCTTCGCGCATCTTCTGGGTAGTCCGGAACACGGACCGCGGAAGGTGTGGCAGGGGGACACGAGAGCACGGGGCACATCAGGCACGTACGGGGGGACAAGGGGGAAGCAATGCCTCGTTGGAAAGCTCTACCGGAGGAGCTCGATCCGCAGGTCAAGGAGTTCGCAAGCCAGCTGCGCCGGCTGGTCGACCGCAGTGGGCTCAGCATCGCGGCGGTGGCGGACCGGACCGGCTACAGCAAGACGTCCTGGGAGCGCTACTTGAACGGCCGGCTGCTCGCGCCCAAGGGCGCGGTCGTCGCACTGGCCGATGTGACCGGTACGAACACGAACCACCTGACCACCATGTGGGAACTCGCGGAACGCGCCTGGAGCCGTTCCGAGATGCGCCACGACATGACCATGGAAGCGATACGGATCTCGCAGGCACGGGCCGCCCTGGGCGAGTTCGGCCATCCGTCGACGACGACGCCGTCGTCGTCGCCCGCCAAGGGCGGCCGGCAGGGCCGGCGCACGACCACGGACCCGTCCGCTCCCGCCACGGGCGCGGGCTTCGCCGGTACGGGCATGGGGCCGGGGGCGGGCTCGATCGGTGCGGGTTCGGGGCTGGGCGCCGGACTGGGCGCCGTGGGCAATGGTGCGGGTGGAAGTGCTGGTGCGGGTGCTTCCGGTGCGGGAGGGCGTACGCCGACGGACGCGCCGCCGCAGGGCTTCGGGATACCCCCGCAGCAGGGCGGCAGGGGACCGGGACCGGGTTCGGGTTCGGGACTGGGGCCCGGACCGGGTTCGGGCGCCGGCTCGCCGGACGGTCGGCGCAGGCGCAGGAAGGTCACGATGTTCCTGGCGGGCGTCGTGGGGGCGCTCCTGGTGATAGCGGCCGCCGTACTGCTGACCGACCTCGGCGGCAAGGACAAGGACCCCGTCGCGAAGAAGAAGCCGACGGCCGGACCGACCACTTCGGCTCCCGAGCTGCCTGTCGGGGTCGAATGCTTCGGCGACAAGTGCACCGGGGAGGACCCGGAGGCCATGGGCTGCGGAGGCGAGTTCGCCAAGACGACGTCCAGCGCGACCGTGGGCACGGCGTTCGTCGAGGTCCGGTACAGCAAGACGTGCGGGGCGGCGTGGGCTCGTATCACCCAGGCGACAGTGGGCGACAAGGTGCAGATCGCCTCGGGCGCCGAGACCGGCCAGGGCGGGAAGCCGAAGGACCAGAACGGCTTGGTCGACGCGGACAAGGACGCGTACACCCCAATGGTCGCCGTCACCAAGGCCGCTGACGCGAAGGCGTGCGCGACTCTCGCGACCGGTGTGAAGGGCTGCACCACGCAGGAGTAGCCGGCAAGAGCGGGAAGAGCCGGGAACAGCCGGGAACAGCCGGTCAAGAAAAGGGGAATGCCCGCGCCCGGACGGGGAAGGCGCAGCCTATCCCCCCACGGGTGCACAGCACCCCGGTGGTCGGCCGCCCGCGCACCCCCCTCCAGCGCGGGCGGCCGCCCGCGTTCGGGGGGTTTGTGCGCCGCACCACACGGGGTCGGGAGACCGGCGCTCCCGGGGTCCGATAGCCTGACCGCTGGATATCTCTTCACGTCAAGATTCAGAGGCCGCCAACGGCGTCGGGGTCAGGGCGTGTCGGTGATATCCAGCAACGAGGGGCAGGGACCCCCACCGCCAGCTGTCTTAC
Organism: Streptomyces sp. ISL-100; assembly: GCF_018614615.1. Taxonomy (GTDB): domain Bacteria; phylum Actinomycetota; class Actinomycetes; order Streptomycetales; family Streptomycetaceae; genus Streptomyces. The sequence continues at coordinate 131,901 of NZ_JAGGOK010000025.1, read as the reverse complement.
GGAGATCGCCATGACCCGCACTCCCGTGAATGTCACCGTCACCGGCGCGGCCGGCCAGATCGGTTACGCGCTGCTCTTCCGCATCGCTTCCGGCCACCTGCTCGGCGCGGATGTGCCGGTCAAGCTGCGTCTCCTGGAAATCCCGCAGGGCCTGAAGGCCGCCGAGGGCACCGCCATGGAGCTCGACGACTGCGCCTTCCCGCTGCTCCAGGGCATCGAGATCACCGACGACCCGAACGTCGGCTTCGACGGTGCGAACGTCGCACTGCTCGTCGGCGCCCGCCCGCGCACGAAGGGCATGGAGCGCGGCGACCTGCTGTCCGCCAACGGCGGCATCTTCAAGCCGCAGGGCAAGGCCATCAACGACAACGCCGCGGACGACATCAAGGTCCTCGTCGTCGGCAACCCGGCCAACACGAATGCGCTCATCGCGCAGGCGGCAGCCCCGGACGTACCGGCCGAGCGCTTCACCGCGATGACGCGCCTGGACCACAACCGCGCGCTGTCGCAGCTCGCGAAGAAGACCGGCTCCACGGTCTCCGACATCAAGCGCCTCACCATCTGGGGCAACCACTCGGCGACGCAGTACCCGGACGTCTTCCACGCGGAGATCGCCGGCAAGAACGCCGCCGAGGTCGTCAACGACGAGAAGTGGCTGGCCGACACCTTCATCCCGACCGTCGCCAAGCGCGGCGCGGCGATCATTGAGGCGCGAGGCGCCTCCTCGGCCGCGTCGGCCGCGAACGCGGCCATCGACCACGTCCACACGTGGGTGAACGGCACGGCGGCCGGCGACTGGACGTCGATGGGTATCCCGTCGGACGGCTCGTACGGCGTTCCGGAGGGCCTCATCTCCTCCTTCCCGGTCACCTGCAAGGACGGCAAGTACGAGATCGTCCAGGGCCTGGACATCAACGAGTTCTCCCGCAAGCGCATCGACGCGTCGGTGCAGGAGCTCAAGGAAGAGCGCGACGCGGTGCGCGACCTCGGCCTGATCTAAGGCGCACGCGCCAGCACGCGCTGACACGCCCCAGCACGCGACAACGCCCCCGGTAGCCGATGGACTCGGCCGCCGGGGGCGTTGGCATCCCGTTTGCTTCCGGACGTCACGGGAGCGTTTCGACCCACGTCGGCACGCAGGGGCCGGGCGGACGACCGGTTGGTGTGGCTCGTATGGCCGGTGGGGGGCCCGCATCGGCCCCCGCGCATCCGCGCGGGCCGCCCGCCTGGGCCTGTGTGGGCGAAAGCTCACGGCGTGGCCGGCGTGCCGGATTCGCTCGTGCCGTGGTGGCCCGTGCGCCCCGCCCACACTAGCAACGTGCTTGTAGCTCGGCCGATCACCGGCCGGGGTGGACGCTCCACCGGCCCGAGTCGCCCCATTCAACTGTTGCGTCCCACACGCGCAGGCATGAGTCCGCAGGTCGACCGGACGGACCGTCCCGCCGTCGGCGTGCGTGCTCGTGTGCGTGGGAATGGGGGTGTTGTACCAGCGGCCGTTCCCGTCGGTCCCTGAGCCTGGGGCTGCACCGCCCCCTAGAAGACTCCTGAAGATCTTGCTCGGACCGCCCGACTCACCCCGGATTGCCGGTAAATGTCAATCGGGCTGAACCGGTGCAAGCCGGGCGCGATTTCAAGATCTTCATCGGCCTTCTAGACGTCGTGCGCCCCACCCGCCGAGCCCGTCGCCCGGCAATGGTGAACGGCCACCCCCCGAGCCTTCCCCGTGGGCTCCCCCCCCCGAGGGCGGTCCCCATCGCAGATGCGATCAACGCCCTGGGGTCGTCAGCGCCCCGGCTGCGCGGCAATCGCAGCCGCCGGCCACGCCCAGCCTCACCCCCTGAACCCCTCCACCAGCTTGCAGTCCTTCATCGCTATGTAGTACTCCTTATACATGAGCGAGCAGGTGCACAACAGGCTGGCGATGGTTCGGGCCGAGCGTGGGGTGTCGCGGCAGGCGTTGGCTGAGGCTGTCGGGGCGCACTATCAGACCGTCGGGTACATCGAGCGGGGGCAGTACAACCCGAGCCTCGATCTCGCCCTGAAGATCGCCGAGTTCTTCGAGTTGCCGGTGGAGGCGCTGTTCTCCCTCCGGCCGTTCCGGCCGCTCACCGACGAGGTCTACGGGAGGAAGCAGCAGTGATGATGACCGCAGGGCAGGGGCAGGGGCAGGGGCAGGCAGCAGTGAAGGTCACTCGGGTCGGTCCGGTCACTCGGCACGATCAGCGCATGTTCGCGCTGATGAACCGGGAAGAAGGTGCCGCCCTTCATGCCACAGCCGTCCGCCGTCGGCTCTTCGTCGGCGCGCACATCCTCATGACCGTCGCCTCGGTGGTGTGCTGGAACGTCGTGGTCTTCGGGGGGCGGCAAGTGTGGGCCCTCGTCGCCACGCTGGCCCTGCTGCTGCCCTGGTGTTTCGTGACCGGCGTCCTCAACAGCGCCACCCGCGGCCTGCTCGAACTGCGCGGCCGCGTACTCGACGAGCGTCAGCTCGCCGACCGTGACCGGGCCCGCGCCCGCGCGCACCGGCTGACCTCCGGCCTGCTGCTGGCCGCCGCCCTCGGGGTCGGTGCGGCCGGCTGGATCGGCGACGTACAGGTCGAGGGGCTGATCGCGCCCGTGCTGACCGCCGTCCTGGTCGCGCACTGGCTGATGCCGTTGTGGGTCGCCGGTCTGATGGTGCGGGACGAGCCCAGCGATCTCAGCGAGGGGAATGAGGGTCCCGTGGGGAGTTGAGCCGCAGCGCTCTTGGCGTTGAGCTGCCGGGGCGCGCGCGGTGGTGATCCAAACGCGTCGCCACACGCGTCCCGGTAGGTTTAGAATGTCACCCCTTTCCATCCGAACTCTCCCCTCCCTAAGGCGAGTTCGTACAGCGAAAGGGGCATGGTGCCTCAAACCGCCTTACCCACCCAGCCCGGCGGCCAGGACGATCTGCGCGGGAGAGCTCCCGTGGCGCCCGCTGCCAGTGAGGCGACCCGGCTGCTGTGCGCCGGGGTGTATCTCGACGCCGGTTATCGGGACGCGGTGATCGATGAGCTGTACGTCCACGAGGAGCGCATCGCCGCCCCGTCGTACGGCTTCGACGCCGCCCGCGTCCTCGCCCACGCCTTGCGAGCCCGCCGTACCGAACTCGCCTGGGCCGCCGCGGTTGTGGTGCTGTGGGTCCTCGCCGTCCCGCTGACCGGCGGCATGTTCGTCATGCTCATGGGCCCGTGCCTCATGCTCAGCCTCTCCGGGTGGCTCAGGGGAAGCAGCGCGCAGCCGCCGCTGTACCGACTGATCCCGGCATTTCTGCTGCGCTGGTACGGGCGCATCGTGCTGGCCTTCATCCTTGGGGGCCTGGTCTCCGCCGCCTTCGACTCGGAGGACTCCGACGATTCCGGGTACGGAGGTGAGTACAGCGGCGGGTACAGCGGGGATGGCGGCGATAGCGGGTTCGGCGGCTACGGGGAGTCGAGTCCGTTCGGGTCCTCGGGCTCCTTCGGCATGGAGGAACTTTTCGGTTTCCTCGGCGAGTCGGACCTGCCCCTCGGCAGCACCGGTACCGCCTGGGGAATCCTCGCGCTGTTCGCCGTCCTCACCACCGTCGTGGCGATCCGGCGCGGGCAGTTCGCCCGGATCCTGACCAGCGAACTCTCCCCTCAGCAGTTCCCCAACCATGCGGCCGACCCCGCCGAACGCGGCACAGGGCTGCGTTTCGGCCGGCTCGCGCAGTACATCCGGGTCGAGCAGCACGCACCCATGGTCATGTACAACGCCTCGCAGCCCTTCTGTGGCGCAGGCAGTCCGTATCAGCCGTGGAATCTCTCCGTCGAGCTCCGCCCGCGCAAGGACAGCGCCCCCGAGGCGATCGACAACGCGAAGATCATCAATCGCATCGTCCCGCTGGTCGAGGCGCTGCGCATCCCCTCGCCGCACGGATCGCCGCGGCTCGCGGCCGCCGTGCGCGACCGGCTGCGCGAACTCCGGACCGACGAGTGCGTCTTCCTGCCGGTCGCCGGGCTCACGCGGCGCGACCAGGCGCCGTACGACTCCACGGGGTTCGAGGCCCACCGCAGTGGGTCCGTGGAGGAGGGCGGCGAGAGCCGTCGGCACTTCCTGCGGATCCGGGTGGGGGGCTGGAGCGAGGAGGTTGTCGTCACGGTCTTCGTACGGGTCCACACTCAGGGTGGCATGCTGATGCTGGAGGTGGCACCGCATGTGCTGCTGCCCGTACGGCAGTTGTTCCAGGACGCCGACCGGATCGCCCACCGGCACCGCAACAACAACTGGTTCGGCAAGAGCGTCTGGGCACTCACCCACACACCCCGTTCGTTCGGAAGCGCGCTCGCCACGCTGGGCCGCGGCGCCATCAGTGGGTGGAAGATGCTCACCGGCGGCAACGGCGGCGCGCTGCCGGACGGGCCCGCGCGGTCGGTGCGTGAGCTCGGTTCCGACGGGGACGCGTCGCTGTTCCAGGACATGGACATCAACCGCTACCTGAAGAGCGTCCAGGACCGGGTGACCGGCGGGGTGCGGCTGGCGCTGCACGAAGCGGGCTGGCAGACCGACGAGTTCGAGCAGAAGATCGTGAACGTCGGGGCCGGCGGGGTCTTCATCGAGTCAGCAGACGGAAGCGCCATTGGGGTTGGTGACGGGAACAGCGTCACTAACACCAACAACAACAGCAGCAGTGCAGGGAAAGATGGGGGAGCGCGCCGTGGGAAAGCCTGATGAGCAGCCGTCGGTCCATGTCGGGACCGTGAACAACAGTGCCATTGGTATTGGGAACGGGAACACGGTCACCAATACCAATACGAATGTCGGCGCCGTGCCGTCCCGGGATCCGGCGCAGGAGGAGCTGCTGCTCGCCGTACGGGAGCTCCGGGCCGACCTGGACCGGCTGCTCGCCACCGAGACCACCACCGTCCTCGACGCCGAGCTCGTCTCCACCGAGGAGGAGATCGAGGCCGCGGGCCAGGCCACTCCCGGGCGCCTCGCCCGGCTGCGCGACGCGCTCACGGCGGCGGGCCCCAGTGTGGAGGTCCTGGCGTCGGGAGCCGCCGCCGTGGCCGCGGTCGGCGCACTGCTGGGAGGCTGAGCGATGGCCGGGCCGTACTGGAACGACGAGGCGCAGCGCTGGGAGAGCGGTGAGGAGGGGCGGCCCCTTCCCCACATCCCGCAGCCTCCGCCGCTGCCGCCCCTGCCGTCGACACCGCCTCCGCCGCCCGATTCGCTCACCCCGGCGTACGTGCCTCCGACCCACGTGCCTCCGACCCACGTGCCTCCGGCGTACGATCCCGGCGCCGGCCCGCGTTCCTTACGCGGCCGGATATCGCCGCTCGCCGCCGGGGCCGCGGTCGTCGTACTGGCGCTGGGCGCGGCGACCGTGTGGTTCACCGTGGGGAACGGCGGCGGCGATCAGGAGCGTACGGGGGCGGAAGGGCCGCAGGCCGTTCAGTCGGCGGAAGGTACGGCCGACAGTGCGGCGGAAAGCACCGGCGACAGCACCGCCGACAGCACCGCTTCCGGCGAGACCACCGCAGAGGAGTCCGTAACGCCGGATGTGACGGATGTGACAGGTGCGCCGGACGCGACCGACGCCGCGCAGGTGCCCGCCGGATACCGGCTGGTGGAGGACCCCGAGGGCTTCTCCGTCGCCGTCCCCGACGACTGGGAGCGCAGCCTGGAGAAGGAGCGTGTCTTCTACCGGACGGCCGACCGGGCCTCGCTCATACAGATCTTCCGGGTCACCGAGGCGGGCATGACCCCCGGTGAGGCGGTGCGCCTTGCATCCGGCGGGCTGCGGGACGGCACCGAGGGCTATGAGGAGATCAGCGTGGGCCCGGTGGACGGCGCCGTCAACGAGAGCATGTCCGCCCAGCTGGTCTATGAGTACGACAGCGAGGAGAGCGGCGGGCGCCGCAGGGGCGTCGAGCGCGTGTTCCGTGTCTCCAGCGGTGACCTGTGGGCCGTGCTGGTCGCCGCGCCTGCCGATGAGTGGCCGCTACAGGAGAAGATCATCGGCACGGCGATCGAACACTTCAAACCGAATAACACGTTCTGACCGGTTTTGTCTCACAACGGTCGTGATGCATGGCACTTTCGGCCACGTATTGCGCATGGTTCCCGGCCCCGGGGGGAGGGCTCCCGGTTGCCGGTCTCCTTACTGGCGGAACATATCGGGAACGGAAGGCGAAACGCGACGTGTCGGTACAACAGACCATCCATGTGGGCGGGAAGTGGCAGGCAGCCGCTTCCGGCGCCACGCGCGAGATCATCGACCCCGCGGACGCCAAGCCCTTCGCCGTCATCGCCGAGGGCGGTGCCGCCGACGTCGATGCCGCGGTGGCAGCGGCCCGTACGGCATTCGACACGGGCGAGTGGCCCCGTACCCCGGTGGCCGAGCGGGCCGCGCTGCTGCGGCGCGTCGGTGAGCTGCTCCAGCGGGACCGCGAGGACATCGCGCTCCTCGAAAGCCGTGACGCGGGGAAGACGCTGGAGGAGGGCCGGGTCGACGTCGACTGCGTGACCGACGCCTTCCGGTACTTCGCGGACCTCGTCATCAATGAGGGCGGAGGGCGGGTTGTCGACGCCGGTTCTCCCGAGATCCACAGCGTCGTCGTGCACGAGCCGGTCGGCGTCTGCGCGCTCATCGCGCCGTGGAACTATCCGCTGCTCCAGGCCAGCTGGAAGATCGCCCCGGCCCTGGCCGCCGGCAACACCTTCGTGATCAAGCCGAGCGAGATCACGCCGCTGACGACCGTCGCGCTCATGGAGCTGCTCGTCGAGGCGGGCCTGCCGGCCGGTGTCGCCAACCTCGTGACCGGCGCGGGCGACCCCGTGGGGGCCCGGATGTCCGAGCACCCCGACGTCGACCTCGTGTCGTTCACGGGCGGCCTCGCCAGCGGTACGAAGGTCATGCAGGCGGCGGCGGTCACCGTGAAGAAGGTCGCGCTGGAGCTGGGCGGAAAGAACCCCAACGTCGTCTTCGCCGATGCCTGCGCGACTGAGGAAGGCTTCGACACCGCCGTCGACCAGGCGCTGAACGCCGCGTTCATCCACAGCGGCCAGGTCTGCTCGGCCGGCTCCCGGCTCATCATCGAGGAGTCGGTGCGGGAGCGGTTCGTCGCCGAGCTCGCCCGCCGGGCCGCGAAGATCCGGCTCGGGCGCGGGACGGAGGACGGGGTCGAGTGCGGACCGCTCGTCTCCGCTCAGCAGCTGGCGAAGACGGAGATGTACGTCGCGTCCGCGCTGGAGGAGGGCGCGGTGCTGCGCTCCGGCGGCGCGCGGCCCGAGGCCTCCGACGTACGGCCGGCTGAAGGCTACTTCTACGCGCCGACGGTTCTTGACCAGTGCCACCGCGAGATGCGCGTCGTACGGGAAGAGGTCTTCGGGCCCGTCCTGACGGTGGAGACCTTCCGTACCGAGGACGAGGCCGTCGCTCTGGCCAATGACACCGAGTACGGGCTGGCCGGCGGGGTGTGGACGGCCGACGCGGGGCGGGCCCGGCGGGTGGCGGGGCGGTTGCGGCACGGGACCGTGTGGATCAACGACTTCCATCCCTACCTGCCGCAGGCGGAGTGGGGCGGGTTCGGCAAGTCGGGGGTCGGGCGTGAGCTGGGCCCGTCCGGGCTGGCCGAGTATCGCGAGGCGAAGCACATCTACCAGAACCTTGCGCCGCGTCCGGTGCGCTGGTTCGCGGGCTGAGGTTCTTCTTTCCCAGCCCGCCCCTTCCCGGCCGAATTTTTTCCGTGGTTGCACGAAAGAGGAGCAGTAACCCATGCCTGTATACGACTACGTCGTCGTCGGCGGCGGCACCGCTGGTTCGGTGATCGCGTCCCGGCTCACCGAGGACCCGTCCGTTCGCGTCGCCGTGATCGAGGGCGGCCCCTCCGATGTCGACCGCCCCGAAGTACTCACGCTGCGCCGCTGGATGGGCCTGCTCGGCGGTGAGCTCGACTACGACTACCCCACCACCGAGCAGCCACGCGGCAACTCCCACATCCGGCACAGCCGCGCCCGCGTCCTGGGAGGCTGTTCCTCGCACAACACGCTCATCGCCTTCCAGCCCCTGCCGTCCGACTGGGACGAGTGGGCGGCCGCCGGGGCCGAGGGGTGGGACGCCGCGGCCATGGGGCCGTACTTCCACAAGCTTCGCAACAACATCGTGCCGGTCGACGAGAAGGACCGGAACGCCATCGCGCGCGACTTCGTCGACGCGGCGCAGGACGCCATCGGCGTACCGCGCGTGGAAGGGTTCAACAAGGAGCCGTTCCACGAGGGTGTCGGCTTCTTCGACCTCGCCTACCACCCCGAGAACAACAAGCGCTCGTCCGCGTCCGTCGCGTACCTGCACCCCTTCCTCGACCGGCCGAACCTCCACATCATGCTGGAGAGCTGGGCGTACAAGCTGGAGTTGGAGGGCACGCGGGCGACCGGTGTCCGCGTCCGGACCAAGGACGGGGAAGAGGTTCTCGTCGAGGCGAGCCGCGAAGTGCTCGTGTGCGCCGGCGCCGTGGACACCCCGCGGCTGCTGATGCACTCCGGCATCGGTCCGAAGGCCGACCTCGAAGCGCTCGGGATTCCCGTCGTGCTCGACCTCCCCGGCGTGGGCGAGAACCTGCTCGACCACCCCGAGTCGGTCATCGTCTGGGAGACGGACGGGCCGATCCCCGAGAACTCGGCCATGGACTCCGACGCGGGGCTCTTCGTACGAAGGGACCCGGAGAGCCGCGGGCCCGACCTGATGTTCCACTTCTATCAGATTCCGTTTACGGACAATCCGGAGCGGCTCGGGTACGAGCGCCCCGCGCACGGCGTGTCGATGACCCCGAACATCCCCAAGCCGCGCAGCCGCGGCCGGCTCTTCCTGACCAGTGCCGATCCGGCTGTTAAGCCCTCGTTGGATTTCCGTTACTTCACCGACCCCGAGGACTACGACGGCCGTACGCTCGTCGACGGCATCCGCATCGCCCGCGAGATCGCCAAGGCCGAGCCGCTGGCCAAGTGGCTCAAGCGCGAGGTCTGCCCCGGGCCCGACGTCACCACCGACGAGGACATCAGCGAGTACGCCCGCAAGGTCGCGCACACCGTGTACCACCCGGCGGGCACCTGCCGGATGGGTGACTCCTCCGACGAACTTGCCGTAGTGTCACCGGACTTGAAAATCCGTGGCCTCGAAGGCATCCGTATCGCCGACGCATCCGTCTTCCCGACGATGCCCGCAGTGAACCCGATGATCGGGGTCCTGATGGTCGGGGAGAAGTGCGCCGAACTGCTTGCCTCAACAACTGCACCGGGAGGTGATGCGTGATGACCGACAACCACACCACCAATAACACTGACGAGCCCGCCGCCGCCGAACCGGTTTTCTCCGTACAGAATCTGTGGAAGGTCTTCGGACCCAAGGCCGGCCGAATACCCGCCGACCCGGACTGCGCCGAACTGTCCGCCGAAGAGCTGCGGGCCCGCACCGGCTGTACCGCCGCCGTGCGCGACGTCTCCTTTGACGTACACAAGGGCGAGGTCTTCGTCGTCATGGGGCTCTCGGGCTCCGGCAAGTCGACCCTCGTACGCTGCCTGACCCGCCTCATCGAGCCGACCTCCGGCGCCATCGCCATCGACGGCGAGGACGTCCTGTCCATGGACAAGTCGCGACTGCGCGAACTGCGCCGGCACCGCGCCTCCATGGTCTTCCAGCACTTCGGCCTGCTGCCGCACCGGTCCGTCATCGACAACGTCGCCTATGGGCTCGAAATCCAGGGCATGGGGCGGGCCGAGCGGCGCGCCAAGGCCGCCGAGGTCGTCGAGAAGGTCGGCCTGGGAGGGATGGGAGAGCGTCGGCCGAGTCAGCTGTCCGGTGGGCAGCAGCAGCGTGTCGGGCTCGCCCGCGCCCTCGCCGTCGACCCCGAAGTGCTGCTCTTCGACGAGCCGTTCAGCGCGCTCGATCCGCTGATCCGCCGCGACATGCAGGAAGAAGTCATCCGCCTGCACCGCGAAGAGGGCCGCACCATGGTCTTCATTACGCACGACCTGAGCGAGGCGCTGCGGCTCGGCGACCGGATCGCGCTGATGCGCGACGGCCGGATCGTGCAGCTCGGCACCCCTGAGGAGATCGTCGGCGCGCCCGCTGACGAGTACGTGCGGGACTTCGTACGTGACGTACCGCGCGAGCAGGTCATGACCGTACGCACGGCCATGCGGCCCGCCGGGATCGGCGAGGCCGAGACCGGAGCTTCCGTGTCCCCCGACGCCACCGTCTCGGCCGCCATCGAGGCCGTCGCCCGCACCGGCGAGCCCGCCCGCGTCATGGAGGGCGGACGCTGCGTCGGCGTCGTCGACCACCAGGGGCTGCTCGCGGTTGTCGCGGGCATCGGTACGGCAAAGGCGGTTGCCGCATGACGGCGGCCGTCACCACGCCCTCGAAGGAGACCGCGGCGCCCACCCCCGGCCGGTTCGGCGCTCTCGTACGTCACCGCGCCGGGCGGAAGCTCCTGCCGCTCGCCGTCGCCGCGTTCGTGCTCGTACCGCTCGGGGTCGTCCTGTGGGGCGGAGGCAGCTGGCCCGCCGGCCTGACCGTCGACGTGTCGGGACCGCTCGACGACGCCAACGAGTGGGTCATCGACAACCGCGAGACGCACCCCCTCTTCCTGTACTTCCTGCTGCATCTCTCCAACACCGCCACCGACGCCGTCAACGCCGTCTACAACGGCCTGGACTCCCTCGGCTGGGCCGGCTTCGCCGTCATGGCCGTGCTCTTCGCGTGGCGCGCCGCCGGACTCGACCGGCGCGGCGCGAAGACGGCGGGCATCGCGGTCGGCGTGTTCGCCGTGTGCGGGCTGCTCGGGATGTGGGACGCCACGCTGCTCACGATCGCGCTGATGGTCGTGGCCGTCGGGCTCGCGTCTGTGCTCGGCATCCTGCTCGGACTCGCGGCCGGGCTCTCCGACCGCTTCCACCGGATGCTGCGGCCGGTGCTCGACACCATGCAGGTCATGCCGGCGTTCGCGTACCTGCTGCCGTTCGTGCTGGTCTTCGGCACCGGTACGCCCGCCGCGCTCTTCTGTACGGTCATCTACGCCGCCCCGCCGATGGCCCGCCTCACGGCGCTCGGCCTGCGCGGCGCCGACGCCGGTGTCCTGGAGGCCTCGGCCTCGCTCGGCGCCAGCGGCCCGCAGCGGCTGTGGACGGCGCGGCTGCCGCTCGCGCGCAAGGAAATGCTGCTCGGCCTCAACCAGACGATCATGATGGCGCTGTCGATGGTCGTCATCGCGGCGCTCGTCGGCGCGGGCGGGCTCGGTGAAGAGGTCTACTCGGCTCTCTCCACCGTCGACGTCGGCAAGGCGCTCGCGGCCGGCATCCCGATCGTGCTGATCGCGGTCTGGCTGGACCGTACGACCGCGGCGGCGGGGATGCGTATCGGCACCTCCGTGCCGGGCGGCTCGCGGCTGCTGCACGGGTGGCGTGCCTGGGCGCTGGTCGCCGTCGTCACCGCGGCCGCTGCCGCGGCCGGGCGGGCGCTGCTGACGCAGACCTGGCCGGAGGCCTGGACGTACGACATCTCCACGCCCGTCAACAAGGCCCAGGACTGGATCACCGAGCACCTCGCGTCGGGCATTCCGGTCCTCGGCGGCACCGAGGTGTGGTCGGAGAACTTCACGCTGTGGGTGCTCAATCCGCTGCGTGACGGCCTGGTCTGGACGCCCTGGTGGGCCCTGCTGCTGATCGTGGCCGCGCTGGCGTGGCTGGTCGGCTCGTGGGCGACCGCGGTCACCTCCACGCTCGCGATGGGCGCCATCGGCGTACTCGGCGTATGGACGAAGTCCCTCGACACGCTGTCGCAGGTCATCGCGGCGCTGTTCGTGACGCTGCTGCTGGGCTTCGCGCTCGGGATCGCGGCGGCGCGGGCGGGGCGCTTCGAACGGTGGATGCGGCCGGTGCTCGATGCCATGCAGACGATGCCGCAGTTCGTGTATCTGATCCCGGTGGTCGCGCTGTTCGGTGTCACGCGCGCGTCCGCGATCATCGCGGCCGTTGTGTACGCCCTGCCCGCCGTCGTACGCATCACCACCCAGGGGATCAGGGAAGTCGATCCCTCCGCGCTGGAGGCCTCGCGCTCCATGGGCGCCGGCTCCCGGCAGCAGCTCCTCCAGGTGCAGCTGCCGCTGGCCCGCCCGGCGCTTCAGCTCGCCGTCAACCAGGGCGTGGTCCTGGTGCTCGCGGTGGTCGTCGTCGGCGCCCTCGTCGGCGGTGGCGCTCTTGGTTACGACGTGGTCAAGGGCCTCTCGCGCGGCGAGATGGGCGTCGGTATGACGGCCGGCGCCGCAATCGTCTGCCTCGGGCTCGTACTCGACCGGCTCACTCAGCCGGGCGCGGGCCGATCCCGCGGCCGCGGCGACAGCTGACACCCCCTTCTTACTCACTCCTGCCAGACAGAGAAGAGAGTCACCCTCACCATGCGCATGAATACGCGGAATACCCGAATAGCCCGCACAGCCACCGCTTCCGCCGCCGTCCTCGGCCTGCTCGCCCTCAGCGGGTGCGGCGCCGCCAAGACCGGCAAGAGCGACGAGGCCGGCGACAAGAAGACCGTGAAGCTGACCGTCCCGTCGTGGGTCGGCGCCCAGGCCAACACCGCTGTCGCGGCGTACCTCCTGGAGAAGGAGCTCGGCTACACCGTCAAGACCCAGCAGATGGGCGAGGTCCTCGCGTGGGACGCGCTGTCGAAGGGCGACATCGACGGAATCCTTGAGGACTGGGGCCACCCCAAGGAGGAGAAGCAGTACGTCGACACCAAGAAGACCGTCGTCAAGGGCGGCGACCTCGGTGTCACCGGGCACATCGGCTGGTTCGTACCGAAGTACTTCGCGGACAAGCACCCGGACGTCACGGACTGGAAGAACCTCAACAAGTACGCCAAGGAGTTCAAGACCGCGGAGAGCGGTGACAAGGGCGAGATCCTCGAAGGGTCGCCCGACTACGTCACCAACGACGACGCGATCATCAAGAACCTGAAGCTGAACCTGAAGACGAACTACTCGGGTTCCGAGGCCAGCCAGATCACGGCCATGAAGAAGTACGCCAAGGCGAAGAAGCCGTTCCTGACGTACTGGTGGACGCCGCAGTGGCTGAACGCCGAGATCGACATGGTCGAGGTCAAGCTGCCGGCGTACAAGGAAGGCTGCGACGCCGAGCCGAAGAAGATCGCCTGCGCGTACCCGAACACGCCGCTGCAGAAGTTCTTCAACGCGGACTTCGCGAAGAACGGCGGCAAGGCGGCGGAGTTCCTGAAGAACTTCAAGTGGACGACCGAGCAGCAGAACGAGGTCGCCCTGATGATCGCGGACGAGAAGCTGTCGCCCGAGGCCGCGGCCGAGAAGTGGGCCAAGGCGAACGAGTCGACGTGGAAGGCCTGGATGCCGAAGAAGTAACCACTGGCCCCCTCCCGGGGCCCCACCACCTGAGCGCGCTCCGGAACGCCGCGAACCCGGCATTCCGGAGCCGTTCGGCGTTTCGCCGGGGTTGTGTCGCACTGACCGAGCGGTAGGAAAAGAACAGCGTGGCGATCGCCTCGAACGAATCGTTCTCCGGCTGGACCAAGACGTTCACCGACCCGCGCCTCTGCGCGGCCATCGTCGACCGCCTCACCTTCGGCGGCAACATCATCGAGACCGGCACCGACTCCTACCGACTCGCCACAACCCGCGCCCGCGCCGAACAACAACTGACCACGAGCTGATCAGGTCGCATGAGGCTTTGTCATCGGCGTCAGCGCTCGCGGATCCTTGACCACCACCAGTCGCCCACCCTCCGTTCGTTCACTGGCCCAGGGTCCGGCAGAGTGCGACGCTCGAACTCGTCGTCGATGCGAGCAATCAGCCGGCCGAGATCACGCTGGGCACCGCGAGGGAGGCGGAGCATGGCCTCCTCCAGATCATCGCGGGCATACTCCGCCTCCAGTCCGGGCTCCCAGACCTGGGACGCGTTCAAATAACGGCCCGGTTGCTTGAACGCCCACTCGAAACGGGCGAGTGCGTCAGCAACTGCGTCGGGCCACATCCGCTCATCTTCGACACGGCGGACAGCTGCACGAGTCCTCGCGGAAACGCCACGGATCTGCCGAACTACAACGTGTCTGCGGGGCCGCCATCGCTCAGCGCGGACGGCCTTCGGGCGCCTACGCGGCATCGCCCTTTCTGATCAACATGACGTCATCCTGCCACGAACGGGGCTGGCTGCGCACGCACGATCGAGCTCCCCGCCACCTCGGGTGCTCTTACTTCTCACCAACATTCACGTGCTCTCCGGGCAACGCGTGATGCCGAAACCCACCGACAAGCGCTCTCGCTTGAAACCTACGCAGCCACCAAGACGACCATGGCACCTCCGGTGTACCTGGGCCTTCCCCGGAAGCCTCCGCACCCGGACATGCGATGGGATGTGTGCCGGGCCCTGGCGAGAGAGCGCAGAGAAGCGGCGGCCGCGCGCGACTGGTCGCGGCTGACGGACTGCGATGTAGAGATCGGACGACACCCTGGAGCGCACGCATGACGGCTCTGCGGGCGATGTAAGGATCCGGACCGGCAGAGCGCCGCTCAGCTGATCGAGGATGCCCCCGGCCTACGACAGGTCGTTGACGTAGGCGGACAGGCGCCCCTTGCCGTAAAGGGAACTCTGTCGCAAAGTGGGCAGGACTTTGCCATTAATGGCTAGGGTCGGGACGTCCGGGTCCGCCTCGTCGTACGTGTGCTCGGCTGCGGCCAGGAAGTCCTCGTACGCCATGGTCTCTACGGCCTTCTCGAAGGCGGCATTCCGCAGCCCAGGGATGCGTGAGGCCAGACGGAGCAGTGAGGCGTCCGTGTAGCCACCCTTCGTGTAGTTCTCGGCCACAAGCTTGTGGAACTCGGCGAAATGGTCCTGCTCCAGTGCCGCACGCAGCGCGTTGATGACCTTCAACGCGGAGCCATCGCTCCATCGGCTCTCGCCAAGGACAGAGACAAACACGTACTCGGTCTTCACCGTGCGTGCGAGCATCAGCTCCCGTAGGTCGGGGCCTATTTCGGTCGTCTCGAACTCCCGGCAGATGCCTATAGCCAGATCCTCGTAGACGCGAATCGTCGTGGGTGCCTTGGGATCACCCACCACAATCATGCTGCCGTCCGCAGACAGAGACTCGGGGAGGTCTTCCACGGCACCGTACGGGGATCTTTGAGCAGCCTTCTGCCGGGCCACCTCGGCGGGCACCGGGGCGCTGCCGCAACCCAACAGGAGTCCTGTTGCCATGACGACTGCCAGCAGCCCTCTGGCCTTCTCTACCTGCATGAAGTCTCTCCCCGTCGATGTCGAAGAGACCCTACGGCAGCCAGGAATCCGAAGCTTGTCGTTTACACCCGTTCCCACCGCCTCCCCCGGAGCGGCTGCCGACGTGTGCAGGAGTGGCTGGCGTTGCGCCGCGCAGGGGCATGAGGGTTGACGGGCCCCGGGAAACGGCTTCTGTACGGTTACGGACACCTCCCGGCCTGAAATCCGGCCGGGAGGTGTCCGTAACCGTACAGAAGAGGGGAGTTGGAGTTACGCGGCGCGCAGTTCGCACCAGACGTATTTGCCGCTGTCGTCGTCGGCCGTGGTGAGGGGGTACCAGCCCCAGTTGTCGGCGCAGCTCCGGACGAGGTCGAGGCCGCGGCCGTGTTCGGCGTCCATGGCGGCGGGCTGCCTGGGCGGCGGCGGTGCGGGCGGGGTGGGGTCCGCGTCCCAGGCGCCGATACGGAGGATCCTGTCCGCCCAGCGCAGGCGGAGGGCGGCAGGGCCCTTGGTGTGGCGTACGGCGTTGCTGATCAGCTCGGTGGCCAAAAGCTCGGCGGCCTCGGCGAGGTGGGGCAGGCCGTGGGCGTTGAGGATGAGGCGCAGGGTGCGGCGGCAGATGGTGACGGCGCGGGGGTCGTGGGGGATGTAAAGGGTGTACTGCCAGGGTTCGGTGTCACTGCCGGTGTTCTTCGTTGAATTCGGCATGCGAGGACTCCGTGTGGAGTGAGGGAGGTGGCTGGTGTGCGGCGGTCGGAGGGCGGTGGCAATGTCGCGGCCGTCATGGCATGGCGGTGCGGTGCGCTTCCGGAGTCCCGGTGATCGCAGCGTGTGCGACGCGTCACTCACCGTAGGGTAAAAATTTTTACCTGCGCAAGTCCCTGACGTAATCTGCCACCCGAATGGGGCGAGTCAAACTGCCCTGACCCACTGGCTATTGAGGAGGTGCCGATCACATGACAGCAAGGAGTCAGCCGACCGCCCGCCAGGTACGCCTGGGCGCCGAGCTGCGCAAACTTCGGGAAGCTGCGGGCATGTCAGCCCGAGAGGTGGCGGGGGTTCTGGGGTCGAACTCAGCCCAGATGAGCCAGATGGAGGCGGGTAACTCGGGCGTCGGCGAGGAGCGTGTGCGCAGGCTCGCTGCCCACTGTGCCTGTGCTGACGCGGCGTTGATCGACGCCTTGGTCGCGATGGCCACCGACCGTACGCGCGGTTGGTGGGAGGAGTATCGGGGGGTGCTGCCGCCAGGGTTCTTGGACCTGGCGGAGCTGGAGCATCACGCATCGTTTCTGCGTGACGTGGCCATGACGTACGTACCGGGGCTCTTGCAGACGGCGGACTACGCTCGTGCGGTCTACTCGTATATGGGCTTGGAGCTTCCGCCGAGCGAGCTCGAACCCAGGGTGGAGCACCGGATGGGGCGCAAGGTGGTCATCGAGGGCGACAATCCCACTGCGTACGAGGCGATCATTCACGAGTCCGTGCTGCGTACTCGCGTATCGGGCCGCCAGGTGGCCGGTGCACAGCTTCAGGAGATTCTGCGGCAGGCCGAGGCTGGACACGTCGTGGTGCGCGTAGTCCCCTTCGACGTGGACGGATTCGCCGGGGCTGGCGCCACGATGATGTATGCGGGTGGTGCGGTGCCCCAACTGGACACCGTGCTTCGTGACGGCCCGCATGGTGCTGCCTTTATCGGTGCGGAGTCACAACTGGGTCGGTTTCGAAGGTTGTTTCGTAAGGTGGAGGAAGTAGTGCTCGATCCCCTGGCGTCGCGGGATCTCATCCACCGCATGACGAAGGAACTGTGAGGCATCAGCATGACCAGCAAGTCTGTTCAGTGGCAGAAGTCTTCCTTCTCTGGCGGAGGCGACGGTGACAGCTGTGTGGAGCTGGCCAGCTCGCAGAGCGGCATCTGGCTCCGTGAAAGCGACGAACCGGCCCAGGTCCTGTCGGTCACCCGCGACGGGATCGCGGCCTTGATACGTCGCGTACGGGCGGAGCAGCCGTGACCGCCGCTGTTTACTGGCAGAAGTCGTCCTTCTCCGGTGGAGCCGATGGTAACGAGTGCGTTGAGGTTGCTGCCGCCGACGGCGTGATCCGCCTGCGCGAGAGCGACGAGCCGTCCCAGGTGCTGTCGATCAACCGGGCCGGGCTTACGGCGCTCATACGTCACGTACATCATGTACGGGCAGAGCAGGAGTGAGCGCTTAAGGGCTACTTGCCCACAACGGGGGAATCACCGATGGACTTCATGTTCTACGCCGTACCCGCGCTGATCGCGGCCGTCGCCGTGCTCATGGCTGCCAAGACCGTCGTCTCGTTGCTGCGGCTGCGCGAGGCGTGGCGCAGTGGGCTCACCGCTGAGGCGCGGTGCCTGCGTACGTATACGACGACGCGCAGCGGCGGGGACAGCGGGACTCGCACGACCCTGCATCACGTGTACGAGTTCACGGTGCCCGGCGGCGCCGCACCCGTGCGATTCGAGGAGACGAACGGTCCCGGCACGATCGTCGAGGGGGACATCGTGCCTGTCCATTACCCTGCGGGCTGCCCGGACCGGGCCACCGCGCAGCCGCCGTCGAGTGCGGTGCGGGCGACGGCCGGTGCGGTGTTCGCGGTGGTGTTCTGCGCCGTGATGGTGGCGTTCTGCGTCTTCTTCGCGATGTCGTACGCGACGATGTCCGAGACGATGTCCGACCTCTGGAGCGACTTCTGATCGCGGTTGTGGCTCAGTGCTTGAAGGCGCCTGCGGTGTAGTGGCCGGGGACCATGCGGGTCGTTACGGCGAAGCGGTTCCAGGCGTTGATGACCGTGATGACGGCGGTCAGGTGGGCCAGTTGGGTGTCGTCGAAGTGCTTGGCCGCCTTTTCCCACACCTCGTCGGGGACGAATCCGTCCGTCAGGACGGTCACGGCCTCGGTGAGTTCGAGCGCAGCGGCTTCCTGTTCCGTGTAGAAGTGCCGGGATTCCTCCCAGGCTGCGAGCTGGGTGATCCGCTCGATCGTCTCGCCGGCGGCAAGCGCGTCCTTGGCGTGCATGTCGAGGCAGAAGGCGCAGTGGTTGATCTGTGATGCGCGGATCTTGACCAGCTCGACCAGGAACGGGTCGAGGCCCTTCTTCGCGGCGGCGTCGACCGTGACCATGGCCTTGTAGACCTCGGGTGCCAGCTTGGCCATCTCCAGGCGGGGGGTGTGTTCGGGGGCCTTGTCTATCTTCATAGGGACGACGTTACGGGGCTGACAGCCCACCGGTATGGTCCATTTCCGTGACGGATTCATGGGCCACCTACGGTGTTGACCTGCATGTGGAGTTGGGTGGTTCCGGGCTGCGTACGGGCCTGATGAACGCCCTGCGTGAAGCCGTCCGTACGGGCAGGCTGGCCCCCGGGACGCGGCTGCCGTCCTCGCATTCGCTCGCCGTCGACCTGGGCGTCGCTCGTAACACCGTCGCCGACGCGTACGCCGAACTCGTCGCCGAGGGCTGGCTCACCGCCCGGCAGGGCTCCGGCACGCGGGTCGCGCAGCGGGCCGTGGCCGCGCCGCACAAGGCCGCGCCCGCCGCTGCCGTGACGCGGCACAGTGCGCGGCGTAAACCGGCGTACAGCCTCATGCCCGGCGCCCCCGACCTCGCCTCCTTTCCGCGTGCCGAATGGCTGAAGGCGGCCAGGCGCGCGCTGACCGCCGCGCCGCACGAGGCCTTCGGGTACGGCGATCCGCGCGGGCGAGTCGAGCTGCGTACCGCCGTCGCCGAGTATCTGGCGCGGGCGCGCGGCGTGCGGGCCACGGCGGACCGCGTCGTCATCTGCTCCGGCTTCGTGCACGGGCTGATGCTGATCGCGAAGGTGCTGCGGCAGCGGCGCGTACGGGAGGTGGCGGTGGAGTCGTACGGTCTCCACTTCCACCGGGACCTGCTCACGGAGGCTGGGCTGCGCACCCCGGCGCTGGGGTTCGACGGGCACGGATCGCGCACGGGGGAGCTGACGGAGCTGCGGGGGGCGGGGACAGGGGCGGTGCTGCTGACGCCGGCTCATCAGTTTCCGATCGGGGTCGCTCTGCATCCGGACCGGCGCGCGGCGGCCGTCGACTGGGCGCGGGGTACGGGCGGGCTGATCCTGGAGGACGACTACGACGGGGAGTTCCGTTACGACCGGCAGCCGGTCGGCGCCCTTCAGGGACTCGATCCCGGGCGTGTGGTCTACCTGGGGACCGCGAGCAAGTCGCTCGCGCCGGGGCTGCGGCTGGCCTGGATGGTGCTGCCGGAGTCACTGGTGGAGGAGGTGACGGCGGCGAAGGGGGTGGTCGACTGGGCGTCAAGCGCGCTGGACCAGCTGACCCTCGCGGAGTTCATCGGCTCGGGGGCGTACGACCGTCATGTGCGCTCGATGCGGCTGCGCTACCGGCGGCGGCGCGACCAGCTGGTGGCGGCGCTCGCGGAACGGGCGCCGGACGTACGGGTGACGGGGATCGCTGCGGGGTTGCACGCGGTGCTCGAACTCCCGGCGGGCACGGAACGGTCCGTGGTGCAGGCGGCGGCGTGGCAGGGGCTCGCGCTGGACGGCGTGGGCAGCTTCCGGCATCCGTCGGCGGAGCGGGACCGGGACGCGCTGGTGGTCGGGTACGCGACGCCGCCGGACAGCGCGTGGGCGGGGGCGCTGGACGCGCTGTGCCGGGCACTGCCGTGACGGTCGGTGGGGGAGGGGGAGCCCCGGCCGGACGGGGGGACCGACCGGGGCGGTGCGTGTGCGGCCACCTTTCGGCGGCAGCGCTCCACGCACGGGTGAACGATAAACCACTGCGGGCGGGTCTGGTGCGTGGGGGGCGTCCGAGGGGCCTTTCCCCCCACCCCGCCCCTTCCCGAAAGGCCTCAAACGTCGGCCGGGCTGGATGTGATCAACCCCGGCCCAGCCGCATTCCAGCCTCTCCGGCGTTTGAGGAGCGGGGTCTGGGGCAGTGCCCCTCACGCGGCGGAGCCGCAAAGTGTCACAGCGGGAAGGGGCGGGTCGGGGAAAGCCCCGCAGGGAACGTGCGCCGCGCTCCCGCGCCCACGCACCCCCGCTCCCGAGCCCCCCGCAGGGCCGTTCCCCAGCGCCTCCTACGGCGCGTCGGCCGGCCCCGCCGCCGCCGCGATCGCCGGGGGCTCGCCGAACCGGGCCAGGGCCAGCGCGCCCGCCACCGCCACCGCGAAGCCCACGGCCGCCGGCACCGCCAAGCCCTCCCGCGTACGGTCGCCGAGCCACACGACACCCACCACGGCCGGGCCGATCGTCTCGCCGACCACCATGCCCGCCGTCGCCGTGGTCACCGAGCCGCGCTGGAACGCCGACGTGAGCAGCAGGAACGCCGTGCCGCCGCCCAGCAGCAGCGCGTACACGGCCGGATTGGCGACGAGCGCCGACGGTGCCAGGTCGTCGAGCAGCCGCACCGAGACCGACACCACCCCGAAGCCGGTGCCCGCGCCGAAGCCCAGGACCAGGGCGCGGGCCCGGCCCGGCAGGCGGCCCGCCGCCGCGCCCGCGAGCAGCACGGCGAAGGCGACGCCGAGCATGGCGTACCGCAGGGCGGGCGGGCCGTCGCTCCTGCCGTCCGCGCCGACGGACAGCCCGAGCATCGCCAGGCCCGCGCAGACGACGGTCACCGCGGCCCACTCCGTACCTCGGAGGCGGACCTTCAGCACGCGGGCGGCGAGCACGGCGGTGACGGCGAGGCTCGCGGCCTGGGCCGCCTCGACGGCGTAGATGGGGATGGTGAGCAGGGCGACGATCTGGAGCGCGAAGCTGAGGCCGTAGAGGGCGAGACCGGCGACGTACCGCCACTGACGCAGGGCGCGCAGCATCAGCGCCACGTCGACCCCGCTGCCGGTGCCGAGCTGCGCGGCGCGGGCCCCGACGGCCTGGAGCACGGAGGCCGTACCGATGCAGACCGCCGAAGAGAGCGCGCAGATCATCCCAAGGATCACAAACCGACTCTAGAGGGGTTGGAGATCGTGCACCGGGTTCCGGCGGCCGGAGCGGGCCATCTAGTCTGTCGGACGGTCTGGAGAATCTGTTCGAACGACGGGGGAGGGGCCGGGACATGGCGGCACGACGGCGCAAACTGAGGTCAGGCACGGTCCTGCTCGGCGGCATGGGCGTGCTCGCGGCGACGCTCACCGCCTGCGGCTCGGAGCCGGACCGGCGGTGCGTGGATCGGGTCACCCAGGAAGTGCTGCCGGACTACGAGTGCGAGGACGACGGCTCCAGCAGCTCCGGCCGGTACTACTACGGCGGCAGCGTCAGCAGCGGCAAGGTGACGGACGGCAGCTTCGACAAGTCCGCGGTCGACCGGGGCGGCTTCGGCTCCGGCTTCGGTTCCGGCGGCGGCTGACGGACCGGACGGACCGATGAAGCGACACACGATCGAACCACGCCCCGGCTGGCAGCAGACCGTCGAGGAGCAGGGCCTCATCTACCCGCTGACCCGCTTCCCGGACGGGTCGCTGCGCCCGTACTGGGACGAGAGCGCGTACTACGAATTCTCGCTGCCCGAGGTCGAGGCGCTGGAGGAGGTCGTCGAGGAACTGCACGCCATGTGCCTGGCCGCCGCCGCGCACATCGTGGAGCACGACCGCTTCGCCGACCTCGGCATCACGGACCCGCGACTGGCCTCGCGGATCGCCACCTCCTGGCGGCGACGCGCCGAACTCCCCTCCATCTACGGGCGGTTCGATCTGCGGTACGACGGCACGGGCCCCGCCAAGATGCTGGAGTACAACGCCGACACCCCCACCTCGCTGGTGGAGGCCGCCAGCCCGCAGTGGTTCTGGATGGAGGAGCGCTTCCCCGGCGCAGACCAGTGGAACTCCCTGCACGAGCGGCTCGTCGACGCGTGGAAGCGCCAGGCACCGCTGCTGCCGCCCGGGCCGCTGCACTTCGTCCACTCGGAGGGCGACGAGCTCGGCGAGGACCTGATGACGGTCGCGTACCTGCGCGAGACGGCCCAGCAGGCCGGGATCGCCACGGAGGCGCTGTCCGTCGAACAGATCGGCTGGGACCGGCTCTCGGGCCGCTTCGTCGACGGCCGGCTGCGCTTCATCCGCAGCTGCTTCAAGCTCTACCCGTGGGAGTGGCTGACGACCGACCGCTTCGGGCCGCACGTCCTGAACACGCTCGACAACGGCGGCGGCTCGGGCACCACCTGCTGGATCGAGCCGGCCTGGAAGATGCTGCTCTCCAACAAGGCGCTGCTCGCGATCCTCTGGGAGCTCTACCCCGGCCATCCGAACCTGCTCGCCGCGTATCTCGACAGCCCGCGCGAGCTCGCCGCCTCCGACGGGCCCGGATACGTCGCCAAGCCGCTGCTTGGCCGCGAGGGCGCCGGCGTCACGATCCACGAGCCGGGCTCGGAGTCGGCTGCCGCTCGCGCGGAGGATGAACAACCCTTCTGCTACCAGGAGTTGGCGCCCTTGCCCGACTTCGACGGCAACCGTGTGGTGCTCGGGGCGTGGGTCGTCGAGGACGAGGCGGCGGGACTGGGCATCCGGGAGTCCTCGGGCCTGATCACGGACGAGTACGCCCGCTTCCTGCCGCACGTAATCCTCTGAGAGGCGGTGGCGGCGGGCCGGGACGGACCGGGGGCGGCCCGGGCCAGGCTCGAATGGGCCACCCCGCGTGCGGCGCGCGGCCCTGACGGACATGCTGCTCGCGTGGGCCGGGGTGAGGTCCAGGGGGAGGGCCGAACAGGCTCGGCGCCCATGCCGCGCCTCGCACTCTCCAGGAGTTCGCATGCCCACACGCGCCGTCGAGGCAGCGCTGGCGGCCGCCGCATCCGTGCGTTCGCTGTGACGCCACAGCGAACGCACGGCGCAGGGCGCAGGTCTCTACTGGCCCGCCAGCACCGCGCCGAGCTGGTCGAGGCCCCAGTCCAGGTCCTCCTTGCTGATCACCAGCGGCGGGGCGATCCGGATGGTCGAACCGTGGGTGTCCTTGACCAGGACGCCCCGGTCCATCAGCTTCTCGGAGATCTGCCGCCCGGTGCCGCGCGACGGGGCGATGTCGACGCCCGCCCACAGCCCGCGGCCGCGCACCGCCTCCACCGCGCCGCCGCCCACCAGCAGGCCCAGCTGCTGGTGGAGGTGGTCGCCGAGCTCGGTGGCGCGCTGCTGGAACTCGCCGGTGCGCAGCATCGCGATGACCTCCAGCGCCACCGCGCAGGCCAGCGGGTTTCCGCCGAACGTCGAACCGTGCTCGCCCGGCTTGTACACCCCCAGCACCTCGGCCGACGACACGACGGCGGACACCGGCACCACGCCGCCGCCGAGCGCCTTGCCCAGGACGTACATGTCGGGGACGACGCCTTCGTGCTCGCAGGCGAAGGTCTTTCCCGTACGCCCGAGACCGGACTGGATCTCGTCCGCGATGAAGAGCACGTTCCGCCGGCGGGTCAATTCCCGTACGCCCGCCAGGTATCCGGCCGGCGGTACCAGGACGCCCGCCTCACCCTGGATCGGTTCGAGCAGCACGGCCACGGTGTTCTCGGTCACCGCGGCGTTCAGCGCGGTCAGATCTCCGTACGGGACGATTTCGAAGCCCGGGGTGTACGGGCCGAAGTCCGCGCGGGCCTCGTGGTCGGTCGAGAAGCTGACGATCGTCGTCGTACGGCCGTGGAAATTGTTTCCCGCGACCACAATCTTCGCTCGGCCGTCCAGCACGCCCTTCACCTTGTAGCCCCACTTGCGGGCCGTCTTCACGGCTGTCTCCACCGCCTCGGCCCCGGTATTCATCGGCAGCACCATTTCCATGCCGCAGAGCTCGGCGAGCTGCGTGCAGAACTCGGCGAACCGGTCGTGATGGAAGGCCCGGGAGGTCAGCGTCACTCTGTCGAGCTGCGCCTTGGCGGCGTCAATGAGCCGGCGGTTGCAGTGGCCGAAGTTCAGCGCCGAGTACCCGGCGAGCATGTCGAGGTAGCGGCGCCCCTCGATGTCGGTCATCCAGGCGCCGTCCGCCGACGACACGACGATGGGGAGAGGATGGTAGTTGTGTGCGCTGTGAGCCTCGGCAGAGGCGAGGGCGGCTTGGGTGGTCGACACGGGGTCTCCGATCGTCGAAACAAATCCATCCGGCGAGGGGCATGGATGGTGCCCCTTTCTATCGTCGCTCGTATGCCGGACGAAGAAACCATGCTTTGCGGTGCGGCCGCTAGGGTGGCGGGTACGCACGGCGACTGGCGTACGCGGAACAGACCGCGGGGAAGCCGTGCGGGGAACAAAGCACGAGGTGCCGCCCGCCTGGGCACCCCGGGATCACGACCGGACACTGACCGCTCGCCCCGGAGGACAAGATGACTCTCCCGCTCAGCCACCCCGCCCTCTCCGCCACGGACCCGGAACTGGCCGCCCTGGTCGGAGCCGAGGAACAGCTGCAGGCCGACACCCTGCGCCTGATCCCCAGCGAGAACTACGTCTCGCAGGCCGTACTCGAAGCCTCCGGCACCGTGCTGCAGAACAAGTACAGCGAGGGCTACGCGGGCCGGCGCTACTACGAGGGCCAGCAGAACATCGACCAGGTCGAACGGCTCGCCACCGCCCGGGCCAAGGCCCTGTTCGGCGTCGACCACGCCAACGTCCAGCCCTACTCCGGCTCGCCCGCCAATCTCGCCGTCTACCTCGCCTTCGCCGAGCCCGGCGACACCGTGATGGGCATGGCCCTCCCGATGGGCGGTCACCTCACCCACGGCTGGGGTGTCTCGGCCACCGGAAAGTGGTTCCGCGGCGTCCAGTACGGCGTACGCCAGGACACCGGGCTGATCGACTTCGACGAGGTGCGCGATCTCGCCCTCAAGGAACGCCCGAAGCTGATCTTCTGCGGTGGCACCGCTCTCCCTCGCACCATCGACTTCGCCGCCTTCGCGGAGATCGCCCGCGAGTCCGGCGCCGTGCTCGTCGCGGACGTAGCCCACATCGCAGGCCTCATCGCCGGCGGCGCCCACCCGTCCCCGGTCCCGCACGCCGACGTGATCTCGACGACCACGCACAAGACCCTGCGCGGCCCGCGCGGCGCGATGCTGATGTCCCGCGAGGAGCACGCGAAGGCCATCGACAAGGCCGTCTTCCCGGGCCTCCAGGGCGGCCCGCACAACCAGACCACCGCAGCCATCGCCGTCGCCCTCCACGAGGCGGCCCAGCCCTCCTTCCGCGACTACGCGCACGCGGTCGTCGACAACGCCAAGGCGCTCGCCGAGGCCCTGCTGGCCCGCGGCTTCGACCTGGTCTCGGGCGGCACCGACAACCACCTGATCCTGATGGACCTCACCCCCAAGGATGTGCCCGGCAAGGTGGCGGCGAAGGCCCTGGACCGGGCCGGGATCGTCGTCAACTACAACACCGTCCCGTACGACCCGAGGAAGCCGTTCGACCCGTCCGGCGTCCGCATCGGCACCCCCTCCCTCACCTCGCGCGGTCTCGCGACGGAACACATGCCGGCCGTCGCCGACTGGATCGACCGGGGCGTCACCGCCGCCCGCACCGGCGACGAGGACGCCCTCGCCGCGATCCGCGCCGAAGTCGCCGACCTCATGGCCGCCTTCCCCGCACCGGGCCTCCCCACGGACTGACCGGGCTGACCCGGCAGGGGCCGGCACGGGCTGAGACAGCGAACCCGTCCGACGCCCCTCACATGTCGATGAGTTGACGTCGAGGCCCCGGCGGGCCCGGGTCCTGGTGACCCGGCTCCCGTCGGGCCGTGCCGCGCCGGACCAGAGTGACCCCGGCGAAGCCGATCAGGGCCCCGGCCGCCAGCCCCGGTATCGGCCACCACCAGTCCGCCGAGCCGGCTCTGTCACCCGACCGGCCCGGCGCCGCCACGCCGGATTCAGCCGCTCCCGGTGACGCGGCTTCCGGTTCGGCGTCTTCTCGCACGGCTGCTTCGGACTCGCGCTCTTCGGCTTCTGACCTGCTGACAAAGTCCGGCGGGAAGCCGCCGCCGCCCACGCCCGCCGCGCCGACGGCCCCGGCCTTGCCCAGCACGCCCAGCCGGTCCAGCAGGGCGCGCAGCTTCGCGGGCTCGTCGGCCAGGTGCCAGCGCTCGGCTGGGACCAACTGGCCCTCGGTCTGTGTGCTGACCCATATCGGGCCGCCCTGCTTCGGCAGGTGCACCCGGTCGACCCGCCACACGGACACATCGTGCCGAAGCCACGTCACAGTGAGCCGGCGCCATGTCCCGCCCTCGTCCACCGCGCCGTCGATCTCCAGGGGACGCTTGCGCACTCCGTGCGCCTCCCCGGGACCGAGGTGCTTCGCCAACTCCTGGTAGCGGGCGGCTGTGTGGTAGAGCGAAGCGGCCTGTCCGCTGTCCGGCGAGACCACCAGCACGCTGGTAGGACCGCCCGCCGCGGCCCGTGACGCACCCAGCAGAATCATCGCGAGCACCACCCCGGCAAGGGCGGCAAGTCGTCGTAGCAATCGCATGGTTCGTCCCCCGTCGATGCGTCGCCGCAGTGTCGTGACACCTCGCTGCGGTGTCACTTCTCATACACCGCCCACGCCTTGCGGGTTCCACTCTCAGCGGGTGGATTCTGCGAGTTTCACCGCGCGCTCCATGGACTCCACGCCCTCCAGCCGCAGCGTCAGCAGCCCGCCGTGCTGCCAGAGCAGGGTCGGGCCGGCCGCCCTGACCTCGTACCCGTACGACCGGCCGGCCTCGTCCACGAGCTTCAGCGTCAGCCGGTGGCGCTCCGAAAACCACAGGGCTGTGCGGCCGTCCACTTCCGTATAAGCGGCGGGCACGGGCGTCGCCTTGTAGAAGAGCGGATCGATGGTCGCCCGGAACTCGTCGATCCGGACCTTCCCCCAGCACACGGACAGCACCCGCCGGTCGTCCGAGACCGAAGCCGCCACCGGCTCCCCCAGCCCCGCCGGCAGCACCGGATCGAAGCCGGCCCGCAGCGCCGCCTCCGCCACCGTCAGCCCCTGCGGGCAGCCGGGCGGCCCCGCGCCGGGCGACCCCGGCGGCGAGGCCGTCGGGTCGTACCGCACCTCCACGCCGCCGAAGTCGAACCACTCCACGACGGCCGCCCGCACCGGGGGCGTGAGCACCAGCACGACCAGCAGCCCGGACAGCCCGGCGGTCAGCAGCCGCCACCTGCGCCGCGCCCAGGCCCGTACCCGCTCGCCGCGCCCCGGAGGCCCGGCCACCGGCACGGGTACCGCCTCCGCGATGATCTGCGCCAGCACCCGCTCGGCCATCGTCGCCCCGTCGACGTCCGGGACCCGCATCCCGCGCCCCAGCTCGCGCAGCTCGTCGGGCAGCGTCTCGCGCAGCTCCTCGGGCAGGTCGCTACTCATGCTCATCACCCCCTTCCCACGCCCCCGGCAGAATCTGCCCCAGTTTCTTCAGCCCGCGGTTCAGCCTCGACTTCACCGTGCCCCGCGGCCAGCCCAGTGCCTCCGCCGTCTCCGCCTCGTCCAT
The DNA here is from genome assembly GCF_018614615.1 of Streptomyces sp. ISL-100. Classification (GTDB taxonomy): domain Bacteria; phylum Actinomycetota; class Actinomycetes; order Streptomycetales; family Streptomycetaceae; genus Streptomyces. Next base: position 104,183 of record NZ_JAGGOK010000025.1, on the reverse strand, counting down.
CTCCAGCAGATAGCGGTACGTGACGACCCGGCGCTGGTCCTCGCTCAGCTCGTCCAGCGCGGCCAGTAACTGCTGCCGCCGCTCCTCCGCCAGCGCCGCCACCGCCGGATCGGCCGATTCCGGTATCACCGGCCCCGCACCCAGCAACGCCGCTTCCCGCCCCGTCGCCGCCCGCAGACGCCCCGCCGAGCGAACTGTGTTTCTCGTCTCATTCGCGACAATCTGGAGCAACCACGGCCGGAACGCCGAGCCGTCCCTGAAGCGCCCCAGCGACTGGTACGCCTTGAAGAAGCCCGCCTGCACCACGTCTTCCGCGTCCGCACCCGCTCCAAGCGCCACAGCCGCTCTGACCGCGATACCTGTGTAGGCGCGCACCAGTTCCGCGTACGCCTCGGGCTCCCCGGACCGTACGCGCGCGATCACCGCAGCATCGTCGATGCCGATGCGGCCCCCCTCCAGGGTCCCCTCCCGCGTCTCCACACTCTTGATACACCGGAGAACCGAGTTGGGTTCCACACCTGAGAGAATGAGTTCATGGCCTCTGATCGTCCCCGCGTGCTCTCCGGCATCCAGCCCACCGCAGGCTCGTTCCACCTCGGCAACTATCTTGGCGCCGTACGCCAATGGGTCGCCCTGCAGGAAACGCACGACGCCTTCTACATGGTCGTCGACCTGCATGCGATCACCGTTCCGCAGGACCCTGCCGAACTGCGTGCCAACACCAGGCTCGCCGCGGCCCAGCTGCTGGCTGCCGGCCTCGACCCGGACCGCTGCACGCTCTTCGTGCAGAGCCACGTGCCCGAGCACGCCCAGCTCGGCTGGGTCATGAACTGCCTGGCCGGATTCGGCGAGGCGTCGCGCATGACGCAGTTCAAGGACAAGTCCGCCAAGCAGGGCTCCGACCGCGCCACCGTCGGCCTCTTCACGTACCCGATCCTCCAGGTCGCCGACATCCTGCTCTACCAGGCCAATCAGGTCCCGGTCGGCGAGGACCAGCGTCAGCACATCGAGCTGACCCGCGACCTGGCCGAGCGGTTCAACGGCCGCTTCGGCGAGACGTTCACCGTCCCGGCGCCGTACATCCTCAAGGAGACGGCGAAGATCTTTGATCTCCAGGACCCGGCGATCAAGATGAGCAAGTCGGCGTCGACGCCGAAGGGCCTGATCAACCTGCTCGACGAGCCCAAGGTGACCGCTAAGAAGATCAAGAGCGCGGTCACGGACACCGACACCGTGATCCGTTACGACGCCGTCGAGAAGCCGGGCGTCAGCAACCTGCTCTCCATCTACTCCACGCTCACCGGCGAGACCGTCGCCGAGCTGGAGAAGAAGTACGAGGGCAAGATGTACGGCGCGCTGAAGACGGACCTTGCCGAGGTGATGGTGGAGTTCGTCACGCCGTTCCGGGCCCGCACCCAGGAATATCTGGACGACCCGGAGACGCTGGACTCGGTCCTGGCCAAGGGCGCCGAGAAGGCCCGTACGGTTGCCGCGGAGACCCTCGCCCAGGCCTACGAGAAGGTCGGTCTGCTGCCCGCCAAGCACTGAGCGAGGGTGCCGGTCGGTCCGGAACGTGACCAAGGTTCGGACCAAGGACTCTGGCCACGAGGGCCGCGGGCCCGCCACACTGCACACTGGCAGCACCACACAGGACGTACCGGACGACGACGGAGGAGAACGACGTGGGGACCGTAACGCTCGGCGTTTCGATCGCGGTCCCGGAGCCGTACGGCAGCCTGCTCCAGGAGCGGCGCGCTAGCTTCGGGGATCCGGCCGCGCACGGCATCCCCACGCATGTCACCCTCCTCCCGCCCACCGAGGTCGACGCGGCGCTCCTGCCCGCCGTCGAGGCGCACCTCGGCGCCGTCGCTGCGTCCGGGCGCTCCTTCCCGATGCGGCTGTCGGGTACGGGTACGTTCCGCCCGCTCTCCCCGGTCGTCTTTGTGCAGGTCGTCGAGGGTGCGGCGGCCTGCGCGTGGCTCCAGAAGCGGGTGCGGGACGCGTCGGGGCCGCTGGTGCGCGATCTTCAGTTCCCGTATCACCCGCATGTCACGGTCGCCCACGGCATCTCCGAAGAGGGGATGGACCGGGCCTACGAAGAGCTCGCGGAGTACGAGGCGGAGTGGGCCTGCACCGGGTTCGCGCTGTACGAGCAGGGGGCGGACGGGGTGTGGCGCAAGCTCCGGGAGTACGCGTTCGGGGGCGGGGCCGTAGGCGTTGTCCCGGCCCAGAACTCGCCGGTGGACCAGCCGGCGACGCCCTCGCTTCGGTCCTGACGGCTGGGGCGTGCCCTGCGGGGCTTTTTGGGGCGCTGCCCCAGACCCCGCTCCTCAAGCGCCGGAGGGGCCGGATTCGCGCTCAGACCGGCAGCCGCCGGAACAACGGTCGCGGTAGGTGCCGGAGCGCCGACATCACGAACCGCATCGCCCCCGGCACCCACACCGTCTCCGAGCGCCGCCGCAGCCCGAGCTCGATGGCGGTAGCGACCAGCGCGGGGGTGGTCGCCAGGGGTGCCTCCGGCAGGCCCGCCGTCATCTTCGACCGGACGAATCCGGGGCGTACGACCATCACGTGCACGCCCGTCCCGTACAGCGCGTCGCCCAGGCCCTGCGCGAAGGCGTCCAGGCCCGCCTTGCTCGACCCATAGATGAAATTCGCGCGGCGGGCGCGCTCGCCCGCCACCGACGACAGCACGACCAGTGAGCCGTGGCCCTGTCCCTGGAGCGCGTTCGCGCACACCAGGGCGGCCGAGACGGCGCCCGTGTAGTTCGTCTGCGCGACCCTGACCGCCGACAGGGACTGTTCCTCGTCGTGCGCCTGGTCGCCGAGGACGCCGAAGGCCAGCAGCACCATGTCGACGTCACCCTCGGCGAAGACCTTGCCGAGCTTTTCCTCGTGCGCCACGGGGTCGAGCGCGTCGAATGCGATGGTACGGACCTCCGCGCCCAGCCCCCGCAGCCCGGCCGCCGCCTCTTCGAGGGCGGGGGACGGGCGGCCGGCCAGCCAGACCGTACGCGTGCGGCGGGCGATCAGGCGGCGGGCCGTGGCGAGGCCGATCTCGGACGTGCCGCCGAGGACGAGCAGGGACTGGGGGATGCCGAAGGCGTCCTTCATGATGCGCTCCTGGAGGGGGACGTGTACGGACAACGTCAGTCAGAGGGAAAGGCGGCGGGAGAGGTCCGACGTGAAGACGCCGCGCGGGTCGAGTTCGGCGCGCAGCGCCCGGAATTCCGGCAGCCGCGGATACATCGCCGCCAGCAGCTCCGGCCGCAGCCGGGAGTCCTTCGCCAGGTAGACGCGGCCGCCGGCCGCCACGACCTCCTCGTCGAGCTCGTCGAGGAACGCGCCCAGCCCCGGCAGGCCCGCCGGGATGTCCAGCGCGAGCGTCCAGCCGGGCACCGGGAAGGAAAGCCAGCCCGGATCGCTGTCCCCGAACCGTTTCAGTACGGCGAGAAACGACGGGCAACCACGCCCCGAGATGCGGCCGACGATCCGGCGCAGGGCCTCCTCCTGTCCGTACCCGACGACGAACTGGTACTGGACGAACCCGCCGGGCCCGTAGATCCGGTTCCAGTGCGGGACACCGTCCAGCGGGTGGAAGAACGTCGACAGTTTCTGGATTTCACCGGTGCGGCGCGCTTGCGGTGCCCTGCGGTACCAGAGCTCGTTGAACAGCCCCACCGATGCCCTGCCGAGCAGCCCTTCCGGTACGAACCCGGGCGCGGCCGGGAGCCGTCCCGGCCGGAACGCGAGCGGCTCCCGGCGGGCGCCCGCCGGGAGCGCGTCCAGCGGGGCGTGCTCCCCCCGGGTGAGGACCGAGCGCCCCATGGCCGCGCCGCGCGCGAGGAGGTCGATCCAGGCGACCGAGTAGCGGTAGCGGTGGTCGGTGGCGGTGAGGCGGGCCATCAGGTCGTCCAGGTCGGCGGCGCGTTCGGTGTCGACCCGCATGAAGGAGGTCTCCACCGGGAGGAGTTGGATGCTCGCCGAAAGGATGACGCCGGTCAGGCCCATGCCGCCGGCCGTTGCGTCGAACAGTCCGGTGCCGGAGGGGACCGTACGCACCTCGCCGTCGGCGGTGAGCAGTTCGAGCGAGACGACGTGACGCGAGAAGGAGCCCGAGCCGTGGTGGTTCTTGCCGTGGATGTCGGCGCCGATCGCGCCGCCCACGGTCACGTACCGGGTCCCGGGCGTCACCGGCACGAACCAGCCGAGCGGCAGCAGCACTTCCATCAGCCGGTGCAGGCTCACGCCCGCGTCGCACACCACGACGCCCGCCCGGGCGTCGACCGTACTGATGCGGTCCAGCCCGGTCATTTCGAGTACGGAGCCGCCCGCGTTCTGCGCCGCGTCGCCGTACGCCCGGCCGAGCCCGCGCGCGATGCCGCCGCGCGCGCCGTGGGCCGCGCAGTCGAGGACCGCGGCCGCCGCCTCCTCGTACGAACGGGGCCGGACCAGGCGGGCGGCGGTCGTCGGGGCGGTGCGGCCCCAACCGGTGACTTCCACTGAGGCGGAGGCCGAGGCGGAGGCGGAGGCGGAAGCGGAGGCAGAGGCCGAGGCGGACGCGGTGTCGACAGGCATGACAGTGACCGTATCGTCCCTAAACATCGCAGTTCAGTAAATCGCCTGGTGTGCTGGGCAAATGGGTGGTTGGTGGTGTGTCGTCAGCAATTAACATGACTAGTCTGCTTAATCCGAGCAGAGTCGCCCCTTGCCTGCGCCCGACCGACTGGCCGGGTCGCCGCTACGGAAAAGGGGTGACGGATGCGAGAGGTTGATCGCCGTCTGCTGTCGGCAATGCGGGACTGCGGTACGGATCCACGCGTGGCGGCCGCCGCCCGGGGGCTCTCCTGGTGCGGTGAGCACGGCGCCGTCTGGATCGCCGCAGGCCTCCTGGGCGCGGGGGCCGACCACGAACGCCGCCACGCCTGGCTGCGCGGTACGGCGCTGATCGGCGCGGCGCACCTGGCGAGCATGGGAATCAAGCTGGCCGTACGCCGCGCCCGCCCCCAGCTCGCCGCCCTGGAGCCCCTGGTGAGCACCGCGGGCCGGCACTCCTTCCCCAGCTCCCACGCGGCATCGGCGGCCGCCGCGGCCGTGGCCTTCGGCGTGCTGCGCCCCGCCGGCCACCGCCTTGTGCCGCCGCTGGCCGCCGCGATGTGCGTGTCCCGGCTGGTGGTCGGCGTCCACTACCCGACCGATGTCGTGGCCGGTGTCCTGCTCGGCGGGATCACCGCCGGACTCGGCGCGGCCTGGATGGCCGGGCCGGCCGCCGCCGCAGCCGTGGCCGTGGCCGCGACCGACGGAGGTGCCCCGTATGTCTGAGCGCAGTACCACCACCACAACAACCACAACCGCCACCACCCCCGCCGCCGTCATCGGGCAGCCCCGCCGCGCCGCGCCGCCCCGAGCGCCGAGGCGGCGGCCGCTGAGCCTGCCCGCCGGGTTGCTGCGCACCGCGCGCCCCCGCCAGTGGGTCAAGAACGTGCTGGTCCTCGCCGCGCCCGCCGCCGCCGGCGAACTGGCCTCCCCCCGGTCCCTGGCCCAACTGGCCGTCGTCTTCGTACTGTTCACCGCCGCCGCGTCCGCCGTCTACCTGATCAACGACGCGCGCGACGCCGACGCCGACCGCGCGCACCCCGTCAAGTGCCGCCGCCCCGTCGCCGCGGGCCAGGTCCCCGTACCCGTCGCGTACGCCGCCGGGGGGCTGCTCGCCGTCCTCGCACCGGTCGCCGCCGTCCTGCTCTGCAACGCGATGACGGCCGCTCTCCTCACGGCGTACGTCCTCATGCAGTTCGCGTACTGCGTGCGGCTCAAGCACGTCCTCGTCGTCGATCTCGTCGTCGTCACCACCGGTTTCCTGATGCGCGCGATGATCGGCGGCGTGGCGCTCCACATCCCCCTCTCCCGCTGGTTCCTGATCACCGCGGGCTTCGGCGCGCTCTTCATGGTCGCCGCGAAGCGCTACTCCGAGGCCGTGCAGATGGCCGGCCGCCCGGAGAAGCGCGGCGCCACCCGCGCCCTCCTCGGCGAATACACCACCGGCTACCTGCGCTTCGTCTGGCAGCTCGCGGCCGGAGTCGCCGTACTGGGGTACTGCCTGTGGGCGCTGGAGAGCGGCGGCACGGCCAACGGCAGCCTGCTGCCGTGGCGTCAGCTGTCGATGGTCGCGTTCATCCTCTCCGTGCTGCGGTACGCCGTTTTCGCCGACCGGGGCACGGCCGGAGCCCCCGAGGACGTCGTCCTGCGCGACCGGGGGCTCGCCGTCATCGGCCTGGTGTGGGTGGCGATGTACGGGCTCGCGGTGGCCGATCTGTGAGAGGGGCGGCCGTCAAGGGCCTGACCAGTGCGACCAGCGCGTACGCCGGAAACGCACTCGGCACCTACCGGCAGCGGCAGCAGCGGGCGGCGGTCCGCGTCCGGGCACGGGCGCGGCAGTACGCGATCTTCTTCGCCGTCAACCTCGCGGGAGCCCTCGTACAACTCCTCTGCCTCACCGCCTGCCACTACGGCCTCGGGCTCACCTCCCCCCGCGCCGACACCGTCTCGGGAGCGGTCGCCGGCATGGCGCTCGCCACCTGCCTGCGTTTCTGGGGAACCCGGACGCTGGTTTTCGCCGCGGAGGGTAGGCGCATTTCATGGACTGGCTAAAAAGACTGCCCGTCGTCGGCCCGTTCGTGACCCGACTGATGGTCACTCACGCCTGGCGTACGTACGAAACGCTCGACCGCGTCCACTGGACCCGGCTGGCCGCCGCGATCACCTTCATCAGCTTCCTCTCGCTCTTCCCGCTGATCACCGTCACCGCCGCGATCGGCGCGGCCCTGCTCTCCGACGATCAGCTGCACCGCATGGAGAACAAGATCGCCGAGCAGGTGCCCGGTATCTCCGGCCAGCTCGACCTCGCCTCCCTTGTGGAGAACGCGGGCACAGTCGGCCTCGTCGCCGGCGCCCTGCTGCTCTTCACCGGCATCGGGTGGGTCGGCTCGATGCGGGAATGCCTGCGGGCCGTCTGGGAGCTGGACGACGTGGACGAGGGCAACCCCGTCGTGCGCAAGCTCAAGGACGCCGTGGTGCTGGGCGGCCTCGGCGTGATCGGGCTGTCGTCCTGGGCCGCCTCCTCGATCGGCTCGACGGCCGTCGACTGGACCGCCGAACAGATCGGCATCCCTGAGAGCGGCGCGGGCGGCGTGATGCTGCAGATCGCCGCGCTCGTCCTCGCGGTCGGCGCGGACTTCCTGATCCTGCTGTACGTCCTGACCCTGCTGCCGGGGGTACAGCCGGTCAGGCACCGGCTGATCACCGCGTCGCTCATCGGCGCGGTCGGCTTCGAGCTGCTCAAGGTGCTGCTCGGCAGCTACATGAAGGGCGTCGCGGCGAAGAGCATGTACGGGGCGTTCGGCGTTCCCGTGGCCCTGCTGCTGTGGATCAACCTCACGGCGAAGCTGCTGCTGTGCTGCGCGGCCTGGACGGCGACGCGGCACGCCGGCGAACGGGCCGAGCAGGGTGACGGGTCCGACGGGTCCGAAGCGGAGAAGGCCGAGGACGACCAGGACGACGCACCGGCCGCCGGTCCGCCGGCCGCCGGTCCGCCGGCCGCCGGTCCGCCGGCCGCCGGTCCGCCGGCCGGTGAACCGCCGGCCGGGAGCCCGCCCACTGGAACCGGCAGCCCCCCGCCCGGCAGCGCGCCCGCTAGCGGCGCGGGCGGCGGCGCGCCAGGGCGGGCAGCGGCCAGCGCCGATTGACCAGGAACACGCCGGCCGCCAGCACCACCAGCGCGCCGCCCGTGATCGCGAGCGCGGTGCCGACGCCGCTGCTGCCGTCGTCGGTCACCGCGAGCTGGGTGGCCGGATCATTGGCGGCCGCCTTGTCGCCGCCTGTGCCGACCTCCTTGCCCTTGCCGCCCTTGCCCTTGGCGGAGGGTGCGTCGGGGCCGGTCTCGGCGGACTTCGGCGGCACGAGCTCACCCACCGGGGTGACCTTCCCCGAGGCCTCGAAGCCCCAGTCGAGCAGGCGGGCGGCCTCCTTGTAGACGGCGTGGCCCTCCTTCGCGGACGGGTTCATGACGGTCACCAGCAGCACCTTGTCGCCGCGCTGCGCGACACCCGTGAACGTCGCTCCGGCATGCGTGGTGTTGCCGTTCTTGACGCCCGCCATGCCCTTGTACGGCTCGATGTCCGGCGTGCCCGTCAGCAGGCGGTTGGTGTTCTGGATCTCGAAGGTTTCGCGCTTCTTCCCTCTCTTCTCGCCGGGGAAGATGGCGCTCGCAGTCGAGCAGTACTCGCGGAAGTCCTTCTTCTGCATGCCGCTGCGGGCGATGAGCGTCAGGTCGTACGCGCTGCTGACCTGGCCCTTCGCGTCGTAACCGTCGGGCGAGACGACGGTGGTGTCGAGCGCCTGGAGCTCTTCGGCGTGCGCCTGCATGTCCCGGACGGTCTTCTTCATCCCGCCGTTCATCTCGGCCAGGACGTGCACGGCGTCGTTGCCTGACTTCAGGAACACGCCGAGCCACATGTCGTGGACGGTGTATGTGTGCTTCTCCTTGATGCCGACGAGGCTGCTGCCCTCACCGATGCCGGCGAGGTCGGTGTCCTTCACCTTGTAGACCTGCGTCTTGGGCAGCTTGGGCAGGACCGTGTCCGCGAAGAGCATCTTCATGGTGGACGCCGGGGGCAGCCGCCAGTGGGAGTTGTGCGCCGCGAGTACGTCGCCGGATTCGGCATCGGCGACGATCCACGACCGGGCGCTCAGCTCCTTCGGGAGAATGGGGGAGCCCGGGCCGAGCTCCACCTGCGTACCGGGCTGCCCGAGTTGTGTGCCGCCCACCGTCGACATCGAAACTGGGGGCTTTGGCTGCTTGTCGTCCGCGGCTGCCGCGTGCGCGGGCAGTGCGGTGAGTGCGGGCAGCAGCGTTGCGGAGAGGACCGTCAGTGCGGTCTTTTTAACGGCAGACACGATCGAGAACGTACAGGGCGCTGATGTGGATGCGGACATGGCGGTAGTGACCCGCCGTGAGGTGCGCCAGGTCGGCCCAGCGCCGGTGTCCGCGCTCGCCTTCGCACCCCGGCGGCGGGGGGCGGGAGCCGGTGGCGATACTGGGCCTATGAAGCTCAGCCGCTCCGTCTCCTGGTTCCTGCTCGCCTTCGGGGTGTGGAGCTGGTTCATCTGGATCACTTTCGCCAAGAATTTGCTGAAGGACGGCAGCGGGCTCGCCTTCGACGACGCGGGTGACCCGACCACGTACTTCTGGGTGCATCTGCTGCTCGCCGTCACGTCCTTTCTCTTGGGGACGGCGGTTGGGGTGATCGGGTTCCGTGGCGTGCGGGCCCTGCGACGTGAGCGGAGCCAGGGATAACTGTGGTCGTCGTCTTCGTTCTCATCGCGCTTTCGGTCGTTGCCCTGCTGGCCGGGGCGCACTGGTACGTCTGGCGCCGCCTGGTCCGCGATACGACGGCACCGGGCGGCGTCGCCCGGCGGGCGGGGACGGTGGCGGCGGTGCTGCTGCCGCTGCTGGCGGTCGGCGCGCTGGTCTCGGGGCGGGCCGGTGTGCCGTTCTGGGCGCAGCAGGTACTGGCGTGGCCGGGGTACATGTGGCTGGCGGTGCTGCTGTACCTGGTGATGGCGCTGGTGATCGGCGAGGCGGTGCGGCCCCTGCTGCGGCGGGCGTTGGGCCGGCGGAGCCGGGGTGGTGCGGCCGGTGCCGGCGACGGGACTCCTCCCGACGAGCCCCTCGCCCCGGCATCGGCGCTCGGCGCCGCCGGCGGCGGGGCGCGAGCCGCGTCGCCGCTCGGCGCCACCGCGCCCGCGCCCGGTGACACGGACACGGTGACGGCACCTGCGCCTCCTGCCCCTCCCGCTCCTCCCGCACCGAATGCCGCCGACGCGGCCGGCAGTGGCTCCACCCCCACGGGTGAGTTCTCGCGGCGGTTGTTCGTCTCGCGGGTGGTGGGGGCGGGTGCCGCAGTGGCCGGGCTGGGGACCGTTGGCTACGGGACGTACGGGGTGATGCGCGGGCCGCGAGTGAAGCGGGTCAGGGTGCCGCTGGCCAAGCTGCCGCGTGGGGCGCACGGGTTCCGGATCGCCGTCGTCAGCGACGTACACCTGGGGCCGGTCCTCGGACGCGCGCACACTCAACGGATCGTCGACACCATCAACTCCGTCCAGCCCGATCTGGTGGCCGTCGTCGGTGACCTCGTCGACGGGAGCGTCGCCGACCTGGGGCACGCCGCCGAGCCGCTGGCGCAGCTCAAGGCCAAGCACGGGGCCTTCTTCGTCACGGGCAATCACGAGTACTTCTCCGGCGCCGAGCAGTGGGTCGAGCATGTGCGCGAGCTCGGTCTGCGGCCGCTGGAGAACGACCGCGTCGAGATCGCAGGCTTCGACCTCGCCGGCGTCAACGACATCGCGGGCGAGGAGGAAGGCCAGGGCCCCGACTTCGTACGGGCGCTGGGGGACCGGGACCGTACCCGCGCGTCCGTCCTGCTCGCCCACCAGCCGGTGGTCATCCACGACGCGGTACGCCACGGGGTGGACCTGCAGTTGTCCGGCCACACGCACGGCGGCCAGCTCTGGCCCGGCAACTACATCGCGGCCCAGGCGAATCCGACGGTCGCCGGCCTTGAGCGCTACGGCGACACCCAGCTGTACGTGTCCCGGGGTGCGGGGGCGTGGGGCCCGCCGGTCCGCGTGGGCGCGGAGTCAGACATCACGGTAGTAGAACTGTCCTCCCGCCAGGCGTAGCCGCGTCCTCAAACGCCGGACGGACTGAAAGGCACCGAGGCGGTCCTGCAACTAGCCCTTCCCCAGGTGAAGTTGGTGTGATTGGGTAGGGCGGATCTCCGGGGGGAAGTGCGGATTTTCGCATGCCGGTGGGTGGGGCGATGAGGAGAGCGCGGCAATGCGGTCGATCCGATTACGGATTCTGGTGACCTGCGCGGTCGTGTCGGCCGCCGCTGTCGGTGGCTGGCAACTGCTGTCCGCGGGGGACGGAAACAACGCCCCGATCAAGGTGGGCACCACGGACGCCGTCACCGGGCTCGATCCCGCCGGGGCGTACGACGCCGGATCGTGGGCGCTGTACAGCAACCTCTACCAGTCGCTGATGACCTTCAGCCCCGGCTCCGCCGAGCCGGTTCCCGACGCCGCGAGCGGCTGCCGCTTCGTCGGGCAGATGCTCCGGACGTACCAGTGCGAGTTACGGGACGACCTGACCTTCTCCAGCGGCCGCCCGATCACCGCCGAGGACGTCAAGTACTCCTTCGACCGGGTCATGCACATCAAGGCCGACGTCGGTCCCAAGTCCCTCTTCGGGTCGCTGAAGTCCGTCCGGGCCCAGGGCCTGACCGTCACCTTCAACCTCTCGACCCGCGACGCCACCTTCCCCTACAAGGTCGCCACGGGCGCGGGCGCCATCGTCGACCGGACGAAGTACCCGGCCGACGGCCTGCGTGAGGGCGACGCGGTCGACGGCTCGGGACCGTACGTGCTCAAGGCGTACGAGAGCGGTGTCAGCGCCCGCCTCGAACCCAACCCGAAGTACCGGGGCGCCATCGGGAGCGTCGGCAACGCGATCAGCGTCCGGTACTTCAAGAAGTCCGAGGAGCTCGACCGCGCCTGGAAGGCCAAGCAGGTAGACGTCACCCACCGGCAGATGCCGCCGGCCGTGGTTGCCGGGCTGGCGCCGGGTGACCCGCAGGTGGGGGTCCACGAGGCCGGCAGTTCCGAGATACGCCACCTCGTCTTCAACGTCCGCAAGGGCTCGCCGATGGCCGGGCGCGCTGTGCGGCAGGCCGCCGCCACGCTCGTCGACCGCTCCGGCATCGCCTCGTCGATCTACTACGGCACTGTCGAGCCGCTGTACTCGCTGATCCCGCAGGGCGTCACCGGCCACAGCACCCCCTTCTTCGACAAGAACTCCACCCACGACGCGGCGCGCGCCGAGCAACTGCTGCTGAACGCCGGAGTGCGGACCCCGGTCAGGATCACGCTGGGGTACGCGCTGGGCGGTGCGGCCAGGCAGGAGGCGGCCGAGCTGAAGCGGCAGCTCGAAGCTGAGGACCTGTTCGAGGTGCGGGTCGTGGAGAAGGCCGAGTGGGCGGACTTCCAGGCCGACTTCACGGCGGGCAAGTTCGACGCGTACACCGTTGGCTGGGTCATGGACTTCCCCGACCCCGACAACTTCAGCCAGCCGCTCGTCGGCAGCGGGAACAGCCTCAGCAACGGCTACGCGAACCCCGAGATCGACAGACTGATCCTGGACACCCAGCAGTTCAGCGACCGCGGCCGTACGGCGGACGACTTCCAGAAGCTCCAGCTGATCGTGGCGGACGACGTGCCGCTGGTGCCGCTGTGGCAGAAGAAGGACTACGTGCTGAGCGGCAAGGACATCTCCGGCGGGCAGTACCTGTCGGACGGCACGGGCGTGTGGCGCCTTTGGGCACTGGACTGGCTGTAGGGGAGGGCAGACGCGGCGACCTCAGTCCGCCTTGCGGCCGGCCGTCGCCTGGGCCATCCCGGGCAGGAAGTCCGTAAACAGTTCGTGCACTTCGCGTACGAGCGGACGCAGCACCCGGAAGCGGGCGAGCGCGACCCCGCGCGCGGTGAGGCGGGCGCCGCGTTCGGCGAGGCGGCGGCTGCGCTCCCGGTCCTCGGAACGGTCGAAGACCCAGTACAGGACGAGTCCCATCTGGGAGAGCCACATCAACTCGGGGAGGACGTCCCGCAGTTCCTCGGCGACCTTGGCCCTGGAGCCGGCCAGGACCTCCCGGTGGACGGCGATGGCCGCCTCGCGGGCGTGCTCCGACTCGGGCGAGAAGGGGCTCAGCGGGCTCTCGGGATCCGCGGCGTTCTTGAAGAACTGGGCGGCGAACTCGTGGTACGGCGCGGCGATGTCCAGCCAGGCCTTCAGCACCCCGGCCATCCGCGCCTCCAGGTCGGTCTCCTTGTCCAGTACGGGCCGGACCGCCGCCTGGTGTTCGGCGGCGATCCGGTCGTAGAAGCCCTGGACCAGGTGTTCCTTGGAGCTGAAGTAGTAGTACGCGTTCCCTACGGAGACGCCCGCCTCCTTCGCGATGGCCCGCATGGTCGTCTTGTCGTAACCACGGTCCTGGAAGAGCTGGAGGGCGGTTTCGAGGATGAGCGTGCGGGTCTGCTCGCTCTTGGGGGCCTTGTCTTCTGTCACGGTGTCCGAGCCTAACCGGGTACGGAACACCGGTCGTCGCAGGGCGCTGCGACGGCTGCTGCTCCGGTTGCCGTTACGTCCCGGTACTTGGCCGCCGCGAGCATCGTCACCCGTACGAACGGGGCACCCGCCGGGGTGGCGAGCCAGTGGGCCTTGGGCCGGTACTCGGCCAGCGCCCAGAGGCAGACCACCCAGGCGGCGGGGCCGGCGTAGACCTGACCCTGGTCACCGATGACGGTGATCTCCCGCATGGTGCGGGCGTGGTCGAGGCGCGGGTACCTGCGCCGCGCCTCGTCCGAGCCCGCCGGGACCAGGTCCAGCGGTACGAGCTGCCGTTGGCGCAGCAGCCAGGTCCGCAGGTGGACGCAGAGGGAGCACTGGGCGTCGTACAGGACCGTCAGGCGCTTGACCGGGAGGCCGCCCATCGCGCTCACGCTCCGGTGGGAGCGGCGGTCCAGCCCTGCGGCGGAACCGGGGGGAGCTGCTCGCGCTCCATGATCGAGCGCCGCCGGATCTTGTTGAGGACCCAGACGTTGCCGAGGTGCATGACGCCGAGGACCAGCAGGACGACACCGAGCTTCACCGAGAGCGCCTCGAAGAGCCCGCGGGCGTCCTCGACGGCGTCCGCCGCCTTGAGGTACAGGGCTACGAAGCCGAGGTTGACGAGGTAGAAGCCGACCACCAGGAGGTGGTTGACCGCGTCGGCGAGCTTCTCGTCCCCGTGCAGGACGCTCGCGATGAAGATGCGTCCGTTGCGGCTCAGCGTCCGGGCGACCCAGATGGTGAGCGCGACGCTGATCAGCAGGTAGATGGCGTAGGCGACAACAGTGAGGTCCATTCCCCACCCCTTCTTGAACGTGTTCAAAAGGCTGGCAGGAATGAACTTAGATCTCTTTTTGAACATGTTCAAGTAGGATGCGAGAAGCTCCACTTCCGGATAATCCGGCACGGATCCAATTGCTACGCTTGCCGGCATGACCGCCATGACGCCCACCCGCACCGAGCCGGACCTGTCCTTCCTCCTCGACCACACCAGCCACGTCCTGCGCACCCAGATGTCCGCCGCGCTCGCCGAGATCGGCCTGACGGCACGGATGCACTGCGTACTCGTCCACGCCCTGGAGGAGGAGCGCACCCAGATCCAGCTCGCCGAGATCGGCGACATGGACAAGACCACGATGGTGGTGACGGTGGACGCGCTGGAGAAGGCCGGTCTCGCCGAGCGCCGCCCCTCCACCACGGACCGGCGCGCCCGGATCATCGCGGTCACGGAGGAGGGTGCCCGTATCGCCGGGCAGAGTCAGAAGATCGTCGACCGCGTGCACCGGGAGGCCCTGGCCGCACTTCCCGAGGGGGAGCGGGAGGTCCTGCTGCGCGCCTTGAATCGCCTGGTCAACGACGGCCTGGCCGCCCCTGCTGAGAACCCTCGCCCCGCCCGGCGCGCGCGGCAGCCCAAAAAGTAGGGCTGAAAAAGATAGTCTGCAACAAAACCATCTGCTACGGTCTCTCCTGTCGCCCCAACTGACAGGAGAGACAGCATGTTTGCCACATCCGCATCCGAATCGGCACCGTCTCCCGCACCCACCGTTCCCCGTTCCCGCTGGCTCGCCCTCGGAGTCATCGCCACCGGGATGCTGATGATCATCCTCGACGGCTCCATCGTGACCGTGGCGATGCCGGCCATCCAGCAGGACCTCAACTTCACCCCCGCCGGCCTCAGCTGGGTGGTCAACGCCTACCTGATCGCGTTCGGCAGCCTGCTCCTGCTCGCCGGTCGGCTCGGCGACCTGATCGGCCGCAAGCGCATGTTCCTGGCAGGCACAGCAGTCTTCACCGCCGCCTCACTCCTGGCCGGCGTGGCCACCTCTCCGGCGGTACTGATCGCCGCCCGCTTCCTCCAGGGAATCGGCAGCGCGATGGCCTCGGCGGTCAGCCTCGGCATTCTCGTGACGCTGTTCACCGAGCCCAAGGAGCGGGCAAAGGCGATCGCCGTCTTCAGCTTCACCGGCGCGGCAGGCGCGTCGATCGGCCAGGTGCTCGGCGGCGTACTCACCGACGCGCTCAACTGGCACTGGATCTTCTTCATCAACCTGCCGA
Organism: Streptomyces sp. ISL-100; assembly: GCF_018614615.1. Lineage (GTDB taxonomy): Bacteria > Actinomycetota > Actinomycetes > Streptomycetales > Streptomycetaceae > Streptomyces. The sequence goes on along the minus strand of NZ_JAGGOK010000025.1, from coordinate 88,909 downwards.
TCGGCCTCGCCGCCCTCGCGCTCGCCGTACCCGTACTGCCGGGCGACCGCGGCCTCGGCCTCAAGGCGGGCGCGGACGTCATCGGCGCCGTCCTCGTCACAGCGGGTCTGGTACTGGGCATCTACACCGTCGTCAAGGTCGAGGAGTACGGCTGGACCTCGGCGCACACCCTCGGCTTCGGCGCGCTCGCCGCCGTACTGCTCGCCGCGTTCCTCGTCCGCCAGGCCACCGCGAAGAACCCGCTCATGCCGCTGGCGGTCTTCCGCTCCCGCAGCGTCTCCGGCGCCAACCTGGTCCAGATCCTGATGGTCGCCGCGCTCTTCTCCTTCCAGATCCTGGTCGCCCTCTACCTCCAGAAGGTGCTCGGTTACGGCGCCGCCGAGACCGGCCTCGCGATGCTCCCTGCGGCTGCCGTCATCGGTGCGGTCTCGCTGGGCGTCTCCGCCCGCCTCAACGCCCGCTTCGGCGAACGCAACGTCCTGCTGGCGGGCCTCGTACTCCTCATCGGCGTACTCGGCCTCCTCACCCGCGTCCCCGTACACGCCAACTACGCCATCGACCTGCTCCCGGTAATGCTGCTCGCCGCCGGCTTCGGCCTCGCCCTCCCGGCGCTGACCACGCTCGGTATGTCCGGCGCGAGCGACGAGGACGCCGGGCTCGCCTCCGGGCTGTTCAACACCACCCAGCAGATCGGCATGGCCATGGGCGTCGCGGTCCTCTCCACCCTGGCGGCCTCGCGCACCGAAAGCCTCGTAGCGGACGGCAAGACCCAGGCCGAGGCCCTGACCGGCGGCTACCACCTCGCCTTCGGCGTCGGCGCGGGGCTCCTGGTCACCGCTTTCGTAGTCGCGTTCACGATGCTGCGCCGCCCCGGGAGCCGGCCGTCCGCCGAGCAGGTCGACAACACCCCGGCCACCAATCCGGCCACCACCCACCCCGTCTCGGTCTGACCGACCACCCCACTGAGAAGGGCCACTGCCCATGAACGCGAACGCCACCACGAAGAACGACGGCCCGGCGCCCCGAGTGCTCACGGACGAGGAACTCTCCCAGCTGTTGCAGCAACAGCAGTTCGGCGTGCTCGCGAGCGTCACAAGCACCGGCCACCCCCACCTGTCGACCGTCCTCCAGGCCGCAGCCCTGCGCGCCCGCCTCGACCTCGACGCCATCGAGCCCGGCCTACGCGAAACCTTCGCCGGACTGCGCCGGGAAGTCGACGGCACCGCCGACCCCAGCAACGGCCTACGCTCCGCCATAGCCGCCCGCCTCGCCGACCAGCAGGCCGCACCGCCGTCGACTGCGTAGGCGCCACCCGCCGCGCCCGGAGACGACGAAGCCCCGCCCGGAGCGGTCCGGGCGGGGCAGGGGTCGGCAGAGAATCAGCCGCGCGGCGGGGCGGTCTCGGCAGGCAGGGGGCCGGGCGTGAGACGGGGCGCGCAGTCGGGGCAGGCATACAGCGTCACCCCGGGGCCGCTCGCCCGCTCGATGTAGCGCACCGCGACCGGGGCGAGAGTCAGCCGCTCGCAGCGGCAGTAGACAGCGGCGCTCACGCTCCTACCGCCACCCGGACCGTACGGCCGTCGGGCCGCACGTGCACGCTGTGAATCGTCGCCGGGCCCACGTCGATACCGCGCAGCGCCATATCCAGCGCCCAGCGCCGTTCGGCCTGCGCGCGCCGCTCCGGATCGTCCGGACGCCTGCGGGGCGCGGCCGTGACGTAGGGGCGTACCTGGCTGATCGTGTTCACAAACGGCCGCTTCTCGGCCGCCTCGCGGGCGTACGGGCTCTTGTGCTCCGGCAGCGTGCGCCGGGGCCGCACGGACGGGGCAGGGGGCGGCTGATGTACGGGGGGTGGCGCGATGCTTCCCGCGCGCGGGGAATAGCCGCGCGAGGAGGCGCAAAAGGTGCGCGATAAGGTCAGTCACGTTCGTCAGCTCCCAACATGGGGCTGTCAGCTGATGGCTACGCCCACGTGAGGCGTTGCCCGTCGGGGCCGACGTGCAGCCGCATTCGGTCGGCCGGCGGTCGCCCGTCCGCCTGCCAGTGTGTGACGCGTTCGGCGATCTGATCCCACAAGCGCGCCGCGCCGCCCTGCCGGACCATCCACCGCGCGCCGTCCCGGAAGACGACCGCCCACGATTCCGCGTCCACGTCGATCACGACGTGTTCCGTCCGGCCGCCCCGTTCAAGCGCGAGCCGCTGCGCACGGGGTACGGCGAACTGCGCGATGAATCGGGCCGCCCAGTCGTCGAGCACGTCCGCGCCGAATTCCGTGGGCACGGCCTTGCCCTCGCTGAGATTCGGCAGCATCCCGAACGGGGGCGGAAGGTGCGGGCGGGCCAGCATGAACGAGACCTGACCGCCGAGAACCGGGCCGCTAGCCGTGCCATCGTCGGCGACCGTCAGCCGTACAAGTTCGGATGCGTGCATCCATCCGCCGACCGTGACCAGGACCTCACCGCCAGGCCGAGTCTGCGCGAGCCAGTCAGCCGGCACGGTGTGCACACCGCATGTCGCGATCACCCGGTCATACGGCCCGCCCTCCTTGTAACCCGCCAGGCCGTCACCGACCACCCGGACAGGCCAGTAACCGGCGCTCCCGAGCGCCATTGCTGCGCGGGCGGACACCTCGGCGTCGACCTCGACCGTGGTCACGTTGTCCTCGCCAACGACGCGGCAGAGCAGCGCGGTTGAGTAGCCCGTACCCGTGCCGATCTCCAGGACACGCGTCCCTTCGGTCGCCCGCAGGTCTTCAAGCATCCGCACGACCAGCCCTGGCAGGGTGGACGACGACGAGGGGGCCGCCGCGATGCGCCCCTCGACCTGGTCGGGGAAGACGCCCCCGGCCACCTGTGTCACGAGGGTGTCGTCTTCGTAGATCCGCCCGAGCCCGGCCGCAGAGTCGCCGGATACGGGCCGGTACCAGCCGCCGTCTTCGTACTCGAACCAGCCGCGCGAGAGGAACGCCTCGCGGGGCACGGACAACACGGCCGCTTCCCATTCCGGGCTGCGCAGCGCACCGGCCTTGGTCAGGTGCCGAGCGAGGTCGGCCCGCAGGTGTTCCGAGGGCAGGTGGTCAGTCATGATGGCTCGCTCCGTTCTCCAACAGATCTGCGATTGCGCTTGTGACCGGCAGTCCGGCCGCGTCTTCGAGCCACGCCCATTGACCGTTCGGGTTGCACTCCAAGAACCACCATGCGCCGTCGGGGGTCACGGCGAAGTCGAAGGCGCCGAAGCTCAGCCCGAAGTCGGCGAGGAACCGCACCAGCGCCAGGCGAATCTCTTCCGGACAGGCGACCGGCTTATAGGCGAGGCTCTGATACTCCGCTCTCCAGTCCACGACCCCGGGCGGCGCGGTAATCAGAGCGCTGAACACCTGCTCGCCGACGACGACCGCGCGCACGTCCGCCACCTTGGGCACCTGAGCTTGGAACAGGTGCGCGCTGTAGCTCACCGCGCCGTCGATCTCTCCAGCCTCGACCGGAGCGGCCCAGATTCCGGCGGGCTCGCCCTCGACGTCGTACGCCCCGGCGTGCAAGGGCTTGTAGATGGCCGACTGCTCGGCGCAGAACGTCTTGGCCTCACCAGGGTCGTTCGTGATCAGGGTGGCCGGGACCGTGAGCCCTACCCGGGCCGCCACATCCAACTGCGCGGGCTTGTACTCCGCCCGCGCGATGGCCTGCGGGTGGCTGAGGTACAGGCACCCCGGCAGCGCGCCCAGTACTCCACCCAGTCCCCGCCGGTTCTCCTGTGCGGCGAACCGCGCGGCCTGCTCACCGCCGTCTGTCGGGTAGGCGTTGGGGCGACGGTGGTACAGGGCGCGGACGGCGGATAAGTCGGCCGTGCGCTCCCCGACCGTGAGTCGTCCGCCCCATCCGTCCGTCCCGGTACGTGTGGCGAGCACCGCCGGGGCAGGAAAGTCCCGTCCGGGGTCGAAGCGGAGGACGGGCACCCGGCGCCGGTTCAACTCCGCGATGACCAGATCAGCGGTTGCGTCCTCATCCTGCGTGCAGACCAGCACCGGGCGTCCGTCCATGGCGCTACCCCCTAGTCCTGCGTCGCGTCGTGGCCGGAGTCGGCGTCTACCTTGCCGTCCTTCCCGACCTGCGTCGGCGGGTAGGTGTTCACGCTCGTACCGTGCTTGCCGAGTTCGGCCGGCGTCATCGCGCCGTCCTCCCCGACCCACCGGCCGGTCTGCGTGGCCGGGTCAACGCCCGCGTACCGCCAGGGCGAGGGGGAACCGTTGCGCAGCGGAGCCATACGGCGCAGTCCCCACGGGGCCTGTGCGGTCGTCTCCGTACCTGCGAGGCTTGTCTGCAAGTCTCCTCCTTGATCGCTTCGTACGGTGGATGTGGTGCAGGACCCGCCCCGGCAGGCGCTCGACCTGTCTGCTCTCGACTGGGTTGCGGGCGGATGATCCGCCGGGGCGGGAGTCTTCGGGCGACACTGCCCGCGTGGTGCAGCATCACGGCGGTTGACGGGTCACGGCCACAACGATCACGGCCAAGATGCCGCCAACGCTGCTGATCACGAGCACCCCGCCCCAGAAGGCGCCGTCCGCCGTGACTTTCCATCCGCGTAAGCGCCTCATACGTGCACCCGGGCACCCGGCGGTTCGAGTCCGAGCGGGAGACCTTCCGGGGCTTCCATGACCGCGTAGTCGGCAAAGTTCCGGCGGTAGCGCACGTGCCGGGACTCCTGCGTGTGCTTGCGCTGCCACTCCTCGACCTCCGCCGGGTCGTGCCTCACACCGGACTCGGCGCCGCACTCGGACTCGGCACCCGAGACGCACCGCGCCGCGTACTCCGGCTCGGCCGTCGCGTCCTGCACGATCGAGAAGGGCACGTACCGGAACGTCCGCCGAGTCATTCGCGGTGCTCCCGTCGCTGGTGCTGACGCATCAACACGTTGGCGTCAGTCTCTTTGCTGCCGTCGAATTGAGCCCGCGCGTCCTCGCGTTGTCCCGCGAGTTCGGCACACGTCGCACACCCCGGGACGGGGACAGGCGGACGGCTCGTGTCGTAACTCGGCCCGCTCACAGCGTCCACCCGGCCCTGTTGATGGCGGTCTTCGGCTCCATACGCGCCGCCCGCCGAGATCCCGTCAGCATCGCTCGGTACCGTGCTCGCCACGCGCCGAGTCCTTGACGTGCAGGAAACCGCCGGCCTTCTCGATCTCACGCGCGACCGTGCCGTACTCCTGCGGTACGGGCGAGATCATCGAGCGCCACGCCGTAAGAACCGCGCCAGCCTCGCCGAGCTTGATGCGGTCGACAGCCTGCCGCAGCCCGTCGCGACCCTCGGGCGGCAGCAATCCCGCGTGGTCCTCGATCACGCCCGCGATCTCCCACCCGAACGCCTCTGCGTACTCGGTGCACTCCTTGCGGGGCGCCCCGATGTTCGCGTTGGGGGCACTGCACAGATAGATCACACAGCGGAACCGCTCGATCTTCGCGGCCTCGGCCGGAACGTCGGCCTCGCCCGGCGAGATGCCCGCTGACGCGTCCGCGAGTGCCCGACGCCGTTTCAGGTCGCCCTCGGTTCGACGAACCGTAGTCGGCCCCTGCCCCTGTCCGCTCTGGATGCTGACCATGCATCAATCGTGTCCAATCGATCACGCATGGTGAAGTGACAGGGCGTAGGACTGGGACAGGTCACCCGGCCCCAACTCATACGCTCCGTAGGAGTTATGCGATCAGGGGCACGCCGATTAGCTCGCTGATGTTCCGCACGCGCGCCGTGGACACCTTCGCAAGACGGTTCCCGATAACGCCGGGCAACGCCTGATGCTTGACCCAATCCGGGGCGTCGAGACCCACCTCGATCAGCGTGTCTCCGGCCTGGTCGTAGAGGCCGGCCGCGCACTGTGCGAGGGCAACATCGAGCTTGTAGCGGTTGCGCGCCACCTTCGACATGCTCTTTGGGAGCTTCCTCATGTCGGGGTGGCTGGCGAGCTTGAGCGCGCGCCCGTAGTTCTTCAGCGCGACATGGATTCCAACCGCCTCTGTTTTAGCGGCTGTTGGCCCGAAGCTGGTCCCGTACAGCCTCTCGTCTCGGCCGAGCCTCGCCGCCGCAGCGTGCGCCTGCGAAATGTAGTCGTCGGCCGCGCTCTCGTCTTCGCGCCTCGATGCCGCGACAGCCGCGGAGATCATCAGGCGCCCATACGCAAGCAGTTCGGGGCGGGACGCCCTACTGAACGATGGCTCAATCGCCAGTGCCGCCCGCTCGGCCACGGCCACCGCGCGGGGCGTCTTGGCTCCGCGCAGGTAGATCCACGAGAGCGTGGATTCGAGTAGCGCACTCATCACCGGGTCGTCGGCTTCCTTGGCAAGGAGTTTGGCCGAGGTGAGCGCGCTCAATGCGAGGTCGCGTTGCCCGAAGCCGTTCGCACACGATGCAGCAACCCTGTACGTGCTCGCCAGAACCAAGGCCAGTTGCTCACGCTCGGCACCTGTGGCGCTGTCGTAGCGAACCTGTCCTTCCATGAGGACTTTCGAGGCGAGGCTACTCACTTTCGCCGTATCGCTCGCCCAGTAGGCGGACCAAGCGAGGTCGCGCGCCCTGGTCAGTTCATCGAGCGTGCTCGGGTCGTCGATACCGTCCCATTCTCCGAGCGCGCTCTCGTGCACGGAGTCGGACAGGTGGCGCAGCGCGGCGCGGTCGTCGCGGTTCATGCCCCGGCGTGGTGCCTGCTGTCCCAGGATCACCGCAACGTCTGTCTTGAGAGCGCTGGCGAGCTTGAGCAGCGAGCCGACAGACAGCTCGCCGCGATCCTGCTCGGCTTCCTGCACCAGGGCGAGCGAGACGCCCGCAGCATCGGCGAGTCCCTGCTGAGTCAGATCGGAGCCCCGCAGGTGCTTGATGCGCTTACCGTTCGTAAGGTCGGCCCAGTTGCTCACGATCACCTCGGTGGGTTTGCTCAGGCTCGGTGGCTGTACTCCGATGGTAGGTCCCGCCACCGATGCGCCCAGGGTGAACGGAACACCTGGAATGCTCGGCCCCACTCGGCCCAGCCCTCACGGGAAGGGTTCCCGCCGCGCACCGGATCACACGGTCAGTGCCGAGGGGTTGACGACAAGGGTTAGCAACCGCCTTCGTCGTCGCCCTCACAATGCTGCGCCGCCGCCCCGAGCGGGAGGCCACCGAGGAGCCGGAGAGCAACACCCCAGCCACAGTCCCCGCGCACGCCACAGCCGTTCGTATGCAAGAACCCGCACTGCGGCTGGTCGGGCAACGCCGACCACAACGCAGTCCGGAACGTCTTGCACTTGTACCGGATGGGCCTCGCGCTCATCCCGGCTGCCGGGAGGGAGACGTCAGGCGCGCTCGTCGCGTCAAGCCCGCCACCGTAAGGTAGGCAGGAATCTCCCGGCTTCAGCCGGGAGAGCACTTCAAGCGCGGCTGTCCACCTCACGGGGCGACGAACACTACGAGACGATGCTTCGCCGAATCCGCCCCCACGCGAAGGCCCGCTCCGTCCGCACCCTGACCGATCACGCCCACCAGGTGGCGGCGCTCAAGGGTGCTTGAGCTTCGGGGGGCGAGGGTCGAGCTTCTTTTGCTAGGAATGGATGGTGGGGAACATTCCCACCCACCCTCCCCTGTGGACCGCCAACTGCCCCGTCGCGCAGCAGTGATGACTTTTTGTGATCGGGTCGCCACGCAGTGCGATTGACGTGTAGCGTGCGGCGAGCACAGACACATAGAACGACCCCCGCAGGTGTTGTCGCACCGGACGGGGGTCTGACCAACAAGATCGAAACAGGCGATCCGTATGGCTACCCAGCAGCTTAGTCCTGCCCCGCACGCGCCCGCCCACCCCATGGCCAAGCCAGGGTTCGGAAAACGGTCCGCGCCCGATCAAGAGGCCCGGCGCGGGCGGGATTTCGTCCATCTGCCCAGGCGTGAAGCGGCCATCGCCTCGTACGTCGACCGGCTGCCCGACGGGGCCGACATCTCGATCAAAGCGCTGGCCAGGGAGATGGCGGACTACGGCCAGTGCGCCATCGGCACCGCCCTGCGCGCCCTGTCGGCGGCCGGGCATCTGCGACGCGTACGGCGGCCGGTGGAGGACTGGGAGGGCGTGCGGTGGGTGTCGCTGTCGTACTTCTCGAGGACGGCGCGCAGTGACGCGTGGTGGGCGGCGTTCCTCGGGGACAACGTGCCGCAGAGTGGGATGGACGAGCCCGTGCCCGCTGAGGAGACGGCCGTGCGTGGGTACGACGCGTTGGCCCGGTTGGGGCGTACCGCACCGGAGTTGGCCTTGTCCGAGCTGGAATGCAAAGCGCTCGCGCCCCTTGCCGGGGAGTGGTTCCGGCGCGGGGCCACTGAGACGCAGCTGATGCAGGCGGTGGCGCTGCGGCTTCCCGGGCCTGTGGGATACCCGTTCGGCTTCGTACGGGCGCGCCTGGAGAAGCAGCTGCCGCCCCGGCCACCCGCACCGGTCCAGGGACGGTACGTACTGGAGTGCACCGGGTGTCAGGCACCGGGGACGGCCGAGTCGTTGCCGGGTGGGTTGTGCCGGGTCTGCAGGAGCGTTCCGTACATCCCGCAACCGGGGCTTCCCGCCGACATCGTGCGGGGAAAGGCTGAGCGGCTGCGGGACTCCGTGCGGGCGCACAAGGATGCACGGAAGGACGTGCGGACGGGCGGCGGACGCGTCGGCCGATAGCGGTCAGTGCGTACGGCGGATCCGAGGCGCGCCCGTCACGGACATCACCAGCGAGTACAGCGTCGTCGTGGCCGTGATGAACGCGCGGTTGTTCTTCGGGCCGCCGAAGGAGATGTTCGAGACGGTCTCGGGGACGAGGATGCGGCCGATGAGCGTGCCGTCCGGGTCGTAGCAGTGCACCCCGTCGTCCATCGCCGCCACCCACAGCCGCCCCTCGTCGTCGAAGCGGATGTTGTCGAAGCGCGCCCCGTTCCGCGCCTCGGCGAAGACCTTGCCGTCGGAGAGGGTCCCGTCCTCCCGTACGTCGAAGACCCGGATACAGCCGCCCCGCGTGTCGGAGACGTACAACTGCCGCTCGTCCGGGGAGAAGACGAGGCCGTTCGGCGCCTCGGTGCTGTCGGTGACGAGCCGGACCTCACCGGAGGACGGGTCGACGCGGTAGACGTTGCAGGAGCCGATCTCGCTCTCCGCGCGAAAGCCCTCGTAGTCGCTGGTGATCCCGAAGTCCGGGTCGGAGAAATAGATCGAGCCGTCGGAGTGCACGGCCGCGTCGTTCGGGCTGTTGAGCCGCTTGCCCTCGAAGCGGTCGGCGATGACGGTGATCCGGCCGTCGTGCTCGGTACGGCTGACGCGGCGGTTGCCCTGCTCGCAGCTGATCAGCCGGCCCTCGCGGTCGAGGGTGTTGCCGTTGCTGTGTCCGGCGGGGGAGCGGAAAACGCTGACGGCGCCCGTCGTCTCGTCCCATCGCAGCATGCGGTCGTTGGGGATGTCGCTCCAGATGGCCTGCCGCCAGGCGGGGAGGTAGAGCGGCCCTTCGGCCCAGCGGCAGTCGTCGTACAGCGTCTCCAGCCGCTCGTCCCCGTTGGCGCACCGTCCGGTGCGGAAGCGTTCGTCCAGGATCTCGTAAATGGAGGTACGGCCAGTGGAGGACAAGGTCAAGCCCTTCTGCTGTATCACTGAACATCATTCGGCCCAGAATGATTACCGCAGGATGCGATACGGTGGCAAGCGTGGACCTGATAGACCGTGAACTCGTCGCCCTGCTCCAGCGGGACGCCACCCAGTCGTACGCAGCCCTCGGCAAGGCCGTCGGCCTTTCGGCGGGCGCCGCCCATGAGCGCGTACGCAAACTCCGCGAGCGCGGCGTGATCCGCCGTACGACGGTGGATGTCGACCCGGCGGCGCTCGGGCGCGGCGTACTGGCCTTCGTTCACGTCGAATCATCGGCCTGGATGGGAGATTCGGCCGCCGCCTTCGCCGCGATTCCCGAGATCCAGGAGGCGCACGTCATCGCGGGCAGCGCCTCCGTGCTGGTGAAGGTGCGTGCGTCGACGACCGAGCAACTTCAGGACGTGCTGCGCCGCTTGTACGAGATCGAGGGCGTCAGCGGCACCAGGGCGACGGTGTCGCTGGAGACATTCTTTGAGCGGCCCGTGACGCCGTACGAGCCTCAGGCGCTCAGCGACCGGGCGTAGTTGACCTGGCCCATGACCATGTGGAGGGTGTGGGGGCCGAGGGCCGGCACGACCGTGGAGTGGTGGCGGCCGCCGCTGGTCACCGTGACCTGGACGTATCCGGTCGTCACCTTCTCCTTCATCAGGAGGAACAGCAGACCGAGCAGACAGAAGACGAAGAAGACGATGGCCAGCACGACGGCGGCCGTCGGCATCCTTTCCTCCGTCCGGGACATGTCGGTCACCGTCCACACCGCGCCCTTGAGCGGCATCGTGCCGGACGGGGTGACGATGGAGTCGGTCATGACGGTGATGTCACCGATCGACATGAGGGGCGCGGGCGCGAAACCCGCCGGCGGGCCGGTGTACGGCATCGGCATTCCCGGAAGCGTCGGAGGCTGCTGCGGGTAGCCGTAGCCGGGAACCGGCCCCCACTGGTAGTTCCCGTCCGGGTCGCCGTCCGCCGCGTACGGGTTCGGATTCTGATCGCTCATGATTCCTGGTGCTCCCCTGGGCGCGCCTGCAATGCCCCGATCCTGGCACAGGCGGCCCCGGTAAGGCCTGCTGACCGCAAAGGAGCGCGCGCGTCGGCACCCCGGCGTCGAACCCCGCCCTCTTCACGGACCCGATTCTGTGAAGGGGGCTTATGGGGGCCGCTACGCCACGACCACCCGGGTTCCGTTGAAGTTGGCGACGATCTCCAATTCGCCGCCCAGCGCGGCAATGTACGCCGCCACCGTTCCCACCTCGGCGGACGTAGCCTTGCCGCGCTCAATGGCAGATACGCGCTCTTGCCTCACGTGCATGCGGTCGGCCACTTCGCGTTGTGTCAGCCCGAGTTGCTTGCGCACCTCGGCGAGCCGGTGCGCGCGCGCCTCGGCCACCATGCGCCGGGCACCCGCGGCGATTTCTTCGAGGTCCTCGGTGTCGAAGACTTCGTGCTTGACCTCGTCCCAGGAGTGGAAGCTGGTCATTCCTGCGCCTCCTTCTTCTGTTGCTGAGCCAGGTGCTCCAGCCACTCGGCATAGCGTGTCTCGGCCAGTGGGATCGAGCGGCGATACCACTCGGCCCACTGACCCGATTTGTCACCGGCCACGAGAAGTACCGCGCTGCGCTCCGGGTCGAAGATGAACAGGACCCTGATTTCAGTAGTCCCAGTCGAGCCGGGCCGTAGTTCTTTGAGATTGTGCAGTGCGGAACCTTTGATCCGGTCTACCAGTGGCCGCCCGAGATCGGGACCTTCGTCGACGAGAGCCTGGATGGCCTGGCCCACGAGACGTGCCGTGGTGCGGTCGCCCTTGCGGAGAACGTGCAGCCATTCGCGAACCTCCCCGGCCATTTCAAGGTGCCAGGCCATGAGCCCTCATCCAGCAGTACGTATACATACTAGTACGTTGGCGTACTCGCTGCCGCCTTTCCGGCGATCGGCGGGGGATCACCCGAACGGGGAGTCGCGGGTTGGGGCCGTTGGCACCGCTGGGCCACGACGCGGCCGAAGTCGCCACGCTCCGCGACAGCAGTTGGTGGGGGATCTGCTGCCTGCGAACTGAGCACGGCCAGCATGGGCAAAAGGCCCTGGCCCCCGGTTCTCACACCGGGGGCCAGGGCCTTCGCGTACGTACAGCCGAAAGGAACTACTAGAAGCGACGCGTGATCAGCGCGCGCTTCACTTCCTGGATGGCCTTCGTGACCTCGATACCGCGCGGGCAGGCGTCCGTGCAGTTGAACGTCGTGCGGCAACGCCACACGCCGTCCTTGTCGTTCAGGATCTCCAGCCGCTGCTCGCCGGCCTCGTCACGCGAGTCGAAGATGAAGCGGTGCGCGTTGACGATCGCCGCCGGGCCGAAGTACTGGCCGTCGTTCCAGAACACGGGGCACGAGGACGTGCACGCGGCGCACAGGATGCACTTGGTGGTGTCGTCGAAGCGCTCGCGCTCCTCGGCCGTCTGCAGACGCTCACGCGTCGGCTCGTTGCCCTTCGTGATGAGGAAGGGCATGACATCGCGGTACGCCTGGAAGAACGGGTCCATGTCGACCACGAGGTCCTTGAGGACCGTGAGGCCTTTTATGGCCTCGATCGTGATCGGCTTCTCCGGGTTGATGTCCTTGATCAGCGTCTTGCAGGCGAGCCTGTTCTTGCCGTTGATCCGCATCGCGTCGGAGCCGCAGATACCGTGCGCGCACGAGCGACGGAAGGTGAGCGTGCCGTCGGTCTCCCACTTGATCTTGTGGAGACCGTCGAGCACACGCTCCTTCGGGTCGATCTCGATCGGGAAGTCCTGCCACTCGGCCTCGGCGGAGATCTCCGGGTTGAAGCGGCGGATCCGGAACGTGACCGTGATGTACGGGGACGGGACGGACGCGGGCTTCGCGTCCTCGACCTTGTCCAGAGTCGGGGTAGCCATCAGTACTTACGCTCCATCGGCTGGTAGCGGGTCTGGACGACCGGCTTGTAGTCGAGACGGATCGACTCGGTGCCGTCGTCGCCGACCTCGCGGTACGCCATGGTGTGGCGCATGAAGTTGACGTCGTCGCGGTTCGGGAAGTCCTCGCGGTAGTGACCCCCGCGGGACTCCTTGCGCGCCAGGGCGGACACGGCCATGACCTCGGCGAGGTCGAGCAGGTTGCCCAGCTCGATGGCCTCCAGCAGGTCGGTGTTGAACCGCTTGCCCTTGTCCTGGATCGAGACGTTGAGGTAACGCTCGCGCAGCTCGCCGATCTTCTCGACCGCCGTCTTGATCGTCTGCTCGGTACGGAACACCATCACGTTGGCGTCCATCGTCTCCTGGAGCTCCCGGCGGATGTCGTGGACCCGCTCGGTGCCGGTGTTGCTGCGCAGGCGCTCGACCTGCGCGACGACGAGCGACGCCGGGTCCTCGGGGAGCTCGACGTAGTCGTGCGCCGCCGAGTACTCCGCGGCGGCGATGCCGGCGCGCTTGCCGAAGACGTTGATGTCGAGCAGCGAGTTCGTACCCAGACGGTTCGCGCCGTGCACGGACACGCAGGCGACCTCACCGGCGGCGTACAGACCCGGAACGACCGTGGTGTTGTCCGCGAGGACCTCACCCCTGACGTTCGTGGGGATGCCGCCCATGGCGTAGTGCGCGGTCGGCTGGATCGGGATCGGGTCCGTGTACGGCTCGATGCCCAGGTACGTACGCGCGAACTCCGTGATGTCCGGGAGCTTGGCGTCGAGCTGCTCCGGCGGCAGGTGCGTCAGGTCGAGGAAGACGTGGTCGCCCTCGGGACCGCAGCCACGGCCTTCGCGGATCTCCGTGTAGATGGACCGCGAGACGACGTCACGGGATGCGAGGTCCTTCATGACCGGCGCGTACTTCTCCATGAAGCGCTCGCCGTCCTTGTTGCGGAGGATGCCGCCCTCACCACGGGCGCCCTCCGTCAGCAGGATGCCCATGCGCCAGATGCCCGTCGGGTGGAACTGGAAGAACTCCATGTCCTCCAGCGGCAGCCCGCGGCGGTACGCCGCGGCCTGGCCGTCACCGGTCAGGGTGTGCGCGTTCGACGTCACCTTGAAGAACTTGCCGGTGCCGCCGGAGGCGAAGATGACCGCCTTCGCCTGGAAGACGTGGATCTCGCCGGTCGCCAGCTCGTAGGCGACGACGCCCGCGGACTTGCGGACCCCGTCGATCTCCTGCATGAGCAGGTCCAGGACGTAGAACTCGTTGAAGAACTCCACACCCTCCTTGACGCAGTTCTGGTACAGCGTCTGGAGGATCATGTGGCCGGTGCGGTCCGACGCGTAGCAGGACCGGCGGACCGGGGCCTCACCGTGGTTACGGCTGTGGCCGCCGAAGCGGCGCTGGTCGATGGTGCCGTCCGGGGTGCGGTTGAACGGCAGGCCCATCTTCTCCAGGTCGAGAACGGAGTCGATGGCCTCCTTCGCCAGGATCTCGGCGGCGTCCTGGTCGACCAGGTAGTCGCCGCCCTTGATCGTGTCGAAGGTGTGCCACTCCCAGTTGTCCTCCTCCACGTTCGCCAGCGCGGCGGCCATGCCGCCCTGCGCCGCGCCCGTGTGGGAGCGGGTGGGGTAGAGCTTCGTCAGAACGGCGGTGCGGCTGCGCTTCGTCGACTCGATGGCCGCGCGCATGCCCGCGCCACCGGCGCCGACGATGACGGTGTCGTACTTGTGAATCTTCATGGTGGTTGCCTCAGCCCCGCGCCTAGCGGATGTTCGGGTCGAAGGTGAAGATCACCAGCGTGCCCAGAAGGACGGTGAACACCGTGGCGGTGTACAGCAGGTTCTTCAGCCAGAAGCGGGTGTTCGGCCGCTCCGCGTAGTCGTTGATGACGGTACGCAGGCCGTTGGCGCCGTGCAGCATCGCCAGCCACAGCATGAGCAGGTCCCAGGTCTGCCAGAACGGCGAGGCCCAGCGGCCGGCCACGAAGGCGAAGCCGATCTTGGACACGCCGCCGTCCAGCACGAGCTGGATCAGCAGGTGGCCGAGGACCAGGACGACGAGCACGATGCCGGACAGCCGCATGAACAGCCAGCCGTACAGCTCGAAGTTCGTACGGGTGGCCTTGGGCGTCTTCTTGGTACGAACGCGCGGGGCTTCGATGACGGGAGCCGGGTTGTCCACGTCGTAGAGGCTTTCGCCCTCGACAGGACCGACTGCGGAAGTAGTGGTCTCAGACATCTCTGCGTCAGCTCCCGAAGACTTCGCGTACGGCATGGCCGAGCACGGGGTAGAGGGCGCCTGCCATCAGCACGATCCAGATGCCCATGACGGTCCAGAGCATCTGCTTCTGGTACCGGGGGCCCTTGGACCAGAAGTCCACGGCGACGACCCGGAGGCCGTTCAGCGCGTGGAACAGGATGGCGGCGACAAGGCCGTACTCGAGCAGCGCTACGAGAGGGGTCTTGTAGGTGGCCACGACATCGTCATACGCCTCGGGAGAGACGCGGACGAGAGCGGTGTCGAGGACGTGTACGAACAGGAAGAAGAAAATGAGGACGCCGGTGACTCGATGAGCCACCCAGGACCACATACCTTCCCGGCCGCGATACAGCGTTCCAGCCGGCACGGAAAAACCCTCCGGGAGCGGGGATAGGGGCCATGCCGGCTTCAGTGTCGGTCTGGCCCGGCCGGGTACGGTCCACCGGCCCCGGCCATCGTAGCGACGAGTTGTCGGTTCGTTCGCGCGGGGTCCACACGTGTGATCAAAGTGGCACTCAAACGGGCACGGACGGGCTATCGGGCCGGTCCGGGCAGCCTGTGTGGCCTGCAAGATCGGTGTTTGTCGTAAAAGCACCCGCAATCTGCGGATCAGAAATGAGATGGGCGAGCCGTCCCCTCGCCAGCCTGCGCAGCTCGTCGGCGGCGACCACCCGCTCCTCGTCCGGTTCGTTGCCCAGTCGTGACCGGATGCCCGTCAGGACCTGGTCGAGATGCTCCTCGGGGCGGAAGTCGTCCAGGCAGATCACGAAGGCGTGGCCGAAGCTGCTCTCGTACGCCGCATGGGCCGCGCGCAGCGCGGTGTACGCGGCGGCCGGGGCGCCCTCGCGCAGGCCCGCCGGGGTTTCCCCGGTCAGCGCGTCGGCGATCTCCTCGCGGGACAGGTCGTACGCCGCCTCGTCGGCCGCGGCGAGCAGCGCGTCGAGGTCGGGGTACGGGCGGGTGTCGGCGATGCGCCGCGCCCAGCGCAGGCTGCGGCAGCAGGCGAGCAGGGCGGACTCGGCGGCGTCGGCCGGCGCGGCGTTGAAGCGGTCGAGGCCGACAGGGGGCGCCGGCCTGCGGCTCTGCTGGGGCACGGCCGTACGTCCCGGCGATTCGCTGGACAGCGTGAGCTCCTCGGAATGGGACCGGCGAGAAGGGTGGGGCGGATGGGCAGCAACGCTATCGGCGCTCGGAGGACGCTGCCCGACGGATGCGCGAATCTCACTCGAACGGGAGAGTTCGGACACACATACTGGAGGATTACTGGACGATTGGGGGGCTGATTGGGCATCGTTCGCCCAATGATGTCGCAATTCCGGGGTCCGCTGGCCGTAGCCGCCGTCTCCCTGATCGTCCCGCTCATCGCCACCGCCGCAAGCTCTGGACCGTCGGCGTCGTCGGCACCCGCAGAACCGGCAGCACAGCCGAAATCGGCGGCACCAGCACCAGCAGCGCCGACAGCATCAGCAGCACCGTCGAAGCCCGCCGCGCCCTCCAAGCCGCCGGTGAAGCCTGCGGTGAAGGCAGGACCGACCAAGGCGCCCAGCGCCGTCCCGTCCGTGCAGAACTACGAGCCTGCGACCGGCCCCGGCTGGCAGCCCCAGCCGTCCACGCATGTCGTCGTGGCGCCGGACAACAGCAAGGCGCTCGGCGACGAGGGCAAGCTCCTGGCCCAGGAACTGAAGCGCGGCTACGCGGCCGCCGGGTCCGGCCGTGCCGGAGACATCGAGCTGGCGCTGGCGCCGGGCGGTGCCCCCGAGTCGTACACCGTGACTGTCCGTGACGGGCGTGTGCGCGTCACCGGAGCCGACGAGGCAGGCGTCTTCTACGGGACCCGCACCGTCAAGCAGGCCCTGCGCGCCGACGGCCGCCTGTCCGAGGGCGTCGTACGCGACAAGCCCGCCAAGCCGCAGCGGGGTCTGATGCTCGACACCGCGCGCAAGCACTACAGCGCGCGGTGGATCGAGGACACCGTCCGCGAGATGGGCGACCTCAAGCTCAACCAGCTCGTCCTGCACTTCTCCGACGACCAGGGCTTCCGGATCGCATCCGACAGCCACCCCGAGGTCGTGTCCGAGCAGCACCTCACCAAGGCCGAGGTCCGGCGGATCGTGAAGCTGGCCGCGAGCCGTCACATCGCGGTGATCCCGGAGATCGACTCGCCGGGGCACCTCGGCTCGGTGATGCGCGCGCACCCGGACCTCCAGCTGCGCGACGTCAACGGTGTGCCGACGCCGGGCGCCGTCGACATCTCCAACCCCGACTCGGCGCGGATCGTCGACGATCTGCTGCGCGAGTACGCCGATGTCTTCCCCGGCCGGTACTGGCACCTGGGCGGTGACGAGTACCAGGCGCTGATGAAGCGGAACCCGGAGGCGTCGTACCCGGGGCTCGCTCGCGAGGCCGTTCGCAAGTACGGCCCGAACGCCAAGATCCAGGACCTGGCCACCGGCTGGCTGAACGACCGCGCCGCGACCCTTCGGCCGTACGGCAAGCACCTCAAGTCGTGGAACGACGGGCTGCACGCGGGCGGCGTCGTCAAGGCCGACCAGGACCGCGAGGTCGAGTACTGGACCGGCAAGGAACTGGGCGCGCGGCAGCCGGCGGAGTATCTGAGCGAGGGCCGCACGATGGTCAACGCCAACGACGAGTACCTCTACTACGTACTCGGCGAGCCCAACACGTTCACCTATCCGACGGGCCGCCGCATCTACGAGTCCTGGACCCCGATGGTCGTGCGCGGCACCGAGCCCGTGCCCGCGCGCTACGCGGACCAGATCCAGGGCGGCCGCCTCGCCATCTGGGGCGACCTCCCGAACGCCCAGACGGAGGAGCAAGTCGCGCGCGGCATCCATCTCCCGCTGCGCGCGCTCGCCCAGAAGGTCTGGGACCCGAGCACGCCCAAGCTGGACTGGGAGGGCTTCAAGGCGCTGGCGGGGCGTACGGGCTGAGCACGTACGGCCTGAGCTGTGGGTTCGTGATGGACGGCCCGGTCGGCGGCGGCGTATCTTCCGCATGCAGCCGCCGCCCGGCGTCCGCACATTCTTCACGCCTCTGGGGAGGGGCGTCCCGGCGCTCTTGGGGGGGCTGCCCAGCCATGCTGTGCGCGAACTGCGGTACGGAAAAGGCCACGACCGGTGAAGGGCTCTGCGGCGGCTGCGTGATCGCCGCCGCCAACTCGGCGCCGCCGCCGCGCGCGCCCGCGGTGCCGCTGTCCGGGCCGACGGCGGTGCTCCGCTCGCCGGTCGGACTCTCGTACGCCGTGACGGCGCTGCTGGGCGCCGTCATCGCGGCCGACTGCTTCTCCCTCTTCGCGCTGTTCCGCTCGCGCGGTCAGTGGAGTGAGCTGGCGTCGGAGGGCTTCTCCGCCATCGCCGCAGAGGAGATCGACCAGAGCCAGACCCTGCTGGTCTGGTCGTCGCAGATATACGCCCCCGCAGTGGTGGCGACGGCTGTCGTCTTCCTCGTCTGGTTCTTCCGGGTGCGGCGCAACGCCGACGTCTTCGCTCCCGACCTCCAGCGCAGAGGGCCGGGCTGGGCGATCGGCACCTGGTTCATTCCGATCGCCAACCTGTGGATGCCGCGCGGGATCGCCGTCGACGTCTGGGCGGCGAGCAGGGTTGATCCGTACGGGCTGGAGACCGGCAAGAGGGAGCCGAAGCTCGTCCTCGACCTGTGGTGGACGGCCTGGGTGGTGTCGTTGCTGTACGGCCGGTTCGCCACCAGGCGCTACGACGCTGCCGAGGCGCCGGCCGACATCCGCGACGCCCTCGACCAGCTGGTCGTCGCCGACCTGCTCGACATCGCGGCCGCCGTGCTGGCGATCCTCTTCGTACGCGCGCTGACGCGCATGCAGCACCTCAAGGCCACTGGCGGGCCCGCTGTTTCAACTGAGCCGCCCGCGACGCGACTTGATGTGGGCAGAATGTGACAGCAGCGACAGCACTGTTGAGCGCCGTGGGGGGAGCGGAGCATGGGTTTCTGGGGTTACTTCGTGGTGGGCCGCAGCGGGCGGCCGCTCGCCGAGCTGGCCGCGCTCGCGGACGTACGGGAAGGGCTGACGCTCCACGAGACGCGTGGGGACGGCTGGCAGGTGTGGGTGCGGCCGAGTGAGCCGCAGGTCGGTGACATGGGGGCGCTCGCCCGCGGCGTATGCGGAGAGACGGGGATGCCCGCGCTGTTCGCGTTCGTCATGGACAGCGACTGCGTGGTCCTGGAGGCCGCCACCACCGCGACGGCGGCCGGGTCCTGGTTCGGCTGCCTGGGGCGCGAGGCGATGGCGGGCTACCTGAGCGCCGACGGGCTGGTCCTGGAGGACCTGTTCCTGTCGCCGGAGAAAGCCGCGGCGAAAGCGGCTGAGTGGGCGGCCGCGACCGGGCGGACGGTGGCCCCGGGCGCACTGCTCGACGTACTGCGCGAAGAGGCGGATCCGGTGGCCGAGGAGCTCTTCGCGCGCTTCCTTGACCGGCTCGGGCTGTGATCGTCGGTGACCGGCCGGTGAGCGCACTGTGACGTAAACGCGGCGCGGTACGCAGACGGAAGGAGAAGGTCCGCACCGAGCGGGCCCTGCAGTGCCGAGGGAGGCACCGTGACCCTGGTGGAACTGATCGGCCGCGCCGACGAACGGGCCCTGGCGGCGAGCGCGGTGGCCTGCCTGGACCGCTGCCTGCCCCTGCTGGAGTACGTCGACGGTGCCGGGCGTATCGGCCTCGACACGGATGAGGCGCTCCGGCCGCTGTGGGTCGCGGTCGAGGGCGGCGACGCGTGGCTCGGCCGGCTGCGCAGGGTCGCCGCCGTGGTGGAGCGGGTCGCCGGGGCCGCCCCCGGCGAACTGGCCGGCTTCGCCATCCGCATGGCCGCCGCAGTCCCCACCGCCTACGACGCGACCGCGCTGCGCGAGTGGGCCGAGGACTGCTCGGCCGCTGTGCTGGAGGTCCATCTGCGGCTGGACGGGGTGCCGCCGGGCGGCGACGAGGCGCGGGTGAAGGCGTACCGGAACGGCGAGACCGACGGCATCAGCCCGCTCACGGCCGGCGAACTGCGCCGCCAGTGCCAGCTCCTCGAAATGCTGTCCGAGGACTCGGGCGGCGGACTGAACCACGCCCTCCAGCTCTCCAACGAAGGCAAGCGCGTGCTGCGGGCCGCGGCGTCGCGCCGGGCCCGCAGCAGCGGCTGACACCCACGACCTCCGAGGGGGCACAGGGCTGCCCGTACCGCGCCGTCAGTTCCTCGTGCCCGGCCTGCCACAGCGCTTCGAACCAGGACAGCGCGCGCGGATGACGTCCCAGTCGTCGAAGCTCAGCTCGCGCCCTTGCCGGCGTGCTCCGCCAGCTTGGCGGTCTGGCTGTCGAAGAGGGCCCGCGGGAGCTTCGACTTCGACGGGTCGGTGAGGTGGATCGTGAAGAAGAGCGCCACTGTGTTGTCCTCGCGCACCGCCGTGAGGTGCATCGGGATCTGCGTGCCGCCGGCCTCGCCCGTCATGACCCAGGACACCGAGCCGTCGGCGGCCTTCGCGCTCTCTCCCGGCTTCACCGAGACGTACTTGATCGTGGCGCCGCCGTTGTTGCCGCTGGTCGAGAAGCCGCCGGCGCAGTCGGTGACCGCCTTGCGCATGCTGTCGAGCGTCTGCTGGGCGCCCTCGCCCTCGTACGAGAAGAGGCTGGTGGTGGTGGACAGGCCGGGCGTGGTGCCGGAGCTGTAGTTGCGGCTGGACCAGGCCTTGGCCTCGGGGGTACGGGCTGTTCCGGAGGCCGTCGCGTCGGCGAGGGGGCCGCACTCCGGCTTGTCGGACTTGGGGCGGACGGGGGTGGGGGCGTTGTCCACGCCCTCGAAGCCCTTGGCGTCGGCGGGGGTCACGAGCGCTGCCTTCAACTGGGCAGCCGTCAGGACCGCGCCGGCGGGCTGGTCGGCGGGCTGCGCGGGCTGCTCCGCTGTCGGCTTGGCGTCCTTGGCGTCTTGGGCGTTCTTGGCGGGTGACGCCGGGTTCGAGCCCGAACAGCCGGTTGCGAGAGCGGCCAGCAGGGCGGCGGCGGTGACGGCCGGCGCGAGACGGCGTGAAGTGAGGGTCTTCATGGCTGCCTTCGGTAGGTAGGTAAAGCGGTGGAAATACAACCGGGGCCCCTCCTTTTGTCGGAGGGGCCCCGGGGCGTGCGTGTGGGGCGGGTGTTACGGGCTGAGCACCTTGCCGATGTTGACGCCCGCCGGGGCGCCGAGCGACGAACGGCCGTAGTAAATGCCGGAGGAGGTGACGACGCCCGACGTGCTGCTGTTGTCGAGCTGGAGGACGGTGCCGTTGTTAGCGTCCTCGCCGTCCGCGCCAATCGCCAGGTCCGCCCGGGTGTACCCGGACAGGTCGGTCAGCGAGACCGCCGAGCCGAAGCGGTCGTTGGCCTCGGCCGCGCCCGGAACACCCGAGGTGTCCTGGGAGTAGGCGACGGAGCCCGTGCCGGTCGGACCGGTGGACGTACCGAGCAGCAGGAGGGTCTGGCCGGCGTTGGCGTACGAGACGCCGCTGCGGGTCAGGTCCTCGCCCGGCAGACCGGCGAGGATGTCGCCGTACCCGTCGAGGTTGACGTCGCCGATGGAGACGGACGCACCGAGGTCGTCACCGGTCTCGCCGCCGCCCGGAACGCTCGTCGTGTCCTGGTGGAAGGTCTTGACGCCGGTGGAGGTGAGGCCGGTCGACGAACCGAACACGGCGCTGACCGCGCCGCCCTTGGCGGTGTGACCCGACTCGGTGGCGGACGGCTGGCCGACGGCGAGGTCGGTGTAGCCGTCACCGTTGATGTCGCCGGAGGCGAGCGAACGGCCGCCCTTGGCGGTCAGGATGCCGACGCGCTGGAGACCGGACGACGAGCCCTTCAGCCACAGCAGGCGGCCCGTGCCCGCCGGGTCGCGGTAGGAGACCGCCACGTCGGCGTAGCCGTCGCGGTTGAAGTCGCCGCTCGCGGCGGAGGCGTACGAGACGGAGCCGGTGTACGCCGCCGTGTTGAGGTAACCGTTCTTCGCGGCGCCCGTCTTGGAGTCCCAGGCCCACCAGCGGCCCGGCTTGCCCGGTGCGACGGAAAAGACGTCGGACTTGCCGTCGGCGTTGAAGTCGCCGGTGGCGACGGTCGCGCCGAGGGCCTCACCGGCGGTGCGGGTGGCCTCGTTGGTCCAGTACGCCGTGCCGGAGGTGAGCCCGGGGCCGTACATGACCGTGACGGAGCCGGTGTTGGTCTGGGTGGACGTGCCGTTCTCGCCGGGCGCGCCGACGACCAGGTCGGCGAAGCCGTCGCCGTTCACGTCGCCGTACGCCGACGAGGAACCGAAGCGGTCGTCGCCCTCGGAGCTGCCGGGGACGCCGGGGCTGTTCTGGTTCAGGCTGCGGCGGGACTCGGCGTCGGCGACCGGGCCGTCCGTGGAGCCGGGCAGCACGGTGATGGTGCCGTCGCCGCTCGCGACCTTCGGCGTACCGACGGCGAGGTCGGTGACGCCGTCGCGGTTGAAGTCGGTCGTCGGGATCGCGGAGTTGCGGCCCGCGCCTGCCGCGAACTTACGGATCGCCGGCAGCTTGCTGTACAGGTTGGCGCCGGGGCACGCGGTGGCGAAGCCGTCGCGGTGGCCGGAGATGGTGTTGAGGGTGGCCTTCTCACCCTTGTTGTACACGCCGGTGTCGGCGGCCGCTTCCAGCGTGACCGTGCCGGTCGGGCTGACGCCGTACTGGCCGAGCTTCCAGGCGGCGACGCGCGCGGCCGAGTCGAGGGCGGCCTGGGTGGGCTTGCCCGTCTCGAAGTTGCCGAGCAGCGCGATGCCGGTGGAGTAGGAGTTGAAGCCGTACGTGTGCGCGCCGAGGACGGGCAGGTCGGCGCCGCCCTCACGGCCCTCGAAGATCTGGCCGCACTTGTCGACGAGGAAGTTGTAGCCGATGTCCTTCCAGCCGTCGTAGCCCGGGCGCGGGGTCACGTGGTACGCGTAGATCGCCCGGATCATCGCCGGGGACTCGGCGCAGCTGTAGTTGTTCGAGTCGACCGTGTGGTGAATGAAGACGGCCTGGACCTTGTCGATGTACTCGGGGTCGCTGTAGTTCGTGGCGAGCGACTTGTCCGGGCCCCACCCCGCGCGCAGGGTCATCGGCGGCCGGGTCACGGTGGACGGCGGCGCGGTCGGGACGGTCGGCGTCGGCGTGGCGGTGTCGGTCGGCGTGACCGTGGGGGTCGCCGTGTCCGTGGGCGTGGCGGTGTCGGACGGCGTGGCCGTCGCGGTGTCGGTCGGCGTGGCCGACTCGGTCGCGGTGTCGGTGGGCTCCGGCTCCGTCGTCGGGACCGTGGTGGCCGTCTCCGTCGCCGTTTCGGTCGGCGTCGGGGTCTCCTCGGCGGCGAGCGCGGCGAATGCCGCGCTCTGCGCGTCCGCGCCCGGCGCCTTGGCCTCCTTGGGCGTGACGCCCGGGTCCACCAGGGTCAGTTCGAGACCCTTGGGCAGACCGGCGGTCTCGGTGCCGTCGGCGCGCACGATGCGTGCCTCGACGGCGTCGGAGGGCCCGACCCACAGCGGTTCGGACATACCGGGCAGCTTGGCCTTGGCGTCGCGCTTCTCGGCCAGGTGCTGGTCGAGGTGCACCTCGAGCCACTTGCCCCACTCGCCGGTCTCGCGGTTGCGCGTACGCACCTCCGCCTCGCCGTCGATCTCCGCGTCCGGGTCGGCCCACGTGACACCGACCAGCGAGAAGGGGTCGGTACCGGTGCGCGGCAGCTCGCGCTTCTCGGCACCGGTCCCCTTGAAGGTGAGGGAGTGCACCTCGGCCTTGCGCGGCTTCAGTCCGTCCTGCGCCGGGTCCGCGTCGGGATTGGCGATGGCGACGGTTACGGCCCCTGCACCGCCGAGTACGACCGCGCCGACGGTCAGCCATGCTCGGCGTTTCATGCTCAGCGGTCTGTAGGCATGCGACTTGCGCGGGCTCAAATCCCTTACCCCTCATGAGAGTTCACTTGCGGCGAACCTCACGCGGAGGCCGCCTGTTTTACCCAGCGAGTCGTGCCGCGCAAACGTCACGCTGGTCGGCGGGGTTGTGGCGCAGATCACTGCGGCGTCGCGGGGCGACGGCGATGACCCGCCGCCCCCGCCGGCTCCGTTACGGGGCCAGTACCTCTCCCACGCGGGAGCCCGTGGACGCGCCGAGCGTCACCGGGCCGGCGTAGAGGCCGCTCGTCGGTACGATCCCGGTCGCGCCGGCGGCAAGTGCGAGCACGGTGCCGTCGTCGGTGTTCTCGCCGTCGGCGCCGATGCCGAGGTCGGCGTACCCGTCGCCGGTGAGGTCGTCCAGAGTCACCGCCGATCCCAGGCGGTCGCCCGCCTCGGCGGCGCCCGGCATGCCGGGCTGGTCCGTGTCGTACGCCGCCGAGCCTGCCGCGCCCAGTCCGCCCGCGGAACCGGGTACGCGCAGTACCGCGCCCGCGTCGGTGGCCGCCGTGGTGACGTCCTTGCCGGGGATGCCGGCCAGTACGTCGGCGTACCCGTCCGCGTCGGTGTCCGCGGCCGCGACCGACGTGCCGAGCGAGTCGCCGTCAGCGGGATCGCCGGGGACGCCTTCGGTGGCCTGGTCGAGGACGGCCGCCCCCGTGCTGGTGAGGCCGGTGGCGGAACCGTGGAAGGTGGCGATCTGGCCGCCGTTCGGTGCGCCGGGGCGGCCGACGGCCAGGTCGGCGTAACCGTCGCCGTTGAGGTCGCCAGAGGCCAGCGACCGGCCGCCGGCGCCGTGCAGTACGGCGGGCGCGTCGGTGCGCAGGCCGGTCGCGGAACCGGACACCACGACCAGGGGCGTCGCGCCTTCGGGCGTACGGAAGGTGAGGGCGGCGTCGTCGTAACCGTCGCGGTCGAAGTCGCCGGTGGTGACGTCGGCGTCCTGTACGGGGCCGGAAGCGAGAGCGAGTGCGGCGGAGAAGGTGTGGTCGGCGCCGTCGACGGCCCAGGCCCGGCCGCTGCCGGGCGCGACGGCGAGGATGTCGTCGCCGCCGTCGTGGTCGAAGTCGCCGGTGGCGAGTGCCTCGCCGAAGCGGTCGCCGCTCTGCCGGGAGGCGGCCGGGACGCTGAGCATCGACGGATGGGAGACGAACCCGTTCGCCGTACCGCGCAGCACGGTCAGTACGCCTTCGTCGGTGGCCCCTGCCGTGATCTCCTCGCCCGGCGCGGCGACGACGAGATCCGCGAAACCGTCGCGGTCCACGTCCCCGTACGCCGTGGCCCCGCCGAAGGCGTCACCGGTCTCCGAGCCGCCGGGCACACCGGTCGTCTCCTGGTTGACCACGATCTTGTACGCCGTCTGGGGGCCGCTGCGCCCGCCGGGGACGACGGTCACCTGGCCCGCGCCGCTCAGCGTCCCGGCGCTCGCGCGGGGGAGCCCGACGGCGAGGTCGGCGTGCCCTTCGCGGTTGAAGTCGCCTCGCTCGGCCGGTGTGCTGGCGGCGGCGGCGGCCGTGCGGATGGCGGGGAGGTCGGCGTAGAGGTTGCTGCCGGGGCACTCGGTCGGGTAGCCGTCGCGGTGACCGGAGATCCGGTCCATGACGACCTTCTGGCCCGCCGTGTACTTGCCGTTGTCGGCGCCGGCGGTCAGCGTCACGGTGCTGGTGGGGTTGTGCCCGTACAGGCCGAGCTTCCAGGCGGCGACCTTGGCGACGGACTCGCGGACGGCGGGTGTGGCGGTGGCGGTGTTGTAGTCACCGAGGACCGAGATGCTGCTGGTGTCGGTGTTGAAGCCGTAGGTGTGCGCGCCCTGGATGGGCTTGTCGATGCCGCCCGCGCGGCCCTCGAAGATGGTGCCGCACTTGTCGACGAGGAAGTGGTAGCCGATGTCGTTCCAGCCCTGGCTCTTCACGTGGTAGGTGAAGATGCCCCGGATGAGCGAAGCGGACTCGGCGCAGGTGTAGTCGTTCGTCCCCGCCGTGTGGTGGACGAAGATGGCCTTGGTGTCGGTCGTGTACGTCGGCGGGCCGCCGACGATCGACTCGTCGGCGCCCCAGCCGGCCCGCGAGGTGACGGGCGGCTGCGGGGCGGCGGTGGGGGTGGCGGAAGCCGAGGCTGAAGCGGTAGGGGTAGTCGTCGCCGTGGCGGCGCCCTCAGGGTCGACCAGTTCCACCCGCAGCCCCTCCGGGAGATTGCGCTTGGCGGACGCGCGCAGCTGTACGCCGTCCGAGGGACCGGTCCACAGGGGCTGGGTCCCGGCGCGCAGTCCGGGCTTGGCGTGCTCGGGCCCGCTCTCCGGCGTTCGTGCATCCGTGTCCAGCGCACGCCAGCCGGACCAGGTACCGGTGCGGCTGTCCCGGGTGCGGACCTCGGCCGTACCGCCGAGTTGGGCGTACGGGTCGTCCCAGGTGAGGCCGAGGAGGCTGAACGGGCGGGTGGTGCGCGGCGCGAGCGCGCGGACCGCCGGGTCGCTGCCGGCCGGGACGGCGACGGTGTCCAGAGTGCCGGACTTCGCTGGGGTGGTGGCCGGCGCGTCCGCGAACGCGGCGGGGCCGACGAGGCCGAGTGAGCCGGCGACAAGGGACGTCGCGGCGAGCAGCACGGCGGTGCGGGAGACAGTGGCGCGCATCAGCCGATGCTCCCGTCGGCCTTGGGCAGCGCACCGGTGCAGGTAGCGCGGCCGAACTTGCCCATGGCCATGGCGCGCTGGACGTGCTTGCCGCGAATGGCGAGGGTGCAGCTGACCTCGCCGCCCTTCTCGTCCAGGGTGATGTAGACGGTGGGCGCCTTGCCGACCGGCACCTGTACGGACTTCTTCCACGGCAGCTTCACACCGGACACAACGGTGGCGTCCCCGGCCTCGTTGCGGGCGAGGTAGGAGATGTCGGCGGTGCCCTCGCCGGTGACCTCGTAGGTCACCTCGGCGGTGGGGACGGTGCGGGGCTTCGGCTTGTCCGGCGTGTCGAGGATGCCGTAACCGACGAGACCGCCGCAGGCGACCAGAAGCGTAAGAGCGACGGCAATTGCGCGCCAGTTCATTCCCTTCGGCTCGTCCGTCGAAACATCTGAATTTTCGACAATTTCCGTCGCTGGCGGCATGGGAAGTCCATCTTTCACTCGGCGGGGAAAAAATTTGGAACCGGCCGGTTATACACCAGGCGATCCGGCGAGTGCGAGCATGCGGAAGAAGCGGACGTGTCGGAATTGTTCGTGGGGTTGACGTGGCGCAGTCAACCTGACTAGACATCACCATGCTCCTGGCCAGGGGTGATGAGAGTTCACCCCCAAAGTCGGTCCTGCAATGCAGGGTCGGCGTAATTGGCGTGCCCATTTTTGGGCCGCCCCAGGAAGGGCATTGTGAATATAAGGTTGGGGAGATTCATCTCCTGCCTTGTGGTGTCGGCGGTCGCAGGAACTGCGCTACCGCAAGTGGCTTACGCCGCTCCGGCATCCGGGGGCGATGACGGCAAGGGTGTTGTCGACACCGTCAAGGGCTGGTTTTCGGACGACGACGATTCCGAAAGGGAACTGGCCAAACCGCCCGTCGGCGGGAAGTACGAGATACCGAGCCGGGAGAAGCTGCCGAAGGGCAAGAAGCTTCCGAAGGCCAAGCGTGTCAAGGAGCTGACGGGGCAGCGGACCGCGCAGGCCCGGTTCTGGGAGATGTCGGACGGTCGGGTGGAGGCCGAGCTGTCGGCCGTCCCGGTTTCGTACAAAGCCGGCAAGTCCTGGAAGTCGATCGACACCTCCGTCCGTGCGACGGACGCCAAGGGCTTCGACTTCGCCAACACCGCCAACTCCGGGCGGAGCTGGTTCGGTTCGGATCCGAAGAAGCTGATGCGCTTCGAGGCACCGGACGGCCGCTCGGTGCGCCTGGGCCTGGAGGGCGGCAAGAAGGATCTCGCCCCCACCTCCAAGGGCGACACCGTCTCCTACAAGGACGCGGTGGCCGGCGCCGACCTCGAATACAAGGTGGGCCGGGGGCAGGTCAAGGAGAACATCGTCCTTGATGCGGCTCCTGCCGAGCCGGTGTCCTTCACCTTCGCCCTGGGCACTGAGGGCCTGACGCCGAAAGCGCGCAAGGACGGCTCGATCGCCCTGTTCGGCGAGGCGCCTAACACTCCTGTCCTGGTAATTCCGGCGCCGTACATGACGGACGCCAAGAAGGACAAGCTGTCGCCGACCGGTGGTACGTACTCCACCAAGGTCACCCAGAAGCTGACCCGCTCGGGTGACGGCAAGAGCTGGAAGCTCAAGGTGACGCCGGACGCCAAGTGGCTCGCGGCCAAGGAGCGCCAGTACCCGGTCGTGATCGACCCGACGATCACCATCGCGCCGTCACCGTCGGCGTCGCAGGACGTGATGGTCCTGTCGGATCAGCCGTCGGTGAACTTCAACTCGACCTGGAAGCTGTCGGCGGGCTTGACCGGCACGGGCACTTCCCGGTCGCTGATCAAGTTCCCGCTGGACGAGATCCCGTCGGGTGTGAAGGTCGACGCCGCCCAGCTGGGCCTGTACTTCGACCAGGCCCACACCACGAACGCCAACAACGTGGACATGGCGGTTCACCGGGCCACGGGCGCCTGGGACGAGGCGACGGCGACGTGGTCCAACACCAACGCGCTCGTGGGCGAGCAGTCCGCCAGTACGGTCCTGCTCGACGACGGCGATGCCGGCACGGCCGCGGTCGGTGAGTGGCCCAAGGGCGCGACGACCGGCGGCGCCGCCGTCAACGACGACTACGCGTACAACAAGAACACCGCGACCGGCGAGTCCTACACCTGGCAGCCGCGCATCGCGGACACGGCCGACTACAAGGTCGAGGTCCGTACGCAGGCACTGGCCGACGCTACGACGGTCGCCCCTTACACGGTCACCTCCGGTGAGGGCACGTCGACGCACACGATCAACCAGACCGGTACCGCGACGTGGAAGCAGCTGGGCACCAGCCAGCTCGACTTCGCCAAGGGCAATGCCGGAAAGGTCGTACTCGGCGACACCGGCGACTCCACCAAGAAGACCGTCGCGGATGCGATCCGCCTGGTCAACCCCGCCCAGATCCGCAAGGACACGGGTGAATACAACCAGTGGCACAACTTCCGGGTCGCCGACACCGTCCAGAAGTGGGTGTCCGGAACCGCGTCCAACCACGGCTTCGTCATCAAGGCCGCCGATGAGGCGACCGCGCTGACCGGTGGCCCGCGCTACGAGGCCGGTGACGGCGACTACGGCGGCGAGACCTCGACCATCCCGCGGCTGACCGTCAGCTACGGCAAGGTCGGCACCTCGCTGAACTCCCCGACTGTGGTGCACTCCACGGGCCCGGAGCTGTCCTGGCCGAAGTACACCAACAACACCGGCAGCACGAGCAACGACATCGCCGAGTACCAGCTGCACCGCTCCACGCAGCAGGTCTTCACGCCGTCCGCCGCCACGCTGATCGCCCCGATCGCGTCCACGGCGACGACGTACACGGACACCACGGCGGTGCCGACCCCGGACTCCAGCTCTGCGGAGATCGGCAAGTCGTACTTCTACCAGCTCGCGGTCAAGACCAAGACCGGTGAGGTACTCGGGTCCCCGACCCGGGTGGTGGGCATCCCCAAGGCCGGCCGGACGATGAAGATCATCCAGGCTCCGGCGGCCGGCGGCCAGTACGACACCACCCTGTCCTCCGCCCAGCCCACCACCAACCAGGACAAGATCAAGTCCTGGGACGTCGGCCAGACCTGGCTGAGCGTCGGCAACAACTCCTCGACGTACGGAAAGACCCGCGCCGTCGTCAAGTTCCCCACCAGCGACATCCCCACCACCGCGACGGTGCTGGAAAACAAGATGTACATGTGGGGAGCGGAGACCACCAGCACCAGCAACGGTGCGGTCTACGAACTCCACGCGCTGACCCGCGACTTCACCGAAACCGCCGCCACCTGGAACAACGCCCACGCCACGACCCCGTGGACCACGGCAGGCGGCGACTACTCGGCCACGGTCGCGGACACCGTCCCGCAGATCACCGACGAGGTCGGCCGCCACTGGTGGGGCGCCACCTCCCTGATGCAGTCCTGGGTCAAGACCCCGGCCAACAACAAGGGCGTCCTGGTCAAGCTCAAGGACGAGTCGACCACCGGCCCACAGGAACGCACCCTGTTCCTGTCCTCGGAGGCCTCCGACCCGCAGCTGCGCCCGTACATGCAGGTCATCTACGTCGACTCGACGACCGAGGACACGTACTACGCGCCGCAGACGCCGGCCCGGATGACCCCGAACTCCACCTACACGGTGGACATGACGGTCACCAACACCACGGCCTCCACCTGGGCCACCGGTGAGCGGCAGATGTCGTACACCTGGAAGCTGCCCGACGGCACCGACGTCACCAACGGCGGCAACCAGGTCTCGACAGCCATCCCGACCCTCGCGCCCGGCCAGTCCGCGACGATCAAGGCGCAGGTCAAGACCCCGATCAACTCCGACTCGGGCAACAAGCGCAACGACTACGTGCTGGGCTGGGACGTACGCAAGGTCGCGGACGGCAGCTGGCTGTCGGCCGGCGGCACCATCGCCCCGCTGAACCAGAACGTCACGGTGGAGGACCCGACCTCCAACCAGATCGGCCTGGAGAAGTTCTACGCCTACACGGGCAAGAACACCGGCGCCGGCGCTTCGCTGATGAACAACCTGGCCGCGGGCAACAGCGTCTGGTCCTACAACGCGTTCAGCAATCCGGGGCGCGGGCTGAGCACCTTCGCCCGGTTCTCCTACAACTCGCTGGACACCTCGGACACGGTGCTCGGTGCGGGCTGGTCAGGCCAGGCGGCAGGTCCCATCCGCATGGGTGCGCATCTGGAGCTGCATCCGAAGCCGAGCCCGACCGAGGTCAGGCTGCCGGACGGGGATGGTACGACGCACGTCTTCCGCAAGGAGCCGGATGGCAGCTGGAAGGCCCCGGCGGGGGTGCATTACAAGCTCGCCCCGAAGGCGAACCTGGACTGCACGCCGGCGAAGGACCCGATCCCGGACGCCTGGACGATGACCCGTCCGGACGGCACGCGGTTCCTGTTCGGTTGTGACGGCTACATGACGTCGTCGATCGACCAGAACGGCAACACTCAGTTGTTCACCTACGAGGAGCACAAGGCCAACGGCAAGGCGGCCAAGTTCCTCGCGTACGTCACCGACCCAGCGGGCCGTCAGTCCCTGACGGTCGACTACTACAACAAGGGTGACGCGACCTACGAGTACATCGACGCCACCGGCGCCAAGGTCTCCGGCACCAACCTGAACAACCACAACATCTACGACCACGTGAAGTCCATGACGGACATCTCGGGCCGCAAGATCTCCTTCTACTACACCAAAGAGGGCCTGCTCGGGCAGTTCATCGACGGTGAGGGCTCGACCAACGGGGCGCCGAAGGTCTTCAAGTTCACCTACGACGCCGTCCAGGGCAAGAAGAACGTCAAGCTGGTCAAGATCACTGACCCCCGGGGCAACGCGACCGACCTGGCGTACTACTTCCCCAAGGAGGGTGACGATCCGAAGTACCACTGGTGGACGCAGACGATCACCGACCGTCTGAGGGGCACCACCGGTTTCGCGTACAAGCCAAACGTTGCGAACCTCAAGTTCACCAACACCACGGTCACGGACGCCGAGTCGAACGCCGCCACCTACGTCGTGGACGATTTCGGGCGGCAGGTGCAGGTCACCAACGCCAAGTCCGAGACGACCAAGATGAACTGGGACGCCGACAACAACGTCACGTACCTGGAGGAGACGAACGGAGCCAAGACGGCCTTCTGCTACGACCAGAAGACCGGCTATCCGCTGCGGCAGTGGGATGCGGAGACGACCAAGTCCTGGACGTCCACGCAGCTGATTGCCACCTACTACTGCGACCCGGCGAACGACGGCAGTCTGCCGAACTCTGCGAAGTACGCGTATCAGACGCGTCTGGACGGGTACTCCGCAGACCTCTTCACGAAGACCTCGCCGGCGGGCCGCACTCACCAGTTCGGCTATGACGCCTTCGGCAATGTGAAAACGGTCACCGACCCCAAGGGCGTGGCGTCGTCGACCGTTGACGACTACACCACGAAGTACGAGTACGACGGTTTCGGACAGCTGGCCAAGGCCGTCGATGCCAACGGCAACGTCACCGTCAACTCGGACTATGACGTGGTTGGTTACCCGAAGACCATCACCGACCCCGAGTTGCACGCGACGAAGTACGTGTACGACGAGCGCGGCCAGGTCGCCCAGGTCACCGACGCGCTGGAAAAGTCGACGACGCAGACGTACGACACCTTTGGCCGCCCGCTAGTCAGCAAGGTTCCGAAGAACCAAGCGACAGGGATCTACATCACCACACCGGCCCCGGTGTACGACGTCAACGACAACATCACCAAGGCCACGGCTCCGAATGGAGCAATTTCCGAAGCGGTCTACAACGGCAACGACCTGATCACGGAGGCCAGCGCTCCGGCCAACAACGTCACCACCGGCCGGAAGAGCACCTACACCTACGACAAGGTCGGCAACCTCAAGACAACGACCGAGCCGAAGGGCTCGGCGACCTCCGCCGACCTGACGGACTACGTCACCACCAACAATTACGACGCGACCTATCAGATCACCTCGGTGCTGAACTCGACGGGCGACAAGGTCTCCTACGAGTACGACAACGTCGGCAACCTGGTCACGGTCAGCGACCCCAAGAAGAACGCCACTGCCGACACGACGGACTACACGTCCAAGACCGCCTATGACCTGAACCACCGGGTCGTCAAGGCCACGGACGCCGCCGGCAAGTACACCACCATCGGCTACGACCGGGACTCAAAGCCCACGGAGACGACGGACCCGGAGCGCAACAAGACCGAGACCGTCTACGACGAGCGGGGCGCGGTAGTCGAGCAGCGGGTTCCCTACCTGGGGACCACGGTCCGTACGACCAAGTTCGAGTACGACCAGGCCGGTAACCGCACCAAGGTCGTCTCTCCCCGCGGTGTGAACACCGCCAGCACGGAGGACTTCGCCACCCGTACCGAGTTCGACAAGCTCAACCGGCCGGTCAAGGCGTACATGCCGTACGACCCGGCGGACACCCGCTACAACAGCCCGAACGTGTACACGCAGACCGTGTACGACGAAGTGGGACGGGTCAAGAAGGTGTCGGCACCGCCGTCGGAAGGCCAGACGGTACGCAACGACACCGACTACACCTACTGGGACAACGGCTGGTCCAAGACCAGCGTCGATTCGTGGGACATCCGCACGACGTACGACTACGACGCGATGGGGCAGCAGGCCTCGCGGACGCTGACCTCAGCCGGTGGTACGGCGTCACGGACGATGGGCTGGACGTACTACCCCGACGGGTCGCTGAAGAGCCGCACGGACGCACCGTCCGCGGGCACGGAGCGCAAGTCGTTCGCCTACGCCTACGACGCCAACGGCAACACAACGTCGATCGATGACACATCGTCAGGCACCATGGTCGACGCGTACACGATGACCTACGACGGCCTCAACCAGGTCCAGAAGGTCACCGAGGCGCTCGCCGGCCAGGAGAAGAAGTCCACCTCCTACGCGTACAACGCGAACGGCCAGCCGGAGACCGTCACTCACCCCGACCAGTATTCGCAGTACACCTACGACTTGCGGGACCTCGTCAAGACGGTCCAGGTCGGCAAGAGTGCTGCGGACGCCGCCCCGAAGGTCACCGAGTACACCTACAACGACCGCGGCGAGCGGCTGAGGGAGACCAAGGCAAACAAGAACACGGTCGACTACGGCTACTACCTGAACGGGAACCTCAAGAGCACGGTCGAGAAGAAGGCCGACGCCACCACGCTGGTCGCCTCGCACACGTACGCCTACGACGCCAACGGCAACAAGTCGCAGGACGTCTCGAAGAAGATGAACGCCGACAACCACTCGGCGTACCTCGACTCGACCACGGACTACACCTACGATCCGGCCAACCGGCTCGCGAAGCTGACCAAGACGGGCAGCGGCGCCGGCACGGAGACGTACGTCCACGACGACAACGCCAACGTCATCAGCCAGAACATGAAGGGCACGTCGACCACCTTCACCTACGACCGCAACCGACTGCTGAATGCGACCACCGGCGGCGTCCTCCAGACGTACAACTACGACGCCTACGGCCGCATGGACAACGTGACCTCCGGTGGCAAGGTCCTGGCGGACAACACGTACGACGGATTCGACCACGTCGTCGAGCACACCAAGGTGGAGCCCGACGGCACGTCGAAGAGCACCAAGTACGTCTACGACCCGTTGGACCGCACCACGGCCAAGACGGAGGGCACCAAGACCACCGACTTCAACTACCTCGGCATGTCCGAGGAGATGCTCGATGAGCGCGTCGCCGGTGAGATCACCAAGTCGTACCAGTACAGCCCGTGGGGCGAGCGGCTGTCGCAGATCAAGCGCAACAGCGACGGCACCGAAGACCTGGGCGTCTACGGCTACAACGGCCACACCGACACCGAGACCCTCACCGACAAGAACGGCAACACCGCTTCGACCTACGGGTACACGGCCTACGGCAGCAACGACACCTCCGAGTTCACCGGCATCGACAAGCCCGATGCCGCCCAGCCCGAAAAGGAGATGCACAACTCCTACCGCTTCAACGCGAAGCGCTGGGACGCCGCCAGCGGAACCTACGACATGGGCTTCCGCGACTACAGCCCGGGCCTGAACCGCTTCACCTCGCGGGACATGTACAACGGCGCTCTAGCCGATATGCGGCTCGGGTCCGACCCCTTCACTGGTAACCGCTACGCCTTCACCGGCGGCAACCCGGTGAGCAACGTCGAGGTCGACGGTCACTTCTTCCCGCTCATCCTGGTCGCAATCCCCGTCATCGAGGTCATCGCCGTAGCGGTGGTGGCCACGGTCACGACCGCGGCAGTGGTCACGGCGGCCCAGGAGGCCGGCCAAGCCATCGACGAGGCCGCCGCAGAGGCGGGCCAAGATGACGAGCCGACGCCCGCCCCTGCCCCCAGGGGGCGTCCGGGCGGCGACACGGACAGCGACGACGAGGAGGAGCGCTGTGACTCCGAGCCGAAGTCGTCCCGGTTCCAGTACGAGGAGCTGGACGGCGAGGGCCGTGCCCAAGGCGCGACGGCGCTGATCTGCCCGAGCGACCTCAAGGCCCCGCTCGCGGATAGAGACACGGGCGCGGTGAACGTGTACGGATTCCCGGACCCCGCGCAGAACACCCCCAGGTCGGGGAAAGGGAACATCTTTGACCGCACGCATATCGTCGGCGACAAGGTGGGCGGCGACTGGGTCAACGAGAACCTGTTCACCGGGTTCTCCCGCATGAACAAGAGCGGCATGCGGCGCTGCGAGATCAAGATGGAAAAGCAGCTCGCAGCAGGGAACTGGGTGCAATACACAGGAAAGGTCAACCACAGCCACGCCGAGGGAATGCCGGACAGTATTACCATGTCCGCCCGCACCGAGAATGGAGTATTGTTCGACAACGTGACGGTCAAGAACATCACGGAATGGCAGACGACATGCTGAGGATCGAGGAGCTGGAGGCAGCGCTCCCGTCGATGACGCAGTGGCGTG
Organism: Streptomyces sp. ISL-100; assembly: GCF_018614615.1. Taxonomy (GTDB): domain Bacteria; phylum Actinomycetota; class Actinomycetes; order Streptomycetales; family Streptomycetaceae; genus Streptomyces. The sequence goes on along the minus strand of NZ_JAGGOK010000025.1, from coordinate 53,553 downwards.
TGACAGTCGGGCGCAGCGTGGACTGGACCGCCCTCGAGGCGGACCTCGGGACGGCGCTGCCCTCGGACTTCCGCTCCCTGACGGAGGCGTATCCGATCATGGTCATCGACGACTTCCTGAAGGTGTCCGTTCCCCGGCCCGGCGCCGAGGCGTCATGGGCGTCCGAGTCCAGGGAGGACGAGATCCTTCAGGATCTGTACGAGATGGGCGACACCGAGGACTACGTTCCCTACCCGCAGCCGGGAGGCCTAATCAGCTGGGCGGAGTCCTATTCGGGGGACTGCTTCTACTGGAGGACGAGCCCCGCGGACCCGGACGCATGGCCGGTGGTCGTCCGCGGCGACAACGGCGACTGGTCGGAGTTCCCGGTCGGCGCCGTGGAATTCCTGGTCGGCGTGTATCGGCGCACCATCCATGTGCCGGGCATGCCGAAGAACTTCCCGAGTGATGACCCCCAAGTGCTGGGGCTTGACGGCTGAGCCATCCCCCTAGCGACGCGCGCGACCGCCCCCGGGGACTTCCGGGGGCGGTCGTCGTTCGGGGGTGCGGCTGATCTGTACCAGATGTGCTGAGTTTCTCCGTGGCCCAGCCCCGCGAAGTCCGCCGGGTGGGCCGTCCTTCACGGCGGTGACGACAATACGTCGCGTTCCAGGCAGATCCGGCCCTCGCCCTCCAGACCACATCAGGAACCGTCCTTTATCAGCTGTCGCGGAACCACCACGGCCACCTCGTGCCAGGTTTGTAGGGGGCCTTCGGCGTCGAGCCAGGCAGGGTCTATTACGTCCTGCCGGACGGGGAAGCATGGTTTGCCAACTCCTCCATCGAGCGCCTGGAGGGCGGCGGCGCCGAAGGCCGCGACGCCAACTGAGACGAGCGCCGGAACGCAGGAGTCCCCGGAGAAAAGTGATTCCTCCGGGGACTCTCTGTTTTTGTCAAGTGCGCATCGCGCTGGGGTCGAGTTGGCAGGTCAGCCGCGTCGGACGGGGGCGAACGCCAAGGTCACATCACGTCGTCGTCGAGGGCATCAGAGTCTTCGAAGGCGGGCATGGGCAGGCGTGCGCCACGGCTCACCGCGATGCGGTGCGCATTCGCCAGCGCCTCGGTCAACTGGACCGTCAGCAGGTGAAGTTCACCGGGTGTCCACGCACGGTCAGCAAGGACCTGCTGCGCTTCCTCGATGAGTTCACCGGCCAGGCCGAGTTGAGCCGCTTCCATGTTGTCGGCGAGGCGCGACATGAACCCGGCCCCGTCGCTGGACAGGTAGCACGGCTTCCCTTCCGGCCCCGCCCACGGAAGGAGGCGCAGTTCATCGGTCAGGCTCATCACGCTGTTACCTCCACACCGTGGATCAGCCGGGAACCGACGTCGATGCCGTGCACCGCCAGCCACAACGCACGCCGCCGAATCCGCTGCCGCCTTGCCTCCTGCCGCTCATGCGCGACCAGGTGCGGGCGGACGATCCCGATCCCTTCGCCCCGCAACGGCGGCATGGGTACGTGCGGCAGGCGCGCGGTTGGTGTGCCGGTGCTGGCTGCGGAGGACCGGCGGTCGGCTCTGCGATGGCGGCCCTCAGCGGGCCATGCAAGTCGCCACAGCGGCTCGAAGATATGGGCGATACAGTGCGGCATGTTGACGCTCCAATCGGCGTTGGCCACGCCCCCGGACCGTTCGCCCGGTCGCGGGGGTACTGACTGAATGTCAGCCTGCCGACTGGCGGTGCAAGGCAGTTGCACCGAACCGTGCAACTTCCCGGCCCCGGAAACTGCTAGATCCCGACCCACTCCGCGTACTGGGACAGCGAGCTATTTCGGGCCCGCTCACGCCGCTTGAGCGCCAGCACCGTCTCCCGCACCGTCGGGTGGTAGCGCGTCTGCTGCGGCGCGATCCGCCGGGCGCGCTGCAAGCAGTCCAGCGCCTGCTCAGGATGGTCCGCCCAGACGTGCGCGCGTCCCAGATCCATCCAGTGATGCCCGGCTCGGGAGCGGGTCCAGCCACGCGGGATCCGTACATCCTCGGCGAGTTCGACCGCGCGCCCGAAATCGTCCATCTCGGAGGCAATCGCCACGGCGTGGACTCCGACGTTCACCGGCCCCCAGGTCACTCCGTAGTCGGGCAGCTCACCCGTCCTGAGACCGATGGCACGGGCCTCGGCCAGACGCACATCCGCATGTTCCCGGTCCTTCATCCGTCCCGCGATCACCGCGGCACGCAGATGCATCACGCCCCGCATAGCCTCGATGCCCGCTGGCCGACGCGCTTCCTGGCCTTCAAGCTCCCGCAGAGCCCGGTCGATCACGCGAACCCCGATGTCGTACCGTCCGGATGACATGGTGGTCTGCGCACGGAGATAGGCGTGCATAGCCGCCAGGCCCGGCTCATCGGCACGCGGCGCAGTCCACGCCAACCGGTCCAGCGCGACTGTGGCGAGGTCGATATAGCCGAAGTTCCACGCCACGGTGAACACACAGCGGAACGTCCCAGCCAGACACTCGTACGCCAGCCGCTGCTCTTCGCCGGTACCGAGGTGGACAGCCTGAACCGACTCGTCAATCAAGCCGGGCAAGTCCCGCACCATGTCCGTGTACTCGGCCTGACGGCGCCGGACGAGGGCCTGTTGGACATCGGCCCGGATGAGTGCGGCCGGACGGGGTGCCGTCTCCCAGTTCAGTGCCACATCCCAGTTCTCCATGCCCTCACGGATCGGCTGTATCAACGCGTCCATCCGGTCACGCCGCAGCTCCTCCGCGTAAGGCTGCCCCAGTAGATCGGACGTAGAGACACCCAGTGCGCGGGCGCATGCAGCGATCAAGGCCGGAGAAGCGGGCTTCTGCCCGCACTCGACCTTCGACAGCAGCGACTTGGAGACATTGGCGCGCATCGCTAGCCCCTGCTGCGTCAGCCCCCGCTGCTTACGGATACGGGCGACCCGAGCCCCGATGTGCTCCTCGATGCTCTGCGTCACGATGAACTCCGTTCTGCGGCAACACTCAGACGGTAACCCCCGAACGCCAGCCCCAGATCAGCCGACCGGATACCGTCCCCGTCTCCCAGCAAACCCGTACCCGGCCCCAAGGCCGTCGCGAAGATCGCCGACGACGCCGAGGAACTGCTCGCGTTCTACGGCTTCCCCGCCAGCACTGGATCCACCTGAGGACCACCAACCCCATCGAGTCCACGTTCTCCACGGTCAAGCTGCGCACCAAGGTCACCCGCGGCGCGGGCAGCCCGGCCGCGGCTCTAGCGATGGTGTTCAAGCTGGTGGAGTCCGGGCAGGCCCGCTGGCGGGCGATCACCGGAGCACACCTGGTGCCCCTGGTCCGGGCCGGCGTCAGGTTCGAGAATGGGGTTCTGGTCGAGCGCCAGGAGCAGGCCGCCTGAGCGGGAGGATGAGTCCAGAATCTGGCCTGTCTCCCCACACTGCCGGTGGGCTGTCCAGTCCATAGGTCTTGACCATTCCTCTCCATCCCATGACCGGAACAAAGGTGATCAGACATGGTTCCTCGGAACGGCGACGAAGTGATCGTCTCCTGTGAGCCGGCAATCGCTCGGGTGGTCACGGTAGATCGCTACATCACTCTGGAATGGCCGTGGGGAGCGATCGACAATTCCTCTAGTTTCCGATGGAACGGGCAAGTCGCCCTCCCGCACGGCGATTCCCATCAGGAATGGAGTCCATATCGTCTCGAACCGGTAGCTTCCGCCCTCCGTGTTGGAGGCGTTTGCACCGTGTCGATCCCGCCGACCCGACTCTACGTGGGGCACTACGAGGAGTACGACCCTCCACGCAGCCTCGGCTGGGCTCCCGCACCCACCGCAGGAATCTACGTCGTCCCACCGGAGAGGATGGACGTCGACATGGAGGACGCGGGGTGCATGCTCTACCTGGGCGGAGCTGAGCCCATTCACGTGGAACCGGTCAAGGGCTGAGCCGGGACACACCGGGCTCCAGCACCACCCGAACCAACATCACGCAGTCCAGGGAACGACACGAGCTACACAGCTCATCCACAAGTCTTGACTATTGCCCGTCCACGAGTCGTCGATCAAGGTTGTGGGGCGCGCCAGCAAGGACGCATGAAGCGTGGCACTGCAGGCTGGGATTCTGGCTTCCCGATTACGGTAAGAACTCCTAACGAAATGATCTTCGAGGTGATTGGACCACTCGGGGACTGGTGACCTGGGGGTGCTGGGTGGCGCGGCCGAAGCCGTGGGAAGTCGACGACGAGCTGTGGGCGATGATCGAGCCGCTGCTGCCCAAGGTGGAGCGCAGGACCCGGCATCCGGGATGCAAGCGGCATCCGGACCGGCTGGTGTTCCAGCGCATCACCTGGGAACACCTGCCGCAGGAACTCGGCTTCTGCTCGGGCGTGACGTGCTGGTGCCGGGGGCCACGGGGGGCACAGACGCGGGGAGGCACCGGCCTGCCCCGTCGGCGGATGAGCGTATGGCCCCCGGAGCGCCCGGCCTCACACCGGACAGGACTCCGGCCCAGGTCAACCCAACCCCGCCCGAGCACCCTGGCAGACTCAGCATCAGCAGGCCGAAGAGCCAGGACAGAGCGGCTGTGCCCGTGCCAGACTTGTGGCATGACGGCAGCACGCGACTACGAGGACATCCGGTACGCGCTGGAGCATCTCAGCCCGCCCCAGGTGCGGCGGCTGCGGCTGATCATCAGCCAGGACGAGGAACTCGCCGAAGCGCTGCCTGACCATGCTGACGAGCAGGACAAGAGTGAATACGATGGGGGCGAGGTGCCGCCCGGCCTCCTGGCGCTCTTCGGTAGCATCCACGCGCCGGCCGACTTCGGCGAGAACCACGACCACTACATCCGCGAGCGGATGGAACGCCGCCTGGACGTCGCCGAGTGATCGCACCAACCGTCCTGGACACCGGCCCGCTCCTGTCGGCTTTCAATGCCGACGACAAGCACCATGTACGTTGCGTGGACTTTTTCACCCGCCTCCAGGGCCGACGACTCCTGCCCGGCCCGGTCTTTGCCGAGGTCAGCTGGAGCCTGGAACGCTGGCCCAGGGTCGAGGCCGCCTTCATCGAACAAGTCGCCCTGGGAACCTTCGAACTCGTCGAACTGACCAAGGACGACCTGCACCGCCTCAGCGAGCTCGTCATCCAGTACGCCGACTTTCCCCTCGGAGCGGTCGATGCCTCCGTCATCGCCATCGCGGAGCGCTTCAAGGCGGACCGCATCGCCACCCTTGACCGCCGCCACTTCACCGTCGTCAAACCCAAGCACGTTCCCGCGCTCACCCTCCTGCCGTAGAAACGCCTGACGGCAACGCTGACGTCAACGTCCACGAATTTCGGCTCGCAGGCCCGAACGCCGATTTGCTGTCAGTCGCGGGCGGGCCAGCAAAATCGCGGGTAATCGTGGCCGACTGAGGAGCGGGCGGCGGCGGCGAGCGGGAGGTTGGTGATCTTGATGGACGCTGATGCGGATGCCGTGGAGGAGTCGGGAGCAGCGACTGAGTTCGCGCTGACCACGGCGCTCGTGACAATACGGCTCGAAACCTGGGATCCGGCGCGCAGTGTGAGATCGATAGGGCTCGACGAAGTACGGGAGATGTATCGCAGCCTCCCGGACGGCGCATCGGCCATTTTTACGTGGAACGACTGTGAAGAGGAGTGCCTCATCGTCTCAGTCGAACCCGAATTCTCCGTCGTGACCATGGGGCGTGACGCGTCATTCTGGAATCTCAAGATCTCCGACGACACGGAAGAGGTCGAGATCAGAATGGGGGCCGACGACTTCACCTGGGCCCGTGGCTGTCTGTTGCCGCGGGACATGGGGTTGGAGGTTCTGCTCAAGGTCGAAGACTTCGACTCGTTGTTCTGGGACTACTCATGGGCTGATGGGTGAGTCCGACTGGCGCACGGAGCACGAGGCCGCGAGCCGTGCGGGTGGTCTTCGGCCGGAAGTTGCAGTTGCTCGGCTTCTGATCCAGGGCCGGCCCTCAGGCCCGGACGACCTTGACTCGGTGTGTCCTTGCTGGGGGGCTCGCCCTTCGTGTCGGCAGGCTAAGGTGTGCCGCCATTGGCGGGCGCGAGACGCACGCACGTACGTGGACGTGCGGTCGTACGAAGGGATGTGAGCAGATGGTGAATTATGAATGGGACGCCGTCAAGCAGGAGTTCCCTTTCGGGGCCGAGGTCGCCGGCGCTGTTGAACGTGTCGCTTCGTTTGGCATCTTCATTTCAATTGAAGGTGTGCGACGGTACGGTGCCGTAGCGGATGTGGCTGGGATGCATAAACGTGACGACGACGATTCGGTGTTGATCTGGCCCGAGGTGGGCGAATCAATCACTGGAGTCGTGGTAGACCATTCGGAACATAACCAACAGCTCAAGCTCCACCTGACGTGATACGCCTTTGGAGAGCCCGCGGCCGCTCATCGCAGCAGGGGCTCATCCGGCTGAGTCGATGAGCAAACCGGCAGTCAGTCCGTGTTCGGCATTGAGTGGGTCTGCCTCCACCGTTCATGACTGTGGAAGGCAGGTGCCATGAGTTCAGTCCTGGCCGAAGTCATTACCACCGCGCGGCTGGACCTTTTGCCGCTGCGGGTCGCGTACGCCGAGGAGATGGCCGTCGTACTGTCCGACCCCGGACTGCACGCCTTCATCGGCGGCGCTCCGGCGTCGTCGCGGGAGTTGCGGGAGCGGTACGTGCGGTGGGTGGCCGGGGCGGCCGATCCCGGCGTCTCCTGGTGCAACTGGGTCATCCGGCTTCGGGACGAGGGGTGCCTGTGGGTACGGTTCAGGCCACCGTCAGTGCGTCCGGCGCCGAGATCGCGTGGGTCGTCGGGACGCCGTGGCAGGGGCGCGGCATCGGGTCGGAGGCCGCGTCCGGGCTGGTGGCGTGGCTTGCGCGGGGCGCGTTCGTACGTACCGCCGTCGCCCATATCCATCCTGACCACCACGCGTCCGCCGCCGTTGCCGCGGCGGCCGGGCTCTCGCCCACCGAGCGTCGGCAGGAGGGGGAGGTCGTGTGGGAGGTGGGCACGTGAGCGCCCGGCGTCCGGCGTCCGGTGTGCGGCGTTCTCCTCCGTGTCGCACGGCCGTGCGGTCGGGGACAGACTGGGAGGAGGTGGACCGTCCGAGCCCCGCAACCGTCTCGCCCTGGAGGACTCATGCAGGCAACGACCCGGAATGACGCTCCTGTCGCGATCGAAGGGGGCGGAGTAGAGCTGCGTATGCAGGAGGTCGGGGGCGACATGACCGTCGCTTTCGCGCGGTTTCCCAAGGGTACGGACATGGGGCCGCTGGCCAAGGGCCTGCCCGATGACCTGTGTCAGTGCCCTCACTGGGGATACCTTTTCAAGGGGCGGCTGAAGATGCGGACCAAGGACGGCGAGGACATCTACGAGGCGGGGCAGGCCTTCTACTGGGCGCCCGGCCACGTGCCGGAGGCCCTTGAGGACTGCGAGTACATCGACTTCTCGCCGACCAAGGAGTTCAACGAGGTGATCGGGCACCTCAAGGCGCAAATGGGAGGGTGACACACTACTGGCCGTCGTACAGCCGCTCCAGATCCACCAGCACCACCTCTCCACGCTCGCCCGCCGCCCGAAGTTCCGGAGTGAACCCCACGCCGCTGTAGCAGGCCGGTCTGGCGTGCGTCGTGTCCACGCCCCGGGCCGCCAGCAAGTGCAGGACGTGGCGCAGGCGTTCGAGATGGCGTACGTCCATCACCTTGTGCCACTTCGCCTCGCCGACCGAGAGCAGGATGCCCCGGTCCTGCCCCACCGCGCCGTGCACGACAACGTCGACCTCGTGGCTCGTGCGGGCCGCAGGGCGGGAACGGTCCCGCGGCGACGCCGATCGGCATGCCGCCGAATGTTTCGGGGTCGGCGTGCCATTCGACTCACTCGCGGCACAGACGCTCGAAGTGCGGACCGACGAACTGACTCAGGAAGGTGGCCTGGCTGCACTCCCAGACCCCGGCCGTGCCGCGCCTGCGGGCGAGCAGGGCCGATTCAGGGCGTACGACGGCGTGGTGGAAGGCGATCAGCGGCTCGGCGACGCGGTACATGGCGCGGTTCTTGCGGAACGCGTCCGGTTCGGCGGTGAGAGCCCGCACCGCTTCAGCACGGTGAGCGGGAGCGAGATGTCGGTGGCCTTGCGGCCGACTGTGCTCGCGATGCCGCCGCTGGTGGTGTTGCCGGCCGCGACGGCTGCTAGCACTGAGTGGTACAGCGAGCGGTCGCGCAGGTCGGGTTCGGTCGCCAGTAGGAACGAGTCCGGGGCCCGTACGGTGCGCTATCTGACGCTCGAAACCCCGTGAGGGTTGTACGGCAATCGCAGAATTTTCGGATCTGGGGCCGTGACAACCAACACATGGTGGTTCGCGTGATGTTCCTGAGGCTCCCGTCGCTTGGTCAGTGGAAGGCGTTGATCGGCTGAGCCGGAGGAGCGTGAGTACATGGTTGAGCGCGTGGGGGAGGGGGAGTCGCAGCTGCCCGGTGCGACCGGCATGCGTGGGTACGCCGCCGAGTTCGTCGAGCAGCTCACCGTGCGCAATCGGCTGCCGCTCGACTACTCCGTGGCCAGCCTGCGGCTCGTGGACCTCGTCGTCGACGGACTGCGGCGCAACGCGCCCGAGCGTGCGCAGATCGACGCGGTGCTGCGCGGGCTCGGTGCGTACACCGGTGAGGTCATCGTCCGCAGGGCGGGTGGGCGTTGGGTCGACTTCGGGGACGAACAGCGTGAGCTCTTCCGGCAGTCCGTCGGGGTGCGGATGCCTGACGGGCGGGTGTGGAACCCGCTCGGGAAGGTCGTCAACCGGTTCGAGGCCGGTTCCGAGGAGTCGGTGCAGCGGTTCTATCTGCTGCTTCACGGCCGGGCCCGTAAGGCCGTCTGCCAGGCGTGAGGGGTGACCTTCCGGGTGACCTTCTGATGGAAGCCTGAGCCGGGCACGGCAAAGAAGCTGTGACGTTTCTGTGGCTTCCGGCGCAGAGCAATGGGGGGCCTGGCTCCCCAGGGGGCACGGGCACGGTGACCAGTGCCGAGTCGGTACGAAGAGGGTCGTGTGGTCAGGGGCGGGGAGCGGCGTCGTACACAGGCGTACGACGCGGAGCTGGGTGCTGCCGTCGAGCGGGCCCAGCAGGGGGACGAGAGCGGGTTCGCTGCGGCGTACCGGCTTGTGCATCCAGGACTGCTTGGTTACGTGCGGGGGCTGGTGGGGGAAGACGCCGAGGACGTGACGTCCGAGGCGTGGCTGGAGATCGCCCGGGACCTGGGGCGATTCCGCGGCGACGGGGCGGGATTCCGCGGCTGGACGGCGACGATCGCCCGCCACCGCGCACTCGACCACCTGCGCAAGCGGAAGCGAAGACCCCTTACCTCGCTGATCGAGCAGGACGTACTGGACCTTCCCGGCCGGCAGAACACCGCCGACGACGCGCTCGAAGCGCTGTCGACCGGTCAGGCGCTGGAAATGATCGCCACGCTGCCGCGCGAGCAGGCGGAGGCGGTGCTGCTGCGCGTGGTCGTCGGGCTCGACGGGCCCGCGGCGGCTCGGGTGCTGGGCAAGCGCAGCGGGTCCGTACGGACTTCCGCGTACCGCGGGCTCAAGCGGCTGGCCGAGCAGCTGGCTGCCGGGAGCCGGACGGGCGTTGTGACGTCTGCGGCGCCGCGCACGCTGAGAGATGAGACATGAGACGTGACACATGAGACGGGTACGGAGACGGGCGCGGACGCGACAGCGGGCCGGGGCCGGGAAATGGGAAGCGGTGGGTGAGGAGGCGGTCACGCCGGAGGTCGAGGCGTTGCTGGCCGCCGTACGCCGATCCGCGCCTCGCCCCGGCGAGGCGGACGCGCAGGCGGCGCTCGCCGCGTACCGGGAGGCGCGCGACTCCGGCGTGCACGCCGGCCCGGGGCGCTGGTGGCAGGCGCGCAGGCGCGACGACTGGCGGCCGTCCCGGCGGTGGCGCGGCGTGTTGCCGGTCAGGGCGGCGTTCGCCTCGGCCGCGGCAACGGTGACGCTGGGCGGCGTGGCTCTCGCGGTCGGCACGGGAGCGATCCCGGGGCCGTTCGGGATCGGCGACGGTGGTTCGGGCGGCGGCGGGGCCGCCGCCGTGGCGACCGGGGCCCACAGCAGCGCCCCGGCCACGCCCGGCGCGGCGCCGGGAAGCGCGGCAGGGGCGGCAGAGGAGGGCACGGCGCGCCTTCCTTCGGCCGAGGTCACCCGCTCGGGGCCGGCGCGCCCGGCGCGGGCGCAGGACGCCGTGGCGCACTGCGTCGCGTACCTCGTGTCCCACGGTCGCTCGGCCTCCGGCCGCGGTGCGGCTTCCGAGCAGCTGACGGCGGACGCCGCGGACGCCGGGCTGACGGTGGAGGCGTACTGCGAGCGCTTGCTGATGGCCGACAAGCAGCAGCCGGGCCGGGGTACTGGCGGCAAGGGCTCTACGAAGGCACCCAAAGGCTTGAACGCCTCGAAGCCGGGCGCGGAGCCCGGGACGCCGGGGGAGCCCCCGGCGAAGCCGGGCGACGACGCGGCGGCGGATCCGGGGAATCCCGGTGCGGATCCCACGCAGCCCGCCGGCAAGGAAGAAGACGGCAACGACGGCCGTCAGAGCGGGAACGGCACCCAGGGCAACGGCGAGAGTGATTCCAGCAGGCCGTGAAGGCAGTCAGGGGCCGTCGGGAAGATCCGGAAGATAGGGCCGCCGCAGGTCTTGGAAGGACGACCGGGGCCGCCACCCCTGGCCTGCCTGAGCCATAAAGGGCCTCTGAACAGGCATTTTGTCGTCTGGGTAGAGGTTCTCGCTTACCACCTAGATCGGCCCCTATCTAGGTGTTTCTGGCTGCCCGGGGCGTGGTCGAGGAGGATCGACGACGAGCACCGCCTTGTCTACCTGGTCACGGACAAGGAGATCGTCATCCTCGCGGCTCGTTACCACTACTGACCGCGCGCCCGGCGGAGGCCAACGTAATCAAACGGTGAAATGCCTGGTCAGAGGCTCGGATGGGGCTCTGTCGCAGGCCAGAAACGGGCCGGATATATTCCGCTTCAAGTCTGCCCCGCTGACCCTCCGCGCCGACCGACGAAGGCCGTCCGAACCGCTGGGAGCGGGGCGGGCGGCCTTTGGGTTTCGAGTGAGGTCGAGGGGCACCCCGTCCACGCGGGTGGGCGTCTTCGTGCGGGGAGGGCCTAGCCTGGGCGGGTGGGGGATATGAGGGGTGGAGAGTGGAGGGGTGGGCGTGGGGCCGGGTGGGGAGTGGGGATGGCCGGGTCGGAGTCTGCTCGGGGTGTTGTCCGATCCCGCGCGGGCCGAATTGCTGGGGCTGGGATCGGAGTTGACGCTCGGGTCCGGGGGTGTGCTGCTCACCGAGGGCGCCACGGATCGGCATCTGTACGTGATTCTCAGCGGGTTCGCCAAGGTCACCGCGACCGTGGAGAACGGGCAGGAGTCACTGCTCGCCGTCCGGGTCGGGGGCGACAGTGTGGGGGAGATGGCCGCGCTCGACGGCGCGCCGCGGTCGGCCGGGGTGATGGCCTGTGGGCCGTTGCGGGCGCGGGTGATCGGGCCCGGGGCCCTGCACGGGCTCATGCTGCGGCGGCCCGAGGTGGCGATGGCGCTGACCCGGATCGTGGCCGACCGGCTGCGCTGGGCCAACCGGCGGCGGCTCGAGTTCCGGGGCTATCCGGTCAAGGTGCGCCTCGCCCGGCTTCTGGTGGAGCTCGCCGTGGCGTACGGGCGGCCCGAGTCGGGCGGTGGTCATGTGATCGGCTTCCATCTCACCCAGCCCGAACTCGCCGCGCTCACCGGCGCCGCCGAGACCACCGTGCACAAGGGGTTGCGCGAGCTGCGGGACGAGGGGCTGCTCGGCACCGGATACCGGACGACCACCGTGCACGACCTCGCCCGGCTCGCCAGGGTGGCCGAACTCGCCGAGCCCGTGGTGCCGCCCGCCCCGCGCCGGCCCCGGGGGTCAGCCGAGGAGCGGCCGTAGCAGCAGACAGAGCCCGGCGGTGGTTCCCATCACCGCGGTGCACACCACGGCGGCCGTCACACAGCAGTACTTCCGCAGGGCCACGTCGGAGAGGAAGCGGATCATCGCGCGCAGCTGCCGCTCGTCCTCGTCGGACGACGTGGGTACGGGGGCGGTGAGCGGCGACGGGTCCGAGGCGGCGGCCAGGCGGACGAAGCTGTAGTCGTTGGGGCCGGTGGGCCGCCAGACGCGCGGCCGGAGCGCCAGCGCGAGCGAGGCCGCGCCGCCGAAGAGGCCGCAGGCGAAGAGGACCAGCAGCACCCCCGCCGTCCAGCCGAGCGGGCCGCCACGCCGCCAGCCGTCGAGCGCCGCCTCGCTCCACGCGCCCGCCGTCCCGACGAGCGCCGCCTGCACGGCGGAGAGGATGCCGGCCTTGGCGTCGGCGTGCTGGTGTGCCGTCTGCAGGACGGGCAGCATCGTGTGCGAGGCGGGGACGAGCGCGCCCTCGGAGGGGGCGGGCGCCGCCGTGGGGGCGGTGGGCGGGGCGGATGTCACGGGAACCTCCAACGCGGCTCGGGCGGAGTTCCATTGAGCCGCCGACGCGCCGGGCGGACCAGGCACTTCTACGGGATTGGGCGACTGCGCGAGATCCCGTACTTCCACGGGGTGCGGGTGCCCGGTTCCGGTGTACGACTGGCAGGGCGACCGGTGTCCCACGGGGATGGGCAACGGTCCGGGAGTAGCATGCCGCATCGCCTTGCGCCTCGTAACTCTCCTGATTCGCAAGCGAGTTGGAGGTGCGGCATGCTGTCCTTCCCGATGTGACGGACGAGGAGGACGAGATGTCCGTAGGTGCGATGGGTGTGTTCGACAGGCGGCTTCTGCTCGCCGTCGACGCGCGAGGATACGGCAGCGCGGACACCGCGCGACAGCGCGAGATTCAGACAGTGTTGCCCCGGCTCCTCTCCGAGGCGGCCGAGGCGGCCGGGCTCGACCGCGCCTCCTGGGTACGGCAGGCCGCCGGAGACTCCGAGTTCGCGGTGCTCCCGACAGGTTCCGACGAGCAGGCGCTCGTCGAGCCGTTCATGCGCGGGCTGGACGCCAGGCTGCGCGCCCACAACCGCGGCCGGGTGCCCGGCGCGCGGCTCGCGCTGCGCGCCGCCGTGCACTTCGGTCCGGCCTCCGAGGCCCCCAACGGCTTCGTGGGCCCCGGGCCCGTCGAGGTCTCCCGCATCCTGGAGAGCGATCCCCTGCACCGGGCCCTCGCCGAGGCCCCGGACGCCGCGCTCGCCGTCGCGCTGACCGCACCGGTCTTCACGGAGCTCGTCGCCCAGGGGTACACCAACTTCCGGCCGGAGGAGTTCCGCGAGGTCGTCGTCGAGAAGAAGGAGTACTGGGGCCGGGCCTGGCTGTGGGTGCCGGGGTACGACGTCCACGCTCTGGACCTCGGTGGTGTCGGCTCCGGTTCCGGCGCGGACTCCGGTTCCGGTTCCGGTTCCGCGGCGGGCTCCGGTGAGCCCACCGCGCCCGCCACGCCCGCCGAGAGCGGAGGCGACTCCGCCACCACCAACCTGTACGGAACCGTCATCCACGGGAACGTCGTCTTCGGCATCTCCAAGTGAGCGGAGTGGACGGGGAGACGGGGGTGCACACGTGAGGTCCACGGATCGGCCGACGGAGAGTCACGGAAGCGGTGGGGAAGGAGACGGCGTGTCCGGCGAGCCCCGGCAGTTGACCGACGAGGCGAACGGCACCGCCGATCCCCGCCCCGCCCCCGAGTCGCCCGCGACCCCGTCCACGCCCCCGTCCCCGTCCCCGTCCTCCTCCGGAGCGAACTCCGGAGCCGGTTCCTCCGACAGCGCGCTGCTCGGCGGGGCCTCCATGGCCATGGCGATCAGCACGATCCGCGAGGGCACGCCGGTCGCGGTGGCGGTCGTCGTCGGCGTGGTGTGGGCGTGGATTGTGCTGGCCCTGGACAGCTGGCTGGTCTCCAGCACCCACGGCTACACCGGCGGACGGGCGGTCCGCATGCTGGTGCCCCGGCTGTTCCTCTCCGTGGTGCTCGGGCTCACCATCGCCGAGCCGCTGCTGTTCCAGATCTTCGACCGGGAGATACGCCAGGAGATGGCGGTCACCAGGGAGCGCGACCTCGCCGACTTCCGGGGCAGCCTCACCGCCTGCAACCCCCTCGACGGCAAGGACACGACGAGCCGCGCGGAGTGCGGCGACTTCCATCTGACGGTGAAGGGCGCGCCGGCCTCGATCAGGGAGGACATCGCCGACAACACCACCGCCGTCGCCAGCCTCGACCAGCAGATCAAGACCTACAACGACGCCCTCGACAAGAAACTGGCCACCGAACGCCGCGAGTGCGCCAAGGACCGGTGGATCTGGCGCGGCAACGGCTGGGACACCACCGAGACCTGCGAGCGCGCCCGCGCCGACACCAGCGCGTACAAGCAGACGAGCAAGGTCGCCGAGTACGAGGCGAAGCGCGCCGAACTCGTCGCCAAGGGCAACGTCCTGTCCGAGCAGCTGATCAACACCGGCGCCGCCTACCGCACGGACGTCAAGAAGGCGATCGACGCCAAGGTCGACGAGCGGGAGAAGTCGCAGCAGCACGACGGACTGCTGCTGCGCGCCGAAGCTTTGTCCACGGTGGCCTGGTCCGACGGTTTCGCGCTCTTCATGATGTTCCTGCTGCACGCCGTGCTGCTCCTGGTCGACGCCATGCCGGTGCTCGCCAAGCTGATGAGCGGCCCGTCCGAGTACGACCGCAGGCTCGGCGAGCGGCGCGAGGCCAACCAGCGCATCCACCTGGAGGACCAGGACGTGCAGCGCAAGGTCGCCGCCATCGACCACGAGGTCCGGCGGTACGCGGCCGAGGTACGGGCCGAGGAGGACAAGGCCCGGCTGGGCCACGCCCGCTACAAGGCTCGCGCCGAGCACGCCCGCATGGTCCGCGAGGAACTCGACGCCCGTACCGCCCGACTCCTGGGCGAGTGACGCCTGACGGTGACCGGATTCGCCGACCGGCCCCAGTGTCGGTGAAACCGGTCACCGTCCAGATCCCCGCCCCTCGCCCCGGCGCGCTTTCCGGCCGCCTTCGCGCCCCGCGGTGTGTGCCCCCGTGACCCGTGCCCCGCGTATCCTCGACTGCCGGTGAAGCAGGGAGGCCGGGAAGAGGATCGCGGAGGTATCAGGTGGAGTTCCGGCTGCTCGGCTCCGTTGCCGTGGTCACGGAGAACGGGGACGTCGGTCTGGGGCCCGCCAAGCGGTCCAGCCGGCTGGCGATGCTGCTGCGCCCCAACACCGCCGTGAACGTCACCCAGTTGATGGACGCGCTGTGGGAGGACGAGCCGCCGATCCACGCCAAGACCGTGCTCCAGGGCCATGTCTCGCGGCTGCGGGCGCTCCTCGCCGAGCACCGCGCGGAGGCGTACGGCGTCGAGCTCGCCACCCAGGGGACCGCGTACGTGCTGCGCATGCGGAGTCGCTGGTTGACGCGCACCGCTTCGAGGAGCTCGTCGGGCTCGCCGAGGTGCAGCGCCGCCCCATCGACACCCTCGCTTGCCAGGGTCTGAGACCTCTGGTGCTGGGATGCCGCTACCGTGCTGGGATCGTGCTGGCATGGTCTGGCGTCAAAACGACGTTTTCGCAGGTGGCAGCTCTGTGCTCGACGTTCCGCTTCAACGTGTAGTGCCTGATTCCTTGATCGGCCGAAGTGGCTGGTCAGGTTAAGAAACCCCAGGTCAGAGGCCAGATCTTCGGGTCTGGCCCTTCCTGTTTTCTCCGGCTGATTCCGGGCTTTTCCTGGTCCTGTGCTGACTTGGTACTGACCCTGGAGAGTGGGCCGTAGGTGACCTGACCTGGCGTTGAGAAGGGTCACGGATGGGCTGGGCAGAGCTCTCCCCGGGCGTGTGGCCGACGTCCCTGAGGGTCCGCTCGGAGGTCAGACTGTGCGGATGACGGGAGCGGGCTTGATGTCCTGGGCGTCGATGAGGTCGCGGATGTCGTCCGGGTCGGAGGTCCAGATGATGGCGCCGAGGCTGGCTGCCATGACCACGACGGTGGCGTCGACGATGTCGGCGGTGCGGGCCTTGCCACAGAGGATGCCTGCGGCCTTGGCAGTTTCGAGGCCCACGGGTACGACGCGGCGCGCGGCGAGGAACTTGCCGAGCCTGACCTGGCGGCGGGAGTCCCGCCATGCCTGGCTGACGACGACGGCGGGCACGTGGATGTCCCGCCCGTCCTCCAGGGCCAGACTGTGGCGGGCCCACATGTGCCGGTCGTTGTTGTCGATGGCGATCAGCGCACCGGCGTCGTACAGGTAGGGGATGTTCACGCGGCCGATTCCCCCGTGCTGCTGAGGTACTCGGCATCGGCGGCGGCCATGTCGGCGCGTGCTGCGGCGAGCTCCCCCGGGGTGAAGGCGCCGTGCTCCGCCTGCCACTCCTGAACCACGGCCCGGCCGGCCCGCAGGCGCAGCTCCCGCTCGGCCGCTCCGGCGACGAGTCGGGAGAGCGGGATCCCCTCTTCCTCGGCGGCGCCTGCCAGGGCCTCGACCAAGGATTCATCGAGAGTGATAGTGACCTTCTTGGTAGCCATACCAACACCATATCGCAGTATGGCGCCTGTGGGGCGGCTTTCCAGGGGTGGGGGATAACCCAGGGTCATTGCATGCTCGGGATTTGTCCGGGTTGATCGCGTGAGACCGAGAGCCGACAGCGGTCGGCGGTAGTCGCGGCTGGTGCGTCGGAGGGCGGTCCTCGGCCTTTGCGCGCAGCCGTCGTCAAAGTTTGGAAATCGACGCGGAAGGCGTGGTGTTCAGCTGCGACGGGGGCAGCCTGCTCGCCTACCCTCACCCCGCGCCAGGTGTTCCCGTCATGCCGACGCACGGGCGTCGCTGGCCCCTGGACCGTGTGGACGACGGCTACACCATCACCGACCCGGAATCCGGCCAGGTCCGCCACTTCGTCGACCACCCGGACGGGGAGCTGGCGCTCCTGGCCCAGATCGACGACCGCAACGGCCGATGGATCACCTTCGAGTACGACGAGACAGGTGCCCCTACGTCGATCGTGCACCACGGCGGCTACCACCTGAAGCTCACCACGAACGACGGAAGGGTCACCGCTCTGCACCTGGCGGGCGCCGCGCCGGACGGCACCGACCAGGAGATCCTCCGCTACGGCTACACCGACGGCAAGGCGACGACGTACGAGTACGACTTCACCGACCAACTGGCCCAGGCCACCAACGACGACGCGACCGTAATACTGCTGCGCGACCGCCAGAGCCGACTCATCTCGGAATCCGTCAACGGCCGTATTCTCAGGCACAGCTACGACGAGCTGGGGCGCCGCACGAGCCGGACGACACCCACCGGCACGGAAAGCACGTGGGCGTACGACGTATTGGGCAACCCGACGGCCCTCACCACCCACGGCCACATCCTCACGTTCACCCACGACACCACCGGCCGCAAAGCCTCCCGCCGCCTGGGCGAGGTGACCTTCACCAACGCCTACGACACCGTCGGCCGCCTCACTGCCCAGACCGTCAACGGTCCCGCCGACCGTCTGGTCCAACATCGCGCGTACACCTACCGCCCCGACGGCTACGTCACTCGCATCGACGAACACCTCGGCGGCACCCGCCACTACGGCCTCGACACCACCGGCCGCGTGCCGCCACCTGGTCGGAGTCCTATGCCTACGACGCAGCCGGCAACCAGACCGACGCCAGCTGGCCCGACGCCCACCCAGGAGCCGAAGCACGGGGATCGCGCACGTACGAGGGCACCCGCATCACCCGCGCCGGCGCGATCCGCTACGAACACGACGCCGCCGGGCGTATCACCCTGCGCCAGAAGACCCGGCACGACCATCAATCGCGCGGGACAAATCCGCTACGAACACGATGCCCTCGGCCGCATCATCTTTCGCCGGAGGGTGTGCCTCTCCCGTGAACCGGACACCTGGCGCTACGAATGGGACGCGTGCTGGGACGACCCCCTCCAGAACCGCGCCTCCGTCGGGTGAACGCCCGGATGCGCGTTGGTCACGGGTTGGTCATGCAGAGGCCCCGCGCCCTGGGTATTGCCGCGTCAGAGCGGTGGAATGGGACGACGACCGGGGCCGCCACCCCCCACAGGAGAGGCCCCGGCCGCCGTCCGCGGACCGTGCGGCGGCCCGTACTACTCTCAGCGCCGTGGATGCGTTTTCTGTCACACCGCTCGCTCTCTGTCAGTGCGTCGTCGCGCGTTGTGCAAGACGTGGACGTGACCCCTTCGAACGTCGTAGCGTGCTGACTCGCGCGGGGCTGCGCGGCAGTGGTGACCAGCTGCGACTTGGGACAGGTTGAGGGAGTGCTGGGGGACGACGCGGAGCTGACCGCCGCGGTGCTCGCGGCACAGGACGGGGACGAGAACGCCTTCCGTACTGTGTACCGCGCCGTGCACCCGCGGCTGTTGGGCTACATACGAACGCTGGTCGGCGACCCGGAGGCAGAGGACGTCGCCTCCGAGTCGTGGCTCCAGATAGCCCGGGACCTCGACCGGTTCAGCGGCGACGCCGACCGGTTCAGGGGCTGGGCCGCGCGCATAGCGCGCAACCGTGCCCTGGATCACATCCGCATGCGCGGCCGCCGCCCCGCCATAGGCGGCGACGAGACGGAACTCGCCGCCAAGCCCGGCGCCTGCGACACCGCCGACGAGGCAATGGAAGCCCTCGCCACCGGCGACACCCTCGCGCTCATCGCCCAGCTCCCGCAGGACCAGGCCGAGGCCGTCGTCCTGCGCGTCGTCGTCGGGCTCGACGCGAAGAGCGCCGCCGAGACCCTGGGCAAGCGCCCCGGCGCCGTACGGACCGCCGCGCACCGCGGCCTGAAGCGGCTGGCCGAGCTGCTGAACGCGGCGGACGCCGGCGGCAGCGGCAGTGGCAGCGTCGGCGGCGAAGACAGCGACAGCAGTAGCAGCGGTACGTCGGCGGGCCCGGCCGACGGGAGGCCGGAACTCGGCGCCGTACCGCCCCAGCGAGGCCCGCGACCGGGCCGGGCGACGTCCGCCGGTGTGACGCATTCCGGCGTGCGGACGCAGAAGGACATGTGATGGCCGACGAGCGTTACGAGTGGCTCGACAAGGACGCGGCGGAGCGACTGCTGCGCGGAGAACCCGTTGGGCCTGTCGGCGACCACGCACGCGCCCAGGCCGAGCGCCTCTCCGCCGCCCTCGACGGCGTGGCCCGGGCCGGCGGCCACGAGGCGGGCGAACTCCCCGGCGAGGCAGCCGCGCTGGCGGCGTTCCGCAAGGCCAGGGCCGCGGCCCCCGACACCTTTTCCACTTCCACGGTACGTATCGGACGCAAGGTCTCCGTCCCCGTGCGCTGGGCACGTCCCGTACGCCTCGGGCTGGCCGGGGCGCTCGCCGGGTTCGCGCTCGGCGGCGTCGCGGTGGCGGCGGGCACGGGCGTACTGCCGAGCCCCTTCGGGCGCGGCGGCGACCCCGCGCCGGCGTCCACCGTGTCCGCGGCCGCGACGCCCCAGCCGCTCACCTCCGGGTCCACCACGGGTGAACCGGGCGACACGGGCGAGCCCACACCGGGCGCCACCGGCACTACCGGCGGCGAGCACGAGACGCCCGGCGGCGGGAACGGCAACGGGGCCGGCGACGGCGAAACCGGCGGTACGCACGAGTCCTCGCCGGGGTCGGACACCGGCCTGCTCCCCACCTACCCGGGCTGGACCGGCGACGGCCCACCGGGAACGGCACCGGGCGACGGTTCCGGTCCGGGTTCCGGGACCGGTGACTGGTACCGCAAGACGGCCAAGGCCTGCCAGGACTACCGCGCCGGCAACCTCACCCCCGACCGTGAGCGACGCCTGGAAGCGGCGGCCAAGGGCGCCGACCGCGTGGAGCGCTTCTGCGACCGCGTGCTGGACGGCTCCGCCGACGGGACCGGGGCCGGGGGCAAACAAGGCGGCGGCGAAGGCGACGGCAGCAGCGGCGGCGGAAACGGCGACGGCGGCGACAAGGACGACGACAAGGGCGACGGCAAGGGCGACGGGAGCGACGGGGGCCAAGACGCCCCTGGCGGGATCAGCCGCGCTGTACCGCCCATCTCCTACACCCTGCCGCCCTCCCCGACCGTCGAGCCGTCCGCCACTGTCGGAGCCTCCCCGCAGCCGCACTGACCTGCACTGACCTGCACTGACCTGCGCTTTTGTTTCCGCGCCCACGCAGGTGTGACGTTTTTCGAGCGGGTGACGCAGTAGATAGTGAGCCGACTGGTCATCGGCAGCGCGACGAGCCGGGGTTCCCCCCGTACCTTCGGCTCCGCGCAACAGGCGCGGGCGGGACACGTTCCCCCGGTCCCGCCCGCGCCACTTTCTCCACTCCCTCGTCATCTACCAGTAGATGACGACCTTGTCGCCGTTGCGCACCTGCGAGAACAAGCTCGCGATCTTCCCCTCGTCCCGGACGTTGACGCAGCCGTGCGACGCACCGCTGTAGCCGCGGGCCGCGAAGTCCGACGAGTAGTGGACAGCCTGCCCGCCGCTGAAGAACAGGGCGTACGGCATGGGGCTGTCGTACAGCGTCGAGACGTGGTGCCGGGACTTCCAGTACACGTTGAACGATCCCTCGCGGGTGGGCGTGTACTGCGATCCGAACCGCACATCCATCGCCGAGACGACCCGCCCCTCGACCATCCAGGACAGCGTGCGGCTGGTCTTGCTGATGCACAGGACCCGGCCGCTCATGCAACGCGGGTCGGGCTTGGCGACCGGGTTGGCGGTCGTCGGGTGCAGCTCGGCGCGCGTCGGCTTCCTGGTCATTCCGAGGAGCCTGTCCCAGGTGACGGTGTCGGTGGCGCCCGTGCGGGGCAGGCCGCGCTTGTTCTGGAACGAGGAGACCGCGGCGGCGGTGACCGAGGCGTAGTGGCCGGTGGGGGTGCGGTTGAAGTGGCCGATCTGGCGCAGGCGGGCCTGGAGCTCGCGTACCTGTGAGCCTTCGGCTCCGCTCGCCATGAGGACCTTGGGTGCCGGCGGCTTGGGCGTGGGCGTGGCCTTGGGCTCGGGCGTTTGTGACTGGGTCTCGGCGGGGACGGCTGTGTCCGGCGACGCTTTCCCGGAGTTGCCGGACGCCCCTGCCGAGGGCGACGCGATCGCGGCCTCATGCGCGGAAGCGGGAGCCGCCGGCTTCGTCACGCTCGTCGCCGCTCCCGCTCCCGCCCCGCTCGCCTGCGCCGTACACCCCGCTGTCACGGCCACAACCGCAACCGCCGTCAACGCCACCGCTCTGCGCACGGCCCTGTTGTTCCGCTGGTTCTCGTCCATCCCCGCCCCCCGGGCATCTCGTATGTCCCTATGGACTGTTTCCCGCTCTGCCCGGTTGCGAAAGCCCCCGCATCATGGGAACAGCGATGAACAGCGACCAACAGCGACGTTGTGAGCAAGGTCCCAGCCTGCGGCTCTCCACCCGTCGCACGCTCGCCGCTACAGTCCGTCGCGAGGGTCGGTTCATTACCAGCCAGTACGTTCAGCGGGAGGCACAGCAGATGGCGCGCGAGTCGGAGTCGGGACTGCCTATTGAGCCGGTGTACGGGCCGGACGCCCTGGAGGGCTGGGACCCCGCGGAGAAGCTGGGCGAGCCCGGCAAGTACCCCTTCACGCGTGGCGTGTACCCGTCGATGTACACGGGCCGGCCATGGACGATGCGCCAGTACGCCGGCTTCGGTACCGCGACCGAGTCCAACGCCCGCTACAAGCAGCTGATCGCCAACGGCACGATGGGCCTGTCGGTCGCATTCGACCTGCCGACCCAGATGGGCCACGACAGCGACGCGGCGATCGCGAGCGGCGAGGTCGGCAAGGTCGGCGTCGCGATCGACTCGATCGACGACATGCGCGTCCTGTTCGGCGGCATCCCGCTGGACAAGGTCTCGACGTCGATGACGATCAACGCGCCGGCTGCTCTCCTCCTGCTCATGTACCAGCTGGTGGGCGAGGAGCAGGGCGTACCGGCCGACAAGCTCACCGGCACGATCCAGAACGACGTGCTGAAGGAGTACATCGCGCGCGGGACGTACATCTTCCCGCCCAAGCCGTCGCTGCGCCTGATCGCGGACATCTTCAAGTACTGCAAGACCGAGATCCCGAAGTGGAACACGATCTCGATCTCCGGCTATCACATGGCCGAGGCCGGTGCCTCGCCCGCGCAGGAGATCGCGTTCACGCTCGCGGACGGCATCGAGTACGTCCGTACGGCCGTCGCGGCGGGCATGGACGTCGACGACTTCGCGCCGCGCCTGTCCTTCTTCTTCGTCTCGCGTACGACGATCCTCGAAGAGGTCGCCAAGTTCCGTGCCGCGCGCCGGATCTGGGCGAAGGTCATGCGCGACGAGTTCGGCGCGAAGAACCCGAAGTCCCTGATGCTGCGCTTCCACACGCAGACGGCGGGCGTGCAGCTGACGGCGCAGCAGCCGGAGGTCAACCTGGTGCGCGTCGCCGTCCAGGGCCTGGCGGCCGTCCTCGGCGGCACGCAGTCCCTGCACACCAACTCCTTCGACGAGGCGATCGCCCTCCCGACCGACAAGAGCGCCCGGCTCGCGCTGCGCACGCAGCAGGTCCTGGCGTACGAGACGGACGTCACGGCCACCGTCGACCCGTTCGCCGGCTCGTACGTCGTCGAGAAGATGACCGACGAGGTCGAGGCCGCCGCCATCGAGCTGATGGAGAAGGTCGAGGACATGGGCGGCGCGGTCAACGCGATCGAGCGTGGCTTCCAGAAGAACGAGATCGAGCGCAGCGCCTACCGCATCGCGCTGGAGACGGACAGCGGCGAGCGCGTCGTGGTCGGCGTGAACCGTTTCCAGCTGGAGACGGAGGAGCCGTACGAGCCACTGCGCGTCGACCCCGCGATCGAGGCCCAGCAGGCGGAGCGGCTGGCCAAGCTGCGGGCCGAGCGCGACCAGGCGGCGGTGGACGCGGCGCTGGTGGAGCTGAAGAAGGCGGCGGAGGGCACGGACAACGTCCTGTACCCGATGAAGGACGCACTGCGGGCGCGGGCGACGGTCGGGGAGGTCTGCAACGCGCTGCGGGAGGTTTGGGGGACGTACGTCCCGACGAACGCGTTCTGAGCCGGCGGGTCACCCGAGCGAGTGATCGGGGGTGGAGTGTCGGTGCCCCCGGTTACTCTCGGTGGAGAGTGAACCCGACAAGGAGGATGCCGTGGCTGTCATGCAACACGAGCTGACGTTGGGCGAAGCCGCCGACCTGCTCTCCCGTGCACTGCCTGGGCACCGCGTGGAGATTCTCCAGGGGAGGCTCATCGTGACACCGCCACCGGACGGTGCGCACGCACTGTCGTTGACCAAGCTGGGCAGGGCGTTCGACCGGGCAGGAATCGAAAGGTCCGGGCTGGAGTATGTCCAGGGAATCGGGCTCTGGCTCCCCCACTTGCCCGACGACTACGCGATCCCCGACTTCTCCGTGGTCGACGAGGATTTCTGCGACGCCCTGGTCCAGAAGAACTGCTACGCGCCGAACGTCTTCCGGCTGGTGGTCGAAGTGACCTCTTCGAACTGGACCGACGACCTCGGCACCAAGGTCGAGAGCTATGCCGAGGCCGGCGTCCCCGTCTACATCGTCGCCGACCGCAAGCACGGCGAGGTGCTGCTCTACCGCGACCCGGAGAACGGCAAGTACCCGGCCCCGCAGCGGTACGAACGGGGCCAGCAGGTCCCCGTTCCTGAGTCCGTCGGCGTCAGCCTCGAGCTGCCTGTGGACACGCTGCTGGACAGCTGCTGAATGGCCCGCCGCGCCGTCTGCCATGCGAAACGCACGAGCAAGAAGTCGCACGTGCATGCGACACTCCGCCCATGCTGGGTGTCACCGATCTGCCGACCTATCTCGTCGGGCTCGTCCTGATCATTCTTCTGCCGGGTCCGAATTCCCTCTACGTCCTGTCCGTCGCGGCGCGACGCGGCATACGCACGGGCTATACGGCCGCCGCCGGCGTGTGGTGCGGCGACGCGGTCCTGATGGTGCTGTCCGCCGCCGGGGTCGCCTCGCTGCTTCAGGGGAACGCGCTGCTCTTCGGGATCGTGAAGTACGCGGGCGCCGGCTACCTGACGTATCTCGCGATCGGCATGATGCGCGCGGCCTGGTCGATGTGGCGCAGCCGCAACGAGCGCACGGATGCCGGGACCGCCGACGCCGAGGCGGCTCCGGCCGCCGAGCGTCCGTACCGCCGGGCGCTCATGATCAGCCTGCTCAACCCGAAGGCGATCCTCTTCTTCATCTCCTTCTTCGTTCAGTTCGTGGACCCTGCGTACGCCCACCCCGCCCTTTCCTTCGTACTGCTGGGCACCCTCGCCCAGATCGCGAGCGTGCTCTACCTCTCCGCCCTGATCTTCGGCGGCACCCACCTGGCCGCCACCTTCCGCCGCCGCAAGCGCCTGTCGGCGGGCGCGACGTCGGCGGCGGGGGCCCTGTTCCTGGGCTTCGCGGCGAAGCTGTCGTTCAGCAGCGTCTGAAGCCTCCGGTCAGTGGCGGTCAGTGGCGGCCGGTGACGTGGCCGCCGTCCACGCGCAGGGCGTGGCCTGTGACGAAGGCGGCGTCCGCGAGGTAGAGCACCGCTTCGGAGATCTCGGAGACCTCGCCGACCCGGCCCAGCAGCGCGAGCCCGCCGAAGGAGTCCACATCGGAGCCTTCGTGCAGCGGGGTGCGGACGATGCCGGCCGTCACGAGGTTGACGCGGATGCCGTCGGCTGCGAGTTCGGCGGCCAGGCTCGTCGTCAGCGCGTGCACTCCGGCCTTGCTTACCACGGGTGCGGAGGCCGGGAAGCCGGCAAGGGCGTGGTCCACCAGCGTGGTGCCGATGTTGACGATGCTGCCGCCCCGGCCCTGGTCGCGCAGCGCCCGTACCACGGCCTGGGTGGTGAAGTAGGTGCCCTTGAGATTGCCGGTCAGGTAGCCGTCGAGCTCGTCCTCGGTGACCTCGGTGAAGGGCTTGGAGGCGAACGTTCCGGCGTTGTTGACCAGTACGTCGAGGCCCCCGAAGCGCTCCAGTGCGACGCGCACCAGGGACTCCCCGGTCTCGGGTGCGGCGATGCTGCCCGCGACCCACGCGGTCCGGTCCGGATGGCCGAGGCCGGCGGCGGCCTTGGCGACGCGGTCGGTGTCTCTGCCGTTGAGCACGACGTTGGCGCCGCTCGCCAGGAAGGCTCGGGCGATGTCCAGGCCGATGCCGCTGGAGGAGCCGGTGACCAGGGCGGTGGTGCGGGTGCTGGTGTCGGTACTGGTGTCGTTCATTGCTTCAAGTGCCTTTCGTGGCGGATCGGTTCTTCTGGGTGACACCAGAAACGTACGAGCCCTCAACTCATAACACCACGACGGAAATTGGAGCATGTAATAATCCACGCTTATGGATGTGGACCTGCGTGACCTGGAACTCCTGCACGCCACCGCCGACGTCGGCTCGCTGACCGCCGCCGCCGAACGGCTCTACGTCAGCCAGCCCGCCCTCAGCCAGCGGCTGACCCGGCTGGAGGACCGCCTCGGCATGCGGCTCTTCGACCGGCAGGGCCGACGCCTGGTGCCGAACGCCGCGGGTCGCCGGATGCTGGCCGCCGCCCATCACATTTTCGGCGAACTGGAGTCTGCTGCCCGCGACTTGAAGGACATCCGGGACGGGCGGGCCCGGCGGGTCCGTTTCACCGCCCAGTGCAGCACCACCTTCCCGTGGCTGCCGCCCGTACTGCGTGCCTTCCGGGAGCGTGTGCCGGACGCCGACGTACGGATCGAGACTGTCCCCGACGACGATCCGATCTCCGCCCTGCTCGCCGACCGGGTGGATGTCGCACTGGTCACCAAGCTGGACGGGCAGACGGACCGGGTGACCCTGACCCCGCTGTTCGAGGACGAGATGGTGGCAGTTGTCCCCGCCGGGCATCCGTGGGCCTCCCGCAAGTACCTGACCGCCCGGGACTTCGACGGCGTGGAGCTGGTCCTCTACGACGTCTACGACCAGAACCGCATTCCGTCGTTCCCGCTGCCGATCCCCGCACAGTCGCGGCCCGCGCGGATCACCACCATGCCCGTGGTCACGGACCTGGTGGTCGAGATGGTGGCCGGCGGCCAGGGCGTGACGGTGCTGCCGAACTGGGTGGCCGCCCCGTACGTGTCCTCGCACGGCCTCGCGCTGGTCACCATCGGCGCACGGCCGCTGACCCGCATCTGGTTCTGCGCCACACGCCCCGGCCCCCGCCCGCCCCACCTGGAGGCCTTCGTCGAGGAACTCCTGGCCCGCCTCAAGGCCCGGTTGCCTCCGTCCCCGTGAGGCCGCGGTCGAGTGGGGTGTCCGAGTGGGGTGTCAGTGATGCCAGGCCTGGCCGGCAGTGTTGTGGATCATGCGCTGGAGGACCTTGAGGGTACGTACGTACTCCTCATCCGTGATGCCGGCGTGGATCTCCGCGCGCAGGACCTCCTGGCGTGCGGCGGTGGTCTTCTGGAGTGCCCGTCCCTCGTCGGTGAACCGGAGGCGCTTGTCGCCGTCCTGCGTGATCAGTTTCCTGGCGGCGAGGGCGTCGATCTCGTCCTCCAGGACGCCCCCCACGCTCAGGTAGCCCTCCAGGACGGCAACCACATCCGTGCGCGGCCTGCCTTCCGGATGGTCGACGAGCTGATTGAGGACCCACCACTGGGGCTGACTGAGGCCGAGTTCCGCGAGGGCGGTCCGGATGTGGGTGACGACCGAATTGTGGGCGGCCCAGCTCCAGTAGCCGATCGGCTGGTGCGCGAGCCCTGCGTCGTCGTGCGAGTACTCCATGGCTGTGTCCTCACCCTTCTTGCCCGGCTGATGAGGACGACCGTAGGACCTCAAGTGGCCTTGAGGTCAACGGTGTTGTGCGGCGCGCCCTCTACGCTGGGCGTCATGTCGATCCAGGTGCCGCTGAGTGAAGAGTTGCGTTCCGTGGTCGGTACGCCCGCCGAAGCCACTCTTCTGGAGAGCAGTCCGCGCTCCCGCGTGTGGCGGGTCGGTCTGCGCGGGGGCGACCGGGTGATCGTCAAGCAGATCGCCGACGGAGGCGGAGTGGGGTCCGACGAGGACGCGCGGTACGCCCGCGAGGTCGCCGCCCTGCGGCTCGCAGCGCGGGCGGGCCGGCCGGCCGTCGCCCCCGAACTGCTCGCGGTCGATCCGGCGGCCCGCGTGATGGTCCTGGAGTACCTGGACGATCAGGGAGCCGTCGACGACTGGATGCCCGGGTACGCCGAGTCCCTGGCCCGGCTCCACGCGCTCACCGGCCCGGCCGACAGCGGCACGCTCCCCGCCTGGTCGGGGCCGACCGCGGCCGACGCCGACTCCTTCCTCGCCCTGGCGAAGGCCCTCGACGTAACCGTCCCACCAGGCCTCCCGAACGACCTCGCGGACCTGATCGACCGCCTGGACCCGACCTCCCACCACGCCCTCCTCCACGGAGACCCCTGCCCCGGCAACGACCTGCGCACCGCCGACGGCCTCCGCTTCATCGACTTCGAGCAGGCATCACTGGGCAACGGCCTCGTCGAACTGGCGTACTTCCGCATCGGCTTCCCGACCTGCTGGTGCGCCATGTCGGTGACCGGCACCCCGCTCACGGAGGTCGAGGACATCTACCGGTCCACCTGGCTTGCTCTCACCGGCACGGACGTCCCCGGCGACCTCGCCGACGCCTGCGCAGGCTGGCTGATCCGCGGCGACGCCCTCGTCCAGCGCGCCGAACGCGAGACCGCCGACCACTTCGCCCGCATCCCCGCGGAGGACTTCGACTGGGGTTACGTCTCCGCCCGCGAACGCCTGCTCCACCGGCTGAGCGCGGTGGCCGACGTAACCCGCACCCACGACCACCTGCACCTGCTCGGCCGCCTGAGCGACACCCTGGCCACCCGCCTTCTGACCCGCTGGCCGACCCTGCGGCCCCTGCCGGCGCACGGCGAGCGGCCCTGGTTCTGACGTACGGGTAACAGGGCGGGAGTAGGGGCCTGGCGTTTTCCGGGCCGACGAGGGGAGTTCACCCCGGGGTCGTGCTGGGTTCCTAAGGTGACGCGGACCCGCCACCTGTCAGCGGGGCGGAAAGACCTTGGAGCATCATGACGAAGGCCCGCAACCGATGGCCGAGACCGCGCGACGGGGAGAACCCCACCGGCGCGCCGGACGGCCAGTCACCTCATGAGTCATCTGCTGGGATCAAGCCGACCGGGCTCGACGAGTGCCTGCGCGCCTGCGCCGTGCACAGCGGCAAGCTTGTCGCCGGGCTGGATCGCCGGCGTACGGAACTTGCCGAGAAGCTGCGGCAGTTGCTCGCCGCGCAGGCAATGGCCCAGGAACCGGCGCTCGTAACCGCCGCCTCCGGCGCCACCGCCCTGATCCGGCGTGCCGCCAAGGGCGCGGGTGGTCCCGCCGACGCGCTGAGCGGTGAGCTGCTCGACGCGCTGCTTGCTGTTGGCAATAAGGCTCTGGAGTGCGGGTACGACGACGAGCTGAGGCTGGCGCTGCTCATCAGCGACACCGTGCTGACCCGGCGGGCAAAATCGCGGGCCGGCTGGCGGCTGCGCGCCCGGACGCTGGAGGCCATCGGGGACGAGGCCGCCACCATCGAGGCGTACGAGCGATACCTCGCGCTGACGGACGACGACGGCTTCGGCGTCGCACCCAAGATCGCCGGCATGCGGGCCGGTGGGCAGCGGCAGGACGAGCTGCTGCGGCTGCTGGAGCGCGAGTGCCCCGAGGCGAGGGAGTACTCCGCCGGGCCCGCCACCGATGTCTGGGCCGAAGGGCTCGCGCTGCACGCGCGTGGCGAGTGGTCGCAGGGCGAGGCGCGGCTCGTCGGTGCGCTGCTCGCCATGGAGCGGAGCGGGAGCCCTGTTCAGGATCTCCAGGAGGCTGTCGGCCAGTATCTCGAACTGCGGATCGGCATCAATGGGGGCGAAGCGGCAGGGCTGCGCGAGGTCATTACGCTCTACGCCGAGCAGCGCAGGAATCGCATGAGGGGGCCCGTCGCCGACCCGGCGTTCGGCGGGGTGGAGTGGATCGCCCTGGGGGAGTTCCGGAATCAGATCGCCGGCAAGTCGATCTGTCTTATAGCCAACTCCCAGCGGGTGGGGCGCAGCTCGCTGGGGAGTGAGATCGACGCGTACGACCTCGTCGTCCGCTTCAACTCGTACAAGATCGACGCGGCGGCGACCGGCAGCCGCACCGACATCCACGCCACCATCCACAAGCACGGCTTCAACTGGGAGCGGCCGGTCACGACGCGGCTCGTCTTCGGTGGCGTCTCCGGCGACTGGAAGCACTCGCTGCGCAACCGGCTCGTGCCCGGAGCCCAGAAGTACCTCGGCGACGAGTCGCTGCGCTGGCCGCTGCGCAATGTCGGCAAGGTGGGATCGGACGTGTGGTCCTCCATCCCCACCAGCGGCTTCAACATGCTGTGGCTGCTCGACTTCCTGGACGTCAGCCCGACGCTCGACCTCATCGGCTTCGACTTCTACGAGAGCGGCGCCTACCGCCTTCAGGAGGCGATGCGGATGCCCATCACCTCCGTGCACGAATACACCAGCGAAAAGGCGTGGGTCATGGAACGCGCCCAGAGCGTCAGCGACATGAGGATCTCCCTGCGATGACATCCACCAGCCCTGGCGCCAACGCGCTCACCGGCAAGCGCCGCATCGCCTTCGCCAGCTTCGTCGACGAGAACTACCTGCCCGGCTTTCTTGTGCTGCTGCGCAGCCTCGCCCTGTCGAATCCCGGGCTGTGCGAGGACTTCATCGTCCTGCACGACGATCTGAAGCCGTCGTCCGTCGCCCGGATACGGGCCCTGCACCCGCGCATCGAGCTGCGCCGCGTCGATGCGGCGCGCTACGACTCGTACGCCAAGGGCGACCAGGACAACTATCTGGTCCGCAAGGCCTACTTCATCCTCGACGTCTTCCGCATTCGCGACTACGACACTGTGATCACCCTCGACACCGACATGGTGGTGCTGGGGGATTTGGGCGAGCTGCTGAGGCTGCGGGAAGGGCTGGCCGCCGTACCGCAGTTCTTCTACGGGCAGCACAAGCTCAACAGCGGGCTGCTCGTCATCCAGCGCGAGTACCTGAGCGATGAATTCTGCTCTCGCATCGACGCGACAGGACGCAGCGGGGACTACGAGCTCGACAAGCACGACCAGGGCATCCTCAACGCCGTACTCGACGGGGACTTCGTCCAGCTCGACGCCCGCTACAACTTCGTCAAGCGGCGGCTGTCCGGCGACCTCCCGGTGCCCGACGACACGGCGATTCTGCACTTCACCGGGCGCCACAAGCCCTGGCAGGGCGGCGAGGCGGGGTACGGCAAGGCCGAGGACCGCTGGCGTGAGTTCGAGCTGTCCGACGCGCAGTTCTACGCCGCGTACCTGGCGCAGGGCAAGGGCATGCACCACGACCTGCTCGTCCACTTCGGCACCCCGCACGTCGAGCGCACCGGCGATGTCGAAAGCGCCCGCAAGGTCGCCGCCGCTCACATCGCGGCGGGCGAGTACCAGGAAGCGGTGGATCTGCTCGGGCGCGTACGCATCCCGCTCGACTCGGCCTGGCCGCACGAGGTGCTGGGCCACGCGCTGATGAGTGTGTCGCGTTACGACGAGGCCCGGGCGCAGCTGCTGCTGGCCACCGCCGCCCCGAACCGGGCCGCCACCGCCTTCGGCCGGCTGGCTCAGATCGCCTGGATCCACGGCGACGACGAGGCGGCGCAGCAGCACGCGCTCGACGGGCTGCGCGTCGATCCGACCCACCGGGCCAACCGGCTCATGCAGCGCCGTACACAGCATCCGCAGGCTCCAGAAGCCGGCGTGCCCGGTGAGCAGTTGGCGCACGTCGCCTTCTACATGGAGCAGCAGGGCAACGCCGGTGACAAGCTGCTGCCCGAAAGCGTGCGGCTCGCATTCGACGCCGACCCCGGGCCGCGGAAATGGCACTCCGTCCACGCTCACCGCCTCTTCGACGAGGCCGCCCTGGAGCGCGTCAACGCCCGGCGCGGCCTGGTCATCGGCGGCGGCGGGCTGTTCATCCCCGACACCGCGCCCAACGGCAACAGCGCCTGGCAGTGGAACGTCCCCGACGCGCTGCTGAACCGCATCGACGTACCCGTCATGGTGTACGCCGTCGGCTTCAACGCCTTTGACGGTCAGTCCTACCGCGCCGGCCGCTTCAACACCGCCCTGCGCGCCCTCGTCGAGCGCGCCTCGTTCTTCGGCCTCCGCAACCACGGCTCGATCGACAAGGTACGGGCGCTTCTCCCCGCCGAGCTGCACGACAAGGTGCGCTTCCAGCCCTGCCCCACCACCGTCACCCGCCAGCTCGTCGACGGCTGGACCGACCCCCTCCACCGCGAGAACACCGTCCTGGTCAACGCGGCGTACGACAGGGCGGGGCTGCGCTTCGGCCACGACTACGGCCACTTCCTCGCCGAGATGGCGAAGGCGGTACGGGCGCTCGGCGCCCACGCCGAGGTGAAGTGCGTGGCGCACTCGCTCGACGACGAGGAGATCGCCTTCGACCTGCGGCGCGAGCACGGGGTCTCGCTGCCGGTCGTCCCGATGTACGACTTCGACAACGACGCGATCAGGGACACGTACGCCCGCACCAAGCTGGTCATCGGGATGCGCGGCCACGCCGGGATGATCCCGTTCGGCTGCGGTACGCCGATCATCAGCCTCATCTCGCACCCGAAGATGGCGTACTTCCTGTCCGACGTCGACCGGCCCGAGTGGGGCATCTCCGTACACGACAAGAACCTCGGCGCGGTGCTCACCGAGCGCGCGCTGGGCCTGCTCGACGACCATGCGGCAGCCGTGGCCGACGTGCACGGCCGGCAGCAGGAGCTGTGGAAGGTGACCGAGGCGAACGCCGCCGATCTGAGGGTGATCCTGGGGCGCCCGGCTCGCTGATGACGGCAGAAGGGTGGGGCACCCCGTGCATGGGGTGCCCCACCCTTCTCCTGCTTTCCCCTCTAGCGCCTGGCGCCGAGCGATCTGCGCAGCAGCGGGGTGAGCGGCTTTTCGACGCAACGGTTCAGCAGCCGGGCCAGCAGCAGCATCCCGGCGACCGTCAGGCCGAAGGTCGCGTACGAGGGCAGGCCCAGGCGCTGGTGCAACACGTCGACCGCGACCCAGCCCAGGTGCTCGTGCACGAGATAGAACGGATACGTCAAGGCGCCGGCCACGGTCAGCCAGCGCCAGTTCGCCCACCTGAAGTACCCCAGCGCTATCGCGCCGACGAGTACGAAGCCGGCCGTGACCACCGCGATAATCAGCGACGCCGAGCGGTACGAGAAGAAGTGCGGGCTGTCCGTGTGCCAAAGCTGCGCCACCGCGTAGTGCTGGCCGAGCAGCCAGCTCAGCGCGACGATGCCCCAGGCGGTGGCGTCCCGGCGGTCGCGGTGCAGCAGATAGAGGCCTACGCCGCCGATGAAGAAGGGCGCGTACTCGGGCATCAGGACGACGTCGAGCAGCGGCTCGTTCGCGGCGTCCGCGAGGACGGCGGCCAGTGTCCACACCGCGCAGAAGAGCACAACGCGCTGTCTGCCGGCGCCCGGGAGCACGACGAACAGAGCGAACAGCGCGTAGAAGCGCAGCTCCGCCCAGAGCGTCCAGCACACGCCGAGCACCCGGTCGGCGCCGACCGGCTGCTGCAGCATGCTGAGGTTGACCAGCGCATCGCTGGGCGAGACCGCCTCGTACGCGACCCAGGGCAGCGCGAAGACCGCCGTCACCAGCACTATGGCTGCCCAGTAGGCTGGGAAGAGCCGCGAGACGCGGGACGCGAAGAACGAGCGCAGCGGCCGGCCCCAGCCGCTCATACAGATCACGAAGCCGCTGATGACGAAGAAGATCTGCACCCCGAGCGAGCCGTAGGCGAACCACTCGTGGGCGGTGGGGAACTGGACCTTGGGCGAGGAGCCCCAAGCCGTGGTGATGTCACCGTCCCGGCCGCCGTAGTGGTACGCGGCGACCATCAGGGCGGCGGCCAGCCGCAGTCCGTCCAGTGCGCCGAGCCGTGCGTGGCGCGCCGGCTCGGTGCGATGCGGGGGTTTGTTGTCGTACGTCGCCGGCCTGGC
Source organism: Streptomyces sp. ISL-100 (assembly GCF_018614615.1). Classification (GTDB taxonomy): domain Bacteria; phylum Actinomycetota; class Actinomycetes; order Streptomycetales; family Streptomycetaceae; genus Streptomyces. Next base: position 20,471 of record NZ_JAGGOK010000025.1, on the reverse strand, counting down.
GTCGCGCGCGCCGTCCGGCATGCGCGGCGGCCCGGCCGGCACGGCCTCGGCAGTGCTCATCCCAGTGCGGCCCGCTTGAGCGCCGCCCGCTTCAAGGACCGCGCCCTGCGCACCACCCGCCGCAGCCCCGCACTGCGCGGAATGAACGCGAACTGCTTCGGGATCGCGCCCGGCAGCGCGAGCGTCGTCAGGCGGCGGCGCTTGAAGTAGCGCCAGGTGTGGCCGTCCAGGTGCCGGGAAAGAAAGCGCTCGGCCGCCGGCCGCAGGTCGGCCCGGATCTGCGGCTGCATCGCGAAGCCGACCGCCAGGAGGAGGCCCACCAGGTCGGCCGGCTGCGTCCGTGTGCGGTCCTCCGCCAGGTCGGGGACCAGCGCGTCGACGATCGTGACGGGGACGCGGTTGCTGTTCTGGTACGGCGAGAGGCGTTCCAGCAGAACGTCCGTGCCGGTGCGGGCCACCGGGATCTCATAGAACGTGCTCGCCGTCAGCAACGCCGTCGAGAAGCACCCGACCACCAGCGCCGGCCGGAACCGCTGATACAGCACCTCGGCCAGCACCGGGCTGTCCAGGACGGTGAGTTCGACCCCCAGCGTCCGCGCCTCGCGCTCCAGCATGCGTGACCAGCGGACCGGCGCCGTGGGGTGCGGCTTGAAGACGATCTGCCGGTGGCCCCGCTCGACCGCCCCGCGCAACATCGTGACGTGGAGGTTCTCCTCCTCCTCGGCGGTGAGGATCGACAGCGCGGACAGGTACTGGCCGAGAAGGAGAGCCGAGTCGGCGGGGACCGCCAACGCCTCCTCCCCGTCGGACAGTTCCGTAAGGACCTTCAGGAACGCCTCCGTCGGTACGAGCTCCGGCGGTACGTCGAATTCCCCCAGCAGTAGCGGGGTCAGGCCGGGCACGAGGTCCAGGTGGAGGAGGCGGCGTACGCGCGTGCCGATCAGCGGGTCGATCTTGTTGCGGGTCGGGCCGTAGCTCATCAGCCCGTCGGCGTACACCTCGACCGGCGCGTCCGTGAACAGCTGGGCGAGTGCCAGCGCCGGGTTGACCTGGATGGACTCGACGAACAGCTCCACCGTGTCGTCGCCCAGACCCCACAGCAGCCGCAAGTGGCGTTCCCACAGCGGGATGTCGTCCACGCGCGGCGACCAGGCGCCGGGATGGAAGGGGGCGATGGTCTCGTTCCAGGACAGCACGCGGTCGAAGCGGCCGCGCAGCCGCTCGAAGCCCGGCATCTCGTCGAGGGCGGGCGTCGTCTCGGGTGTCGTGGTGTTGTTGCTGACGAGGAGCAGCCGCCGGCCGGCCGGCGAGAAGCAGTCGCTGTCGATCGCGGCGGCGAGCGTCGCGGCGCCGTACAGCGTGGAGGCGAAGAAGATCTGAGTCGTGGGCATCAGGCAGCGACCTCCGGCGCGGCGGTCGTGCCGGGGGCCACGGGACGGCGGCGCAGCCGGCGCAGCCGCCCCGAACGCTCCATGTCCATCGAATCCAGCGCGTCCTTGAGGAAATCCTGCGGCATCCGCTTGAGGGCCGCCGTACTCATCGTCCGCAATTTCCGTGCCACGGCCGGTTCGAACCTTTCAATACTTCCCAAGTGGTGGGAAATGATGGCGCAGTACGTACGCACCGCTTTCGGCAGAAGCCGGTCCGCGTCCGGATCCTTCGCCGTTTCCTCGATGACCTGATCGAAGGCCCGGATGAAATCGAGCTGACGTACGTCGCCGATCTGCGTCAGCGAGGACGCGACACCCCGCCGGTAGAAGACCCCGAGCGCGCCGACCGCCGCGAAGCTCTCGGCCTCCCGGTGCAGCCGCCAGATCCACGGCCGGTCCTCCGCTGTGCGCAGGCCGTCGGTGAAGTGCAGCAGCCCCCGGTCCGCGAGCCTGCGGTGGTACATGCCGGCCCAGGCGAACGGGTAGTCGACGGAGGTGGAGCGGGTGGCGGGCAGGATCGCCTCGCGCGGTGACATGACGACGCCGCGCTTGCCGTGCGGGACGCGGTGGACCGCACGCGTACGTCCGGTGCACTGCACGTGGTCCGTACGGACGAAGTCGCAGCCCAGCTCCTCCATGGTGGCCAGGAGGCGCGCGTAGTGGCCGGGGGCCAGCCAGTCGTCGCCGTCCAGGAACGTCAGGTACTCGCCGCTCGCCGCGTCGAGTCCGGTGTTGCGGGCGGTGGCCAGGCCGCCGTTGGTCTCGTGTCTGACCAGGACCGCCCCCGGGAGCTCGCGCTCGGCGCGCTGGAGGATCTCCGGCGTTCCGTCGGTCGAACAGTCGTCGACGAGGATGAATTCGAAGTCCTCGCGGGCGTTCGCGCGGAGGCTTCGAAGGGTGTCTGGGGCGTATGTCTGCACGTTGAAGAACGGCACGACGACAGAGAGCTTGACCACCTGCGTGACGCTAGGGCGCAGTGCGGCATTCGTTGCGACCGCCGGAGAGATGGCGGGTGAACGAAGAATGGCGGAATAGTTAACCCGTCTGCTTTCCGGGCTCCGACGCCGATCGTCGATGTGCTGTTAACCGTTTGTTGCGGCTGAGTTGGGCCGTCAATCGGAATGCCTCCCTAGTTTCGTCGATGTGCCAGCAAGTACCAGCAAAGCCCTGCGGATCGCCGTGATCGCCGATTCCGATACGCGATGGAAATGGGGCGCCCTCACCGCCCGCCGTATCGCGCCGGAAGCCGAAATCGGCGGATTCCTGCTGCGCGGCCGGGCCACCCCCACACCGCGCCAGCTCGCCGAGGTCGGCGTGCCGGTCGACGGTGTGCGCGAGGTGACCGCCGCGGAATTCATCGGCGAGATCGAGCACGAGGCGTATGACGTCGTGCTGCTCGCTCTCGTCGGGGGAGCCGTACAGGCGATGCTGCACGGCCTCGCGCCGCTGTGGCCGGACACCGACCGCCGGCCCGTCATCGGCACCGGTTACGTCGGTGTCGTTTACGAGAAGCTCGCCGACGGGCTGCTGCTGCGCCACGGCGCGGACATCGTCATCGCGAACTCCCGGCACGACGCGGAACGTTTCCGCGCGGTGTACGAGGGAGTGGGCGCGGACGCGTCGGCGGTTACGGAGGCCGCGCTGCCGTTCCTGGGCGGCGACAGCTACACGGGGACGGACACGCGCACCGTCGTCTTCGCCGCCCAGCCCTCCGTGCCGCAGTCCCGCGCAGACCGCTCGTACCTGCTGCGCCGCCTCGTCCAGCACGCCCGGGTGCACCCCGGCCGCGAGGTGCTGCTCAAGCTCCGCAGCAAGCCGGGCGAGCACACCACCCACATCGAGGAACTGCCCTACCAGAAGCTGGCCGCCCGTATCGACGGCGGCCCGCCCCCCAACTTCCGCCTCGTCTACGGGCACATGGGCGAGGTCCTGGACCGCACAGACCTCCTCGTCACGGTCAGCTCGACCGCCGCCCTGGAGTCCCTGCACCGCCGCATCCCGACCGCCGTCCTCACCGACCTGGGCGTGCGCGAGGTCCTCGGCAACCACCACTTCCTCGGCTCCGGGTGCCTCGCCTCCTGGGAGCAGCTGGACGCCGGTCACCGGCCGCGGGCGGACGAGGAGTGGCTGGCGAGGCAGGGCGTGGCCGCGGACGGCTCGTACGAGACGGCCTTCGACGCCGTACGCAAACGGGTCACCGCACTCCTGGAGCGCCCCGGCCTGCCGCCGATCGCCCCCTACTACACCTCCGCCACCGCGCCGGGCTACCTCCCCGGCATCCTCGCCCGCCACCGCCTCGACGGCACGCAGACCACCGCCGACGTCACCGGCGTACGCCGCGTCCTGCGCGACGCCGTACGGGAGGCGGCACGCGGGGCGTACCGCCACGGCGTGCAGCGCGTGGCGCCCGTAATCCGCCGCATGGGAGAACTATGAGCAGCCGGCCGCAGACCCACACCGACACCGAGCCCGTACGCCGCGTACTGGCCGTGATCCCCGCCCGAGGCGGATCCAAGGGCGTACCGGCGAAGAACCTCGCCCCGGTCGGGGGCGTGCCGCTGGTGGCGCGCGCCGTACGGGCGTGCCTGGGCGCCGGCCGGGTCACGGATGTCGTGGTCTCCACGGACGACCCCGCCATCGCGGCGGCGGCGCGCGCCGCGGGAGCCGAGGTGGCGCTGCGCCCGGCGGACATCGCGGGGGACACGGCGACCAGCGAGGCGGCCGTACTGCACGCCCTGGACGCACACGAGGCGCTGCACGGCGCGGTGGTGGACGTGGTGCTGCTGGTGCAGTGCACAAGCCCGTTCCTGACGAGCGAGGACGTCGACGGCGTCTGCGCGGCGGTTGTCGAGGACGGCGCCGACACGGCCCACACGGTGGCCCCCTTCCACGGCTTCGTGTGGCGGGAAGGGGACGCCGAGGACACAGCCGCTGGTGTCAACCACGACAAGAGCTTCCGGCCCCGCCGTCAGGACCGGCCGCAGGACTTCCTGGAGACCGGGGCGGCGTACGCCATGGACGCCGCCGGGTTCCGGAAGGCCGGGCACCGCTTCTTCGGGCGGACCGCGCTCGTCGTCACGGACCCGGCCCGTGTCCTGGAGATCGACGACCCGCACGACCTGGCCCGCGCCCGCGCCCTCGCGCCGCTGCTGGATTTTCGGGCCACCGACCTTCCGACCCGCGACGACATCGACGCCGTCGTCATCGACTTCGACGGTACCCAGACCGACGACCGGGTGCTGATCGACTCCGAAGGACGCGAACTCGTCGCCGTGCACCGCGGCGACGGGCTCGGCATCGCGGCCCTGCGCAACGCGGGGCTCAAGCTGCTGATCCTGTCCACGGAACAGAACGCGGTCGTCGCCGCACGGGCCCGCAAGCTGCGCATCCCCGTGCTCCACGGCATCGACCGCAAGGACCTCGCCCTCAAGCAGTGGTGCGAGGAGCAGGGCGTCTCGCCCGAGCGGGTGCTCTACGCCGGCAACGACGTCAACGACCTCTCCTGCCTGGCCCTCGTGGGCTGGCCGGTGGCGGTCGCCAACGCCCACGACACGGTCCGCGGCGCCGCCCGCGCCGTCACGACCATCCCCGGCGGCGACGGAGCGATCCGCGAGATCGCCGCCTGGATCCTCGGCCCCTCCCTTACCGGCCCTTCCCTTACCCCCACCCCGTAACTCCCCTCCCCCCTAAGGAAAAGAACCACATGAGCACCAACTCCCGTCTGCGCACCCTCGGTTCCAAGACCGCGGGCCCCGGCCACCCCGTCTACGTCACCGGCGAGATCGGCATCAACCACAACGGCGACATCGAGAACGCCTTCGCGCTCATCGACGCCGCCGCCGACGCCGGCTGCGACGCGGTCAAGTTCCAGAAGCGCACCCCGGAGATCTGCACGCCGCGCGACCAGTGGGACATCGAGCGCGACACCCCGTGGGGCCGGATGACGTACATCGACTACCGCCACCGCGTCGAGTTCGGCGAGGACGAGTACCGCGCCATCGACGAGTACTGCAAGAAGCGCGGCATCGACTGGTTCGCCTCCCCGTGGGACACCGAGGCCGTCGCCTTCCTGGAGAAGTTCGACGTACCGGCCCACAAGGTCGCCTCCGCGTCCCTCACGGACGACGAGCTGCTGCGCTCGCTGCGTGCCACCGGCCGCACGGTCATCCTCTCCACCGGCATGTCGACGCCGCAGCAGATCCGCCACGCCGTGGAGGTGCTGGGCAGCAGCAACATCCTGCTCTGCCACGCCACTTCGACGTACCCGGCCAAGGCCGAGGAGCTCAACCTCCGCGTGATCAACACGCTCCAGGCCGAGTACCCCAACGTCCCGATCGGCTACAGCGGCCACGAGACCGGCCTCCAGACGACGCTGGCCGCCGTCGCCCTCGGCGCCGCGTTCGTCGAGCGCCACATCACCCTCGACCGCGCCATGTGGGGCTCCGACCAGGCCGCCTCCGTCGAGCCGGGCGGCCTGACCCGCCTGGTCCGTGACATCCGCACCATCGAGGCCTCGCTCGGTGACGGCGTCAAGAAGGTGTACGAGTCCGAGCTCGGCCCGATGAAGAAGCTGCGCCGGGTCGCGGGCGTCGTCGCCGAGGGCGCGGACCGCGAGCCCGTCGCGGTCTGACGGACAGACCCGACGGACGAACGGTCGTAGTCGCCGTGAACGGCACCCCCGCCGCCCCCGCCACCGAGGCCTCCGAGACGCTCGCCTTCGTGGAGAGCCCGGTCCAGCTCCTGAACGTTCTGGAGTGGGCCCACGCGAAGGCTGATCCAAAGACGAACGACCTCACGGTCGTCGTCCTGTCACCCACCGACCCCATGACCCGCGGCCAGCTGCGGCGCATGGCGGAGCTCGCGCGCCACGAAGGCATGCGGGTGCGGTGGGAGGAGGCCCGGGGCGGGGCGGGGGCGCCGTTCCAGACCATCGGCGGGCTGGCGTCCGCCCTGCGCCGGGCGCGCCGCGTAGTGATCGGCGACCCGTTCTCGCGGTACGTACAGCTGCTGCTGACGATCACGAGCGCCCGTGACCTGGTCGTCGTCGACGACGGCACGGCCACCATGGAGTTCGTCGCCCAGCTCACCGGCGGCGAGCGCCTGGAGCGCTGGCACCGGCGCGGGGGCCGCCGGGGGCCGCGCGACCTGGTCTTCGGGCCGGTTTCGGCGATCGCGCGCCGCCGCCTCACGCCGTCGAGCACGCCCACTCGCACCCGCACCCGCACCCGCACCGTAGAGGTCTTTACCGCGATGCCCCTGGGGGAGGCCCCGGGGATCACCGTCACCGCCAACGACTTCGGCTGGACGCGCGCCCGCTTCGGCCCGCCCCGCATCTCGCGCGGCGCCGACCTCGTCGGTACGTCGCTGGTCGAGACCGGCGTCGTCGACCCGGACCGGTACGTCGAGGCGGTCACCGCACTGGCCCGCGCGCACGGGGCCACCCGCTACTTCGCCCACCGCCGCGAGAGCGCGGACAAGCTGCACCGCCTCGCCGTCGAGACGGGCCTGGAGATCGTCCGCCCCGACCTGCCGCTGGAGCTGATCGCCCGGCGCGGCCCGATCGGCCGCTTGATCCTCAGCTTCCCGTCAACCGTCGTACACACCCTTCCCCTCGCCCTCGCGGGCACGGGCGTACGGGTCGCCGTCTGCGACGTGAACCCGCTGTGGCTGCGGGAAACGGCTTCGCCGCGCGCCCAGGGCTTCCTGTCGGGCGTCACGACCACGGCGCGCGACGTCCAGCGCCTGCCCGCGCTGGGCCAAATGTCTACTTAGTCACGTATGTGACCTTGCCCACGCGAATCCCACGCCCGGGCAGCGCCCGAGCGCGCCCCGGAACGGACCCGCTGGAGGGCAAAACGCCAGGCCGGCACGGGGGCGAGGGGCGGCGCAGCTTACCCGCCCCGAGGGACGGTTATGCGCCTTGGAACCCGTTTCTTTTCCCCTATGCGGCTGAAATTTCGTTGATCGCTGGTTAGTTACCCCCATAAGACGCCTACTCTTTCAGGGATGAGCCAGCTGATCTGCGAGTCCGAAGAAGCAGCACTGCCGGTGGCGCCGCCCCAGCTCCCCGGCACGCTGCACGAGAGCCTGCGCCGTGAGCTGATCGCCTTCCGTCGCGACCTGCACATGCACCCGGAGCTCGGCAACCAGGAATTCCGCACCACCGCCGCGATCAAGGCCCGCCTCGAGCAGGCAGGCCTCACGCCGCGCGTGCTGCCCTCCGGCACTGGACTCATCTGCGACATCGGCACCGGCGCGGCCGGCTGGGACGGCGTGCGCCCGATGCTGGCCCTGCGCGCCGACATCGACGCTCTCCCCATCCCGGACACCAAGACGGACATTCCGTACCGCTCCACCGTCCCGGACCGCGCGCACGCGTGCGGCCACGACGTACACACCACGGTGGTGCTCGGCACCGGCCTGGTCCTCGCCGAGCTGGACCGCCAGGGCGTGCTGACGCATCCGGTACGGCTGATCTTCCAGCCGGCCGAGGAAATGATGCCCGGCGGCGCGCTCGGTGTGATCGAAGCCGGTGGGCTCGACGGCATCGGCAGGATCATCGCGGTGCACTGCGACCCCAAGGTCGACGCGGGCCGCATCGGTCTGCGTACGGGCCCGATCACCTCGGCCTGCGACCGGATCGAGATCACGCTGGACGGGCCCGGCGGCCACACCGCCCGCCCGCACCTCACCACCGACCTGGTCACGGCTGTCGCCAGGGTCGCCACCGATGCCCCGGCGCTGATCGCCCGTCGCGTCGACGCGCGCGCGGGCCTCGCGGTGACCTGGGGCCGCATCGAGTCCGGCCACGCCTGCAACGTCATCCCGCAGCGCGCCGTCCTCGCCGGCACCGTCCGCTGCCTGGACCTCCAGGCCTGGCACGAGGCGCCGGACCTGGTCCATGCCGCCGTCGACGAGGTCGCGAGCCTGCACGGCGCCAAGTCGGTGATCAACTACGTGCGCGGCGTCCCGCCGGTCGTGAACGAGCACGACGTCACCGAGCTGCTCGTCGCCGCCATGACCGCCAGGCGCGGATTGCACGCAATCGAGGACACCGAGCAGAGCCTGGGCGGCGAGGACTTCTCCTGGTACCTGGAGCAGGTTCCCGGCGCGATGGCCCGTCTCGGCGTACGCACTCCGGGTGACACGGCCCGGCGTGACCTGCATCGTGGTGATTTCGACGTGGATGAGGCCGCGATCGAGGCCGGAGTCGAACTCTTCACCGCCGCCGTGCTGCTTGACGGACACCGTTCGTAATCAGCCACAGCGCCTTCCGTTCACGACGATCCGATAACAGCTGTCGTACGGTCGCTTATCCGGCATCTACGCGCGTTACGATCGCCGCGAAACCAGCGCCGGAAGAGGCGCTTCGGTCAGGTCGAAGGAGCCCTCCCTTGCGCCGCGTAACCAGGATTGCCACTGTGGCCATCGCGTCCACAGCCCTCGCGTTTTCCGCCACCGCGTGTGGCAAGACGTCGGACTCCGGCTCCGACTCGAAGGACCCCAGCGCCGCCATCGCGTACGACATCGGCGGCCGTGGTGACCAGTCCTTCAACGACGCGGCCTACGCCGGTCTGTCGAAGGCCGAGAAGGACCTGGACATCAAGGGCAACGACCAGGAGCCCTCCGAGGGCGAGTCGGACGCCGACAAGGTCCAGCGCCTCACCGAGCTGGCCCGTACCGGGAACAACCCGGTCATCGGTGTCGGCTTCGCCTACGCCCCGGCCATCAAGAAGGTCGCGCCGAAGTTCCCGAAGATCACCTTCGGCATCATCGACGACACCTCGGTGACCGGTAAGAACATCGCGAACATGGTCTTCAACGAGGAGCAGGGTTCGTACCTCGCCGGCGTCGCCGCCGCCAAGGCCACCAAGACCGACAAGGTCGGCTTCATCGGTGGTGTCGAGGTCCCGCTGATCAAGAAGTTCGAGGCGGGCTTCGCCCAGGGCGTCAAGGACACCGACCCCAAGGTCCAGGTGCTCAAGCAGTACCTGACGCAGCCGCCGAACTTCGACGGCTTCTCCAAGCCCGACCTCGGCAAGGCCGCCGCCCAGGGCCAGCTCGACAAGGGCGCCGACGTGATCTACCACGCCGCGGGCCTCGCGGGCTCCGGCTCCATCGAGGCGGCCGCCACCAAGGGCAAGTGGGCCATCGGCGTCGACTCGGACCAGTACACCCAGGCCGGTCTGGCGAAGTACAAGGACAAGATCCTGACCTCGGTCACCAAGGACGTCTCCGACGCGGTCTACAACCTGATCAAGTCGGTCAAGGACGGCAAGCCGCAGTCCGGTGAGATCCGTTACGGCCTCGAAGAGGGCGGCGTCGGCCTGTCCGACTCCAACCCGGAGTACAAGAAGATGACGGACCTCATCGCCGCCGTGGACAAGGCGAAGGCCGACATCATCGCCGGCAAGATCAAGGTCAAGACCGCGCCGTAAGGCCGGCCGGCCACGACGACGCGAGACCCGGGGGACCGGGAGGCGGTTTCCATCGCCTCTCCGGCCCCCCGGGCCGCATCCGAAATAGCCCCCGTATAACCCTGTCTTTTTGATATTCGGCAGTGCTACGCGCGTAGACACTCTCGCAGCACGATAGTTTCGCCGCGCCCCCAGCCTCCCTGCCTCCCGCTCCTTTCCGCCAAGGAGAGTGCGTCATCAACGCGTCCAGCCCGCCCCCCGCCGTAGAACTGCACGGCATCACCAAGCGCTTCCCCGGCGTCGTCGCCAACCACGACATCGACATCACCATCCGCAAGGGCACCGTGCACGCCCTCGTCGGTGAGAACGGTGCCGGAAAGTCGACCCTGATGAAGATCCTCTACGGCATGCAGAAGCCGGACGAGGGCACCATCACCATCGACGGGGAGCAGGCCACCTTCCACAGCCCCGCCGACGCCATCGCACGCGGCATCGGCATGGTGCACCAGCACTTCATGCTCGCCGACAACCTCACCGTCCTGGAGAACGTCGTTCTCGGCGGCGAGAAGCTGTACGGCATCGGCAACAAGGCCCGCAACAAGATCAAGGAGATCTCGGAGGCGTACGGACTGAACGTGCGCCCCGACGCCCTGGTCGAGAACCTGGGCGTGGCCGACCGCCAGCGCGTGGAGATCCTCAAGGTCCTCTACCGCGGCGCCCGCATCCTCATCCTCGACGAGCCGACCGCCGTGCTGGTCCCGCAGGAGGTCGACGCGCTCTTCGCCAACCTCCGCGAGCTCAAGTCCGAGGGCCTGACGGTCATCTTCATCTCGCACAAGCTGGGCGAGGTCCTGTCGGTCGCCGACGACATCACCGTCATCAGGCGCGGCACCACCGTGGGCACCGCCGACCCGGCGAACACCACCACCAAGCAGCTCGCCGAGCTGATGGTCGGCAGTGAGCTCCCGTCGCCCGAGACCCGCGAGTCGACGGTCACCGACGTACCGATGCTCCGCATCCAGGACCTCCACCTGAACGCCATCGACCCCGACGGCGCCGTACGCGAGGTGCTGGCCGGGATCGACTTCACCATCCACAAGGGCGAAGTCCTCGGCATCGCGGGTGTCGAGGGCAACGGCCAGGCGGAGCTCGTCGAGACGATCATGGGTCTGCGCACCCCCGACGGCGGTGTCATCACCCTCGACGACACCGACATCTCGCGCGCGCCCACCCGCAAGCGCCGCGAGCGCGGCATCGGCTACATCCCCGAGGACCGCCACCGGCACGGCCTGCTGCTCGAAGCACCGCTGTGGGAGAACCGCATCCTCGGCCACGTCACCGAGGAGCCCAACTCCAAGCGCGGGCTGCTCGACCTGAAGGCGGCCCGCACCGACACCGAGCGGATCGTGCGCGAGTACGACGTCCGTACGCCCGGTATCGAGGTCACCGCGGCCTCCCTGTCCGGCGGCAACCAGCAGAAGCTGATCGTCGGCCGCGAGATGAGCCACGCCCCCAAGCTGCTCATCGCCGCGCACCCCACGCGCGGCGTGGACGTCGGCGCGCAGGCGCAGATCTGGGACCAGATCCGCGAGGCACGCCGCGAGGGACTGGCCGTACTGCTGATCTCCGCCGACCTGGACGAGCTCATCGGGCTCTCCGACACCCTGCGGGTCATGTACCGCGGCCGCCTGGTCGCGGACGCCGACCCGGCCACCATCACCCCGGAGGAGCTGGGCTCGGCCATGACCGGCGCCGCCAGCGGTCATCTGGAGCACGCCCCGGAGGACGAGGCCTGATGAAGAAATTCGACAAGGACCGGCTGATTCTGGGCCTCGCCGGCCCAGTGCTCGCGCTGGTCGTCGCCATCGCGCTCACCTCGGTGGTGCTGCTCGCCTCGGGCCGCGACCCGTTCGAGCCGTACACGCTGATGGTCGAGAGCGCGCAGTACGCCGACATCCAGGTGCTCATCCTGAACCAGGCCGGCACGTACTACCTGGCGGCGCTCGCCGTAGCCATCGGCTTCCGGATGAACCTGTTCAACATCGGCGTCGACGGCCAGTACCGGCTCGCCGCGATGATGGCGGCCCTGGCCGGGGCCGCCGTCGAGCTGCCGGGTCCGCTGCACATCGCGTTGATCGTGATCGTCGCGATGCTGACCGGTGCCTTCTGGGCCGGTATCGCGGGTGTGCTCAAGACGCTGCGCGGGGTGAGCGAGGTCGTCTCCACGATCATGCTCAACGCGATCGCCACCAGCCTCATCGCCTGGCTCATCCTCACCGACAACTTCGGTGTGCAGCTCCCGGGTTCCAACGACCTCACCACGGGTGAGATCGCGGAGTCCGGCTGGTTCCCGAGCGTCAGCATGGGTGACGGCGGCGAGATCTACGGCTTCACGTTCGTCGCCTTCGCACTCGGCGTCGTCTACTGGTTCATCCTCAACCGCACCCGCTTCGGCTTCGACCTGCGCGCCACCGGCGCCAGCGAGAGCGCCGCGGCGGCCTCCGGTGTCGACGCCAAGAAGATGATCCTCACCGCGATGCTGATCTCGGGCGGCGTCGCCGGTCTCGCCGGTATGCCGACGCTGCTGGGCGACACCCACACGTACAGCCTCAGCTTCCCGACCGGAATCGGCTTCACGGGCATCACCATCGCCCTGCTCGGCCGCAACAACCCGGTCGGCATCTTCTTCAGCGCACTGCTGATCGCGTTCCTGGACAAGGCGTCCGCCGCGCTCGACCAGTACGGCTACGAGAAGGAGATCGCCACGATCATGCAGGGCCTGATCGTGATCGCGGTCGTCGTCAGTTACGAACTCGTCCGCCGCTACGGGCTCCGCCGCCAGCAGCAGAAGGTGGGCGAGGAGCTCGCCGCAGCCGCCCGCAAGAACCGTGAGGAGGTGGCGGCGTAATGAGTACCAGCACTGTCTCCGCCGTGAGCGCGGCGCCGAAGAAGAGCGCCCGCCGCAAACTGTCCGTACCCGTCGTCCTGCTGATCATCGCGGGCGGTCTCGCCCTGGTCTCGCTGGTCCGCATCATCAGTGGCGCCGACGACCTGACCTCGGTCGGCCAGGTCTCCGGCGCGCTCCAGCTCGCCATCCCGATCGGCCTCGCCGGTCTCGGCGGCCTGTGGGCCGAGCGCGCGGGCGTCGTCAACATCGGCCTCGAAGGCATGATGATCCTGGGAACCTGGTTCGGCGCGTACGCCGGCTACCAGTGGGGCCCGTGGACGGGTGTCGCCTTCGGCATCCTCGGCGGCGCGATCGGCGGTCTGCTGCACGCGATCATCACGGTCACCTTCGGCGTGAACCACATCGTCTCCGGTGTGGCCATCAACATCCTGGCCGTGGGCGCCACCCGCTATCTCTCGAACTTCACCTTCGACAAGGTCGAGGGCGGCTCCTCCAAGCAGTCCCCGCGCATCGACGAGATCACCAAGGTCACCATCCCAGGGCTGTCCGACTGGCTACAGGACATCCAGGGCAAACACTGGTTCTTCATCTCGGACGTCGCCGGCGTCCTCGGCGGTCTGCTCACGAACCTCTCCCTGCTGACCATCTTCGCGCTGCTCCTGATCCCGGCGACCATCTGGATCCTGTGGCGTACGGCGTTCGGCCTGCGGTTGCGCTCCTGCGGTGAGAACCCGATGGCCGCGGAGTCCCTCGGCGTGAACGTCTACAAGTACAAGTACATCGCCGTCGTCGTCTCCGGCGGCCTGGCCGGCCTCGCGGGCGCCTTCCTCGCCATCGTCGCGACCGGCATCTACCAGGAGGGCCAGACCGGCGGCCGCGGCTACATCGGTCTCGCCGCGATGATCTTCGGCAACTGGATGCCGGGCGGAATGGCGCTCGGCGCGGGCCTCTTCGGCTTCACCGACAGCCTCAAGCTGCGCGGCGGCGCCGAGAACGTCCACGCGATGCTGCTCCTGCTGGCGATCCTGCTGCTGCTCGTCGTGTTCTGGCAGGTGTACAAGAAGAAGTACCTGCCCGCGGCGATCTCCGCCGTGGCCGCCGTGCTCCTCTTCGCCTGGTACGCGCTCACCGACGAGGTCCCGAGCCAGTTCGTGGACGCCGCGCCGTACATCACTACGCTGCTCGTCCTGGCGCTCTCCGCGCAGCGGCTGCGCATGCCCAAGGCGAACGGCATGCCGTACCGGAAGGGCCAGGGCAAATGACGGACGCCGCGGTTCCAGCCGACTGGGAAGCCCTGCGGGAGGCGGCGCGCGAGGCCATGTCCCGTGCGTACGCCCCGTATTCGGGCTTCCCGGTCGGCGCCGCGGCCTTCGTCGACACCGGCCGCATCGTCACCGGCTGCAACGTGGAGAACGCCTCGTACGGCCTCTCCCTCTGCGCCGAATGCGGCCTCGTCTCGCAGCTCAACGCGACCGGTGGCGGCCGCCTGACGCACTTCACCTGCGTCGACGGCCGGGGCGAGAACCTGATGCCGTGCGGCCGCTGCCGCCAGCTGCTGTACGAATTCGGGGGCCCCACGCTTCTGCTCGACACATCGGCCGGCATCCGCACGCTCGCCGACATGCTCCCCGACGCCTTCGGCCCCCAGCGCCTGGCGCCCGGCACCCCGGAAGGAACCCGATAACCCCATGGACGTCATCTCCGTCATCCGGACCAAGCGCGACAAGGGCGAACTGAGCCCCGAGCAGATCGACTGGGTCATCGACGCCTACACGCGCGGTGAGGTCGCCGACGAGCAGATGTCAGCGCTCGCGATGGCGATCCTGCTCAACGGCATGAACCGTGTTGAGATCGCCCGCTGGACCGCAGCGATGATCAACTCGGGCGAGCGCATGAACTTCGCCCAGCTCTCTCGCCCCACCGCCGACAAGCACTCCACCGGCGGTGTGGGCGACAAGATCACGCTGCCCCTGGCACCCCTGGTCGCCGCCTGCGGCGCGGCCGTGCCGCAGCTCTCGGGCCGGGGCCTTGGCCACACCGGCGGCACGCTCGACAAGCTGGAGTCGATCCCCGGCTGGCGCGCGCTGCTCTCCAACGAGGAGATGCTGAACGTCCTCGAATCCACCGGCGCGGTCATCTGCGCGGCGGGCGACGGCCTGGCCCCGGCCGACAAGAAGCTGTACGCACTCCGGGACGTCACCGGCACGGTCGAGGCGATCCCCCTGATCGCCTCCTCCATCATGTCGAAGAAGATCGCCGAGGGTACGGGCTCGCTCGTCCTGGACGTGAAGGTCGGCTCCGGGGCCTTCATGAAGAACATCGAGGACGCCCGCGAGCTCGCCGCCACCATGGTCGGCCTGGGCACCGACCACGGCGTACGCACGGTGGCCCTGCTCACCGACATGGCCACCCCGCTGGGCCTCACCGCGGGCAACGCCCTCGAAGTCCGCGAGTCGGTCGAGGTCCTCGCCGGCGGCGGCCCGTCCGACGTCGTCGAGCTCACCCTGGCGCTCGCCCGCGAGATGCTCGACGCGGCCGGCCTGAAGGACGCCGACCCGGCCAAGGCACTCGCCGACGGCTCCGCGATGGACGTCTGGCGCCGCATGATCGCGGCCCAGGGCGGCGACCCGGACGCGGCCCTCCCGGTCGCCCGCGAGCAGCACGTGGTCCACGCCTCGGAGTCCGGCGTCCTCACCACCCTCGACGCGTACGCCGTGGGCGTCGCCGCCTGGCGCCTCGGCGCCGGCCGCGCGCGCAAGGAGGACCAGGTCCAGGCGGGCGCGGGCATCGAACTCCACGCCAAGCCGGGCGACAAGGTCACCGCGGGCCAGCGCCTGATGACCCTGCACACGGACACCCCGGAGAAGTTCGAGTACGCCCTCGAAGCACTGAACGGCGGGGTCCTCACGGCCCCCGATGGCACCGAGTTCACCCCGAACCCGATCGTGCTGGGCCGTATCGCCTGACACGTAAGGACGTGAACGAGAAGAGCGGGACCGGTCCCGCTCTTCTCGTCACGTCGTCCACCGATGAGTTACGCCCGTGGCCCCGGTCTCCCTGATGTGGATGCCACGATGCCGACCGTTCTCGTCGTCGTCGGCCGGGTGAACCCTGCCGACGTCCCTCGTCTGTGCGACGAACTCGACAACCTGCTGTACGACTCCGGGGCCACCGAGGTCATCTGTGACGTCACCGGTCTGACCCACCCGGATCTCACCGCCGTCGAGGCCCTGGCCCGCCTGCGGCTCACCGCCCGCAGGGCCGGCTGCCGGCTGCGGCTGTGCGGCGCCCGCCAGGACCTGCTGATGCTGCTGCGTCTGGTGGGCCTCAGCGACGTCGCCTAGGGCCTGAGGCCAGCAGCGAATTACCGGAGAGTAATTCTGCGGCGCGATCACCCGATGGGTTATTTCCGCAAAAGCGGAGAAGGCCCGTCATGCAAGTCAATGCCGCCGAAGGACTGCCCCGTCGCAAAGGCTCCAAACGGCCCAATAGGCGAGTCCAAGCGTGATTTTCCAACTGGCTGTCTGACAAAATTCACTCCTGCTTTTGTCGCGTTGTTTCACAGCCGAAATCCGCGGTTGCTTTCTCGGTCAGGAGCCGCACGTGCTGCAAAGAAGTTGGGCCGGGCAGAGCCAACTGACGGTTTTTCACCTTGTTCAACCGGTGGAAGGGGGAGTCGCGCGCGTTGTCACCGATCTCGTCAGAGCGCAGACGCGCGAGGGCCTTCGAACCGTTGTCGCCTGCCCGCCGGGCGGAGCGCTGGCCACTGAGGCTGCCGAGGCGGGAGCGTACGTACACACCTGGCCTGCCGTACGCGCTCCCGGTCCCACCCTGGCCGGCGAAGTCATGACCGCGGCAAGGCTGATCCGCCAGAGCCGCCCTCATGTCGTGCACGCCCACAGCGCCAAGGCCGGGCTCGCGGGCAGGCTTGCCGTACGCGGCCGGGTGCCGACGGTGTTCCAGCCGCACGCCTGGTCCTTCGAAGCCGTTCAGGGCCGCGAGGCGGCACTCGCCCTCAAATGGGAGCAGTACGGGACCCGTTGGAGCTCAAGGACCCTGTGCGTCAGCGAGACCGAACGCAAAACAGGCGAGGAGGCCGGCATCGCCGCCCGCTGGTCGGTGATCCGCAACGGCATCGACCTCCGCCACTTCCGCCCCGACGAAGGCGCGAGCCGGGCCCCCGCCCGCGCCGCCCTGCCCCTGCTGACCGGGATGGCCGCCGGAACCCCGCTGGTGCTCTGCGTAGGCCGCCTGTGCCGCCAGAAGGGCCAGGACATTCTGCTGCGGGCCTGGCAACAGGTCGCCCCGGCGGTACCCGGCGCCACGCTGGTCCTGGTCGGCGACGGCCCGGACCGCGACCGGCTGATGTCGAACCCGCCCCCGGGCGTGCTCTTCGCCGGCGCGATCCGCGACCCCCGCCCCTGGTTCCACGCGGCCGACATCGTGGTCCTCCCGTCCCGCTGGGAAGGCATGGCCCTTGCTCCGCTCGAAGCCATGGCCTGCGGCAGGCCGGTCGTGCTCACCGACGTCGCCGGAGCCAGAGAGAGCCTGCCGCCCGGCCACGAAGCCCACTGCCTCGTACCGCCCGAGGACCCGGCGGCCCTGGGGGCGGCGCTCACCCAGCTGCTGAACAACCCCGGTCTCCGGGACGCCCTGGGCCGTGCGGCGCAAAGCCACACCCGGTCGACCCGCGACGTACGGGATACCGCCGCAGCTGTCTGTGGCCTCTATCGGGAACTTCTCAGCCTGCACCGACCCATGACGAGGAGGGGCACCGAGCGATGACGACGGAGAGTGCGTTCGCGCCCAACACCGCCCAGGCCACGGCCGTACCGCTCACGGCTCCATCCGTCCACCCGCCACGCACCGCCACCGGCCGCCGCCCCGTACCCCTCGCCCCACGGAGCATCCGCCGGCGCGGCCCCGTCGCGGGCCTCCTTGCCGCCGATGCCCTCGCGTTGGCGCTCACCCTGGCCCTGATGCCGTGGCCGGCCATGGTGTTCGCCCCGCTCGCGACACTCATGCTGGCGCTGCACACGTACCGCGGCCTTTACGGCGCACGTCTGTCCCCGTCAGCGCTGACCGAACTCCCCCCACTCCTCGTCCTCGCCCTGATCCAGTGGTACGCCACAGCAGAGGCCCTCGACGCGTACGCCCCGGAGCACACAGTCACCTATGCAACGATCGCCCTCGCGACCGCCACACAGACAACCCTCACCTGTACCTCCCGCGCCCTGGTCTACCGGACCCGCCGAAGGACGGCGGCCCGCCGCCCGCAGACGGCACTGATCGTCGGCCACAACCCGGTGGCCCAGCAGGTCACGGCGGCCCTGCACGACCGGCCCGAGTACGGACTGCGCCCGGTCGGCAGAATCGACGCCTCACCCACGGACGCCACCCGTACCGAAACACTCCCTGTCCTCGCCACCCTTGAGGACGTCAGCCGCGCGGTCATCCAGAACTCCGTACGCCACGCCGTCTTCACCCACCCGCCCGAGCAGGTCCCCGACGCGACAGCGCTCGTCGCGCTCCTCACTGAGCACGACTGCCGCCTCTGGCGGGTGGACGGCCATACCCCGCCGCACCACCCCGACCACCTCTGGGGTTTCGCCGTACAACCGCTCCACACCCGACTCCACAGACCAGTGGCACACGCGGCCAAGAGAGCGATGGACGCCTTTGTCGCCGTGGTGGCCCTGCTCGCGGCAGCGCCGGTGATGGCGGCCTGCGCCCTGGCCGTACGTCTCTCCGACGGGCCCGGCGTCATCTTCCGCCAGGAGCGCATCGGCCGCGACGGCCGCCCCTTCACGCTGCTCAAATTCCGTACGCTCAGCCCGGCCGACGAGCACGAGTCCGCCACGCGCTGGAGCGTGGCCATGGACCGCCGTATGAGCGCCACGGGCAACATCCTCCGCCGTACGTCTCTGGACGAACTTCCCCAGCTCTGGAACGTCCTGCGCGGCGACATGAGCCTGGTGGGCCCCCGCCCGGAACGCCCGTACTTCGTGTCGAAATTCAGCCACGCCTACCCCGGCTACCAGGCCCGCCACCGCATGCCCGTGGGCATCACCGGCCTGGCCCAGGTGAACGGACTGCGCGGCGACACCTCGATCGAGGACCGCGCCCGCTTCGACAACCTCTACATCGAGACCTGGTCGCTCTGGCAGGACGTGTGCATCCTCATGCGCACCGCCGCTTCCCTGTTCCGGCTCGGAGGCAGCTGAGCATGACGGCCGTGTGGACCACACCGCTACCGCACCTGCGCGTCGACCGACTGCCCCTCCTGCCCCTGATCGCGACGGTGCTGCTGCTGGCAGCGCCGATCCAAACCGCAGGAGCAGACACCTCCGCGAACGTCACACCGGCGGACCTCGCCTCCTGCGCCCTGGTGCTCACAGCCCTCGCCCAGGTGCTGCACAGACGCCGACGCCCACTGACCCCCGCCGCCGCGCTGGTCCTGGGCCTGCCCGCCGTTGCCATCGCCGTGGCGACGGCAACAGCCACGGACCCCACAGCCGCCCTCACCGGATTCGTCCGCTACCTCCAGGTCTTCGTCCTGGTCCCCACAGCGGTGGTCCTCCTCCTCCGCACCCCCAACCACTTCCGCATCATCACCACAGCGCTGATCGCCCTCGCCGTAACCCAAGGAGCCACAGGGGTCTACCAGTACGCGACCAACACAGGCGCGTCGTACATGGGCGAGGACATCAGAGCAGTAGGCACCTTCGGCGCCACCGACGTCATGGGAATGGCCACGGTGGTCTCCTACGGCCTCCTGGCGGCCCTGGCCCTCGCACTGCGCCCACCCGAGAACGCTCACCCATGCCTGCGCCCCTGCGCGATCGCCACAGCAGCAGCGCTGACCATCCCCCTGGCGCTCTCCTTCAGCCGAGGAGCCTGGATCGCCACCCTCGCCGCAGCCTTTGCCATGATCTTCCTCACGGGCCGGCGCCAGGCAGTACGAGCCCTGACCACCCTCACAGCAGCCTCGGTCATCCTCGTAGGCGGCTTCGGCATCGGCTCCGAGATGATCTCCAAACGCCTCACCAGCATCACGGAGGTGACCGAAGCGCCCGACCGTTCGGTCACCGACCGCTACACGATGTGGACCGCCGCGGTGAGCATGTGGCAGGAGCGCCCCGCCACCGGAGTAGGCATCAAGGGCTTCCCCGCCCACCGTGACGCTCACGCGTCGATCGCTCTCTCCTCAGGCAGCGACACCGCGGGAGCGGGCCAGACCTTCCACAAACAAGCCCTGCTCTCCCCGCACAACATGTATCTCCTGATCCTCAGCGAACAGGGCCTGATCGGCCTCACCGCATTCCTGGCCGGCTGGGCGGCGATCCTCCTGGCGGCTCTACGCAGACTGACCAAATCCTCCACAACAGCAGCGGACTGCGGCCTGGCGGCAGTAGGCCTCGCAACCTGGCAGACGGTCGACTTCCTCTACGCCGACATCGGCGGCCCCTCGACCGTCCTCACCGGAATCATCCTGGGCCTGGCCGCGTGGTGGGCCCTGGCGCCGTCCGAGGAGAGGGCATGACGGACGCCCCCGCCCACCCGACAGGGGCACTCGACGACCCCAGCCCCGCGACGCGAAACACGGTGCCAGGAGGGGACGTGCCGGGGCGCTCCCCGCAGGGCGCCGAACGCAACAAGCCCGAAGGAACAACGCAGTACCCGAACGTTCGGCGTCCGAGGAGACGCCACGGCGCG